>CAZFGW010000011.1:0-60505 GCA_964518575.1 uncultured Eggerthellaceae bacterium
CGCGTCTCGTTGGTCGCGAAACTGCTGGCAGGCACACCCGTGCCGTCTGCCTGCATCTCGACCGCCGTGCCGATCTTGGTCACGAGGCGTGTGCAGCCTTCGAACATCATGTCCATGCCGGAAAGTACGCCGTAGGAGGCGTAATCGCCGTTGATCTTGGAGCTGCCGACGCCGCGCATATCGACCGTGTGGAGGTGTGCGCAGTTGTAGAACATGTAGGAGAGGTCGCTCGCGGAGCCAACGGGCTTGTTGCCGAGGCCGAGCGTGACCGTCTCGAGGTTGGCATCGTCATAGAACATGCCGTACATCGTCACTGAAGAGCTGGAGCAAATGCCCGGTACATCGACGGTTTTCAGGGCGTCCATGCCGCCGAACAGGTACTGCATATTCGACACGCCGGACATATCCCAATTCGCCGGGAGAACGAGCTGCCTCGATGACGGAGAGCTTGTTCCAAGCACGACCGAATCGACACTATCAAGGTTATAGAACGCACGTTCGAGTGTGGGTGCAGCCGCAGGTAGACCACGCAAATCAAGTATGGTGACCTTGGGACATTCGCACACCAGTTCCTTCATGCTGGTCGGACGAACCACCGTTCCGCTTGACTGATAGGTGATGGAAGCGCGCGCCAGATGATCAGATTTGAACGAGTTGTAGAACAGCCTGGTGAGGTCTGCGCCGCCGATACCCACGTTGTTGAGCGTGAAGCTTGCTTCGTCACCTGACTGGGTGTAATCGGTGTTGAAACCACCCGAGAAGGAGAACAATCCGGTGAGGTTCGAACCAGCACCGTTACCCACATTCGTGGCAGACGCCGTAAGCAAACTGCCCGTGTAAGCGAACATCGAACTCATGTTCGTGCTTGTGCCGTTACCCACGTTATCCAGTGATGCCGTGATGATGTGTTGTGCATGGTCGAACATCTGATCCATGCGGACTTTCTCGGCATTGCCGACGTTGCTGAGCGTAACGCTGGTGCGTCCGAGCCCCGAGACCGCCATGGCGTTCTGGAACATCCGCGACATGTTTGCGCCCTTGCCGTTGCCGACGTTGGTCAAGCTCACCGTAGCAATGCGCTCGTCACCGCGGAACATACGTGACATATTCGTGCCCGTGGGATTATTGCCGAAGCCGTTGAGGGTGACCGTACCGATGTTCGTGCAGTCCTCAAACATGCCCTCGGCGGTGATCAAGCCCGTGGTATCCCACGTTGCAGGGATGTTCACACCATCCGCCAGATTTGTATCCGTATCCGTAGTGGGCGTATTGATCGCATTGGTAACACTCCCGAGGGACGAGCAGCCATAGAACATGTTGTTCATGTTGGTCGTGTCTTTCGTCACCTCAAGATTGGTGAGATCGACCTTCGTCAATTTCGCACAGCCATTAAACATGCTGTCTAGGCTTGCGCCCGCCTTGAGTCCGGAGTACACCTTAACCTGCGAAATGGTGTCGGCATAGGATGCTGAACCAGCTTCTGCAGCAACCCCGCTCCATGGAGCCATGAGGCTTTCCTGATCGAAGTCACGCATGGTGGCTTCCGTGTAGCCCTGTACCTTATTCGGATAGAGAACAAGTGTTCCTACTTTGTTATTGGGATTCTGGCGAATGACCCAGAGCGCCGACTGACCGCTCACGCCATCGGCGGGTGTGCCGATGTAGCCGCCCGCAAGGATGTTGCCGAAGTACGACCCGGTATCACCAAACGCAGGACTCAGCTCTGCATAATCGAGCAGCTCCATGTAGTTCTTCGACACCCAAACCTGGATGTTCATGAGGATGTTGTTGTCAGCAAGCGAGATCTTGCCGTCGAAGCGATACGTCTTGCCCGCATATTTTGCATTCGGACGCTGCATCAGGTTGTCAGCGCGCGTCGGACCTCCCGACACTATCACGTTCGTGTTCGCCTTCATGACATAGTTCGGCGCCGCCGTAGAACTCTCGCGACTCCAGAAGAAGCCGTTCAGGATCTTCGTCCAGCCAGCTCCGAGTCGGATGGAGGCCTCATATCCATTGGAAGCTCCCGTGGGAGTATCAAAACCTGAACCACGGAACATGTCGTACATGAATGTCGCATTCGGTCCATAGGACGTCGTATTGCCCAGCACTTCGCTTGTTCCAATGCCGGTCAGGTCGATATCGTTCAGGTTCGTACAATTGCGGAACAGATAGCGCATATCATACATAGAGCCAATGGGCTTATCAGCAGTTAACCCTACGTATGAAACGCCCGTGCATCCCTCGAACATAGAGGTAGCCACAATGCGCTTTTCGCGAACCACATTTTTGAGCGAAATCTCTACGACGCTCGTACAATCTTTGAACATCTCAGCCATGTTGACGACGCCCGCGAAGTCCCAATCTACGGGCAGCACGACGAAGTTCTGACGCTCGGTCGGCGCGTTCGCTCTTTGACCAACGTTCGCCGCAAGCGTATTACCGGCGAACATGCTATACAGATTGGAAGCGGGCGCAGCCAGACCGCGCAGGTCCATTTGACCCAGCTTAGAGCATCCAGCGAACATAGCGACCATGCTTGATGCATGCCGTACGCGCGGCTTCATTTCATCGGACACCGCAATCGAGAGGATGGCGCGTGTCAGAGTGCTCTTCGCCGAGAACGAATTCTCGAAGCATGAGATGAAATTCGCTCCATCAATGCCGAAGTTCACGAACGTGAATGAAGGCGTACGACCCACTGCATAGGAGGTCTTCGTCTCCGGATCATAATATCCGCCCGTGTGAGCAAACATTTCTGTCATGTTGGCATTGCGAATGCCAACATTGGTTGCGTTGACGCTGTACAGCACGTACGCGTCTTTGAACATGTATGCCATATTCGGAGCAGACCCGGTGTTCGTTCCGACATCATTCATTGTCAGACGTGCGAGCTGTGCGGCGCCTTCGAACATATGAGCCATGGACGTGGACGAGCCGTTGCCCACAGTGTTGAGCACCACTTCGCCTGTTCCATTGATTCCGCTATCAGTCATGGAGCCCTTGAACATATATTCCATGTTGGTGCGATCGCCGTTGCCGACGTTGTTGAACTCGACCCAGTTGATCTTCGGGCAGTCAGCGAATGCGAAGGACATATCGATGCCCGTGCGTCCGCTACCGACGTTCTTCAACACCACGCTCGTGAGATTCGAGCAATTGCGGAACATACCGATGGCGGTCGTCAAGCCTGAGGTATCCCACCCTGAGTACAGGCTCACGTTGCGTGCGATAGCATCTCCTTGTGCCACCTCGTCACGCGTACGCACCTCAGTGATGGAGTCACAGTTCTCGAACATGCCATACATCGACATCGTATTGGGCGTGAGCTTGAGCGGAGTCAGATCAGCTGAAACCAGATTCGGGCAATGCGAGAACATAGCCTCGAGCGAACGACCCGCCGTAACGCCGGGATAGACCTTCATCTGAGAGAAGCGGTCGGAGAAGTTCACGCCATTCGTGCGCGTCAAGCCGGACCACGGAGCAACCTTGGTGTCCTCAGCCCCGAAGTCACGCATCGTACCCGCTTGTCCATCCCTCGGATAGATGATGAGCGTGTTGCCACGGATGACCCACATGACGGACTGACCATTCTGTCCGTCGAATTCGTCACCGATATAACCGCCAGCGACAATGGAGCCAAACGTTTTGCCCGTGTCACCGAATACTGATTCGAGGTTCGCATAGTTCAGATTGTTCGCGTAGTTGTGAGCTACCCAAATGTCAGCATGAACGAGTGCATTATTGTCGGACAGATCAATCGTACCCGCAAAGGAGTAGACATTCGTTCCGAGCGTTGCCTGCGGACAATCGATCAGGTCAGCAAACGTGGTGGGACCGCCGAACACCCGCACTGTCACATTGCTTGCCATGACGTAGGTGGGGGATGCGGTCTGGTTGTCGCGGTTCCAGAAGAAGCCGTTCAGAATCTTCGTGAAGCCTGTGCCGAGCGTAATGGTGCTGGCTTTGGGCGATGCTTCGCCCTTCGCCGTAACGATATTCGTGGCGCCCTCGAACATGTGATACATGAGCGTAGAGCTTGCGCCGTAGGATTCGTTATCGCCTGTGACCATGGATGAGCCCACACCGGAGAAATCGATGTTGGACAAAGCAGAGCAGTTCTTGAACAGGTACTTCATGTTGTTAGCAGAACCGATGCGGCTACCAGCCGTAAGGAGGCAGTTCTCCATGTTCGAGTTGTTCGCGAACATACCTTCCATGCTGAGCGTCGGCGATGTGACGAGTCCTTGGAGTTCGACGTCGACCAACGCGGAGGTTGCTGCTGCGCCGTCCTTGCCATCAGGCTGGGCGAACATATAGTCCATGGTGAGCGCCTGATAGAAGTTGTAATCATCAGCGAAGTACACGAAGCGATCGCGCAGGTTTGTCGCATCGGCTGCAGCTTGCTGAATGCGAAGAACATAGTTGACGCCATAGAACATGTACGCCATCGTGCGCTCGCCCGTGGAGGACAGCGCCGGAAGTCCACGCAGGTCACAGAATGACAGATGCGTCATACCGGAGAACATGCCTTCGAACGACGATGCTGGCTTCGCATCCGTTGATGCGATGGTCACATTCGCCACATTGATACGGTTGGACGAATATGCGTTATAGAACATGTTCTTGAAGATGGCGTCGCCGCCGCAGCCAACATTGTTGAACCGGACGACCGCATCGCGACGCGAGCTCGAAGCTGCGCCGAGATATGCGTCAACCGAGCCGACATTCATGAACATTTCGGTCAAATTCGCATCAGGTCCATTGCCCACATTGGTCAAATTCACCCCTGTGAGCGCGTAGGTCTGATTGAACATGCGGGTCAAATTCGCATCCGGACCACTGGCCACATCGGTCGCTGTGACAGACCGCAGGTAGAATGCGTCCTGGAACATGTCGGTCATATTGGTCGTCCATTTGACCCCATTGACCGTTGCTCCTTCGACAGAAGAGTTACCCACTCCGGTCATGGTAATGGAGGGACTCTTATTCGCAAGGGCGTTCGACGAGAACGCGTCCTTAAACATACGGGCGAACTGCGTTGCTGCGCCCGAGCCCACATTGGACATGTTCACGCGCGTGAGGTTCGCACAGCCAAGGAACATCTCTGTCATATTGGCGTTGTCAGCCGAGACGAAGTCAACGAGGTTGACCTCAACAAGATTCTCAGCGCCCTGGAACATATTGCTCGTGTTCGTCAGCTTCGCTGTGTTCCACGTGGGAGCAATGGACACACCCTCGGGAACGGTGGTCGTAGTATCGGGAATGCGCTCGACGTTCGTGTCCACTTTGGTCAAAGCGCTGCAGCCTGCGAACATTTCGTTCATGTTCGTGGTCAGATCAACATTGAGCTGCGTGATGTCCACGTTCGTCAGGTTCTTCATGTCCTTGAACATGGCATTGAGCGATGTGTTCGCACGCACGCCGTTGTAGACCTTCACGTATTTAACAAGTTCGCCATAGCCGGAACGCCAAGGTGCGATGTCTGCCGGCGTGTCGCCGAGGTCACGCATTTGCGGCGTTGGCGGACGACTTGTGCCCTGACGCGGTTTCGGGTAAATCACGAGGGTCAGTTCACCCCGTGCATTCTGACGGATGTTGTAGATGACCGAACTGCCGCTGGGGTCATTCGTGGTTTTGACGCCAACGAAGCCGAAGGTGACGAGACCGCCGAACTCTTCGCCCACGTTGCCGATAGCTCCCGCATTGGCGGACGGATAGACGAGGTACTGCCGCGTGGTCCACACCAATTCGTTAGATGCAGCGCGCGTGTCAGACAGGTCAACGACGCCCATGTAGATGAACTTCTTGCCGTTCACCTCCGTGTTCGGACGACGCATGAGGTTGTCAACGCCTTCGGGGCCACCGTAGACGTACACATTCGCAGCCAAGACATACTCGGGCACGCCATCGATGACCTCGCGATTCCAGAAGAAGCCGTTCAGCACTTTCGTGAACCCAGCGCCGATGTAGATCTTGGCGTTTTCGTTCACCGCCGTGCAATCCTGATCTTTGTTGTTGACCATCTGCGTGGCGCCATCGAACATCTTCGCCATGTATGAGCTGTTCTCACCGAACGACGTCCAGTCGCCCGTGACCGTGGACGTGTCAACGCCGCGGAGATTCACCATGGTCAGCGCCGGGCAGTTGGCGAACATGTAGCGCATGTCGTTCACATACATCATACAGTTGGTGCCGTCGAGCGAGGACAGCGTGATGGTGACGTCCTGCAGAACCGTGCAGCCGTCGAACATGTGAGCCACGGAGACCGGTGTCATTTCGCCCGGTCCGAACACGTCAATCATGGTGACCGTGGAGAGGCTCTTGCAGTTTTGGAACATACCCGCGACGCTGGTGCTGCCCGATATAACGAGCTGCTTGAGGTCAGACGGGTCAATCACAGACAGATTCTGGAAATTCGCGAACAGAAGCTCGTTGGTGCTTTCGTTCTTTGTGAATACATAGTCAAGCACCTTGATACGGTTGACCAGATTGATCGTATCACGGAACTCGTCCTTGCCCCATTCGGGCAGAATGGCAGCCTGTGCACCTTGCGCCCTCTGCGTTTGGAAGAGTTCAGCGAGGTCGTCGGCGTCGGGATCGGTTGGGTAGAGGAGGAATGTGTATTCGCCCTCAGCCGGCATGCTGCCGTCTTCGGCGACCGCTGCATCAGACGGACGCGGACCACGAACTTCCCACGTGACGTTCGTGCCCGCCGTGTCGACGTGGCTCGAGCCAACCACAGGACCGTAGGTGAGCGTGAGCTCGGTATCGTCCTCTTCGGCAGCCAGCCGTGCGCTTGCCGCCATTTTGGTGACCGTTGCATTCATGAGGTCGAGTTCATTGGCGGTTAGTTCGCCTGCTTTCTCTTCGTCGGTCTTGGTGCTGCCGTCAGCTGCGTCGACCGCGTCGGCCGCGTTTGTCTGCGCGTCCTTGTTGATCTCATCAAGGAGAGCGCCATCGATCTGGTTGTCGTCGGTGTTGGTGGTGCCGGCGTTGTCGGTGGTGCCGGTGCCAGTGGTGCCGTCGGTGGTGCCTTCGCCACCTTCACCCGCTTCGTCATCCGGGAAGAGGGAGGGCTCGGGGACTTCGACAAACTCCATGGGCGTCACCTGGACGGTACGCGCACGCTGCGCGAGCACCTGCCCATTGAGCAGATGCGTGACCGTGACTTCGGAAACGCTTTCCTTGTAGCCGCGCACAAGACCGGTCGTGGTGACCGAGACGTTTTCGGACGCGAAAGAGTATTCCGTCTGGATGCCGCTGTCCGCCGCGGGCGTTGCTTCCGCGACCAGCTGCTCAGCCAGAGGGTCATCCTTGCCGCCGGCGTAGATGCTGGCGGTGTCGCCGACGGGCACTTTGAGTGTGTCGCTCGGCAGCTGGATACCATAGCTGTAGACGATGATGTTCTGCGTGGGATCACCCTGAGCTGCTGCCCATGACGACGCCTCAACTGTTTCGGGAACATAGACGCGCAGGCTGGAGCATCCCGCGAGGGCGGAATCGCTCACCGTTGCGACATGCCCATTCGCCACGATGGTCTTGAGCGCCGTTGCGCCGGAGAACGCTTCGCCGCCGATAGTGGTCAGCGTTGCCGGCAGCGTTGCCTCGGTGATGCCGCTGTCCGCGAAGGCGCGGTAGCCAATGGTGCGCAGGCTGGAGCCGAAGTTGATGGTGGACAGCGCTGCAGTGCCCTCGAAGGCGGATTCGCCGATGGTGCGGATGGACGCCGGCAGATGCACGGTGTTGAGCGAGGTGAAGCCCGCGAATGCGTTCTTCGCGATGGCGGTGACCGGGTAGACGACGTTGCCGATGCGCGCGCTTGCCGGGATGTCGAGTTCCGTGGCGAAGGTGGCGCGTCCTTGCCAGCTGACCTCGAGGGTCATGTTGGGCAGGAGCGTGTAGGTCAGACCGGTGGTTGCCGTGCCCGGCGTGGTTTCCTCGGTGGTAGCGGAGACGGAGTCGCCCGGCTTCACGAGCTCGACCATGCCGCCCGTTTGTCCGGCAGCGTTGCCCGCGGTTTCCGTGGCGCCCGCTTCGCCAATGGTGGTGAACTGGGTGAAGCCGGCAGCCGCCCAAACCTGAGTTGCCGCTTCGTCGGCTGCGTTGGTGAGCGCGATGGTGGCGCCTTCAATGGTTGAAGCCTCGAACGCACCCGGCGTGTTCTGGATGCGCTGCTCGCGCGTTTCCGGATCCGTGGTGACGGCGTTCTCCTGCACGTAGACCGGCTTGACGTCGGTGCCCGTGAGCGCCGCGAGTGCCTGCTGGGTCTCCTGGGCCTTCGCCATACTTATATATGTAGGCGCAGCGATGTAGGAGATGTTGGCCGGGCAGACGATGGAGGTCAGACCCGTTGCCGCCGATGCGCTGTACGCGCCGGCGTCGATAGCGATGACGGGGACGCGCTGGGTGCCGAACGCGGCGGTCTGGTTAATAACCGTTGCGCTGCCCGCGCCCGCAGCCCGCCAAGCGACTGCAGCCTGATCGGCTTTGTCGACGGTGGTCTGGTTTCCTTCGTCATCAAGAGCGCGCAGGAGCATGTCGTTCTCGGCGACGAAGACGGAGTTGTCCGTTGCCACCACGAAGCTGGTGGCTGCCGTTGCGTAGGGCTTGCCTTCCGCGAATATAGATGTGGTCTCGGTGGCTATTTCGATGGTCTCCTTCGCCGCCGGAGCAAAGAGCAGCTGCGTGCGATCCTTGGTGGTGAGGGAGCCGGCGAAGGACGCGTAAGTGGCATTGCCCGCGTCCACCGTGATGTTCTTGAGGTTGGCGAAAGCAGCCAACGCGTCTACATCTATATATGTAATGGTTGAGGGGAGCGTCAGGTTGGTGGCGTTCGCCTCGTCGGCGCCGGACATGCCGAGCGCGCCCGCGCCGTTGCCGAGCGTGACGAGGTTGCGCGTTGCGTCCGTTGCCGTGGGAGCTGCCGCTGCCTGAGCCTGCTGGCATGCGCGCTCGCCGATGGCGATGACGGCGTAGGTGTTGCCGTTGAAGTCAACGGTGGCCGGGATGTCGAGACCCTCCTGACCGGTGACGCTTTCGGTGACGCCCGTGAACGCGACCGTAGGCGTGCCCGGCTCAACGCCGGGGACCGCGGCTGCGGATGCGGCGGCGTCGGGAGCGGTGACGACCTGGTAGATAAGCCCGTCAACCTGGAAGACGTTCGCGTTCGCGTTGATCGAGACCATGCCGGAGATGGCGGTGGACTCGTCGCCCTTGGTGAGGCGCTCCTGGGTGGAGATGATCTCCACGCCGTTGGGTGCTTGCGCGGTGCCTTGGGTGGTTGCGTCGGGGGTTGGGTTGGCTTGGTTGGTTGTGTTGTTGGTTGGGTTGGCGTTGTTGGCGTTGTTGGTTGCGCCGTCGGCGTTGGTGTTGGTATTGGTGAGCGTGACCGAGTCTGTGAGGATGGGGACGTTCGCGGGGGTGCTGCCGTCAGCGCCCGCTTGCGCGATCGTGCCGAACGCCATTGCTGCCGCGAGGGTTGCAGCGGTTGCTACGCGCAGGATGCGACCCAGGGGGTTACGCGCGTAGGGGTTGGTGTTGGTTGCGCGCTTGGTTGTGCGCGCGCGGGTGGTGTGTGTGGTTGTGGCGGCTGCAGCGGAGGTGGTGGTGCTGGTTGTGGTGATGCTGGTGGGAAGGCTGGCGGACGGAGCGACAGTGATGTCGTCATGAGCGGTGGTGGTTTCGTGAGCGGTGGTGCAGGGATTCAGGGAAAGGGAATCAGACGATGCGAGCTCGTTGGTAAGGCGAGCCTCTGTTGCTGCATCGGTTGCGGTTGTGTTCGCGGTTGCGTTCGCGAGAGCAGTGTCTGCGAGAGCGCTTGCGCTTGCGGCTTCGGTGGCGCTGGTGGCGACCGAGTCGGTTACTGCGTTCGCGATGGCGCTCGCGGTGGCTGCGGCAGCTGCGGTTGCGGCGGCTGCGCCTGCGAGATCGGAAGCGGTGCTTTCGACCGGCGCGCCGGTTGCTGCCTCGTCAACGACGATGGCGCGGACGGCGTATTCGCCTTCGCCCTTCGCCTGAACGCTTGAAGCGTCCGTCAGGTTGACGTATTCGCTCTGCATGAGAACAACGTCGTCAGCCGCGACGGCATCTTCCCGCATGTGCGGGTCAGCGCTTTTCGCGTGCTTGGCGTGCATCGCCTTGTCATGCATACCGTGGGTTGTGCTTTGCGCGTTCGCAAAGACACCTGATGCGTGCTTGGGGCTCAGGTTCCCTTGTCCCTGCCCTGTGCCCAGCTCATGAAGTGTGCTCATGGTCCTGCCTTACTTCTTGGTTCACGAACCGTTACCAGCGGTTCGCCTTGCCTCCGGCTGCTCGCTTCTGCTCCGATCGGTTTCCGCTGCTGGCGGGCGCTTTGCGCTGTTTGCGTTGTGCGCGACGCTCACGCCTTGTGCGGTTGCCTGCCTCTTTGCGGAAGCGATAGGCCTTACTGTCATGGTGTTCCCAGCACCAACGTGACAGCGGCGTACCATGTGACGTGCCTTTTCGAGGTACATATGCTTGGGTAGGGTGTTTGCTGCTGCAGCATCAATCCCCTTTGTGCGTCGTCTTTGGCGAAGTGCGGCAACTGGTGACTGTCCGCGACTCCGCGCGGCTTGCGCTGGCACGGCATCTGTCCGTTCTGCCAGCGGTGCCCCGTGTGCCCGTTCGAGCCAACCCGTGCTCGCCTGTGCCAAAGACACGTTTCCCCCCATGCACATGCGCTTCGATACGCGTTCTGTTCAACCTCGTCGCGCTATTCGCGCGCGCGTATATAGGCGCGTTGATACAGTGGTAGCAATATGTACTATACCCTTGTATTTCGCCCGTTCAGAATGGATAAAATGAGGGTGAAATGTGTCGAAAATGTGCATTTTTAGGTGCTACCAGCGCGTTTGTGCCGGAAGTGGGTGCATTCCACCCGTTCAACGGGGGAAATTCGTGTCAAGTTTCGATTGGAATCGCGTGTATTTTCGTGAGGGTTTGAACGCATTTGTTGATAAAGGTTTTATAAAAATTCGCAAAAAGTTCATATTTTTAGAAGGAATTTTCAGGTTGTTTTAAGGTAATGCCGAGTTTTCTGGTTAGCTTTTCAACCTGTCCACCGACCTGTGGATAACGTTATCCACCGTTGTTGTTGGAGGGCGATTGAGGGGGTGGCGGGGATGAGCGTTGCGGTGAACCGGTCGTAACCATGGATGATCCGATAGGAGCGACACTTGGGGATAGACGTAGGGACGAGATTTATCTCGTCCGCGATGGTGCGTTGTTGGGGTTATTGCGTTTCGAGATCGCCGTTGGTGCAGCGTATTCGCCAAATGATTCATTGTTGGAGTCGTTACAGGCGGGCGAGATAAATCTCGCCCCAACGTCAAACCTGATACGTTTTTTCGACTAAGAGATTTACCAAACCAGATACGTTCACCAGGGCTATCAAAACCAATGAATGGCATTCATGCAAAACGGGATGGTTGGTGATCCGGGTTGTTTCCACGGGCATGAATGCAGGTTTTTTGCGGGCGAGATGAATCTCGCCCCAACGTCAACCTGAAACATTCACACGGGTTAGATGTTGCGGAGAACCTCCATGACGAACGCGGCATTCGCCTCCAACGTTTCCTCGGAAACGTTCTCGACCACGTCGTCGGCTTCACACGCATACGCGGGCTTTCCGTCCTGCATGCCGGCAAGATGCAACACCTGGAATCCCTTGCGCGCGGCGTAATACGCGCCGCTGTTGCGCCACACCATGCGCCCGTTACCCACGTGTGTTCCCAATGACGACGCCGCTTTCGTGACATAGCGCTTCATGCGTGACGACACCTTCGTCCGCTTGAACAGACCCTCTTCCTCGATCAGGGAGAGCGTGCCCGCGCCGAGCCCGTCGAGGTCGATCACGATGGATCCACGCAGCTCGTCATGATGCGCGTCGATAAACGATGCAATGCCGGCGTTGTTCGCGATTTCAGCGCCCAGCGCAACGAACCAAACCTCTGTCGAGATCATTCCCGTGTTGAACTGCTGGATAGCTTCGCGCTCCTCGGCGATGTCGTGCAACAATGGCAGATCGCCGAAGGGACTTGCACTGCGATCACGGCGGCGACGACGACCTTCCGAACCCTCTTCCTCGGGGTCATGTCGATGCGAGCGCTTGCGCTCAGTGTGCTCGACCGGCGCTTCTTCGACCTCTTCGACATCAACGTCGTAGCCCTCTTCGCCCATATCATCGAACTCTTCGGCGTATATATCATCGTCGGTTGCCGTGACGGTCTTGCGCTTGCGGGAGAACCCACCGCCGCGCCACGCGTCCTCTTCGCCATCATCCTGACGGAAGCTTTCCCAGCCGCCGCGCGCCGCACCAACCGAGCGCGCATCGAAGCTGTCATCAACCCCGATTGCCTGCTGGAGCGACATTTCGTCGTCGTTGTGCTTCTTGCGACGGAAGCGACCGAACATCTTGGAACGGCGTGTCGAGGGGATGTCCACGTAGCCGGGACCGACCGGCGCGCCCGCGGACGTGAACTGCTCGGTGTAAGCGGAGTCGTCGGCATCTTCGACATAGATGTCCTGCGCGTCCATGTCAGCGATGAGCTCGTCGCCGACGGGGCTGAACGACGTCGTGGCATCGGCTGAAACGAACGAGCCCGCCGCCGCAACGTTGACCTGATCGTATGCGTCTTCCGCCGCGTCCACAGGCTGTCCCGACATCTGCGGCAGCGACGAGGAGAGCATCTCCTGGCGCGCACGACGATTGTCAACTTTCGCCTGCTCATCGGTGTTTTCCTCAGCAAGCGGCGCCTCCTGCAAGCGCGCGTTCACGCCTTCGATGGCGCCCGTCAGACTGGGGAGCGCGATCGTGCGCTTTTTTCGCCCGGTGGGAGCCGCTTCCGGCATTGCCGTTGCTTCTTCTTTCAGCTGCGCGCTTTCGCGAAGAATCTCGTCGTGGTCGACCGCGACCGGGATGAACGAGATGGTGCGGTCGGCAACCGCTGCCTGCTCGGGGGTCAGCGCGCCTGCTTGAGCGCTTGCCTCGACCTCCGCCATGCTTGCCGCCGTTTGCGCGAAGTTGGCAGCTTGGGTGGACGCGACCGTTGCCTGAGCTGCTGCCTGCGCCGCAACCTGGGCGGCGTCAGCTGCTGAGCGCGCCTCGTTCGCCACCATTTCCGCACCATAGCTGGGCTCGGCCATTGTGCTTGCGAGATAGCCGTCGACGCCCTGCCCCGCGTGTGTGGGGCGCGCCGGTGTGGAGGCGGCTGTTGCGCCGAAGTCGCTCATGATGCTCGCGCGCATCTGCTGGAGACGCTGCTCCGCGGCAGAGGGCGCACTGGTTGTTTCTTCTGCCTCGCGCTCGAGGGCGTTCGCGGAGACCGCCTCAGCTGTATCGAGGGCATCAGCGAACCGGGAGCGCTGCGAAGGTGCCGCTTGGACCTGGGATTTGTTCGCCTTCTGGCGAGCCTTGCGATACCAATCGGGGACGTTCTCCTCCACCGCCGTCGTGACCACATTGGTCCCGGCGGGAGCGCCCATGCCGTCCTGCGCCTGCGCCATCTGCGCGGCATTTGTCACCGAAGCGGCACCGATTGCCTCTGCAATCTGGGGAGTGACTGCCGTTGCAGGGGTTGCTGCGGCTGTTGTTGTTGCCGTTGCCGTGGCTGCCGTAGCTGTGTACGCGGACTGGTCGAAGTAGCTGTTGGTCTGGCTTGCGTCGCCCGCTGCTGCGGGATTCGCGAAGATGCTTTCGCCATCTTCGCCATTTTGAGCTGCTGCAAGCGCCGCCGCGGATGCGAACGCACCCTCTCCCTG
Organism: uncultured Eggerthellaceae bacterium; assembly: GCA_964518575.1. GTDB lineage: Bacteria > Actinomycetota > Coriobacteriia > Coriobacteriales > Eggerthellaceae > MGBC163016. Next base: position 13,783 of record CAZFGW010000011.1, read on the forward strand.
ACCGGGCACAACCGGGTCAAGCGAGCCGGTCGGCTGCGTATCGTAGATGAGCTGGACGCCCTCGGGGATCACGCCCGCCTCGAGCGCCGCCTCTTCGCCATGAATAACCGCCTGGTCAGCGGCAAGTTCGGGGAGCTCGACGTTCACGCGCCGCGCGATGTCCATGAGCAGCGCGGTGCCACTGGCGTTCACATTCGCCGCATTATTGTAGGGCGCCGTCTGGTGCATAATGTAGCCGAACACGGGCAAAAGTGACGCCACGACACCGATGATGAGAATGACGTTCAGGATGGGGATGAGCGTGAGGTCCGCGCTGGCGCCCATGCGGAGGAGCAGCGCGATGGGGACGAGCGCCATGCCCGCGATTTCGATCCAGTAGATGATGCTGAGCGCGCCGAGGAGGGCGCCTTTTGCCTCACTGCGCACGCGACCCGAGTCGTAATGCGCGACGACGACGATTTTGCGCTTGCGCGCCGCGTGGGGCTGGACGCCGTCGCCCGTTGGTCTCGGGATGTAGCGCGCCACCACGTTTTGGCTGATGCCGTGGTTTCCGAAGCGCGAGAAGATGGAAACGCCCAGCGTATCGGTGATAAACAGCAGCGCCGTGATCACCGTGATGATGACCGAGGGAAACACCATCAGCTCCAGGAAGATGGACAGGATGCCCAGCACCGCCGTTGCGATGCAGCACACGACGCGTGGGAGCTCGAAGCTGGGGTTGCAGTTGAATTCCTCGATTTCGGGGGAGAGGTCCGCTGTTTGTCTCAGGGTTTCCTCGATGAAGAATGCCGCTTGCTGCTCTTCTTCCGTGCCAGCAGGGCGGGGACCGATGACCTGTGAAAGTCGGTCGACGTAATCTATAACCTCGGACATTATTGCGCCTTTCGTCGCCTAAAAGCCCATGTTTTTGCTGCTTATTCCACAATGAGCACAATTAGGGAAAAGTATAGCATTGCAGCCTGTTCTCGCAGCGCGTAATGCGTTATACGGGCGTTTTGCAGCGAGGTTGTTGATTGGGAGATGGCGAAGGGGACGGGCGTTGGGTTATGAGCCAACCACGATCGGAATCGATTCAACGGGGCGAAACGATTGGGCATAGATGCTGGAACGAGATTTATCTCGTCCGCATGCATCCACCTGAAATGATTTTCTCGATTGAGAAATCTCCCGTTACAGCAGCGGAGTGCATTTGGCGAGCTCGACCAACCACGCCGCTTTCTGTTGCGCGAGCGCCGGCGCGCTCTCATACGCGCTCAGGATGATCTTCGACGGGACGTTCTCCTTGATCTGCGCATAGAGGTCAGCTGCCTTGAACTCGAGTGCGTTGTACCGGTCGTTCGCCTCGATCATGGTCGCGCTCGACCGGGAAAGATACCCCTGGTCAGCATCTTTTGCCGCCTGCTGCGCATCGATGCGCAGATTCACATAATCAATGAACAGTTGAAGCGCGGTCTTGATGTCCGCGACGGACTCCAGCGTGGGTGCGGGCGTTTCCTGATCAGCGTCCTGCCCCTCTTCCGAACCCGCTTCCTGCGCTTCCTCCGCAACAGAACTCTGGGATGAATCCTGTGTGTCCTCGGTGGTAAACCACGCCATCTCCCCGTCAATTGCCTTTTGCAGCGTATCCCGCGCCGTCGCGAACAAATTAAGCGCCTCGTCGGACTTCTGCATGGAAGCGCGTGCGGTCTCATCGGTCAGATCGGTCGATGCCGATGCCCCTTCGCGCGCAGCCGAATCCGCCTGGAGTACGAGCGTCATGTAGTCCTCTGCCTGGGCATACTGCGTTGCAGCTTCCATTACGTCCTCAACGATGGGACCGCCCATCTCGAGCAGATTCAACTGCGCATTGATGGACGAGAGGACCTTGTTGGAGCGCTCGATATCACCGCGACTCGTGAGACTCCCCTGTAGATTTTCGACCGCCGTTTTCGTCGCGCGCAGCTTGGTGGCGGGACTCGATGTGTCTTTGACGCGCTCATAGCGCTCGCGCAGGTCCGCAGCGTTGAGATCGGGCAAGGGCGTGTTGAGTGCGTCGTCGACGAGCGATCGGAAATCGTAGGTTGCGTCGTAGACCGCATCGGTCGCTTCGATCTGCTTGTCGAGGTTACCGAGGAACTCCTGTTGGCGCTGAATGCCTTGGACGATAGCGATGCCGCCCAGCACCGCCGCGCAGGTAAGTCCTGCGGCGACCACCGTTATGAGCAGGCGTTTCCCCCGCTTGCGCTTCGCTTTTTTGTTAGCGACCTCTTCGCGCGGATACTCCCAAGCTGGTCGTTTCGCGGAAGAAGTTTTGGGGGCAACGTAGTTGATCGGAAGCTTTGTTTCACGCGACGGCGTTGCCGGGGGTTTACGCTTACCCAGCGTGAACATGGAAATGCGCCCAAGCGGGTTGCCTTCTTGATCGTCGTTGGCATCAAGACCCTTTTTCGCCTCGAGTACATCGAATGAAATCTCGTTCGACTTGCCCTTCGTGTGTTTTTTGATGTGCATTCGAAAACCCTCAGTCCGCGGCGGTCAGCTATTTACCCGCGGCATGACGATGATGGACCAGCGCTTCCACCACTTCGTCACTGGAGACGTAATGTACATTTTTACTGGGCAAAGAGTTGATGAAAACCTTGCCGTATCCTTTCGAAACCAAACGGGAATCTGCCAAAATCAGCACACCCGTGTCGTCCGCCTTGCGAATCAGCCGCCCTGCTGCCTGACGCACTTCCAACACCGCTTGCGGCAGCACGAAATGCCGCCATGCTCCCTCGTCGCGCGTTGCTCGTTCGCATGAAAGCGGGTCGGTCGGTTTCGAGAACGGCAGCTTGGGAATGATCACGCCGCGCAGCGTCGAGCCCGGGGCATCGAATCCCTCCCAAAAACTTTTGAGTGCAAACAGGGAGAGCGTTTCGTCTTTGAGAAAGTCGTCGCGCAATCCTTTGACAGACACGCCCCAACGCTGACAAACCAACCGCAAATCGTTGTCTTTAAGCGGAGGTGCAACCTCTGAAAAACAGGCTTCCATCTCCTTTTTGTTCGTGAACAACGTCAGCATTGAGCCGTTCTGCGCAAGATGCGCATCGACGAGCATTTTCTGCAGTTGTTCTAGGTATTTCGCGCTGTTCGGTTCAGGCATATCGTTGACCACGTACACAGTCATGTTCTGATCGAAGTCATAGCTTGAAGCAAGTTGCAGATCGTTCGTTTTCGACTGCGGTGAGGTGTTGAGCCCCATAGCCGTGGCGAAAGGAGCGAACGAGCCGTTGACCGTCAGGGTGGCGGATGTGAATATGATCGAATGCGTGCGCGCATAGAGCGTTTCGTCGAGCCTGCTGCCCACGTTGTAGAGCAATGCCCGCAAAACGTTGTTGCCTTTGTCAGGTTTCTTTGAGAGCGTTGCAGAAAAAACGTACTCATCTGTTGGATGGATGAAGATTTCTGTTGCAGCTATGACAAAATCCTTCAGATCCAACGCAACCGAAGCGATTTCGCGCTGCATCTGTGCTGCACCATCAATATCTTCCAAAAAACCAACAAGATTCTGGCACGCATGTATCAAATTCTCAGACGCATCTAACAGCGACCTTGCATATCCGCTCAACTCTTTGTAGATGGTTGAGGCTCTGACCTCGTCATTTACCCAAATTTCCACCGTGTCATATCCCGACCGCTTTTGCGGATCGAAGAAAAGCAGATCTCGCATATGGGAAACGAACGTCGATTCCTCTTCGCTGAATTTACGTCCTGCAGACTTCGCTTTCGCCAACAAACGTACGAAGAAGGTCTGCGGTGTTTGCGCTGAGGAAAGCTCCTGTTCTGCCAGGTCCAACACGCTGGCGGTGTTATCCTCTGGCTCCGCATTCGTTTTAGCCTGTGATGCTGCGTATTCCATCGCCCGGCGGAGGTTTTCGTCAGGCGCCTCGGGAACCGAGATATTCCGCTCAGCACGGTTGAATATATTCCGTGCGCCTTCTGCTACACCAACCCGTTGCGCAAGCTTATTCAGAGCATCCGCGGAGATCTCAAGAGAGAGCGCCTGGCGCGCCTCGTTTTCCGCACCATGAGCCTCATCCACGACCCAGTACCGGATGGGAGGAAGCAGGCCCCCATCCGCCGCCACGTCGCAAAACAGAAGGCTGTGATTGGTGACGACAATGTCAGACTCTTCTGCCCGCCTGCGAGATCCGTGAACAAAGCACGTCGTCCCGTAAAACGGGCATTTCCGACGCAGACAGTCATGGCTGGTGGTGGTGATAGCGCGACGCGGAAGCAACCTGAAGTCTATCTTCAGCGTGTCGAGGTCTTCGTATGCGGACTGCTCAATAAACGAGAGCACGCTCGCGATTGCTGGCGCCTGCGACTTTTCTTCGTTGATGATCAAGCGCATTTGAGCCCCGTCAACGTAGAGTTTTTCCACCTTACGCAGACAGGGATAATGGGAATACCCCTTGAGTGAGCAGTAGGTGAGCTCGTGGTCAAGCGCCGCGGACAGCGCAGGTAGCTCCTTGTAAACCAGCTGGTCAAGAAGCGCATTCGTCTTTGTTGCCACTCCGATGGTGATGTTATTTTTGAGCGCGCTCAGCGCTGCAGGCACGAGATACGCCATTGATTTACCGACGCCCGTCCCCGCCTCAACCATGAGGTTCACCGAGTCTGCGAAACTATCGCGAATGGCAGCAGCCATTTCAAGCTGCTCGACCCTTGTTTCGAAGTCATCGTAGAGCGACCCCACGATGCCCTCTTTCGAGAATGCGTCAGTTATTTCTTCGGGGGTCGGGAACTTCAATATGGCGGGCGCACCACCCTCATCGGCGCTGATTTTAAAGCGAGCGTTTTCCGCCAGCTCTTCCGAAATCATCGTTGCTGCATCGCACTTCGCCTTGTGCTCTACTTGGCGCGCCCTCTCTCTGCGAAGCGCCCGCAACGAGAAGGTTTCTGGAAGCACCGTATCCGCATCAGGTGTACGTAAGCCGGCTTTTTTCCAGGCAAAATAGGAGAAGATCTTCACCATCGGCCACTCGTCAGGGGAGGCAAGGATTGAAATCTGATAGAGCAGACTTTCCGACATGGAGATTACCGCTGCGAGCAGGATTCGGTACAGGACACAGGTCGCTTCGACATCATCATCCGCCCGATGGGTTGATTTTGGACCCCCGAACGCCGAAATCAGATCGATCAGCCGGTGCGATTTCATTTTAGGAAGCGCAATACGCGCGAGCTCCAACGAGTCAATCCATTGATTCTCGAGCAGCGGATACCCCTCTGGGTGTTTCGTCGTAAACCCACGATCGAAATCGGCGTTGTGCGCAACGAGCTTCGCGTCCCCCACGAATTCGACAAGCTTTTGCAGGGCTTCCTGCGGGGAGGGCGCGTCCGCAACGTCTTCATCATGGATGTTGGTCAGATGCGCAACGTCATAAGGAATCGGCTTTCCGGGGTTCACGAAGGTGACATACCAGTCAGTGATCTTCCCATGCTCAAGGCGCGCTGCCGCAATCTGGGTCAGCTCGTCTTTTTTGACAGAAACACCTGTCGTCTCCGTATCGATCACGACGATATTTTCGTCATATTCTCCAAAATCGAAGGTTTCAGCCAGTTCAGGGAGTTTTTCGTATCGCGCGATCACGTCCTCGGGGGTTCCCTCGGATATAAAATTCTGCAATTCTTCTTGCATAACCGCCTCACGCCAGTAATGGTTCCAGTTTCGATTATTCTAATATGAATAGCTTGCGCCGTGGCGCATGAACCCCCGCGGCAGGCAAATACTGCGGAGGCGAACCCGTTCGGCGACAACCGTCTCATGTGGTTGCAATGCAATTGAGCTGATTGACGGCAGTACGCGGAAGATTTCAAGCCTCGGAAGGTAAAGGGGACGATTAATGAATTATTTTGGCAGCTACGAGCGGTTTGAAACGCTTTCGAAGAAGGATGCCGCCCTTCTTATTGGGGCTGACAATCCTGTTGGAGAGATCTATCAAATCGAAACCACGCTCGAGTCAGGCGAACATCGCGCCCTTTTGGTCAATCGGTTCGACCAGTGTATCGGTTATCTCAACCCGGACATTTCGCGAAAAATCTGCCAGATGACGGCGAATTACATGCACTGCGAGGCGATTTTACTTTTTGTTGCATTCACTGATCACCCCGATGAGGGGCATTATTGGGGCGAGGTGGCTCTCATATGCTATCCGTTGTCGGAGCAGCGTATTTTCAATCGCTACGTTCAGGGCATTTCGAAGCTCGTTGGCGAAGGTCTGCGTCCGCAGGTCGACTTGGGTGCGGAGGGTGTCCAGAAGATCGTCGATTCAGAAGGTGAGTGGCTTCCGACCGAGCGCGTTCCGCTTCCTGAAAGTGAGAAGGGAACCGCGTATATCAAAAAGCGCCGGAAGACCACTGAAAAGCTGATCGAGCAAGGGCGCGCAGGCAATAAGGGATGCTATGCGATCAGCTGGATTTTCCTCCTTGCGTTGATCGCTGGAGGAGCGTTCGCCCTCAAATCCTGCGGCGTGTTCTAGGGTTGCTCGGTTATATGGCGGAGCCAAAGAACTTGTAGTTTTACTTTTCTGAGCGGCTCAAAGCATCATCGATAAGCATGGTGCAGAGTTCCGAAAACGCTATTCCCGCCGCTTGAGCGGCATCGGGGAGCAAGGACGTAGCCGTCATCCCGGGAATGGTGTTTGTCTCCAAGACCCAAGGAACACCTTCTTCGTCCAGAATGAAATCAGTTCGGGAAACGCCGGTGCATTCCAGTGCATTGTGAGCCCTGATAGCTATTTCTTGGATCTCTGCTGTGGTTGCGTCAGAAAGACGCGCGGGGCAGATATGCTCTGAACCCCCCGGAAGATATTTCGCGTCGAAATCATACGAAGCGTTCACGGGAATGATCTCAATGATGGGAAGCGCTTTCGCATTCGCCCCGTCACCGAGAACCACGACCGTCAATTCGATCCCCTCGATGAAGCGCTCAACGAGAGCAGTGTCGTCGATCTTGAAAACTTCTTCGATTGCCTTTTTTGTCTCAGAAATTCCCTCGGTGATATAGACGCCGATGGAACTTCCTTCGGTTGCCGCCTTCACAACACGCTTATTCTCCATTTGAGCGTCATATTTCGCGTCTAAGGGGTAGTTTTCCTTTTTTATGACTAGATACTCAGGTGTTGGTATTTTCGCGTCTCTGAAGAAGAATTTTGCCTTCGTTTTGTCGATGCTGAGCGCACTCGAAAGGATTCCTGAGCCAATATAGGGAATTCCAGCCGTTTCGAGAAATCCTTGAATGGATCCATCTTCCCCACCCTTACCATGCAGACAGATGAAAGCCACGTCGAATTTTTCATCCAAAAGACGTTTGAGATCTTTGATATCAGCAGGGTCGATTTGAGTGACCGTGTAGCCAGCTTCGGTCAGCGCTTCTTTAGCACCCTCCGCCGACTTGAGCGAGATTTCGCGCTCACCGCTTTTCCCGCCCGCGATCAACACTACGGAAAGACCAGTCGCTTCATGATTATCGAACATACGTTCCTGCTTTCCTGTTTTAACTTCTTTTTGTACGTACAGAAGAATAAAGCCTGTATCTAGGGATCTACACTGCTGGTGTCTGAACTGTATCCCCGTTATCCCTTATAGGCGGTTTAAGTATAATGCGATTATGGATGATATAAAAACATATTCGCTTGACGATCTTAAAACTATCCTTAATAACCTCTCGCAACCATCCTTCCGGGCAAAGCAGCTGTACTCATGGCTCCATGACAAAAACTGCTCTTCCTATGACGAGATGACTAATCTGCCTCTGTCATTACGGCAACAACTTCAAGAGCTCTACCCTTTACATTCTTCTTGTCTTGCTGACCTTCAAGAAGATAGCGACGGAACCCAGAAACTTCTTTTGAAATTGTCTGATGGCGAACTGGTTGAGACGGTTGGAATTCTTTCTGGATCCGATTCTTCTTCGAGTCGATTGACGGCATGCGTATCCTCGCAAGTGGGGTGCTCCCTTGGATGTCTGTTCTGTGCAACAGGAAAAGAAGGATTTAAACGTAATTTGACTGCTTCTGAAATGATCGACCAAATACAAGCAGTACAAGATTATACTGGTCAGAGAGTTAGTAATGTTGTCTTTATGGGACAGGGTGAACCTTTTCTCAATTACGACAATCTTATTGATGCCCTCCATCGCATCAACCATGATGAGTGTTTTCTGATCGGAGCTCGTAAAATCACGGTTTCAACATCAGGGATTATCGCTGGTATACAGAAATTCATCACAGAGCCAGAACAATTCAGGCTTGCAGTGTCACTCCATAGCGCTCGACAAGATACGAGAAACATCCTTATGCCGCGGCTTGTTCAACAACCACTTACTGAACTGAAGAAGGTTTTAGTTGATTACACTGAACAGCGTGGAAGACGCACCACCCTTGAATATCTCCTCATTCAAGGCATTAATGATGTACCAGAAGAACTCGATGCTCTTATTGAATTTTGTAAGGGTATCAATTGCCATGTGAATTTGCTTTCCTTAAACCCCGTTTCTCAGAGTAACCTTCTTCCTTCAGAGAATCATGTAGTCAATATATGGGAAGAGCGCCTTCTTCAAACAGGTATTCCTGTGAGTCGAAGACGCTCTAAGGGCTCTGATATAGCAGGTGCTTGCGGACAGCTAAAGAATAGTTATCAGTAATTATTCTTCTTCCCCGACGATCTCTTCAAAAAGACGCTCAAGGTCGCGTTCGTCTTTGAATTCGATCTCTATCTTATTCTTTCCTTTTGAAGATTTAACCTTCACATTTGTTTTGAGAACATCTTTAAGGGCTTTCGCAACTGACTTATAGAGTGCAGGCTGTGCTTCCCTTTTAGCTGTTTTGTCCCCTGGCTTATTAGAAAGAAGTCGTGCAAGAGATTCTGTTTCACGAACACTGAGTTTTTTCTCAATGATCTTACTCGTGAGAGATTCGCGCGCATCCTTTGTCGGAACTGAAAGAATAGCCCGCGCGTGTCCCGCTGTAATTTTATTCTCGAAAAGAAGTTGTTGTGCCTCTTCAGGAAGTTCAAGAAGGCGAAGAGCATTTGCGATCGTAGATCTACCTTTTGACACAGCTTGGGCAATATCGACCTGCGTCATCTTACGGCGTTCCATTAAACGACGATAACCATATGCTTCTTCAATTGGATTCAAGTCAGAACGCTGGATATTCTCAATTAAAGCGAGCTCAAGCGCTTTATCATCATCAACATTTTTCACCTGAATCGGAACTTTAGAAATACCGGCTATCTTAGAAGCTTGCCAACGTCGCTCACCTGCGATGATTTGATATTTTCTATCTTCAACTTCACGGACCAGAATAGGTTGGATTAATCCATCTTTTTTAATTGACTTAGCAAGTTCGTCGAGCTCGTCTTGTTGGAAGTTAGTACGAGGCTGATCTGGATTTGGTGAAATTAAATCTATATCGACTTCGTTGATACCCTCTTCCACTGGTTGCTTTTCTTTTTGTACAGGCGTTTCTTTTTGAGGAGAAGCAGGAGTAGGTACCGTTTGTGTTGTAATTGTTTCACGTGAAACATTTTCTTCTTCTGGTACTTGAACTGGTGAAATTTTCCCTGTTTGTTGGGTCGTAGCCTGAACGCGTGAAGGGGCTGTTTTTACTACAGGAGCAAAATTGCCTGTTTTACCACTTAGTTGTGCGTCCTGATCTGAATAATCGAAATCCTCGTTTTCGTTATAAATAATCTTCTCACGTTCTTTTGTGCGAGGAGCTGTAACATCATTTCCACTATTAAGGAGAGAACTTAGCCCTCTACCTAAACCGCCTCTTGTATTCTTAGCCACGTTCTATCACTTCCTCTGCAAGAGATTTATATGCAATCGCGCCTTTACCAGTGGGATCGTACTCAGTTATAGGCATTCCGAAACTTGGGGCTTCAGAAAGCTTAACTGTACGAGGGATAAGGATATTAAAGACGAGTTTTCCAAAATATCCTTTAACTTCTTCGACAACTTGCTTAGAAAGCGTTGTTCTGTTGTCGTACATCGTTAAAAGAACACCAAATATATCGAGAGTAGGATTAAGGCGTGATTTGACACGTTTCATCGATTCGAGAAGTTTTGTCACACCTTCAAGCGCATAGAACTCACATTGGATAGGAATAAGGAGTTTATCAGCAGCTACAAGGGCATTTACTGTTAAAAGACCTAATGAAGGGGGACAATCGATAAGAATATAGTCATATTTCCCACGAACAGACCCTACGGCGTCTTTTAATCTGTTTTCACGCGCCATTTCTGAAACAAGCTCAACTTCTGCACCTGCCAGGTTGATTGTTGCAGGAACAATATCGAGATCAGGACAAATATCAGGAATAATTACTTCTTCAATAGGTACATCAGCCAGTAAAACATCATAAATACAGTGATTAACGAGTGTTTTCTCGATTCCGAGACCACTTGAAGAGTTTCCTTGGGGATCTAAGTCAACAAGGAGGACTTGCTTACCAAATTCCCCTAATGCAGCAGCAAGATTGATTGCTGTTGTCGATTTCCCAACACCACCCTTTTGGTTAATGATAGCTATGATTTTTGTTTGACCAATAACATGATTTACAGGCTTTTTATCTTTATAGCTTCTAATTTGCTTTACATCGAAGTTATCTTCGATAGGTGGAGTGATATCACGAATAACAACCTCTGCATTCTCGATATCAAATTCCTCTAAGGGAGCAGGGTGTTCGGATGGAGCTTGTTTTTGTGCTGTGTTTTTACTTCGGTTGTTCAATATACTCATTACCTATCCTCTCATAGTAATCACTGCGAGTATAACAAATCGGTCTATCAAGGTTTATACAGATAAAGTAAGATATTACTTAATTAATCAAATAAATGTTTCACGTGAAACATATTGAAATCAGAAGAAAATGAATACAAAAGAATCCTTATTACATGAATATCTAATAAAAATCTTAGATATTAATAACGATATCAATCTTACACGAATAACCGAACCATCCCAAGCTGAACTCTTACATATTGAAGATTCACTTGCGGTTCTTCCAGAATTAAAGGAAGCACCAAAAGGAAAATATTTAGATATTGGATCTGGAGGAGGATTTCCTGGTGTCCCTCTGGCAATTATGTCAGAACGAGATACTACTCTTATAGATTCAGTTCATAAGAAAATGAATGCTGTCGAAAAAATACTTATAGAGCTTTCTTTACATGACTCTATACAAGTTGTTGCAGAGAGGATTGAGCCTTATTCACAGGAACATCGAGAGGAATTCACTGTTATCACAGCTCGTGCTTTATCTTCACTCCCCTCTCTTCTTGAACTTTCTTCTCCTTTATTGCAAAGAGGAGGACATTTAATCTGTCTTAAAGCTCATGTTTCTGATGAGGAACTTTCACAGGCACAATCCCTGCAAGAAAAACTTGGGATGAAACTACTAAAACGAAGAAATTACTATTTAAGCGACAATGAGACATATCGTGAAGTTCTTGTATTTCAAAAGTACAAAGATCCTGATATTAAACTTCCTCGAAAAACTGGGTTTGCCCAAAAGAAACCTTTATGAGGATAGGTTTTACCTTCTTTATCATTTCCTTTGTCTCTACTATCAAAACACAGCCCATATGGGCTGTTTTTTGATTACTCAATGATATTTCATCTTAGTTAGTGAGGAACTACAATCACATGTCGCGCTGAACCTTCACCTTCAGAGATTGTCTCAACACGTGAATCATCTGCAAGAGTAATATGAATAATTCTTCTCTCATAAGGGGTCATCGGCTTCAGGCTAATATTCCTCTTTTGATTAACCGCTTTATTGGCAGAATTTCTTGCAATAGCTTCTAGTTTTTGCCTTTGACGTGATTTGTATCCTTCAACATCAATAACAACAGGGTATCTATAACCAAGTTTCTTATACGTGATCGTTGATACAAGGAATTGGATTGCATCCAATGTTCTTCCATATCTTCCGATGAGGATTCCAAGGTCGCTTCCTGTGATGTCAAGAATCAACTCTTCGTCATCACCTTCGTATTCGTCAATAGTAATATCACCAACGTCGAAATGACTTAGAATCTCACGAAGAACTTCAATAGCAGTATCAGCTATATCATCAAGATTTACTTCAACTTCCTCTACTTCTGAATCCGTCGTTTCAGAGATAGTTTCGTCTACTACAACTTCCTCAGCCATATACTCCTCCTGAAAGAGAAATTATAAGAAGGGTTATCTATAAATGTTTCACGTGAAACATTTACTTACTAATGCTTTTTCTTAGGACGCTTTTTCTTTTCTTTACGAACAACATCAACCTCAACAGGTTTCGAAAGAGTTTCTAACTCAGCTTCAGCCTCACGCTTCGCTTCTTGCCTCTTGCATCTTGTTAAAGTGAATTGGTTTTGTCCAATACCAATCAATGAAGAGACACCCCAGAAAAGAAGAACACCTGCAGGGGATCCCCAAGAAATCCAAAGCATGAAGATTGACATGATACCGGACATCAACAACATAGGAGTTCTTTGAGGATTATCTTTATTCGATAGTTGTTGTTGGATCATAGGGAAGAAGGTAGCACCAGCAAAAACTATCATAAGAATCAAATAGGGAACAAATGTTCCCATACCCTCAACAAATGCGCCTTCTGGAGTAAGTGTTAGATTAGGAACGAGATTATAGAAGGAGAAACTTTGCACTTCCTCGCGATATCCCATTTCACGCAACACCTGGAAAAGGGCAATAAAAATAGGCATTTGTAGAAGCATGGGTAAACATCCCATAAGAGGATTGAATTTAGCTTCTGCATATATCTTTTGAGTTTCTTGTCCGAGGCGAACTTTATCATTAGCATATTTTTGTTGAATTTTCTGTAGTTGAGGCTGGATCCTCTGCATTTGGAAATTGGATTTAGCCTGCTTATGCATTAAAGGTGCAACAATAATTCTGAAGATAATGGTCACAATGATAATTGCGAGACCCCAGTCTCCACACATATCGTAAAAGAACTGAATAACCCCAAAGATCCAGTCTTTAAAGACTTCCCACATTAACCTTACTCCTCCTTATATAACGTCAACCTTTTGAGTCTTTACGCGGATATTCCTCAGGAAGAGGATCATATCCATAAGGACCGCCTGGTCGACATCTCAGAATTCTTTTAAAAGTTAAAATGAACCCTTTCATGAATCCAAATCTTTTAAAAGCTTCTAAACCATATTCGGAACATGTGGGAATAAATCTGCACGTTGATGGAAACAGTGGAGAGATAGCATTTCTATAAACCTTGATCATACCGATAGCAATAAAAGAAGGAATTTTCTTTATTACTTTGATTGCTTTCGGCATGATAGTTTACTCTCACTTGCAAGTTTCCCTTGTAGAGTCATCTCACATGCATTAAGAACTTTACTATAAGAAGCACTTAAAAGAGACGACTTTGCAATAAATAGGATTCGATAATCTTCTACAGAGGAAGATACCCTTCGATATATTTCCCTCATACGCCTTTTAGCAGCATTTCTCCATACTGCGTTTCCGAGTTTTTTTCCTGCAATAAAAGCAACACGGCCGCATGGGCCGTGATCGGAAGAAGAGAGCTTGACGAAAATAAAGGAAACATATTGATTTGAAATACGTTTTCCTATTTTGAAAAGCTCTGAAATCTCCTCATTGGATTTAATTATTTCCAATTGAGAGACCTAAACACAAAGGCGTTTGCGTCCCTTATTCCTCCGACGGGAAAGTACTGCGCGCCCACCCTTCGTGGACATACGCGAACGAAAACCATGGCATTTAGCGCGCTTGCGTTTATTTGGTTGATATGTACGTTTCATCTCAAAATTCCTTAAAACCGAGAATATAGTGCAACTTGCAAGTATATATCACATAACAAGTGTGTCAATAAAAAATTATTTAATGAGTTGGGAGTTATCCCGATCGAAGCGGAACGAAATCTCCTTATCTATGAGAGTGATATATAGGTAGGAAGAATTAAAGAATAGTAATCATAATAAGGATTATGGAATAGTTAAAAACACTACAAACACGCCGATATAAACCTCTATTTCACTTTGCAAAACCAGTTTGTAAGATGTATGTTCTATCCCTCACCTTCGCCATAAACATGGATCATTGTATAAGCAGTAAAAAATTACTAACTCATTGAGAACAGCTTATAAAGAAGGTTATACCAATAAAAACCTATGAAATTATTTATAGAACACTGAGAAAAATATGATGGATTAATCAGAATCGAGAAGAAAAAGAGTACTTACATTTCTTTAATCAATTGTTTTAAAGTTTCAATCTCTTCTTGAATATCCATATTCTTAAGAAGATCATCCTCTACTTTACTAACTGAATGAACTGCCGTTGAATGATCCTTATTAAATTTTTTTGCGATGTTATTGAGAGAAAGATCAGTTAATTGTCGGCAAAGATAGATAGCAATCTGTCGAGGAATCACATATTCGCGAGATCTATTTGTTCCAATCAAATCGCTTTGCTTAATTTTGTAATATTGAGCAACTTGCTTCTGGATATCCTCAACCGTTAAATTCTTTGAATTCAATCCTGAGAAATGATTTTCCAGAATAGTACTCACATCACTAATGGTGAGATTTTCATTATTTGAGAAATTAATATGGTAGATAACAATAGTTACCGCACCTTTTAATTCTCGAATATTAGAGCCAGAATTCTCTGCGATATACATTTGGACTTCTTCAGGAAATACAAGATTCTCATTTCCTTCTGCTAAACGATATTCATTAATAAAACTTTTTACGATCGCGAGCTTAGTTTCAATCTCAGGGGGTTGGATATCAACAGTTCCACCCTGAGCAAACCTTGAGCTGTATCTCTCTTCGATATCGATATTTTTTGGTGCGCGATCAGCTGAAAGGACGATCTGCTTTCCTTGGCTGATTAATTTGTTAAAGATTTGGAAGACGATATCAAGGGTTTGAATCTTTCCCTGAAGGAATTGAATATCGTCAATCAGGAGAACATCAGCGGATTCGTATTTTGTTTTGAAATTCTTATAGCTAGATTTTTCGCGATCATGTTCTGCAACAGCATCGGTATATCCGCTAATTAACTCTTCCGAATCAACATAGATGGTATTTAAATGAGGTTGAGTTTCATTGATGTAGTTCTGAATAGCTCTCATTAAATGAGTTTTTCCCAAACCACTCTTTCCATAAATGAAAAGAGGGTTCAAAGAGGTTCTTCCTGGAACTTCTGCAACTTGGACTGCAAGTGAATATGCAAGGCGATTACTTTCACCAATAACAAAGTTCTCAAACGTTAAGGTTCTTAACATCTGATCAGGGTTCATAGAAGGTTTACCTTGAGCTTCCGTCACTAAAGAGGTCGGGATATTTTCAAGGGTAGGTTGATCAGTGTCAGGGGTGAGTGTTTTATATGTTTGGTTTATAGGTGTTGAGATATTTTGTGTCCGTGGGGACGGTTCATACGGAGAAGGTTGGTATGAAGTCTGCGAGATTTCTCTTTGGTTTGTGTCAGGTTTTTGTTGGACAGCAGGAGTAGAGTCATCGATTTCTATCGAAACAGTGAAAGGAATGTTATAGATTTGCATCAGAGCCTGTTGGATTGATTGAAGGAAATTTCTCTCTGCCCAGTTCTTTAAAAAACTCGTCGAAGTTGTGAGAAGAAGAAATCCCTCGCTCATAGCCTGAGGCTTTAATTGTTCAATCAGGGCATTGAATTGAGATTGATCAACATTCGGATAGGTTGAAACGCGCTGACAAACTTCATTCCATCTTTCATTCAGTGAATCACTATACATACGGCCCACTCTCGATGACGTCGTGAATCAGCTCAACTTTTCTCCTAGCTTTACATGATTGTATACAAAGAGAGAGGTTAAAAAGGATAATGGATACGAAAAAACCTCTATAAATCAGGAAATAAAATCTTTCCCAAGATCGGTTAACGTCCTCTTTTTTCCAAAATAGGTAATCAGTCCCAGCTGTTCTAGTTTCTTTAATTCATGATGAATGCTAGAGGTGGCATACCCTGTTTCATTATGAATATCAGTAACTCCGAGAACGTCCTCATCCTGGAAAAGGTGAAGTATTTCGACACCTTTATTCGAAAGCATTGAGGAAATAAGATTTTTATTAAAAATATTTTCAGGAGCGCTTATATTTTGATTGTCTTGTATTGCTTGATGTTGATTTTGCTGTTGGATTTCAAGAGATTCATTGTTGTCAGTCAAACTGATCGTTACCACAGCGCCTGAATATAAGTTATCTTCGATATTGATAATCCCTTGCTTCGTTTCTAAATATTCCCGCACAATAGGAAGCCCTGATCCAACACCATTAATAAATTGTTTCATCTCTTTTGTCGCGGAAGAATAACCAGGTTGCTGGGCTTTCTCTTTATCGACGATTCCCGGACCTTGATCAGAAAAACGAATCGTATTGCCTTGATCAAATATAGAGATAACCATTTCTGAAAACCGCGCGTGAATGAAATTTTCCGTTACCTGCATAATGATCGTGAACGGAATTTCCCCTCCTGCGGCTCTTGCTTGTGCATAGATTTCTGAAGCAAGGGCACCGATGAAATCCTTCGTGGGAGCGGGAGGAATATCGATAATTCGGGGGGAGCTCAGAAGATCATCATAAATTGCGATCCTTGCTGAATCATGGACAAATGACAAGTCAGACGAGATCCGCGACGGATCGTATAAAGGGGTAGTCACATTCTCGTCATCCATGTTATCCAGCTTCTTCTTTCCAAAGGGATTTCATTATATGAAACAAAAACGGAATATAGTGAAACAAGTACGTGATTTTCAAAGTTATCAACAAGTTATTCCAAAAAAGTGGAAAACTTTCGTAGTGGATTTAACGAACGAGGGCGTCGAGGTCCTTTATTGTTAAAAACTTTCAAAAAATCTTCTTGACTTTTCACTTTACAAAGGGATTACCCGTTGAGTGAATCGTAAATATAAGTAGAGCCATAATGATTAAAAGTAATATAAGGTCCTTGATGCGTCCTTTTGTTCGTGTTTCTCTTTATATATAACTTTTACCAGTTCAAGGTATATTTATGTCAGTTAAGAACAGTAAGCTTAACTATTCGTTTATCCCTTCAAAAACATACATTTTTTGTTGTTTTGCCAGTATATTCGCAGAATTTTGTAGATGTTGTGTTTGAAAAGAATAAAGATATTAACATTTTCCACAATCGTTGAGATAGGTATGGTTGAAAAGTCTCCTTCATACCAGCATATTCAATGTTTTTCAAGATTATGGAAATCAAATTCTATCTTTCAAGACTATTGAAAACTCCTTTTTCAGTGATTATGAAAAAGGTCGGCAAGAGTTCCTTTCGCCGTAATACGCCTATAATTACTATCACGCATTGTTTGATTTATAAAAGGGGTATCAGTGAAGATCAGTATCAATACATCAGAACTTAAAAAGGCGCTCTCCATCGTTCAAAAAGGTGTTTCAACTCGTTCGACACTCCCCGTTCTTTCAGGAATATTCCTCAACGCTCAAGGGGATACGCTTGTTCTTCAATCAACTGACCTCGAACTATCTATTCAATACAGTGTTCCAGTGCTTGTTGAGGAGGAGGGTCAGACCGTTGTTCCGGGCAAACTCTTTTCCGAGATCATCAAAAGTCTGCCTGATGCGGCGGTTCATATTTCAACTGATGACAACAATGCGGCCATCACTTGTGACTCAACGAATTTCTCAGTTAAAACACTCAATTATCAAGATTTTCCTGGATTTCCCACCGTTGAACCTTCGCGTAGCATCACGATTCCCTTCGCTAAATTTTCTGCAATGGTGCGACGGGTTGCGAAGGTTGTTTCGCGTGACGAGAGCCGCATGATCTTCACCGGCGTGTTGATTGTGTTTGAAGACGACACGCTGCGTATGGTCGCAACGGATTCATACCGGTTGGCTATGACCGAAGAGGTTATGGAGGGTGTGCTCGCGGAAGATTTCGAAGCGGTGATCGCAGGCACGTTCCTTAATGAAGTTGCTGGATTAGCGGACACGGGCGAAGAGATCACGATCGGGTTGGCGGAGAACCAGATCATCGTCAATTATGGGCAGATTATTTTCATCAATCGCCGCATTGAGGGGAATTATCCGAATTACAAGCAGTTGATTCCCGAAACGTATACGACCCGTGCGACGTTGAATCTGGCGGAGTTGAATACCAGTGTGAAACGCGCGTCCCTTTTGAGTTCGTCGACCGCGCCGATGAAGTTCGATCTCAATATCGCATCGCAAACGATGCAGATTACCGTGACGTCGCCCGATGTTGGGTCGGTCCAAGAGATGATCGCATGTGAGATCGAGGGCGAAGATATGGATATCGCGTTCAATTCGTCGTATGTGATTGAGGGATTGTCCGTGGTAAAAGGTGAGAGTGTTACGTTCGAAATACAGAATTCGATGAAGCCGGGTATTTTCAAGGCGGTCGCGCCCGAGAATTATTTGTATCTCATCATGCCGGTGCGGTTGTAGGGTTGTGATTGGGAGTTTGCGGTAGAAGGGATGTTTTGTTCCAAACCGGGTTTGAGTTGTTGCGTTAGCGGGCGAGATGAATCTCGCCCCTACATCTATACCCAAACGTTTTCGAAATCGAAGAGGTTATTGGTTACGGATGTTTATGGGGTGGGGGAGATGTCGACGATGCGGGCGGATTCGAGAAGCCGGGTATCGAAGTAGTCGATGTGCGCGGTTGTGATAAAGGTTTGTTTATCCTGAAGCAGGCTGCCAATAAGGGCGTCCCGTCGTTTCTTGTCCAGTTCGCTCATCACATCATCAAGAAGGAGAACAGGCAGCTGTCCCGTCATCGACTCGAGTAATTCCGCTTCAGCAAGTTTAAGGGAAAGCACCAAACTCCGTTGCTGTCCCTGGCTTGCAAAAAGACTTGCATCAAGCTCGTCGATCTCAAACACAATTTTGTCCCGATTCGCTCCGATGAAACCTTGCCCCCGATGGATTTCGTCGTTCATATGCTCATCGAGAGAGAGCGCGAGCTGTTCTTTCACAAACGGAAGAGGGAGCGCGATCGAGTCTTGTTCTGGAGATTCTTCCTCATTACACCATGATGGAATATATTTCACGGTTATCGCTTCTTGTTGAGCAATCTGTGTATATTGTTTCGCAATAAACGGAAAGAGTTTTTCCAGCAAAGAGCTCCGATACGAAGTCAGTTGGGATGAGACTTTTATGAAAACATCATTAATCGACTCGAGAATATCTTTACGCGGATTTTCTTTAAGAATCTTATTTTTATGACGAAGGATCTTCTCAAAGTCGCGAATGATTTGATAGAAATTCGTGTTCACCTGCGATCCGAGTAGATCGATTTCGTCACGACGGTATTTCGAAGAACCTTTAGCGAGATTAAGATCGTCAGGCGTAAACGAGATTGCGGGTAAGATCCCCTTCAGATCTTTGATAGATTTCGGTTTACCGTTTAATGTATACTTGCGGCGACCTTCGCCCAATGTCATCGCAATCTCAAGTTCGCGATCATCGTTTGAAAACTCTGCAACAATCCTTCCAAAATCACACGAATTTCTGATCAGTTCCTTAGAAGAAGCTTTCCGAAATGTTGTCAGTGCGGTCAGTAGCTGGATTGATTCGATGATGTTTGTTTTGCCTGCAGCGTTCGGACCGACGAAGATGGTCAAGCCGCTAATATCATCCAAAGAAAATGATTCATATGAGCGAAAATTCGTGAGAGAAAGCCTTTTTATCTGCAAATCCATTCCTATAGTTTACAGGATTTTTGTATATGCATGCCTTAAACAGGCTGAAAATTCGCCGTTTAAGGGGTACTTTATTAAAAACACGTATATTTGTATGATAAAATTGATTAGATTGGTTGAAATCCCAAATTTACAAGCAATGAAGTAAGGGAGCGTGTCAATGGCATCGACAAGCAGTAGTTATGGTGCAGAAAACATCCGGGTGCTGGAAGGTCTCGAAGCGGTTCGTATGCGCCCGGGCATGTATATCGGATCGACAGGACCGCGCGGTTTACATCATCTCGTCTATGAGGTCGTTGATAATTCTGTTGATGAAGCGCTAGCAGGTGCGTGCGACAAGATCAACGTTACCATCAACACCGACAACTCGGTCACCGTTGAGGATAACGGGCGCGGCATCCCCGTTGAGAAACATCCCAAAGAAGGCATCCCCACGGTTGAGGTCGTTTTGACCATTTTGCATGCGGGAGGAAAGTTCGGCGACGGCGGCTACAAAACCTCGGGCGGTTTGCACGGTGTAGGTGTTTCAGTCGTGAACGCACTTTCCACCATGACGCGTGTCGATGTCAGGCGCGACGGGTTCGAATACGAAATCGATTTCGAGCGCGGCGCCACGAAAACGAAGCTGCATAAAATAGGCAAGGCGAAGGGAACGGGCACCACAGTAACGTTCTGGCCGGACCCTGAGATCTTCACCGAGACCACGGAATTCGATTTCGACGTTCTTGCGAACCGCTTCCGTGAAATGTCATTCTTGAACAAAGGTCTCAAAATCACTCTTACCGACATGCGCAAAATCGACAGTGAGGGCAAACCTTACACCGAGGTGTTCCAAGCACAAGGTGGCATTGTTGACTTCGTCAAGTATCTCAATGAGGGCAAAGAGACGCTCAATAAGCCTATCTATTTCGAGGCGAGCAACAATGATGGCGAGGTTGAGATTTCGCTGCAGTGGTCCAGCTCATACAGCTCGACCATCATGGCGTTCGCGAATAACATCAACACCACTGAGGGCGGGACCCACCTTGAGGGTTTCAAGAACGCGCTCACCAGAACTATCAATGATTACGCCCGCAGCAAGGGTCTTCTGAAGGAGAAGGATTCGAACCTTACCGGCGAAGACGCGCGCGAAGGTTTGGCGGCGGTCATCTCCGTGAAGTTGCACGATCCGCAGTTCGAAGGTCAGACCAAAACGAAACTGGGTAATACGGAGATCCGCGGACTTGTGCAAAATGCGGTCGCCCAGGGCTTGGCTGATTATTTGGAAGAAAACCCGTCCCCTGCGAAGCGCATCATCAATAAGGCGTCTCAGGCGTTGAAGGCGCGTGAGGCTGCTCGCAAGGCGCGCGAGGCAACGCGGCGCAAGGGTGTGCTCGATTCGTTCGCGCTTCCTGGCAAACTTGCCGATTGCTCTTCGAAGGAAGCGGCGCTCTCAGAAATCTTCATTGTAGAGGGTGATTCCGCTGGTGGTTCTGCTAAGCAGGCACGCGACCGGAAGTTCCAAGCAATTCTTCCTCTACGCGGCAAGATCCTTAATGTTGAAAAAGCCGGACTTCACCGTTCGCTTTCGTCCGATACGATTTCTTCGTTGATCACCGCAATCGGCACCAACATCGGCGAGGACTTCGACGCAGACAAGGCGCGGTACCATCGCATCATCATCATGACGGATGCTGACGTTGACGGTTCGCACATTCGCTGCCTTTTGCTCACCTTCTTCTATCGGTACATGCCTGAGCTCATCGCGCGCGGGTACATCTATATTGCGCAACCGCCGCTGTACGGATTAAAAAAGAAGAACTCGCGCTCGGTTAAGGTTGAGAAATACATTTACAAGGAAGAGCAGCTCAAGGAATATCTTTCCACGTTGCCTGATCCTGACAAATATGACGTTCAGCGCTACAAGGGATTGGGAGAAATGGATCCTGAACAGCTTTGGGAAACAACGATGGAGCCGCACAACAGAACGTTGTTGCAAGTTGAGATTGAAGACGCGGCTGCAGCGGAGCGTGTGGTCAGCGAACTTATGGGCGAACAGGTAGAGCCCCGTAAGAAATTCATTCAAAACCATGCGAAAGACGTCAGATTCCTCGACATTTAATGTCAGGTTTTTGATAGACCCATGGCAGAAACGTACTGAAACACGATAGTTTCCTCAAGATATTCACGGAAGGAAAAGCATGGCAGAGAACGATACCAACGAATTCAATATTGATGACCTCCATATTGACGACGGATCGAATGAAGCGGATCTGTTCGGCGAGGATGAATTCGAGGGCGATACCGATACGGAAGATGCGTCTGATGATATCGACGCGGACGGGGGCTTCGACGAAGAGGGCGAAGAGGACGACGCCGATGACGCCGACGATACCGACGATGAGGGCGATCTGACCTCGGAGCAAACCGTGGTGCGCACCGCCGATTCAGACACGCCGGATGATTCGAACATCCAGTCCGCAGAGCTCGGACGTGAGATGCAGCAGTCATTCCTCGAGTACTCCATGAGCGTTATCGTCGCTCGTGCGCTTCCCGATGTTCGCGATGGTTTGAAACCGGTTCACCGCCGCATCCTGTATGCAATGAACGAATCCGGGTACCTGCCTTCGAAGCCGCATATGAAGTCCGCGCGTACGGTTGGCGACGTCATCGGCAAATATCATCCTCACGGCGATACCGCCGTGTATGACACGATGGTTCGTTTGGCGCAGCCGTTCTCGATGCGCCTTCCCCTGATTGACGGACATGGCAACTTCGGTTCGATCGACGGCGACTCGGCGGCTGCTATGCGTTATACCGAGGCGCGTCTTGATAAGCCGGCGATGGAGCTTCTGCGCGATCTTGATAAAGAAACCGTAGATTTCCAACCGAATTACGACGAAAGCTTGCAAGAACCTGTCGTTTTGCCCGCCCGCTTCCCCAACCTTCTGGTCAACGGATCCAACGGCATCGCCGTCGGCATGGCAACGAACGTTCCTCCGCATAACCTTGGCGAAACAATTGATGCCACCTGTCTTATGCTCGATAACCCTGATGTGACCACCGAGGAGCTCATGGAGAAACTGCCGGGACCGGATTTCCCCACCGGTGGATTGATCATGGGTCGCAAGGGCATTTTGGATGCGTACGAAACGGGTCACGGCAACATCACCATTCGCGCGAAATGCGAGATCGAGGAAAAGAAGAACGGACGCGTTTCCATCGTCGTCAAAGAGATTCCTTACCAGGTGAACCGCAACAAGCTGCTGATCAAGCTCGGCGAACTCGTGCGCGATAAGAAGCTCCCCGAGATTTCGAATATCCACGACGCGGCGGACCGCCATGGCATCGACATCATCATCGATCTGAAGGCGAACGCCATCCCCCAGGTCGTGCTCAATAAGCTGTTCAAGCACACGCAGCTGCAGACGGGCTTCGGCATCAATATGCTGGCGCTGGTGGATGGGACGCCGAAGGTGCTTTCGCTCAAAGAAATCCTGCACCACTACATCCAGCACCAGATTGACGTCATCGAGCGGCGTACGCGTTTCGAGCTCAAGAAAGCGGAGGAGCGCGCCCATATTCTCGAGGGATATATCATCGCGCTCGACAACATTGATGAGGTTATCCATATCATTCGCTCGAGCGAAACCGATAAGGAAGCTGCGGCGCGTTTGACCGAGCGATTCGGACTGACCAAGCGCCAGACGGATGCCATCCTCGAGATGAAGCTTCGCCGTCTCACCGGTTTGGAGCGGACGAAGATCGAGCAAGAGCTCGCCGACCTGCGCGAGAAGATTGCATACTACAAGCGCGTTCTTTCTGACGAGAGCCTCGTTCGCGAGATCATCAAAGAGGAGCTAAACGAGATTCGCAAGAAGTACGCGAACCGCCGCATGACCAAGATCACCAACGCCGCACGCGACATCGAGGTTGAGGACCTGATCGCGGATGACACCATGGTGGTCACCATGACCAAGGCGGGGTACATCAAGCGCATGCCCATCACCGAGTACCGCCAGCAAAAGCGCGGCGGCAAGGGGCTGCAGGGCGTGAACCTGAAGGATTCCGACTTCGTCGAGCACCTGTTCGTTGCAACCAACCATTCGTACATGCTGTTCTTCTCAACGAAGGGCAAAGTGTACCGCCTGAAAGTGTACGACCTGCCCGAAGTGTCGCGCAAAGCGCGCGGCACCGCCATCGTGAACCTGCTCCCGCTGGAGAAGGGGGAGAAGATATCGGCGGTCATTTCCACCAAGGAATTCCCCGAGAACGAGTTCTTGATGTTCGCCACTTCGAAGGGCATGGTGAAGAAGACGGCGATGAATCTGTACGATCGCACACGGCGCGACGGATTGATTGCGATCAACCTGCGTGACGACGACGAGCTCATCGCGGTTCGCCGGGTTGCGAAAGGCGAGAAGGTCATCATGGTGTCGAGCGCTGGCAAGGCGATTCTGTGGGATGAGAAGGAAGTGCGCTCGATGGGTCGCGGCACGACCGGCGTGAAAGGCATGACCGTTCCCGCCGATGCGCATGTTCTCGGTATGGAGATCGCGCGCGAAGGAACCGATTTGTTCGTCATCACCGAAAAGGGATACGGCAAGCGCACGCCCGTTGCGGAGTATTCCGAGCACCATCGCGGCGGTCAGGGTGTATATACCATCACCATGACGCAGAAGAAGGGGTTGCTCGTGGCCATGAAGGTGGTCACAGCCGAGGACGAGATTATGATCATTTCGGAAGAGGGCGTCATCGTGCGCACCCCCGTGTCGGGCATCAGCGAGTTGGGTCGTTCCACGCAGGGTGTTCGCGTGATGAATATCGCCGAGGGCGATAAGGTGACCGCCGTCGCCGTGACGGAATAGCGTCGGCGATGGGTGATCCATCGCACAAGATGTTTATGGCACGAAGAGCGGGCGCGCATGAGTCGCGCCCGTTTTGTGTTGTGGGGGGGGATTTGGGGTTGTTGTTGATGGAATATGGTCGCCCGATGTTTCATTGTTGGGGCTGTTGCAAGGCGGGCGAGATGAATCTCGCCCCAACGTCCACCAGAAGGATCATTTCAATTAATAAAACATCGCAACCGGATACGTTCACCGTGGTTACAGGACAAACCCAAACATCACAGGTGGGGATGATATGACCGGACGCGAACGGGTTTGCCGCGTTCGACCATGAATAAATGACATTCATGCAAAAACGGAATGGACGATTATTGGGACTGATGCCGCAGGCATGAATGTAGCATTTCACGGGCAAGATCATTGCCAACACACGGCGGGCGAGATGAATCTCGCCCCAACGTCTATACCCATTCATTCTCCCATTGGATCGCTGTTGGTTACGATTGGTTCAGCCCCAACGTCTACCTGAATGATTGTTCCAATTAATGGGACCAACCGTTCAGGGCGATTCGCCGTTATGTTTCCGCTGTTCGGCGGCGGAGGTAGGACTGGGTATAGGGGCACGCGACAATGCACGTGCCACACACATTCGCCTTGATACCGAAACGCTCATCGGTCCAGCGGAGGCATTCCTTCTCGCATGCCTCGGCATCGAGCAACCTGCTGCGATCAATGGTCGGCGACCAATTCGCCCCCTTGGTAGCATTCGTGGGACACGCGGTCATGCACTCTTTGCAGCTCGAACACCGCGAGGAATAGTTTCCCTTGCTGCACTTCACGGGTGCGTCGGTCAGCACTGAGACCAGCCGGATTGCTGCGCCGTACAAATCGGTGATAACCAGCCCGTTCTTTCCGACCCAACCGATGCCGGCGTGCGATGCGATCAACCGATGCGAAATGGTGCTCTTCTGCCAATGCGCGCCGTGATCTTCCTTCTCCTCGTCGGAATGCGTCAGCGGCAACGCGCGGAATCCGAGCTCGCAGAGATACTGCGCCAACGCTCCCGCCAGCGCGATCAGCACCGTCTGCACCGCCTTCCATTCCTCGTAGTACGGACGCGTCGGACCGCTCTGGAGATCATCGAGCGCGGATGTTTGCATGGGCAGCGCGATGGAGACCGCGTATGGAAGATTCTCAGGGATGACGCGAATATGCTTCACGCCGCGGATGTCGGCGAATCCCACGAGAACATTCGGACGGTTTTCGTGTGTAACGTAATCGGTAACGAATGTGGATATTTCCTTATTGAAATATTCCATACTGCCTCTTGATCAACATGCTTTTTCATTGTCATTCGCGAGGGCAATGATCATGAGGTGTTCGGATCACTGCAAACTACGAGGCAAATAAAGCTGAGTAATTTGGTCATTATAGACCAAAACGGTAAGAATTGAAAGCCTCGAGGCGTCTAGCGCTTACGTGACCAGCGTGCTTCCTCGCGTTTTTGGTTCGTTTGCTCCAACTCTTCAACCAGCGAGAGGTATGAATCAAGACGCTGTTTTGAGAGCGAACCTTGCTCGACCGCCGCGTGCAAAGCGCAGCCCGGCTCCTCGTGATGTTTACAATCGCGAAAACGACAATGCTGAGCGAGCCCTTCGACATCAGCAAATGCCGTAGAGATCCCTTGAGCCGCATCCCACAAGCCCAACCCGCGCACACCTGGCATGTCGACGATCCATCCGCCCTCCGGAACGCGCAACATTTCACGTGAAACAGTCGTGTGCCGTCCCTTGCCATCGCCTTCACGAACACTCTGGGTTTTGCGCGCATCGTGCCCGATCAGATTGTTGATCAGCGTCGACTTCCCCGCACCGCTCTGTCCCATGAGCACCATGGTCGTTACGGGGTCGATGAGCTGTCGAATCCCCGCAAGCGTTGCGTCATCCGACGAGGTAATCACGAACAGCGGGGTATGCGCATCAAGCAGCGCACGAACATTCTGCTCGACGGTGCTCGCTTCTTCATCATCCATCAGGTCGGATTTCGTGAGAATGACCGCCACCTGCGCGCCGGTTTCAAACGCGAGCACTAGTTCGCGCTCGAGCCTGCGAATGTTCAGGCGATCGACCGGGTGCACCACGGCAACCCAGTCGAAATTGGCGGCGAGTACCTGCTTGGTCGCCCGATCGCGCGGGTCCTTCCGAACGAGCGAGGTCCGTCGCGGCTCAATGGCAGCAATCTGTCCCATCGTATGCGTTGAGGGAAGGAGGACCGAAACACTGTCCCCGATGACCGCGCGCATGTCCGCGCTCTTTTTCAGGGCTGTGGCGTGTTCACACCGAAGTTCCGTTCCGTCCTCCATAAGAACGAGGGGGAAGCCCCGGTCAAGCTTCACGACCATGCCCTGCGGCATTAGCGCTCACGCTCTTTAAGGCGGTGGTACAGGAAGAACAGCCCGAGCCCGATGAGTACGAGCGCGGCGCCAGGCAGGGCGTTCATCAGTGATACGTCCGGCTGCATCGTGTAGCCCGGGTTCACCGCTGTGACATTTTGCGCATGAAGATCGGACAGTCCCTGGTGGTCCTTGCAAGCCAGATGGAACGTGCCTCGCACCTGCAGGACGGTGCCGTGCTTGCCGTACGAACCATATTGGTCGATGGTTTCGGAAGAGCGAATGGGCATGTACACACTGACCTCGGCGTACGAGGAGTCGTTCGCCTGAAGGGTGATCCAGCAGTAATCGTCGTTGTCGTCGGCAAGAATCCGATCGCCCACCACTTCGCCCGTCACCTGCACGGTCTGTCCGTTCATGTACGAATCGGCGCTGTCCAGCGACGCGATGGATGCGTCATAAATGAACGAGCTGTCCGGAAGCTGCGACGGGTTGACCTTGTTCGGAAGCGCCTCTTCGGAATCGGCGGTGGAGGTGGTGGCAGTGCCGGCGGGTGAAGTCGTCGGCTTTTCCGAGGCGCATGCCGACAGAGACACCATCATGCCCACGGCAAGCAGCGCGCCCACAATCATACGAAGCGTGCGTTTCGCCAAAGAAAATGTGGGTGTTTGCGGTGGAAATAGCATCAGAGCGTCTCTTTGATCTTGATGTTTTTACGGGGGATCAAGCTTATGACAATCTGGGCGATCAGCGCAAGCAGCGCGATGAACTCAAGACGACCCGCCCACATTTGGAGGATGTAGAAGAGCTCCAGTGTGGGTGACATGCCTGGGGAGGCGAGCCCCGTGATGATGCCGCCGTTCGACGTCATGGCAATCGACTCGAAAATGGCGTGCGTTGCCTCGAAGCCGTGCGCGATGCCGACAAGCGCGCCAATGCTGTAGGTGATCACATACAGAATGAATACGGTCATTGCCTCTTTCACGAGCGAGTGCTCGAGGATCCTTCGCCCTAAATGATAGTAGGACTCGACGACGCGGGCAGAGTCGGGCGAAACCGCCTGCTTGATAGTGACCAGAATGGATTTCGCGATAATGCCGATGCGGAACAGCTTGATGCCGCCTGCGGTTGACCCCGCGCCGCCGCCCACCGCCATGACGAGGGCGAGTGAGAGGAACGCGCCCGAGGTGAACACGCTCGTCAGCTGATTCACGGTGACCGTTTGGAATCCCGTTGTGGTGAACGAGGAGATTACCATGAAGAGTCCGCGGCGCAAAAGCGCAGGCAGGTCGGAGAACAGCGCGGCACCTGAGAGCGATGCCGTGAATACGACCACCATGAGAGAGATCCACAGGAGCATCGTGCGCGTTTCGAGATCGCGGAAAAAGCCGGTGACGTGCCCTTTCCACACCGAGGAGTAGATGACGAAGCTGATGACACCCATGATCATGAGCACCATGAGCAGCAGCTCCAAGGGGAAGGAGTGGTAGTAGTAGATGGATTGCTGCATGGGCGTGAAGCCGCCGGTGACGAATCCGGAGATGGACACCCAGAGTGCCTGGAGGAATGCGCGCACGAATTCAATGCCCGAGGCGAGCATCATGACCGTCACGATAACGGTTGCGATTGCAACAACGATGGCGGTGACTTTCGTGATGAACCGCGTTGTTTGGATGACGTTCGGCACGACATGTTCGCTGCGCGCTTCCGAGGAGAACAGAGTGCCGCCCGCATTCTTTCCGAAGATGCCCAGCGAGAGCGCCACAACGATCAGTCCGAGTCCGCCGAGCAGATGCATCATGAAGCGGAACATGTTGTCGGCGTAGGAGAGATGGTCGAGGTCGATGATGAGCGAGGCGCCGGTGGTGGTGAGCCCCGAGACGCCGTCGAAGACTGCGTCCAGATACGTCAGGTAGTGCCCCGAGAAATAGAGCGGGATCGAACAGAAGATGCCGAGGACCACCCAGGCGAGACCCACAACGGTCAGAGCTTGCTGCCGATTCAGCCGTCCGGGTTGGATGCGGCAGAACAGCAGGAGCGTTCCAGCGACGAGCGCGATGCCGATGGAGTACAAGTAGCGGCACGCCGGCTCCCATTCCTGCAGGATGAGTGCCGTGATCAGCGGCACGCCCATCAGCAACGCGGAATACAGGATGAGCATACCGAGGTAATGCCCGATGACCTTCAGGTCATAGAATGTGAATCGTTGCCACATCGCCTATCCCGGGATGCCTTACGAAGAGAGCCCCACGAAACTGGCGATCGTGCGCACGATAGACATGATCACCCACAGCGACACGATGAAGCAGGCGATGGAAAGGATCACGAGCATCATTCCCGAAAACGCTGCTTTGGAACTGGGCACTATTTCAGGTGGCAATTTACGCATAGGGGTATTGTATCCCTTTTGCGAAAATTCGCCTCTACCGTGTCATTCCTGCGGTCGAGCGAGCGTCAAAAGCTCCTCGGGGGCGCTGATGAACAGGTCAGGATCCTGCCCGTTTTGCGCAAAGTCCGCGGGGTCGTGGTATCCCCACGTGACGGCGATGGCGAACAGGTTCGCATTGCGCGCCGCCAGAATATCGTTCGGTGAGTCGCCAACGTAGAGCGCTGTTTCGGGACGCGCGTTCAGATGCTTCAGCGCAATTTCGAGCCCTGCCGGATCGGGCTTGCGTGGAATCAGCGGGCTTTCGCCCAGCATGACATCAATGAGATTCGGAAGACGCATGCTCAGCGTGAGGTCAACACCCTGCTGCAGCTTGTTCGACACAACGCCGATCTTGCACCCACGCGCCCGCAGCTCCGTGAGGGTATCGACCACGCCCGGATACGGATTCGTATGATGATAGTAATCGGGGAAGTACTCGTTCCACAAGCGCATGGCTTCGTCGCAGACCTCTTCGCTCGCATCTACTGGAAGCGCCTGATACATGAGCTTGCGAACGCCAGCGCCCACGAACGACAGAATATCCTCGGTGGGATGCTCGGGATAGCCGAGCTCGCGCAGGATGACATTGGTCAGCAGCGTGAGGTCGGGCAACGTGTCGAGCAGCGTTCCGTCGAGGTCGAAGATGAAGGTGTCGAATTGCCCGGCGTGATCGCGAAGTTGGGTTTCGTTCAGGCGGTCGGGATTAACCGGTGCGGGAGTTCCAGGGGTTTTGGGGGTCTCGCTGGCGGGGGAGTGCTGCACCTGTTTTTCTTGCGCTTTGCCAGTTTTGTTGTAAGGAATCTCGATGTAGTCTTTCATGGGGTTGTCCCGCTTTCTTGTTGGTGTGCTCTGCTGCGCGAACGGTTTCGGGAGAGCCCTTCGCATGCCGCTGCATGAGCAGTTATGGTATTACGCGCCTGATTGCTCGAGCAGATGTTCTAGGCGAAGATCAGGATAAGCCCGAGCAGGATGCCCGCCATAGCAGCGAACGCAGGTGCTTTCGATTTGTAAATCAAATACGCCTCGGGCAGGATCTCGCCGTAGACGACGTAGAGCATCGCACCGGATGCGAAGCCGAGGCTTGCAGCAAGTCCGATCGGACCGATGTCGCCGAGCGCGAAGCCGAGCCACGAGCCGAGCAACGTCGGCAACCCGCAGAGCGTGGTCAGCAGGATAGCTTTGCCCTTCGACATGCCGCCGCTGATGAGCGGAACGGAAACCGCCATGCCCTCGGGGATATTGTGCAGCCCGATGAGGACTGCCATGATCATGCCCGAGCCCAGCATGAGGTCATCTGAAATGGCGAAACTTGCGCCGATGGTCATGCCCTCGGGGATATTGTGCAGGGCGATGGCAGCTGCCATGACCACGCCCGCAACCACAAGCGCAACCCGCGAGTCCTTCTTGCGCTCATGTTCAAGGAGGTGGTCGGCGTGAACGAGCTCGTCGAGGTCATCGTGTGTTTTCGGATGGTCTTCGTCGGCGGTGTGGGGAACCTCTTTTTGGGTCTTGCGGTCGATTACATAGTTGAGTCCGTAGACGACAAGCACGCCCGTCACGATGGCGATGACCACCAACCAGATTCCCAAAGACGCTGCGCTCTTCGCCGCCTCTGCCGCTTCCGCGAGCAGATCGAAGCAGACGATGGCAGACATGACGCCGCCTGCGAATGCGAGCAGCAAGCTGACCGTGCGATTCGACTTCGTGTTGAATAGCGCACCAACGATACCGCCAATGCCGGTACCGCCCGCGCCTGAGATCAGCGTGACGATGGTTATAAACGCAAACGGGCTGAGATGTTCCATGAATTTCGCTCCAGCATATACCGTGCACCACGCTTGTGTCAGATATCCGTCAGGAAATTGCAGATATGTGTGAGACGAGCGTGGATATTCATTTTTTCTGTAACAAGAATATGAGAGGAAATCGAAAAATCAAGGAAAAAGTTAGAAAAGGTTAATAACTGGTAACGAAAAGACCAAAGTAGTCGAGGACGTGAGGGTAGGGAGGGTGCTACTTCTCCGACGACCCGTTCGCCACCTTCCGCGAGATGAGCCAGCATCCAAACGATATGAGCCCCGCACAGATCATGATCATCGCCATGCCGAAGATGACGCTGTCCCAGCCGGCTGATCCGATAAGCATGCCGATGCATCCCAGGAAGGTGTACACGAAGTTGATGAGCGAAGATGCCGCGCCAACGCCTTCCTCCAGCGGCGCGAGCAGGCACGTGGTGACCGAGGGACGCATGATGGTGGTCGAGAACATGTAGATCACGATGGCAAGCATGAACGCTTGGAACCAGTGGCTGCCGATAGTCAGAAGGATGACCATGCTCACGGCGCATGCGCAGAGCGTTACGAAAATCGTACGATGAGCGGGGAACTTCTGCGGAGCGCGCGCGAACACGAGCGGTCCCAGAATGGACGTAAGCGCCGTGCAGGCAAAGATCACGCCGAAGGCAAATTCCGAAAGCCCGAAGTGCTCCTCATAGACGAATGAAGCGATGCCGAGGTAATCGTAGAACGGCATGCAAATCACCGCCGCCGCGATGAGAACGGTCATGAATTGCGGGCGCTTGAAAAATCCGGTGATGTCTTGGAGCGACCCGACGAGACCGTTTTTGATCCGCTTCTCTTCGGGCAGCGTGTCCTTCATGAAGAAGCAGAGGATGAGCGTGGTGGTGAACACGACCGACATGCAAAGGAAGCTTCCGCGCCACCCCACCGCATAGAGTACGGCGACGCCGATCAGTGGCGCCAGGATAGGCGCGGTCATGGAGACGCTTTGCGCCAAGCCGATCACGCGTGCCATGCGGTCGCCGCTGTAGCAGTCCTTCGCCAACGTGGTCGAGATGGCAACCATGCCACCGCTTCCGAATCCTTGGATTGCGCGCAATACGAGCAGCACCTCAATGCTCGGCGTGAATGCGCACGAGATGCACGCAACGAGTGCCGTCAGATTGCTTGCCAGGAGCACTTTTTTGCGTCCGTACATATCGCTGAGCGGTCCCAAGACCAGCACGCCTACCGCCATGAGCAGAAAAAATGTTGCCAACGTATAGGACGCGAGCGTTTGTGTGGTGTTCAGATGCTCCGTGACCGTGGGCAGTCCCGGCATATAGAGATCGGAGGAAAGCGCCGGCGCCATCGACAGCAGCCCGATGAACACCGTGAGCAACGGCATAGGGAAACCGCTGCGGTTCTGATTGCTCTGCCGCAGCGCATGCGATTGATGGGCGGCAGACGCTCGCTGCTCTTCTGAAGAGCCTTCCTTCATCCGATGTTGCCTCGCTTTTACCGGTCTTTTTTGCTCGGTGTTTCTTTCCCAGTATATACGAAGCGTTTCTGCGGACCTCGGGTTGCGTTGACGACGTATGCGATTACCATTCCCAGCACGGCGAAAGGAAGCCATGCGAAACCGTAGTCATACAGGGGCAGCAGTTCGACCACGGGCAGGATACCGAAGGTGGATTGGAGCGTAATGAAGATGCTGGCGGCGAATGCCCCGAGTGCTGCGTACTGGTATGTTCGCTTCGACGCAATGCGGTTGCGGAAGAGGAGCAGGATGATGGTGATCATGAACGGCGGGCAAATGAGAGACAGGACGGGGGATGCGAGCGCGATGATGGCGTCGAGTCCGATGTTGCAGATGACGATGCCCGCGATGACGCAGATGATGACGCAGGTCCGATACGTTAGCTTCCCGTTCGTGATGTGTTCGAAGTAAGCCGCCGCGGCGCTGATCAGACCGATGGCGGTTGAGAGGCAGGCAAGGAATACCACGACGCCCAGGATGCCCACGCCGACATCGCCCATCAGAGTGTCAGTGATCTGCACGATCAGCTCCGCTTGGTTTAGCTCAGGACCGAACGACATGCCCGTCATCGCGCCGAGATACGCCAGTCCACCGTAGATGAGCGTGAGCATGACGCCGGACAGTACGCTTGCGAACAGCAGGATGCTCAGACCCTTCTTCCGATCGGTGATCTTGTGGGAGAGCAGCGTGTCTTTCAGGATGATGGAATAGCCGATCACGCAGATGACGTCCATCGCCTGGTAGCCCGCGTTGATTCCCTTCTGAACGACATGCTCTGTGAGCGGCGGACCGATCACGCCGAAGGGGTTCACCAAACCCGCGATGATAAGGATGCCCACACCAATGACCAGAAGCGGTGTCAGGATTTTGCCGATGATGTCCACCACGCGGGACTCGCGGATGACGAGTACCAGTACGAGCGCGAAGTAGACGAGGGAGAACCAAAACGCACTCACGTCGCTGCCTAAGGTGGGTACCACCGACATTTCGTAGGTGGTCGCCGCGGTGCGCGGCATGGCGATGAACACGCCCGTGCACAGGATGGCAGCGGAGTTCAGGAGGATGGCCGGGATTTTTCCGATGGCGCGCTCGAACGAGACCTCGCCGCCGCCCGCCGCGTTCAGCGCGTAAATGCCCAAGCATGCGATGACGACGTCGATCAGGATGAAGAAGAGGACGCCGAGCGGCCACAGGGTTCCGCTCTCCATACCCAAGTATGGCGGGAAGATC
The DNA here is from genome assembly GCA_964518575.1 of uncultured Eggerthellaceae bacterium. Lineage (GTDB taxonomy): Bacteria > Actinomycetota > Coriobacteriia > Coriobacteriales > Eggerthellaceae > MGBC163016. The sequence goes on from CAZFGW010000011.1 coordinate 47,744, forward strand.
AGATTGCCTGCACCAAAGAACATGGCGAACAGCGCGAAGCCGATGACCGTTGCCTGCTTACGCATGTAGGTTCGCCTCCTTGTTCTGAGTTGCTTGCTTGTGGTGCATACTCGTGCAGGCTAGCACAGATCTCTGACGGTTCTTTTCGCGGAAGGAACCTGCAACGCAACGGAACACACAACGTTACAGTATTACTATGTTCGGAAGATGATAGGCGGTTGGTGCCTGTGCGCGACTGCGTCGGTAGCGCTTGGTTGAGTGCGGTAGCCGCTGTGACGGATTAGTGTGTCTGGTTAGGCGCGAAGGCAGCGGCGCATGAGGGCGAAAGCGAAGGATGACAGTATGAATATCGCGGTGTATTGCGGGTCGAGTCCCCAGGCGGACCCCCGGTATCTCGAGGCGGCAACCGCGTTGGGTACGTGGATCGGCAGCAGCGGAAATACGCTCGTGTACGGCGGGAGTTCGATCGGGCTCATGGGTGCGGTGTCGCGCGCGGTGCTCGCGGCGGGCGGAAGCGCCATCGGGGTCGAGCCGGAGTTTTTCATTCGCGCTGGCGTCGAACAGCACGAGCTGACCGAGCTCATCGTTGTTGACACGATGTCGGAGCGGAAGGCGAAGATGATCGAGCTCGCCGATGTGTTCGTCGCGTTGCCCGGCGGTGTTGGGACGCTCGAGGAGATTGCGGAGATTTTGTCGCGGTTGCGGTTGCATTTGGAGCACGGACCGTGTTATTTCCTGAACACGGATGGGTTTTATGAGGGGCTCGCGCAGTTGTTCGCGCGCATGGAGCAAAGCGGGTTCATCGAGCAGGAGTCGCTCGCGGAGTATGTGTTTGTGGATACAGTCGCGTCGTTGATCGAGCGGTTGAGCGGGCATGTTGTGGTGCCGCGCGATCGCGATGAGGTTCCCACTGTGCCCGAGAGCAATTTGCAGATCGGGTAGGTGTTCGCGGCACGGATGGCGAATGGGGCGCGAATGGTTATTCCGAATGGTCGCGCAAAACGCTTTCCACGATCAAACGAATGCGGTTTTCGCGATTCAACGCGGACGCTTCCGGATCGTAATCAATCACGCTGATGGGCATGGCGGGAAACATCTCGGCGAACTTGTAATGCTCGCCCCGCGCTTGCACATGCCCCTTCACGCACCCGAAACTCTGCAGATAAATCACATGGACCACGTTGGCGTCGGCAAATGCTTGCAACTGATCGACATACGAAACATCATCGACATACAACGCATCCTCGTTCGGCAGCACCACGTCGCATCCCAACCGCGTGATCATATCCACGATGTTGTCGTTCATATACGGATCGAACGTCATGAGCGCATTTCCGATCACGCCGATGCGCGGGCGCGGATTCTCCTCAGGGCACTCATCGTCGGCACGGCATATCAGCGACTGCCCCTGCGGAAGGCTTTCGATGGCATATACGCCGTTACAATTCGCCAACGGGTGCGCGCACCCATTTTCGACAGAATCCTTCCAAATATAGGTGGGGACGATGCCAGTCGCGCGCTCGACAATGCGCGGGATCGCTTCGTTCAAACACTTCTCACACGGGTTCGGAATGACGAACGTATCAAGGTTTGGATTCTCTTTGAGCATGCGAATGACCCGCGCAGCCACAATGTTTGTCGTGAAACACACGTCCTTCGCTGTGAATGCACGGACCGCTGCCAGGTCGTCATCGTCCAGCGGTTCCTCAAGAATGTTCACGACCGCGCCGGTTGGGGACGCGCTTTCACACGGGAGCGTTTCACTTGTTTCGCGCACCTCATTTGCTTTGCCGAGTGCGTCGCGCATGCCCTCGATCGACTCCGCCAAGGTACGCAGGCGTATCTTGATGTGCGCTGTCTCAACCATCTCATCGATCTTCAAGGCGGTGTACGCGCGTCCGTGCGCTTCGAGCGCACTCCGCACTTCCTCAAGCGTCATCGCGTCGTAGCCGCATCCGAACGATTGGAGACACACGAGGTCAACCTGCGGATGCTCAATCACGTAGTTGACGGCTTTCATCAGGTGCTTCGCCGGCTTCCACTCAAGCGCATCGTCCCGCTTCGCCACCTTCTTGAAATCCGGCTCGAGCCCGCTCATGCCGAGCACGATAAATCCGAGATCGCTCAGCATGTTGTCGATCCCGTGCATCACGAGTGGATCGACGTGGTACGGTCTGCCCGCCAGGATGATGGCGTGTTTTTTCGGGTCGTCGCTCAAGAGTGCGAGCGCGTTTTCCGTGGCGCGTTGCAGCTTCTGGTCGAATGCGTCCTGCTCGCCAAGTGCCGCCGTCAGAGCAACGGCGATCTCCTCCCGCGTCAGCGGCTCGTCAGCCTCCTCGGCAAGTGGGGCAAGCGCGGAAAAGAGCGCCTCAATGGCGTCCTCGTCATGCGCGATCTTGTACGGGCGGTACGACTCCAGCATCGGCGTTACGAGGCGCACCTCCTGTTCGCGCAGAAACGCGACGCTGTCATTCAGCGCGAAGGGATACTCGCATGCGACAGCGCAGTGATTGCCGCGTACCTCGCTCGCGTAGAAGATGGCGTCAACGCCCTGATCGTGCAGGTCGAACGCCTTCGCGTGCGTGAGTTTCGCGGGGAAGCAAACGCTTTCCGCCGGGATGGTCTCCCACGCCTTCGCCGTCACATTCGCCGCAATTTCCTCACGGGGAAGGGCGACGGTGAAGCCGAGCTCAGCCAAGAATGTTGTCCAGAACGGGGAGAATTTGTATGCTTCGAGCGCGTTCATGACGCCGACGGTCACCTGGTTGCGCTTCAATTCCTTCGGCGTTGCCCGCACTTTCGCCAGCAATCGTTGCTCGAGGGCGATCAGGTTCGGAAGTGGCTTTTTCGCGCGGGAGCGCAACCATTCGATATCGACGTCCTCGTCGGGCGTTCCCTGGTTTTCGGGAAGCAGCCCTTGATCGCAGCGGTTTCCCGTCACGAGTTTGCGCCCGTTTTCGAAATCGAGGATGGAGAGCAGGCATGAGTTCGTGCAGCCTGTGCAATGCGTGGTGCGGCGAACGGGGTTCATCTGTTTCAGTTGCTCACGCGTGATGAGCGCGCTTCGGGCATCCAGCCCTTTGCGGGTAGCGCGGTCGCGTGCGATGAGCGCACAGCCGATGGCGCCCATGAGCGCCGCACGGTCGGGGCGATAGACCTCAATCCCGCAGGAAAGTTCGAAGGCGCGCAGGATGGCGTCCGACATGAACGAGCCGCCTTGCACGACCGCCTTCGTGCCAATGGACTTGATGCGGTCCTGCCCGATGATGCGGTAGAGCGCGTTGTGGACGACCGAGTAGGCGACGCCTGCTGCGATGTCCTCGAGTGATGCGCCAGCTTTTTGTGCATGCTTCACGCGCGAAGACATGAACACGGTGCATTTTGTGCCCAGATCAACGGGCGCTTCCGAACGCAGTGCCGCCTGCGCGAACGTGTACGCATTCGACTTGAGGCTGTGCGCCGTTCCGTCGACGAAGGCGCCGCATCCGCTGGAACAGGCTTCGTTCAGAACCGCGTCGCTGATGTGACCGCCATTGAGCCAGAGCGCTTTCATGTCCTGTCCGCCGATATCCAGTACGAACGTGGCGTCGGGGCAGACCTCGCGCGCCGCGCGGACGTGCGCGGTCGTTTCCACCACGCCCGAATCGATGCCGAATCCCTGCATGAGCATCTCTTCGCCATACCCCGTTGCCGTGGCGTGCGCGATATAGGGAAGGCGTTTGCCCGCAGCCACCGAGGTCGGCAGCTCGACATACATCGATGCGAGCATGCCGCGAATGGTTTCGATGGTATCACCGCGGCTGGGCTGGTAGTCGTTGTAGACGAGTGTTCCTTCTTCGTCGATGAGCGCCATCTTCACGGTGGTCGAGCCGCAGTCAAATCCCAGGAATAGGGGTCCTTCCGCGTCGAACATGCGCTTCACGGGGAATGACTCGATGGCGTGGCGCTGCCGGAATTCCTCGAGCTCTTCCTCGCTCGTGAACAGGGGAGCCAGACGCGCCAGTCCGCTCGGGTCAAGATCGGTGGACGGGTCGTCGAGCTTCGCCTCCAGTTCGCTCAGCCGAAAGACCGTCTTGCCGCCATTGGCTTTGCTGGTCGTCGGCGAATCGGTGAGGATGGCGGCACCTGTTGCCGTGAACAGGTGCGCGTCCCGCGGCTTGATCGCGTGCTTGCGATCCAGGTTCAGCGCCTGACGGAAGTTCTCCGTGAGCGCCGGGATGTATTCGAGCGGACCGCCCAGGAACACGACTGTTCCGCGAATGGGGCGCCCGCAGGCAAGTCCGCCGAGCGTTTGCCGCACCACCGCGTCGAGCGCCGAAGCGGCGATATCCGATTTCGAAGCACCCTGATTCAGCAGCGGGCGGACGTCGGTTTGCGCGAATACGGCGCAGCGGCTTGCGATGGGGTAAATGCGTTTTGCGCCCATTGCGAGGGTGTTGATCTGGTTGGTTCGCACGCCCAGCATAAAGGCGATCGTGTCGATGAACCCGCCGGTACCGCCGGCGCACGTGGCGTTCATGCGCTGCTCGACGCCACCGGTGAGGTATGCCACCTTCGCGTCTTCGCCACCCAGCTCGATGATGGCATCCGCGTCAGGGTACTTTTCCTTGACCGCCTCCGTGGTGGCAACCACCTCTTGGACGAACGGAATGCCGAGCAGTTTCGACACGCTGATGCCGGCGGATCCGGTCACGGCAATCTTCGCCTCCATGTCCCCTTTGAGCCAGAGCGTTTCGTGGATTGCCTCGCGGATGGTTTCGCGGATGTTCGAGCGATGACGCTTATATATAGTGTGCACGACTTTGCCGTCGGGATCGAGGAGCACCAGCTTGATCGTTTTCGAGCCCGCGTCGATGCCGATGCGCATGTACGCGCTTTCTGTGTCGCTCGTGTGAGCGGTGGTTTTTTCAATCTGTGCCATACGCGCCCTCTTTGTTTTTCGCGCCAATTCTAACAGATTGCACCCTGCTGCCGTTTTTTCCACGGTTTCTGCATGACGCGTTCCTTGCTCGTGTCTGACGGAATATGAACAGCGGCGCGGCGTGCGCATTTTCGCGAACGGTTCGCACTATCCTTGTTTCAGAAGGATAGTGCGGGTGCGTGTCCGAGTGTGGGTGCGGGCGTGTGTCCGGGTGTGTGGGCATGAGTGCGTACCGTCCTGAGCGTGTCCGTATGCGTGGCAACACGAGCGCATGGCTGCGTCAGGCGGACCAGTCAGGTGACGGCAGGTGGACCAGCAAAGAAAAGGAAGGAGCACGGTGTTCAATCGCGAGCGAGAGATCATCAAAGCCAGCATCGTTGGCATTTTCGGGAACATGACACTGGTCGTGTTCAAGCTCATCGTGGGTTTCGCCGCTAACTCCATTGCCATCATTCTTGATGCGGTGAACAATGCTACCGACGCGCTGTCGTCCATCGTCACTATTATTGGCACCAAGGTTGCGGGCAAACGCGCGGATAAGCGGCATCCTTTCGGCTACGGGCGCATCGAGTATCTGACATCCGTGATCATTGCCGCCATTATTCTGGCAGCGGGTCTTGTGTCGTTGCGCGAATCGGTGCTCAAGATCATGCACCCCGAGCACACCGAATACACCATCATCACCATCACGGTTATCGTGGTGGCTATCATCGCGAAGATATTCATTGGGCTCTACTTCCGTCACGCAGGGAAGAAGACGTCTTCGGAAGCGCTCATTGCTTCGGGCATCGACTCCGATTATGACGCCGTTCTGTCCGCCGGAACGCTCGTCGTCGCATTCGCCCAGATCATCTGGAACGTGAACATTGACGGCATCGTCGGCGTGATCATTTCGCTCGTTGTTTGCAAGGCGGGCATTGATGTCCTGCGCGACGCAGTCAGTCCGCTTTTGGGCACGCCCGAAGACAAGGAGCTTGTCGATAACATTGAAAGCACAATCAAGTCCTATCCCAACGTGCACGGCGTTCACGACATGTTCCTGGACAACTTCGGACCGAATGAGATCATCGGGTCGGTGCGCATCGAGGTGGATGAGGATATGACGGCGCGCCAGATTCACGAGCTTACGCGGCGGATCACCGAGGAGTTGTTCCAGAAACACCACGTGCTCATGACCATCGGAATCTATGCGGTCAACGAGAAAACGTCGGGAGAGTATGCGAAAGTGCGCGCGTACCTGGACGATGTTGTCAAGGACGATCCGAAGATCCTTGGGTTCCACGGACTGTACATTGATGATTCGTCCCACACGATTTACTTCGACATCGTCCTTGATTTCAAATGTGACGCCGATAAGCTCACCGATGAGGTCGCGAACAAGATGAAGAAGCGTTTTCCGCGCTATGATTTCAATATCGTCAACGATTCCGATTACGAAGGGTAGCGCGCGAACGCGAGCGCGAGCGTGTGCGGGTGTGCGCAGGTCAACGCACACGAACGGGACAAACATGCAAAGGCGGTGAACAAGAACATCCATGGCTGCGGTCTATGACACATCAACGGAAACCCACGCGGAGGTTTCGGCGTGGCAGGTGATCAGGCGTTTCATCAGCTACTATAAGCCGTATCGTGTTCTGCTATTCTTCGACCTTTTCTGCGCTGTGATCCTAGCGGCGGTCGACCTTGCATTCCCCCAGTTCCTGAACTTCTTCACGAAAGAATTCTTCCTTGAACCGGCCTCCGTGATCGTGGCGTCGCTCGGCGCGATTTTGCTTCTGTTCTTGGTGCTGTATGCCGTGCGCACGTTTTGCCAGTGGTTCATCACGTGTTGGGGTCACATTATGGGTGCGCGCATGGAGGCGGACATGCGGCGTGATTTGTTCGAGCAGTACCAGCGCCTAACGTTCAGTTACTACGACCAGCACAATACGGGCACGATGATGTCGAAGATCACGACGGATCTGTTCGACATTTCCGAACTCGCCCACCACGGACCTGAGAATCTGTTCATCTGCTTTCTGAAGATCGCGGGTTCGTTTGTGTTGTTGTTCATGATCAACGTGCCGCTGACTGCCATCATGCTCGTGACAACGCTTATCATGGCGGCGTTCTCCTTCGTCATCAACTACCGGCGGCGCGCCGTGTTTCGCGAAAACCGCGAGCGTATGGCGGGAATCAATGCCACGGTGCAGGATTCGCTCGGCGGGATCCGCGTCGTGAAATCGTTTGGGGGCGAGGCGGCGGAGCGCGAGAAGTTCCGCGGCGCGAACGAGGCGTTTCTCAGCACGAAGAACCGGTCGTATCGATTCCTCGGCGCCTTCCATGCCATCAACTCGCTGTTCTTGGGCGTGCTCTACACGATCACCATCGTGGGCGGCGGCTTTTTCGTAGCCGAGGGCACGCTCGGCGTTACGGATCTTGCCATGTATGCGCTCTATATCGGCATTTTCATTTCGCCGGTCGAGCAGCTGATCAATTTCACGGAGACCATTCAGAAGGGGTACGCGGGCTTTCGGCGGTTCATGGAGGTGCTTGCGGAACGACCGGATGTCGCGAATCGTCCTGGGGCGGTTACGCTGACGCGCGCGGAAGCGGAGCGTGCGGGTATGGCGGATGTGCCGTGCGAAGAAGGAGCAGGTAGCACTGGCGCTGCAGCGAACGATGGCGAACGTGCTTCGGGTGCTGCGTGCGCTGCGGGTTCCGGGGGCGCTTCGGGTGCTGCGGGTTCCGGGGGTGCTGGCGATACGGCAGCTTCCGCAGGTGCAACGGGCGCGGATGGCGAACGTGCATCGTGCGACCGCAGCCTGATCAAGGGCGACCTTCGCTATCGCGACGTGCGTTTCTCCTACGACAAGAAGCATCCGGTCCTCGACGGATTCAACCTGCATGTTCCCGCCGGTTGTTCCGTTGCGCTTGTCGGTCCGTCGGGCGGCGGCAAGACCACGACCTGTTCGCTCCTTCCTCGCTTCTATGATGTTGACGGTGGCGCGATCGAAATCGACGGTATCGACATTCGCGACGTCACTGTTGAATCGCTGCGTGCCTCCATCGGAATCGTGCAGCAAGACGTGTATCTGTTCGGCGGAACCGTGCGCGAGAATATCGCGTACGGGCGGGCGGATGCCACCGAGGAGGAAATCATCGACGCTGCCAAGAAAGCCAATATCCACACGTTCATCATGAGCCTTCCCGACGGGTACGACACGCTCGTGGGGGAGCGCGGCGCGCGGCTTTCCGGCGGGCAGAAGCAGCGCGTTGCCATTGCACGCGTGTTCCTGCGCGACCCGAGCATTCTCATTCTTGATGAGGCAACAAGCGCTCTGGACAATGAGAGCGAGCGAGCTGTTCAGCAGTCGCTCGAGGCGCTGGCGCAGGGGCGTACAACGATGATGATCGCGCACCGGCTTTCGACCATTCGCAATGCGCGATTGATCGCCGTTGTTGAGGACGGACATGTTGTCGAACAGGGCACGCACGACGAGCTTCTGGCGCGCGGGGGCACGTACGCGCGGTACTACCGCATGCAGTTCGGCGATTGAGAGAGGCGTGGGGCGCGAGACGTGGGATGCGGGGCGTGCGGGGCGTGAGGCACACGGAAGCCCTCGTTGCTCACCTTCGCTATAAACCTCCGGAGGATCTTCCCGTTCGCGCTTGCCTTCGCCAAAACTTTCCACGTTATCCGCTCACGCCTGTGTTCGTTTTCGATAAACAATATGATGGCAAAATGCCGCCTTCGCCGCCAATCTATGCACAATGAGATCATGGAGTCGTTTCGATGGTGGCGGTCGTGCGCCGTCGCCCGCGAGTAAGGATGCTGCCATGATCCAGGGTGAGAAGATTTGGGTTGCCCAGGGCGAGAACCCGTGTTATCTGCTTTTGAACCAGGCGAACCGCCACGGGCTCATTGCGGGCGCGTCCGGCACCGGGAAGACCGTGACGCTGAAAACCGTTGCAGAGGGATTCTCGAAGGCGGGCGTTCCGGTGTTCATGGCGGATGTCAAAGGCGATGTTACCGGTATGGCGGAGCTTTCGCCCGGCGACGAGAAGCTGCGGGCGCGTCTGGAGAAGCTCGGGGCAACGGCGTGGGAGCCGAGCGCTTGTCCCGTTCGTCTGTGGTCGATGACGGGGGACGCGGGCATTCCCATTCGCATCACCATTTCCGATATGGGTCCGCAGATGCTCGCGCGCTTGCTCGGTTTGACCGAGGCGCAGGAGGGCGTTTTGAACATTGCGTTCCGCGTTGCGGATGATACGGGCATGCTGCTTATCGATCTGAAGGATTTGCGTGCGATGCTCAATTACCTCAGCGACCATGCGAAGGAGCTTGAGGATACGTACGGGCGGATTTCGTCGCAGTCGACGGGCGCGCTGCTTCGCGAACTGCTTGCCATTGAGGATCAGGGCGGCAACGAGTTCTTCGGAGAGCCCGCGCTCGAACTTACGGATTGGTTCGCCTGCACGGATGCGGGCGAGGGGTATGTGAACATTCTGGCGGCACAGAAACTGATGCAGTACCCGCAGATCTATGCGATGTTCTTGCTTTGGATGATGAGTGAGCTCTACGAGACGCTGCCCGAGGTGGGCGACGCCGACAAGCCCAAGTTTGTCTTCTTCTTCGACGAGGCGCATCTGCTATTCGACGATATGCCGAAAGCACTCACGGATCGGATCGTCCAAATGGTGAAGCTCATCCGGTCCAAGGGCGTGGGTATTTATTTCATCACGCAGTCGCCGTCCGATATTCCTGATGAGGTGCTCGCGCAGCTGTCCAATCGCATTCAGCATGGATTGCGTGCGTATACCCCGGCGGAGCAGAAGGCGGTCAAGGCGGCAGCCAAGGCATTTCGGGCGAATCCGTCGTTCGATTCGGAAGCAGCGCTGCAGGAGCTCGGCACAGGGGAGGCGCTCGTGTCTTTCCTTGCCGAGGATGGCAGCCCCTCTGTTGTTGAACGGGCAATGGTGCTCGCGCCCTCGTGTTCCATGGGTGCCGCAGAGCCAGCAACGATGGATGCGGTGATCGCGGGGCAGGCAGCGCTCATGGACAAGTATGGCACGGCGGTCGATCGCGAAAGTGCGTTCGAGATGATCGATGCGAAGCGCGCGGAAGATGAGGCGGCGCAAGCAGCAGCGTTGGCGGCAGCTGAGGAAGAGAAGCGACAAGCCGAGCTCGCGAAAGAGGAGCAGAAAAAGGCAGCGGCTGCCGAGAAGGCGGCTGCGAAAGAGGCAGAGCGCCAGGCGAAGGCGGCAGCCAAAGAGGCGGAACGTCAGGCGAAAGCCGCCGAGCGTCAGCAGGCGAAAACGATGGACGCGGTTACGTCCATCATCGGGCAAATGGGTCGCGAAGCGGGTCGGCAGATCATGCGCGGTTTGTTTGGCAATATGCGGCGTTAGGTTTTGGAGCGGGCGCGATGTGGTGAGGCGGCGGTGATTTCAAGCCGCATCATCCCCAACGACGTACCATTGCGGGCGTGAGGCGACGGTGATCTCGGGCGCAGCAACCCCGACAATGCAACGTTGACGGGCGAGATGAATCTCGCCCCCACATCTATACCCAGTTATTTTTCGTATTTGAACCATTTCTAGTTACGCAAGGTTCACCGGTGCCAAAACCGTTACGGGTCGCAATCTTCGCCATGACGTCTTACAATCCCTGCGCAAGCGCGCGTCGCTTCGCCGTAGAGTTGGATTCGAACTATCCCCGCTGCATACACACTGCACCGTTCGAAAGGAACTCAATCATGACAACCGCCACATCTCCCATCACGACTATCGATAGCGCCTGCGTTGAGCAGGATCGTGCGCATCATATTCCGCTCGTTGACGTTCGTCCCGCTTCCATGTATGACGCTGGGCACATTCCGGGTGCGAAGAACATTCCGCTCGTCGTTCCCGCAGATGGTTCGATGATTTCCGACGCCGACATGGTTTCAGCGGTTGAGGCTGCTGGCATCAAGCCTGATGACGACGTCGTTCTCTACTGTCAGACCGGATATCATGCGAACCTCGCTGCGCAGACGCTTGCGAAAGAGGGCTTCTCCCATATCGAGCTCTATTCGGGAAGCATGAACGACTGGACAGCGAAGAGGCTTCCCGTCGAGGCGTAGACTTTGCGCTTCTTTGTGGAGGCGCAACCAAATAGCTTGCATTCAATGCGACTGCTCTTCACCATGCCCTACAATGATGATTGCATCATGGCTGCGGTTGTTCGTGCGAATATGAGGCGCGCAGCCTGCGGCATACCCCGACCAACCCGATCACGCAGAGGACTATGGCGAAGGATACGTATCGCGTACAGCGCAATGAGGATCTGTGGCCGCGCGGCACGCTTGACCGCGCGCAATTTGTTGCGCGGGTGTGGGAGGAGGGCGCGGAGCACTACCGCGATCTTCCGTGGCGCAATCTTGACGATGCGTATGCGGTGCTCGTTTCTGAGGTCATGCTTCAGCAGACTCAGGTAGCGCGGGTCGAGCGCTATTGGGCGCGCTTTCTGGAAACGTTTCCCACGCTTGAGTCTCTCGCGCATGGCGAAGTTGCGCAGGTGCTCACGCTCTGGCAGGGTTTGGGATATAACCGGCGTGCGCTCTCGCTCAAACGAGCTGCCGAGCAGGTTTGTGCTTCTGGATCCATGGAACTGCCCGCTACGTTTGAGGAGCTCATCGCATTGCCGGGAATAGGTCCGGCAACGGCTGCCGGTGTCATGGCGTTTGCCTATGAGAAGCCGGCGGTCTATGTGGAAACGAACGTGCGCGCGGTGTTCTTGCATGAGCTGTTTCCCGACGAGATGAGCGTACCTGACGCCGATCTGATTCCGTATGTCGCCGATGTTGCTGACACGCTCGATCCGCGCGGGTGGAATTATGCGCTTCTCGATTATGGTGCGGCGCTCAAGCGTGCGGGCGAAAATCCTACGAGGGCGAGCACAACCTACGCCCGTCAATCGAAATTTACGGGATCGCGAAGGCAGAAACGCGCTGCGCTCGTGCGCATTGTTCTGCAGATGCCAGCAGGGATTTCGATTGAGGATGCCCGTCGGTTGCTTGATGAGAGCGAGCTGTCTGCGGGTCGTCCCGCCGTCGATCGAGCGTTTTTCGATGCCATCGTGTCCGATCTCGAACGCGAAGGGTTTTTGACGCACGAGCAAGACATGCTGCGGATTGCCTCGTCCGCTTCATGACCAGAATTATCACAACGGGAATAATGATTGGGTATAGACGTTGGGGCGAGATTCATCTCGCCCGCTTTGCGACGACTCGCACAATATTGCAGCTCACGACTGGACATTTCAGCCGTCTCACGGGTTCGATTCTATGCAATATGCATAGTCCATGAGTTTCATTGTAATAAGAAGACTAATAAGAATGGAGCGGGCGACGGGAATCGACAGAATCCGCTTCGCTAGGATTTTGGAGACCTCGCACCCGCTGCTGTCGCAGCGCTCGGCCCTAAAATGTCCACTGGACATTTTAGCCGTCTCACGGGTTCGATTCTATGCAGCACGCCCTGCGCATATTCATTATTGTTGTTGGGAATTAAATAAGAATGGAGCGGGCGACGGGAATCGAACCCGCGTGGTCAGCTTGGGAAGCTGAAATTCTACCATTGAATCACGCCCGCAATTCAGCATCGACATTATAGCCCATAACAACTCATTCAACGAGAGACAATGATCCAGTGACAAAGTGTCAGGCTCATTGTCACATTCACGCTATCAACTACGGGCGTCTGTGGATATAGACGTAGGGGCTGAACCATGCGTGACGATTAAGGATTCGATGGGGTTCGTGACTGGGTATAGATGTAGACAATATGCCCATCGAGATGTCAGTCAGGAAGCCTCCGAA
>CAZFGW010000012.1:0-59948 GCA_964518575.1 uncultured Eggerthellaceae bacterium
AGCAGAGGACTCATAATCCTTTGGTTGCAGGTTCGAATCCTGCTGGGCCCACCATTCCCTATTCTTTGGGCATGCGCTATCACGATGCATTGTCATGGTTGGTCTGGTTGCAACACTATGTTATCGTTGTTGTTGTCATCGAATACAAACGCAGCAGGATAGGGGGCACATATGGAAATGCTCACATTGGTCTTGCTGCTTACCATCGCCGTTTTAATCTCGGCGGTTATCGATCAAGTCATTCCCCGTGTTTCGCTTCCCCTGATCCAGATTGCCATGGGCGTGGTCATCGCACTTTTCTCGAAAGGCACTATCAGGATCGAGCTTGAGCCGTCGCTGTTTCTGGTTCTTTTCATCGCCCCCCTTCTCTATATCGAGGCGAAAAACGCTGATAAGGGGCAGCTCTGGCGTGACAAGAAACCGATTTTGTCCCTCGCCATTGGGCTTGTTGTGGTAACCACGCTCATTATCGGTTATACCGTACATGCGCTCATTCCCTCAATCGCCCTCGCGTCCGCCTTCGCGCTCGGCGCAGCACTTGGTCCCACTGACGCTGTTGCGGTCACCTCACTCTCCAAGCAGGTGAGCATTCCTGAGCGCAGTTGGAGCATTCTCAAAGGTGAGTTGTTGCTCAACGACGCATCGGGCATCGTTTCGTTTCAGTTCGCTTTAGCCGCTGCGACCACGGGTGCCTTCTCCCTTATTGACGCCAGTGCTGATTTTCTTATCGAATTCATCGGTGGTCTCATCTTCGGCTTCGCTCTCGGCTATGTCGCCAACTTGATCTTGAGGAAAGTGCGCGATCTGGGTATCGAAAGCACGCGCTTTCATGTGCTCTATGAGATTTGCATCCCCTTCCTCGTCTATCTCACCGCGAGCGCTTTGCATGTCAGCGGCATCATTGCCGTGGTGGTCGCGGGACTCGTGAATGTGATCGCGCCGCGCACTATCTCCCCTTCGATCGCGCACATGAACATCGTTTCATCGAGCGTCTGGCAGGTTATTTCCTTCGCGCTCAATGGCATCGTGTTTGTACTATTGGGAACGCAGATCCCCACGGCGATGTATTACACCTGGGAAGACACGACCATGAGCAACATCTCGCTGATCATGCTTGTGCTACTTATTACATTTGTGCTCATGGCGGTCAGATTCATCTGGTGTACTGCCATGGAGTACGTGCATGCGCGCTTTTCGGATGAGAAAACATTCACGAAAGCGAATCTGCGCGATGCTTTGATCGTGACGCTTTGCGGGGCGAAGGGTACCATCACCCTTTCGATCTTATTCACCATTCCGGCATTTTTGAGCACGGGAGTACGTTTCCCAGAACGTGACCTGGTCATTTTCCTTGGCTGCGGTGTGATTTTGTGCACGCTTTTGATTGCTACCTTCATCGTGCCGCTCGTTGCACCGAAGAAAGAACGCAAGCAGACGGAGATCGAGGCGCGTCAGAACTATTACGAATGCCTCGCCGACATCCTCCGCAACGTGATCGAGCAGCTTGCAGCGCAGCAAACGAAGAAAAGCCGTGGAGCCACACGCGTCGTTATCAAGGCGTATCAGAACAGGCTTGCGGAAACCAAGGACATGATCGATATTGATAGCGATCCGAACATCGAGTTGCGCATCCAGGCGCTGGAGTGGGAAGAGATGAAGACCATGTCGCTCATCGACGAGAACCTGGTCGATCATGACATCGGGTATGACTATCTCGGACGTATTGAGCGCATGAAGCGTTTGACGATGCACCGCAATGACAAATTCAGTTTGAAGAAGATGTCGGCAGTTACGAGAATTGCGCTCGTGAGATTGCGCCAGGCGGTCGTCAACAACATTCCGAACAGCCGTCGGCGCGATCGTTCGGAAGAGATGCGCCTGCTACAGATCGAGACGACGCAATACGTCATTGAGATTCTGCGCGCCATGATCAGCAGCGATGAAGCACCGACGGAAGACGTGAGTTCACTGCTTGTTTCCTACGAGGCGCTCTTGGCAACCCTTCGGCGCTCCATTCCCAGTGTGACCACCACTTTCAAGATCGCTGATGAGACCGAGTCCGTACGGCGCCTTGCCTACCAACTCGAGTTGGAGGAGATCCAGAAAATGTATGAGCAGGATCGCATCAGTCGCCAAGAAGCCAAGAACATGCGCGACAACGTCCATCTCATGCAGATGGATTTGGAGAACAAGGTATAGCGAAAAGGGTCACTGTCTTTTTCAGAAAACCCGTTGTCTGCCAGGCGACGCTTCTGAGGCGGAGACAGGCGTCTGCTTTTCGGAAGCCTTCTGAGAACTATCTCGGTTAGTAGACCATTCCCATCGCTTCGCGTACCTCGTTCAAGGTCATCTGTGCGACCTCATTCGCGCGTGCATTGCCATCATGCAGCACATCCTCGATCGTGGAAAGGTCGCGTTCAAGTTCGCGCCTGCGTTCGCGAATCGGTGCCAGATAGGAATTGACCGCTTCGGTAACATACGCTTTGAGCGCACCCGATCCCGCATCGCCGATCTCCTCGGCGATATCGCGCTCGTCTCTGCCCGTGGTAAGCGCCGCCGTTGTCAAAAGGGCGCTCACGCCGGGGCGTGTTTCAGGATCGAAGGTGATATTGCGGTCGCTATCCGTTTTCGACTTCTTGATCAGCTTCGCCGTCTCTTCCTCGGTTGCCGAAAGTGAAATGGCGTTTCCGTAGGATTTCGACATCTTTCTGCCATCGAGCCCGGGGATCTCGACCGCATCGGTCAGAAGCCCAACCGGTTCTGGAAAGACGCGGGCATAGCGCTCGTTGAAGCGCCGCGCGATAAGACGGGTCTGTTCGATATGGGGCAGCTGGTCTTTACCGACGGGCACGATATTGCCCTTGCAGAAGAGGATGTCGCATGCCTGGTGAACCGGATAGGTCAGCAAAAGTCCCGTCAGGGGATGTCCCGATGCGTCTTTTTCCGCTTTTACCGTGGGGTTGCGCAAGAGTTCGCTTTCCGTGACGAGTGAAAGGAAGGGGAGCATCAACTGGTTGAGCGGGGGCACACAGGAGTGCGTGAAGATCATCGTTTTCTCGGGATCGATCCCGCAAGCAAGGTAGTCGATGACCATGTTCTTGACGTTGTCTGCGATGTTATCGGTGGTATCGCGATCGGTGATGACCTGATAATCCGCGATGACGATATTGGTGTGGACACCGGCATTTTGCAGCCGCACCCGCTCGATGATCGTTCCAAAATAATGACCGAGGTGAAGGCGTCCGGTGGGACGATCGCCGGTGAGCATGCGGTATGCGCC
Source organism: uncultured Eggerthellaceae bacterium (assembly GCA_964518575.1). Lineage (GTDB taxonomy): Bacteria > Actinomycetota > Coriobacteriia > Coriobacteriales > Eggerthellaceae > MGBC163016. The sequence continues at coordinate 3,281 of CAZFGW010000012.1, forward strand.
GGGGTTCTTCGCCAGATCGGCTTTCACCTCATCGCTCATCTTCTGTTGGGTCAAAAAGGTGTTGCTCTTACCCTCGTGTGCCATGGGACCTTCCCTTCGGTGTGTATCGCGCGCTTCGATCAAATCGATTCGAAGCGGAGAGATTGGCAGTAGTTCAGCTTTCGTTGCGCACATCTTGCGTGCAATAGCATCGCGAAAAGATTATAGGGCTTCGCGCGCATAAAACCCGTCCGTGTTTGCGCTTTCGCCGAAAACATCGCGTGAGACGATAGGAACAGGATAGGTCCCTTTGCTTGAATGCGTCTTCTTTTCGCCGTATAGACGCCCAATCAGGTGCTATCGCAATTGCAGATAGCACGCTATGGTTAAAATACAGCGGGTTTTTGCTTGCCGCGCTCGGCATTCAATGCTTTCATATCAGATACTGTTCAACACGGATTCATGCAGGAAGCGGTTTTTATGAAGAAGAACATTCCCTACGATCAAAAATACTACGATCCTGAGATCGAGTGCATGCCGCGCGAAGAGCTCGAGGCGATGCAGCTTGACCGTTTGAAGGATATGGTCAGGTATGCCTACGACCACACCGTCTACTACAAGCGGAGCTTCGATGAGGCGGGTGTGTCGCCTGACGACATTAAGACGCTCAAGGACATCGAGAAGTTCCCCTTCATCGACAAGAAGACCGAGCGCGAGACGCAGCATGTAGGAACGTTCTTCGGTGAGATGTGTTCGGTCCCTGAAGAGGAGGTCGTCTTCATGGCTACCTCTTCCGGTTCGACCGGCGTTCCCACGGTCAGCCCGTTCACGCAGGAGGATTTCGATCTGTGGCAGGATACGGAAGCGCGCCTGTTCTGGCAGGCGGGCATGCGCCCGAACGACCGGTACGTGCATGGGCTCAACTTCGCACTGTACGTCGGGGGACCCGATGTCATAGGGGCGCAACGGTTAGGCGCGCTCGCAATCTGGGTGGGCGCAGTGCCGTCCGACCGGTTGCTGTTCGTCCTCAAGCAGTACCAACCGACGGTCATCTGGACCTCGCCTTCCTACGCGTGGACGCTCGGGGAGAAGGCGAAGGAGAAGGGGTATGACCCCAAGACCGATTTCAACATCCATACGATCATTGTTGCTGGTGAGCCGGGCGGCTCGATCACCTCGACGCGTGAAGCGATCGAGAACCTCTGGGACGCGAAGGTGGTCGACTTCTTCGGTTTATCTGACATCTATGGCGCGTGCGCAGCTATGTGCGAGGCAAAGGACGGACTTCACATTGTTGAGGATCAGATCCTCGTTGAGACGGTCGATCCGCAGACCGGGGAAGTGCTTGAGCTGGGACAGATGGGCGAGCTCGTCTATACCACGCTCATGAAAAAAGCGCGCCCGATGATCCGTTTCAGGACGGGGGACATCGGATACGTTTCAACGGATACGTGCTCATGCGGTCGTACCCTCGCGCGCATCCATGTCACCGGTCGCAAGGATGAGATGTTCATCGTGGGCGCTGTCAACGTGTTCCCCACGGATGTCGAATACGTCGTCCGTGCTGAGTCGGGTTTGACGGGTGAATACTCGATCCGCGTGTATGACGAGAATTTCACCACGCGCTACGAGGTGTCGGTTGAGCGCGCGCAAGGGTCGGATGAGCCCTTCGATACGGTCAGTAAACGTGTTGAAAACGCGCTCAAGACCCACACCGGTGTGCGACCCGCCCGCGTGATCGTCTACGATGCCGGGAAGCTGGGAACGTCGAGCGAGCATAAGGCATCGCGCTTCATCGACGAGCGCACGAAATCATAGGAGCGGGTTGTGCGGTCGCGGCGTTTACCGTGAGGTCAACGCTCCCCGCGCGTATACGAGTTGCTTTTCGCCTAAGTTGAGGAGAAGGAAATGAGAGACGTTTTTTCGATATCGGGTCAACATTATCTCTTTGCAGTGCAGACGTTCGCGCAGGTGATCCTCGCGCAGGGCGGCGATGCGTACCATTATGAGCTGTACGATCGCACGACCGAAGGCGTCATCGAGGACGTCAAAAGCGGTATGAGCGATCTGGGCGTTATCTTCGAAACGAGCAGGACAAAGGACGCGCTCAATAAGCTTCTCGATGATGCGGGTTTGGAGTTTCGCGAACTTGCGCATTCGGCACCGCGCGTTGCGCTGCCGGCGAGCCATCCGCTTTGTGGAGCCGACGAGCTTACCCTTGATGATATGGCGCCGTATCCGTATGTGTATTTCTATCAGGGAGACAATGCGGCTGATTATCTGTATGAGGAGGCATTCGGTGATATCCCGCACGCGAAGAGCATCGCGTGTACGGACCGCGCGTCGCTGTCCGAGCTGATCGTGGCGCTCAATGGCTATACCGTTACGAGCGGTATTCTTGTGGGCATTTCGGATGGGAGTTTGCTCAAGACCGTTCCGCTTGCGTGTGATGTCGAGCTCGTGTTGGGGTATATCGTTCGCAAGGGAACGAGTGCAGATGATTTGAGTGATCTCGAGCGAGATTTCGTCGAGAAGCTCACGAGGAATCTGGAGCGGTACGCGATCGCATAACGAGTTTCGGAGTGTGAGAAGGGTAGGGCGGCGCGGAGCGGTGCGTTATGGGTGTATGCCCAAGCGTTATTTTGGATAGAAGCGCCCCTCATCACGCATGGTTTGACCCGGGTACGGCGGGCGAGATGAATTTCGCGCTCGCATCCACCTGAGAGATTGCTCTTATTAATAAAAGTATTGCTAGGCGATCGATTCGCGCAATGCGCGGGTCAGCTGATCGGCGCAACTCGTTGAGCGCGGACCGCAGGTATTGCCCTCAAGCGTTTCGATAACATCTTCGACTTTCATGCCGCGCACCAACTTCGAGATGGCTTTGAGGTTGCCGTCGCATCCACCGCAGAAGCTGACGTCGTTGATGATCCCGTCTGCGGTATCGACCTCAATTCGGGTCGAGCAGACTCCACGTGGGGTATAGATCACTTTCGACACCATGTCCTCCTTGCGCAAATTGTTTTGGGGAGTGATATACGGACAAAAAAATGGTGGTCGCTACTGGATTTGAACCAGTGACCCCCGCCGTGTGAAGGCGATGCTCTCCCGCTGAGCCAAGCGACCACGCTCGTACAAAACCATGTCGTTTGTGACAGGTTCACTTATTCTATCAATCAAATCGTTCCTGTCAATCTTAGGGCGTGTCGAATCGGGCGATCGACTTGGCGTATATGTTGTTCAGCCATCGAAAAATTCCGTTCAGATTCATGTTGTAGACTCAAGCATTGATGCTATACTTTCACGGTCTGCGAAAAATCGTAGATACAAAAACTATTGGCCCTTGAGACATGTTGGTTGTACAGACAATTCGTCGACGCATTTGCAAACGAACATGGTAAGTATCATTCATCATGAGCAAAGGGTCCCTGCATCTCGAAAGGGGTCCATTTTGACCGAGATTAAGAACACATCAGTAATCGAATACTCCGACCTTACCGATGATCAGCTGAACGCTATGATCGACGGTACGCTGACCGAGTTCGACGAGGGTGATCTCGTTGACGGCGTCGTCGTCAAGCTCGAGCATGACGAAGTGCTCGTTGACATCGGGTTCAAGAGCGAAGGTGTCATCCCGGCACGCGAGCTCTCCATTCGCAAGGACATCGATCCTTCGGAGATCGTGAATTTGGGCGACCACATTGAGGCGCTCGTTTTGCAAAAGGAAGACAAGGACGGTCGTCTGATCCTTTCGAAGAAGCGTGCAGAGTACGAGCGTGCTTGGAACCGCGTCGAAGAGAAGTTCAAGGCGGGCGAAGTTGTGACCGGCGAGGTCATCGAAGTTGTCAAGGGTGGTCTCATCCTCGACATCGGTCTTCGTGGCTTCTTGCCTGCATCGCTTGTTGACCTTCGCCGCGTCAAGGATCTCGATATGTATCTGAATACGGAGATCGAAGCGCGCGTCATCGAGATGGATCGCAATCGCAACAACGTCGTTCTTTCCCGCCGCGTTCTTCTGGAAGAAGGTCGCAAGCAGGAGCGCAACGAGATCCTCTCGAAGCTTGCAAAGGGCATGCGCCTGAAGGGTCAGGTCTCAAGCATCGTTGACTTCGGCGCGTTTGTTGATCTGGGCGGCATTGACGGTCTTGTCCACATCTCCGAGCTTTCTTGGAACCATGTCAACCATCCGAGCGAAGTCGTGAAGGTGGGCGACGAGGTCGAGGTCGAGGTTCTCGATGTCGATCTCAACCGTGAGCGCATCTCGCTCGGTCTCAAGCAGACCACTGAGGATCCGTGGATCAAACTCGTTGAGAACTATCCCGTTGGCACCATCGTTGATGGAAAGGTCACTAAGATCGTTCCCTTCGGTGCTTTCGTCGAACTGGGTGATTCCGTTGAGGGTCTTGTCCACATCTCCGAGATGGCGTCGCGCCATATCGACACGCCGGCGCAGGTCGTGAAGCAGGGCGATGACGTCAAGGTGAAGGTCATGGAGATCAACCCTGATCGCCGTCGCATCAGCCTGTCCATGAAGTCTGCTGCCGAGGAGCTTGGATTCGAGATCGATATCGATGAGTCCGTCCAGCCCGAGGAAAAGCCGGCTCGCCAAAAAGCTGAAGAGGCTGCTCCGGTGCAGGCGGAGGTTGTTGAGGTTGAGGATGTTGCGGAAGCTCCTGCCGAGGAAGCTCCTGCGGCAGATGCGCCTGAGGTAGCCGACGCAGCTGCGGCAACCGAGGAATAGAATAACCGCTGAGCGCTATCACGAGGAGCAAGCGGGTGAAAAAGCTATTCATAATCGGGGGGATGGGCGCCGGAAAGTCCACCGCCAGCAAAGCTTTGACCGACCAGGGACTTGCTCTTATCGACCTTGATAAGGTCGGACACGATATCCTTCGTTGGGAGATCGTCAAAGAAGAATTAGGGGAGGCTTTCGGGGAAGACATCTTCGACGAGGACGGCGAGGTCGTCCGGTCGAGGCTTGCCGCGAAAGCCTTCATTTCTCCCGCTGAAACCCGAAAGCTCAATCGCATCACCATGCCGCGCATCGAGGAGTCCTACACCGAGATCTACAAGGACATCGAACGCTCCGGTGCTGATGCCGTTGTGGTTGAGTACTCGGCGTTCAAGAATCGGGAAACCTCACTTGCGTATTCCGCTGATGTGGTCATTGCTATCCTTGCACCTACAGATCTGCGCATTGAGCGCGCGGTAGCGTCAGGATTTGATGAGCAGGATGTGCGCAACCGCATCGCCCAGCAGATCACCGATGCTGACCGCGTTGAAGCGGCGGATGTGGTCTTCAATAACAATTCAACAAAGGATGAGCTCTATAACAAGGTTTATTCCTGGTGGAGGACGTATAGTTCATAAAAGCCGATAGGCACATGACCGTTTCGCCCGGTGCATCTGATCGATCGATCAAGCATCGGGTTTGTTGTTTTTTTGAAAGGATTCGATGTCATCGCACTTGAGAAATATCGAAGGCGCGGAAATGGAGGGCAAGCTCCCTGAGCATCGCCTTGCCGATAACCCGCTCAAAGTCGTTTCTCCCTATGAGCCCTCGGGAGACCAGCCCGCTGCAATCGAAAAGCTCGCTGCGGGCGTCGAAGAGGGACTGCGCTACCAAACCCTGCTCGGCGTGACCGGTTCGGGCAAAACCTTCACCATGGCGAAGGTCATCGAGAGCGTGCAAAAGCCAACGCTCGTGATGGCTCCGAACAAAACGCTTGCCGCTCAGCTTGCTGCCGAGCTCAAGGAGATGTTTCCCGATAACGCCGTTGTCTATTTCGTCAGCTATTACGACTATTACCAGCCGGAAGCCTACGTTCCTTCCTCCGATACCTTTATAGAGAAAGACGCCTCCATCAACGAAGAGGTGGAGAAGCTGCGCCATGCTGCCACCAGCGCGCTGCTCTCGCGCAGGGACGTGATCGTGGTCGCTTCCGTCAGCTGCATCTACGGTATCGGCTCACCGCAGGATTATGCAGGCATGGCTGTTTTTGTTGACAAGAACATTCCGCAGGAGCGCGATGACATCATCTATGGGCTCATCGATATACAGTACGATCGCAATGATTACGAGCTCAAGCGCGGGACATTTCGGGTGCGGGGAGATTCGCTCGATGTATTCCCGCCGTATGCGGACAACCCCATCAGGATAGATTTCTGGGGCGATGAGATCGAGGGCATCACTGAGATCGATCATGTGACCGGCGAGGTATTGAACTCGTTTGAAGCGCTTCCAATCTGGCCGGCATCCCACTATGTCACGGCGCGTCCGAAGATGGATCGTGCGCTTTCAACCATTCGCGATGAGCTTGCCGGGCGCCTTCAGGAATTCAACTCTGAGGGTAAGCTCCTCGAAGCCCAGCGGCTCGAGATGCGGACAAACTACGACCTCGAGATGCTTGAGACGCTCGGATTCTGCTCCGGTATCGAGAACTACTCGCGCCATCTCGATGGACGCCAACCCGGTGAGCCGCCCTATACGCTCATCGATTATTTCCCCAAGGACTTTTTGTGCATCATTGATGAGAGCCACGTGACCGTGCCCCAGATCCGCGGCATGCATGAGGGGGACCGCTCGCGCAAGGTCACGCTCGCCGAGCACGGGTTCCGCCTTCCCTCGGCGCTTGACAACCGACCGCTGCGCTTCGATGAATTCGAAGACCGCGTGCCACAATTTATTTATGTCTCAGCAACGCCCGGCGATTACGAAGAGAAGGTCAGCCAGGCGTTCGTTGACCAGATCATCCGTCCTACGGGACTTCTGGATCCTGAAGTGATTGTGCGCTCGAACATCGGGCAGATCGACGACATCATTGATGAGGCGAAAGAGCGCGCTGCGAAAGACGAGCGCGTGCTCATCACAACGCTCACGAAAAAAATGGCGGAGGATTTGACCGAGCATCTTCTCGATCAAGGGGTGCGGGCGCGCTACATGCACTCCGATATCGCCTCGCTTGAGCGGGTGAGCATTCTGCGCGATTTGCGTTTGGGTGAGTTCGACGTGCTCGTGGGCATCAATCTGCTGCGCGAGGGCTTGGATCTGCCGGAGGTGAGCCTCGTTGCCATCCTTGACGCTGACAAAGAGGGTTTCTTGCGCAATCATCGCTCCCTCATCCAGACGATCGGACGCGCGGCACGTAATGTTTCCGGTCAGGTCATCATGTACGCCGATCACGAAACCGATTCGATGAAGCGCGCGATCGACGAGACGCGTCGGCGGCGCGCACTGCAGATGGAATACAATGAGGCGCATGGCATCAAGCCCGAAACGATCCGCAAAGCGATCAATGACATCATTGGATCGATCACGGAAGACGCGGCTGACAAGGATGCAACCGAGATCAACAAGGAGCTCGCGCAGCTTTCCCGTGAAGAGGTGATGCGCATGATCATGTCCATGGAGGATGAGATGCGTGCAGCCTCGGTCAACATGGATTTCGAGGAAGCGGCGCGCATCCGTGATGAGGTTGTTTCGCTGCGCAGTGCCTTCGACGGGTCGAGCGAGGAAGACGTTTTGAAAGACTTGAAGAAGAGCGCCCGCAAGGGATCGAAGTTCGGAAGTCGGAAGCGTGGGAAATGATAGACGAGATCAATATCAGCAATATCGCTCTGATCAGCACCGGCTCCATCGAGCCCGCTTGTGGGTTCACGGTCATCACCGGTGAGACCGGTGCAGGCAAGACGGCGCTTCTGACGTCATGCAAGTTGTTGATGGGCTTGCGCGCTGATGCTGGCTATGTTCGCGATGGACAGAAAGAAGCCCAGGTATCAGGTCGTTTCTTCCTGACCCAGAAAGAGGCGGCAGCGCTTGATGGCGAAGAGGTCGAAACGGATGCTGATAGCGGCAGCGGGACCGATACGGCGGACGCGGCAGATGCGCAGGACTCAGTTGAAGTCATTGTGCAGCGGCGTCTTTCTGCAGATGGGCGCTCACGGATTCGCATGAACGGGCAGATGGCGAGCGTGGGCGAGTTGGCGGGCGTGATCGGTCCTACGATCGATCTGTGCTCCCAGCATGATCAGCAGATGCTCGTAAAGCCGTTGATGCAACGGTCGCTGCTTGATGCGTGGTCGTACGAGACCACGGGAGCGGTGCTTGAGCGGTATATGCAGGCATTCGACATGGTCAAGGCAACGCAGGAAGAGCTCGACCGCATCCAGAATATCAAGGCATCATCGGACTTGAAACGCGATGAGGCGACATTTGTGCTTTCTCAGATTGAACCCGTTGACCCGACGGTTGAGGACTACGAGGAGCTCAAAAGTTCGCTCAACCGATCGGAGAACGCGGAGAGCCTCGCGCGTCTTACCAATGAAACCTATTGTGCGCTTTCCCAAGAGGAGGGCGCGGTCGATCTGCTCAGCGCTGCAGTCGCATCGCTCGATGAGGGGTCGCGCTACGACGAATCACTTACCGCTTTTGCAAATACGCTCCGGGAAGCAAGTTATCTTGTGGAGGATGTTTCGCGCGATGTGCTTGCCTATCGAGATGCGATCGATCTTGATGTATCCGCGCTCGAATTCGCTCAGGAGCGCATTGCTGCGTATCAGGGGCTCATGAGGAAATACGGTCCCACCATCCAAGACGTCGTTGCTGCGCAGGATGAAGCCCGGCGCACGCTTACGCTTGTGGATACCGCTGATGAGTCGCTTAAGATCGCCCAGGATGCGCTCGAGGCTGCTGAGTCATCACTCGTTGCTGCGGCGCAGGAGCTGAGCGAAGCGCGTAGGGAGGCAGCTCCGCGGTTTTGCGCAGCCGTAAATGAGGTGCTTGCACGCTTAGAGATGGGCAGCGCACAGATCGAGTGTGCCATTGAGCGCACCGAGCGCAGTCTTTGGACCCGCAATTCCCCCGATCGCATCGAGTTTCTCTTCCGTCCTGCCGCGAACATGCAAGCACGCAGTTTGTCACGGGTTGCCTCGGGAGGTGAGCTATCGCGAATCATGCTGGCGCTCCATGTGGTCATGGGGGAGCGTGACCATGTGCAAACGCTCGTCTTCGACGAGATCGATGCCGGTGTCGGCGGGGCTACGGCACGTGCACTCGCAGAGGTGATCTCAGGGCTTGCGACCACGCATCAGGTGATCGCGGTGACCCACCTTGCGCAGATCGCTTCAAAGGCACAGAAACACTATGTTGTGCGCAAAGGGGAAGATGAGGGGCAAGCCCATACCGAGATCGTGGAAGTTGCTGGCGAGGCGCGCACGCGTGAAATCGCACGCATGCTCTCAGGCAGCGTGACTGATGCCGCGCTCGTCCATGCCGAGGAGCTTTTATCATGAGTGCTGCTGATCTGTGTGCATAGGCGCATGCCATCGCCCATGCACACACTCATATGATTTTTACGAAGACGCTTGAAATATCCTGAGATTTAGCGGAACATTACATGAGTAGTATCTAGAGGCTGTGATGTGCGCACATATACATTGAAAAGGAGAAAGCGCTTGTCCGCTGTTAGAAACTTTCCAAAACAACTGCTTGCCTGGGTACTTGCTATTACCTTGGCGGTTTTCAGTATCTCATTTACCACTCCTCAGGTCGCTCTGGCCGACACATCGCTTGCTGATGCCGAGGCAAGTGCTGCTGCCTCGCAGAATGCGCTTGAAGCAGCGCGGGCGAAACTCGCTCAGATCTCAAGCGAATACGATGCACTTTCCTCCGAGATCGACGAGCTGCAACTCGAGATCGATGAGCTTGCTTCCAGCGTCTTGGAAGCGCAGAAGGCGATGCTTGAGGGACGTAGTTCACTTTCGAACACAGCGGTCTATGAGTATCGAAGCTCTTCGCTCTCAACGCTGATCGACTCCATCCTCGGTTCGAGCAGTCTTTCCGAGCTCGATCGGAATATGACCTATATGTCGCAGATCATGGACCATCATGCCAAGGAAATCGAGTCGCAAAAAGAGTTGAAAGACCAGTTCGCGACAGCATCCGACAAACTCACCACACAAAAGGATGAGCAGGACGCGAAGCTCGAGGAACTCAATCAGAAGCGCGAAGAGGCGACGAAGGTCGTCGAAGAGGCGGCAGCAACCGTTGCAGAAGATTCGCAGGAGCTCGCAGAGCTTCGCCAACAAGCCCAGAGCTTCATTTGGAAATCGGCGCCTGTTGAGGAACCTGCGCCCGAGCAGAACGATGAAGCGGATACGACTGATCGCAACGATGTCGTCTCTGATGCCACGCCTGTCATCCCCGACCCGAAGCCACAAGCACCCTCCAATGAGGGCGGCTGGCTGCGCGGCATTGCTTCTGCATATGGCGGATCATCCGATCCCTACACGCCCAACCCGGGCAAAACGGCAACAGGTGCTATCTGCGATGATAATTCCATGGGCGTTGCTCTTCCCATGTCCATGCCGAATTACTGGACTTATTACGGACGCACGGTCGAGATCCAATACAACGGCATGACCGTCTATGCCACGGTGAACGACTGCGGTGGCATGGGAGGCGGATCGCGTGTGCTCGATCTTCAGCCGGGCGTGTTCAAGGCGTTCGGGTATGGCGATTGCTATTCTTGGGGTCTCCGCACGGTGAGCTACCGATTTATCTAGGCGGAGCTTATTCGTCTTCGCCCAACTTGTCCTCTCACTCACAAGTTCAAGCTGAATAAGCGCCGCCAACCAATGTATGAGGACGTATAATTCTTTCGAGTTTCTCAGAGAAGGGGAAGACATGTCATTGTCTGAAGAATTAGCGGCGCTGAAAACATCGGTGCTTGAAGAGATAGCCCAGGCACAGGATAGTGCTTGTTTAGAGGAGATCAGGGTCAGGGTCATCGGGAAATCGGGAACGCTGACCTCATATCTTCGCTCCATGGGAAGTGTTCCGAAAGAGGAGCGCGCTGTTGTCGGCAAAGCGGTCAACGATGCGCGTGCGGCGATAGAAGAGGCGCTCGAAACAACGAAAGCAACCCTCGCTTCAGCTGAACTTGCCGAGCAGATCGATGCATCCGCGGTCGATGTCACGTTGCCGGGTCGCACGCAGAGGATCGGAACGCGACATCTTATCAACGGGATCATCGACGAACTTTCCGAGATCTTCCTCGGTCTTGGATATTCCGTGGTCGAGGGACCTGAGGTCGAAACCGACTACTACAACTTCGAGGCCTTGAATGCTCCCCCCGATCATCCGAGCCGCTCCATGCAGGATACCTTCTACGTCTATGATCTGTCTGGAGATCGTGCGAGCGTGGAGGGGGAGTCGGATGTGCTTTTACGTACGCAGACCTCAGGCGTGCAGGTCCACGCCATGGAGGATCGTCCGCTGCCGATCTATATCATCGCGCCGGGCAAGGTCTATCGACGCGACGTGGCTGATGCGTCGCACCTGCCTCAGTTCCATCAGATCGAAGGACTTGTGGTGGATAAGGGCATCACGTTCGGCGATCTTAAAGGAACACTCGAGTTCGTTTGTAAAGCCATCTTCGGACCTGATCGCAAGACGCGTTTCCGCGCTCACTATTTCCCCTTTACCGAACCGTCGGCTGAAGTGGATGTGAGCTGCGGCATCTGCCACGGGGAGGGCTGTCGCATGTGCAAGGGCACCGGCTGGCTTGAGATCCTTGGCTGCGGCATGGTCGACCCCAATGTGCTTGTCAAAAGCGGTATCGATCCTGAGGTTTATTCGGGATTCGCCTTCGGCATGGGTGTAGAGCGGATCGCGTGTTTGAAATACGATGTGCCCGATCTGCGCATGCTGCTCGATGGCGATATGCGTTTCTTGCGGCAGTTCTAGGATAGATTTTTGAAACGAATGCGATAACGCTTACGCGTTCTTACGTGATACCGAGCGCGCAGGCGTATCGAAGACGATACGAGGAGAACTTCACAGAGGAGATATGGTATGAAACTCTCACTCTCATGGCTGGATGAATATGTACACGTTCCCGATGACCTGCAGGCTTTCTGCGATCGCCTCGATCTCACGGGAACGGGTGTCGAAGGGGTCGAAACGCTCGGGGAGGCGTTTGACAATGTTGTCACGGCGCAGGTCATCACGAAAGAAAAGCATCCCGATTCCGATCATATGTGGGTTTGCACGGTCGATGTTGGCGAAAACAATGTTGATGATGCGGGCAACCCACTCCCGTTGCAGATCGTGTGCGGTGCGCAGAATTTCAACGCGGGAGATCACATCGTTGTTGCGATGGTCGGTGCCGTCCTTCCCGGGGACATGAAGATCAAGAAGTCGAAGTTGCGCGGCGTGGTGAGCGCGGGCATGAATTGCTCTGAGCGCGAACTGGGGCTTGGAAACAGCCATGATGGCATCATGATTCTGCCTGCAGATGCTCCCGTGGGCATGCCGCTTGCCGAGTACCTCGCTCTGACCGACACGGTGCTCGATCTTGAGATCACGCCCAACCGTCCCGATTGCCTTTCGGTGGTTGGACTTGCCCGCGAGGTCGGTGCGATGTATCAAGCCGATGTCATAAATCCGCTTCCAGCCGATGCAAAGCGGCTCGATACATGCATTGCCGGGGAAGAGGTGGCGGATGCGGTGCGCGTGACAATTGAAGATGATGAGCGCTGCTCCAGGTACAGTGCGCGCGTGATCGATGGCGTGACTATAGCGCCTTCGCCCGGTTGGCTTGCTAACAAGATCACGGCGATGGGGGCGCGTCCCATCAACAACGTCGTGGATGTGACGAACTATATTCTGTATCTCTACGGGCAGCCTTTGCATGCATTCGACTACGATGCGCTCAAAGGCGATGACGGCAAGGTCGATATTATCGTTCGGGCGGCACGCGACGGCGAGAAGTTCACCACCCTTGACGGACAGGATCGCGTGCTCGACAGCGACATGACGGTCATTGCCACGCCCAAGCAGGCGGTCGCGCTCGCTGGGGTCATGGGCGGGCTCACGAGCGAGGTCGAGGACACCACCACGACCGTGCTTTTGGAAGCAGCCACGTTCTCTCCCGCGCACACGTCGCGCACAAGTCGCAAACTCGGTCTCATTTCCGAGTCGTCGCTGCGCTATGAGCGCAAGGTGGACAGTGCCAGTGTTGACGAGATATCGCGTGCAGCGGCAGCGCTCATTGCTGAGGTGTCCGGCGGTCGCGTGCGCCCGGGTGTGGTTGATGTCTACCCCGTGCATCCCGAAGTAATTGAGCTTACGTTTAGAATCCAGCGCTTCAACGATATGATGGGCGCGGATATTCCAGATGACTTCATCATCGATATTCTCAAGCGGCTGGGTTGTGCGGTGACGTGTGCAAACGAGGGCGTCCTTGCGGTCACGCCGCCCACGTTCCGTCCAGACCTTGAGCGTGAGATCGATCTGTACGAAGAGGTTTTGCGCCTGTGGGGTATGGATCGCATCGAATCGAGCATGCCACGTTCGGACAAGCGCGTCGGTATCAAGACGCGCTCTGAGCAGATCAAAGACATCGTGAACGATACCCTGCGCGCGAGCGGTCTTTCGGAAACGATGACCTACTCATTTGTGAATCCCGATGATGTCAAGCGTGCGCGTTTTGACCAGGATGCCTTAGGGCTGCCCGTCACGCTGATGAATCCGATGAATTCAGAGCAATCCGTCATGCGTCAGACGATCATCCCGAATTTGCTTGTAAGCGTCGAGCGCAACCAAAGCCATGGCGTTTCGCACATCCAGCTCTACGAGATCGGCAATGTGTTCACCGCTTCCGAGGGCAAGAAGCTTCCAAGAGAGAAGCGTAAGGTGGCAGGCGTGCTCGCGGGCTCGATGGATGCGAATGGATGGAACGCGCACTACGAGCCGTTCGATTTCTTCGACGCGAAGGGCGTTATCGAGAATCTTGCGCGTGAACTTGCGTTCAAGAAGGTTCGCTTCAAGGCTCTCGATGCTGAAAGCGCGCCTGAGCTCCAACCGGGTCGTGCGGCAGAGGTGCTTTCAAACGGCATATCGATCGGCTGGGTCGGCGAACTGCATCCGAGCGCGGTCGCGGATTTCGGAATTAAAGGAGCTGTTGCTGCGTTTGAGCTGGATATGGACGCGATCGAACAGGCGGCGCATCCCGCGCGCGATTATGTGGACGTTCCTGTCTATCCCGCGATCGAGATCGACCAGGCGTTTGTGGTAGACGATGACGTGACCCACGAGCGCATGATGCAGGTCATGACCTCTGCGGGTGGACGGCTGCTCGAAAGCGTTTCGCTTTTCGATGTCTATCGCGATGACGAGCGCCTTGGTGTGGGCAAGCGATCGATGGCATACAAGCTCATCTATCGCGCACCCGATCGCACGTTGACCACCGAAGAGGTAGAACGGGCGCACGGAAAGCTTGTGACGAAGGTGAGTGGAGCCACGGGCGCGGAAGTCCGCGCGTAACTTTTGTTGCCCAGTACACCAAAGGTGCGTCAAGTTGCACGCGAAAAGAAGAAGCGTATAGGATCTAGATCTCGATCGTCATGCCATCGAGTGCTACTTTGACGCGCCCTTCATAGCGCTCAAGATATGTGCAGAGCTCTCGATAGGTGATGGGCTCGTCGTAGTGCATGCATAGGTGCGTGAGATAGATCGTTTTCGCGCCGAGCGCCATCCCCTCGGCGATGCATTCATCAATCGAGTGGTGGTCGTTCGGATTCCAGTTCCGCTTCCAAAACGTGGCATCCATCGCAAGGATGTCGACGTTTTTGATGCGCTCAGTCGTGTCTTCGGGAAGCGGACCGGTATCTGAGGCATAGAACAGACGCGTTTCGGGCGTTTGAATGAGATACCCATAGGTACCCGGTGCGTGCGTGACGGGGAGCGCCTGATAGGTGACGCCGTCAAACTCATGCGTAGCGTATGGTTCGAGCTCGTGTACGTCAAGGCAGTAATCCATATAGTGAAACTCCGAGCGTATCCCCTGAAGTGCTGATGGCGAACCGTAGACGGGAAGGGGTGTGCCCCCGCGTTTCAGCTGGACGAGGTATTCGTATTCGCCCAGTCCTCCAATGTGGTCGAAATGGCAATGCGTATACATGATCTCATCCACGGTATGCACGCCCTCGCGTATCAGCTGATGCCGCGCGTCGGGCGGCGTGTCGATGATGAGCGTGGGCAGATCATCGCCCGGAGTATCTTTAGGAACACATGCGGGATTGCGCCTGATCATAACGCCGCAATCTCCGCGGGCGACAGACGGATTTTCGCGCGCCTCCTCGCATGCTGGGCAGGTGCAGAAAAAAGAAGGAACACCGCATCCTGCCGCGGTGCCCATGAACGTGAACAAATGGTCTTTCATCGTCTCCCTATCGGTTTTCGTGCTGGTCAGCCGCATCGGCACTACCGAATGTCAAAGTTTCTCACCACCTATAGAAACACGAACCTTCGAAGCGCCAGATCGTCATCTTGTGTATATAATCTCATATTTGACGATAGCATAGGGGCACTGCGGGGTCGAATCGCCGACCTGCACGAGCGCCCTTGGTGATATCGCAACATCTTGTGCGGCTTCGACATCGTCTCATACCACATGCGCACACCGTGGTGCTGCGGTCATGATGGCGAACCGAGCGCATGATAAGGATGCATCCTCATCAAGTGGGTCGGGCAAAGCTGCAGGAGGTACATGTATGGTATCTATCCAATGATCGACCATGCGTAATCTGTCGAGAAGAAGAGGGGAAGGTAGATGACGGAAATCGATATCCATGCCGACGGCGTCGAAATGGTGAAGTCGCTTTGCTACTTCTGCCATGCGAACTGCGGCGTCCTTGCGTATGTCAAGGACGGGGATGTAATCAAGATCGAAGGTGATCCTGATTACTCAAGTCAAGGCGGTCTGTGCTGCCGCGGCACCAGTGCTCTTTTGCATGTGAACCATCCAGCACGCATCAACCACGTGCTCAAGCGTGCCGGCGAAAAGGGCGAGGGCAAATGGGAGCAGATCCCATATGACCAGGCAATCCAGGAGGTTGCCGAGAAGCTGAACCAGATCAAGGCGGAAAGCGGTGCTGAGGCTGTTGCATCAGCGGGTGGCACCACGAGAACCGACGACTGGGCGCGCAGGCGCTTCTTGAACCAATTCGGTACGCCGAACGGATTCCACAATGCGTTGCTTTGCTGGATTCCTACGTTCATGGCTGAAACGTGCGTTGCGGGTTGGTCGCCGTTCGAGACCGACCTCGGCGGTGCGCGCTGCTTGATCCTTTGGGGCATGAACCCCGGCGCTTCGACGCTCGGTGGCATGCATGGATATACCGATTTGCATATGGGTGGCATGAAGATCATCGTCGTCGATCCCCGCTATTCCGAGACGGCATCGAAGGCTGACCTTTGGCTGCCGCTCAAGCCCGGTTCCGACGCGGCACTCGCGCTCGCGATGCTGCACGTGCTCATCTATGAGGGACTGTGTGATTACGAATTCGTGAATACGTGGTGTGACGGCTTCGATGAACTAACCGAGCATGTTGCGGAATACACGCCGGAGTGGGCAGCGCCCATCACCTGGCTCACGCCCGATCAGATCCGCACGGCAACGCGCATGTATGCTACGAACACGCCCGGATGCATCCAGTGGGGCTGCACCTGGGATCAGCTTGGTCGCGCATCGACCACGGGCAGCCATGCTATCGCGCTTCTGCGTGCCCTGACTGGAAACCTTGACGTCCCCGGCGGCGACGGCATGCCGGGTCCGGCGCTCAACTTTTACACCGACGAGGAGATGGAGCTCAACGAGCTGCTCCCTGAGGAGCAGAAGGCAAAGCAGATCAGCAAGTTCAAGCTGACCTCCTGGCCGGGCTATACGCTCATTTCCAATACCGCGAAGCGCACGTGGGGCAAGACGCTTCCCACCGAGTGGTTCTGCGAAGCTCATGGTCCGAGCGTTTTCAAGGCTATCCTTACCGGGGATCCGTATCCGGTTCGCGCGCTTATCTGCTGCGCCACCAATCCGATCAACTCCTATGGCGATGCGAAGATGACCCTCGAGGCCATCAAGAAGGTCGAGTTCCTCGTGGTTGTCGAATACTGGATGACCCCGACGGCGCTGTTCGCCGACTACATCTTCCCGGCAGCAGGCGCACTCGAGCGTCCGACGATCATCACCCACTACGGCGCGACCGACTCGCTCATGGGCGGCAGCCGCGCGATCCAGCCGAAATACGATCGCCACACCGACATGACCTTCTGGCGCAAACTTGGTCTTGCTTGTGGTCAGGATCCGGAACTGTGGCCGTGGGAGACCGAGGAAGAGGCGTACTACCACATCATGGAGCCTCTGGGACTTCCCATCTCGAACTACGACGAGTTCGTGTCGATGATCCGTATGTACTATCCGCCGCTGCATCAACGCAAGTTCGAGAAGAATGGCTTCTGGACGCCATCTCGCAAGGTCGAGCTCAATTCTTCCATCATGCGCGAACTCGGGTTCAGCGGCATGCCTACCTATATCGGCACCATCGAGAACGAAATCGACACCCCTGAGCTTTTGGAAGAGTATCCGCTCACGCTGACCACCGGCGGCGGCATCATGCCGTACCACCACTCCGAGCACTTCCAGATGCAGGGCATTCGCTATCTTTATCCCGACCCGTACTTCTCGATCAACCCGCACACCGCCGAAGAGCTCGGTATTGAGCAGGGCGATTGGTGCTGGATCGAGACGCGTCGCGGACGCATCAAGATGCGCGCAGGTGTTGAGCCCATCGTGGCACCGAAGGTCATCTTCACCCCGCGTGGCTGGTGGTTCCCCGAGCGCGACGGCTCGGCTGATCTGAACAACCCGTTCGGATGCTTGGAGTCGAACGTCAACGTACTCACGTCGGTCGATGACGAGGACTGCGATCCCATGGGCGGCAGCTGGGCGAACCGCGGACTGCTTTGCAAGGTCTACAAGTGTGGCGAGCTCGACAACGTCTACACCGAGAAGGATTGCCAGTGGTCCATTCCGGGCAATTCTCCCGAGCCGGGCGTTACCGTCATGCCGAAGGATCAAAAGCTCGCTCGTGAGCCTATCCCGTTCGAGATGCCCACGCCCGAGATCGAGGTTCCGGAAGGATATGATTGGGTCTGGCAGAACAATGGGCTGTATCAGAAGGGCACGAACTTCAAGCTCGATGAGTCTGGCTGGCTGATAGATCCTAAAGACAACAGCTATGTCGATGCGTACACCGGCTGGTACTACGATGCCGCCAATGATTACCTCGTTGATCGCGAGAACAACAAGTTCTACACGATGGAACGCGTGGAGATCCCCTTCCTGGGCGGCGTGCGCGGATATCCGGGCGCTGAGAGTGCGCCGTTTGAGATGCCTGAGCACCTGCGGTGGAACGTGGAGGCGGGCTACGGCATGCTTCCCGACAAGCAGTACGTCTACGATCCCAACAGCGGCTGGATGATCGACCCGGATACGGGCGCATACCATGACGCCTACTACGGGTACAAGTACGATGCTGAGACGCAGACCCTGCTCGATGAGAACACGGGGAATCGTTATACGATGACCTACGAGCCCGTCGTAGAGTAAGCGACCAAGGAGAAAGGAAAGGGATATGACCCGTTATGTAATGGTCATCGACCAACGTCGTTGTATCGGCTGTCAGTCCTGTACGGTCGCCTGCCGCACATGGAATGAACTGCCGCTTGATATCGTGTACAACCCGGTTCTGACGGAAGGCGTTCAGGGCGAGTGGCCCAACGTTCATCGCAACTGGGTTCCCACGCTGTGCATGCATTGCGAAAAGCCTGCATGCGTTCCTTGCTGCCCCACGGGCGCGAGCCAGCAGGATGAGGACGGCACCGTTTGGATCGACTACGATAAATGCATGGCTTGCCTTGCATGCGTGAATGCCTGCCCCTATGGCATGCGCGACCAGTCGAAGTTGCAGCCGAAGCTGCATCGCTATGTCCGCAAGTGCACCTTCTGCCGTGACCGCAGGGCGCTCGATCCCTCTGCGATGCCCTACTGCGTTGCAACGTGCCATCAGAAGGCGCGTATCTTCGGAGACCTCGATGATCCCGAAAGCGAAGTATCGAAGCTTATCGGCTCTGCCGAGACGTTCCGTTTGCTTGAGGACATGGGCACCGGTCCGCAAATCTATTACATTCCAGACTTGGGAGGTCAGGCATAATGAGACATCACTATTGGAAATGGCCTATTCCGGTCTATCTGTTCTTGGGCGGATTAGGCGGCGGTATCTTCTGCCTCGCTGCAATTCTCACGCTGTTCGTGTTCCCCGGAAACCCCATCGTGCCGCTCGCACTCGCGTGGCCGGGATTTCTGGCAATCTGCTGCTTGGGTTTCGGCTGCCTCATGCTGGTTGCCGATCTCGGTCAGCCGATGGTGTTCTATCGCGCATTCGTGAAGAGCACGAGCGTTCTTGCTTGGGGCGCGCGTTTGCTCACGGTATGCATGTTCTTCGGCCTGTTCTGGTTCGTGAGCTATATCCCGTGGGAGTGGTTCGCGCCGATCGCTGAGTTCTTCGCGAACTTCCGCGACCTTAACATCGCCATCGCGGGCATTGCCGGTACCTGCATCATGCTCTACACCGGCATCTTCCTGTCAACGCTCAAGGCGCATGCGTTCTGGGCAACCCCGGCACTGCCGGTTCTCTTCACCGTTTCCGCGCTGTCCACCGCTTGTGCAGCAATCACGCTGTCGATCGGTTGGTGGCCGGCACCTTCAGCCTCCTCGCTTTCACTTCTGGGTATCCTTACCTATGAGGTGGCAGAGGCATGCAACCATCTGCTCCACACCGTTGATATCGTGCTTGTTGTCTGCGAGATCGTTGTTCTGCTCGTCATGGTGCTCTCCTTCTTGGGCGCAGGTAACAAGACAGCGAACAAGGTCGGTCACAAGTGGGTTGACGGTTCATATGCATTCGCATTCTGGGGTGGCATGATCGTCATGGGTCTGGGTCTTCCCGAGATCATGTACGTTTGCTTCGCCGGTACGGTTGCTTCTTCGGTTATTGCTCCGATCCTCGTTCTGTGCGGCGGTCTTTTGCTTCGCTTCCTCGTTGTCAACAGCGACGAGCGCGCTCCGCTTCCCGGTGAGGATGAGTTCTACAAGAAGCTTCCGAGCAATGATGCAGAATTCATGACGCGCTGGACATATGGAGAGAACATCTACTAATATTGGACAGCATCAACTATGTGAGAGGATAGAAGCATTTCTATCCTCTCTTTTTTACCAGGCGCCTTTTACCGCCCGTCTGCTTGGGCGCGGGCGATGAGGGAGGACCCTGAGCAAAAGGCTCATATACGAGGAGCAAAGATTGGACGAATATACCTTCATAGATGCACTCACCGATGATGTGATCACGTTTTGTCCGAGCGAGGAGGTCATAGTCGAGCGTGGGGTTGAGCGTGCGGGCGCGGTGTCGTCGCTTTTCTTTCCCGGTTGCTCGCTCATCAACTATGCCATGCCTTTGGTGCAAGCGGTGTACACCACGCTTTTGGACGGTGGTGTCGTAGAGGGAATGTCGGTTCTTTGCTGCGGGAAGATTCTTTCGTATGAAGAGCGGGGGGAAGAGCTGCGTGCGGCATTTGAAGAGGATCTGCGCGAACATTTGACAGCGCGTGGGGTCAAGCGGATCATCTGTGCATGTCCGAACTGTGCGCTTGCGCTCAGCGAGGCGTGTGCGCGTGATGAGCGTACTGCATCGATCACCATCGATGTGCTGCCAGTCGTGCTCGCGGATATGGGATATACCATCGACCCTGCCGTTATCGCAAAACACGTTGCGGCACCTGAGGGGAACTCCCCGATGCTATGCACCCATGATTCGTGTCCTGATCGCAAGAGAGGCGCATTCGCGGAGGGGCTTCGCCGCATGCTTCCCGAGGGCAGCTGGGTCGATCCAGCCCACAGTCGTGCGCGCTCAATATGTTGCGGGTCGCTGCCGCGTGCACAAGGTAAGATCGAAGCGGCGGATGCATGCGCCCGCACCAACGGTCAAGAAGCAAAGGATGTTCATGCAGACGCACTCGTGACCGCCTGCATGAGCTGTACCTTCCAGCTGAACATGGCGCAAGACCTCCTTCCGGCAATCCATTTTCTCGAACTTCTCTATGATTGGAAGATCGATTGGGGACGCGTGGCGCAGTATATGAAGCTCCGCTTCCTCTTCAATGAGCAACTCGGCGTCGTGCGCAAGGACAGCACGCGCAGGTTTGTGAACTTGGAAGAGGGGTCGCAGCAAATAGAGCCGACCCGCTCCGATGAGGCGCTCGAACAGGCACAAGCGAACGAGAAAGACCTGCTTGCTGGTCATGAGAGCGCTATCTCGAACTTTGACGTGGTGGAAATAGACGAATGAGCGAACAGGTCGACATGATCGAGGGGTGCACTGACCCGTCGTATAAGGCATCAGCTGATGCACGCGCCGGTACGCAGCGCGTGAAGACGAACTGCCATTTCTGCGGATATCTTTGCGGACTCGAAGCCGTTGTTGAAGACGGGCGCGTTGTCGACCTTGAGCCTGATCCGAGCCGTTATCCGTATGACGAGCGCATCCTCAAAGGGTGTCCGCGCTGGTCCATGAACCTTGAGGTACTCGATGGTCCTGACCGTGTCAACTGGCCGCTTCGCCGTGTTGGAGAGCGGGGGAGTGGTCAGTGGGAGCGTATCAGTTGGGAAGAGGCGCTCGATGAGATCGCGCAAAAACTCGAAGAGCTGCGCACGACCTACAACCCCGGCGTGCTCGCCTCGATGATCGGCGGTCCGCACACCTCGTTTTGGCCACTGCATCGATTCATGTCGCTCTTTGGCTCTCCCAATAACATGGGAATCGGGCAGATCTGCTGGAATCCGCGCATCTGGATGGATGCCGTCACATTCGGCTGGACTATTGAGCCTGATATCAACCGTGCCACGAATACGATCATGGTGTGGGGAACGAATCCGGCGGAGTCTGACAACTCCGTTTTCTGGCGCGAGCTTATGAAGATCAGCCGATCGGGAAGCTCCCAGGTTTTTGTGATCGATCCGCGGTTCACGAAAACGGCGCGCATCGCTCATGAGTGGATTGCTATCAAACCGGGAACCGATTGCACCTTCGCCCTCGGTCTCATCAATGAGATCATCGCCCATGACCTCTATGATCATGAATTTGTAGAAACGTGGTGCGTAGGTTTTGAAGAGCTGAAAGAACACGTTGCGCCCTATACTCTTGAATATGTTTCGGAAATCTGCGGCATTCCAGCTGAGCAGATTGCAGGACTTGCACGCGCTTTCGCGCAGGGTCGAAGCGCTATCGTCTCCGGGCGGGGCATCGACCAGGTTGGACGCAATGTAGCGCCGACCCATCGTGCCCGATGCATCCTCCTTGCCATTACGGGCAATATCGATCGACCGGGAGCGTCTTTGGTGCTCGAGCAAAGCGATTTCGTTCCGGAGCTTGATCTTGAGATGACGCTTGAGCGCTTCGACGAACTCAATGCGCTCTGCTTGAATACGGAGTATACCCCGCTGCAAAGCTATGAAGGCTATAAGCGGGTACGTGCGCTCACGGGCAAACTTGACCGTGCTCTTCCAGCACGCTATTTGACCTCGGCTCACCCCGACCTCGTCTTGGAGGCGATGGAGCGTGGTCGCCCCTATCCGGTTCGGGCACTTATCATTGAGGCAACCAATCCGCTTGTTACCTACGCAGATACGAACCGGGTGCTGAAGGCGCTTCTCGGGCTTGACTTGATCGTGGCACTTGACTACTACATCACGCCTTCCTCTGCGCTTGCCGATTATATTTTGCCAAGCGCAGGAGCCATCGAGCGGGCAACCTTCCAAGCGCATGGGGGTGTTGCCAATTTCGTCTACGGCGGCGGCAAAGCAGTCGAGCCATACTATGAGCGCAAGAATGATTATGAGATATTCCGTGAACTCGGCATGAGGCTGGGGCAAGCGGACGATTGGCCCGAGAAAAGCTTCGAAGAGGCATGTGCTGCCACGCTCGCTCCGTGTGACATGAGCTTTGATCAGTATTGTACCGAGGGTATGTACGCGGGCGCGAGTACCTATTGCAAACACGAACTGCCCGACGAGCAGGGACGCGCGCGGGGATTTGCCACCGAGACGGGCAAGATCGAACTTGCAAGCACCTTATTGCCGACGATCGGCGGGGATGCGCTCCCAGAACCTGCGCCAGCGACAACGCTTTGCTCGACAGAGCTCAAGGCGCGGCTTGCGGGCGAGGGGTTTGTGCACCTATCCTTGATCACGGGTGGCAGGAAGCAGCCCTACAACGCTTCGATGTATTTGAACAACCCCGCATTTCGCACACGCGTATCCGCTCCCGTTGTCCAGATGAGTGAGGCAACTGCAAGCCGTCTCGGATGCACTGAGGGGGACACGGTTCTTCTCGTGACCGATCAGGGCGAGGCGCGCTTTGTTGTGTCTCTGGTGCGCATGGTCGACGATGTCGTGCATGCTGATTATGGCTGGTGGCATCCTGAAAACGATATCAAGCTGCCCGAGCTTGGAGGCATCTTCGAGAGCAATGTGAACACGCTCACCTCTTGCTCACTCGAGCAAGGGGAGCCGATGATCGGGACGTGGTCATATAATGCGATGGATTGCATGATCAAGCGCGTGGACGATGAGCTCACCTGGAGCAGTGAAATGGCAAAACGCCCGCTTGACGGGCTGGTACAGCAATAGAATTATAAGGAGTTTCAATGGCAGATCGTAAGCAAGCACTGTTGGTATTCAGCAAGCCTCCCATTCCTGGGATGGTGAAGACGCGTCTCACGCGCGAGCACGGGGGCATCCTCTCCGAGCAGCAAGCAGCGGATTTCTTCAAGCTGTGTCTCTATGATGTCTGCGAGGCGTCGATGCATGCCCTTATTGAGCTTCAGCGGGCAAACGATGAACTTGTCGCGCGCGACCCGAGTGTGGATAAGATCACCTATGACTTCTTCGTGTCCACCACGCCGGCGAAGAACCTTGAGATCATGAAGGCGAACTTCGATGAGATCGGTCCGTGGCCGCTCGAGATCCACTACATCACCGATGCAGGTGCTACCTTCGACGACCACTTCGACGATGCCTTCAAGCAGATCTTCGACCAGGGCTATGAGCATATTGTTTCCGTGGGCGGTGACATCCCCACGATGCCGAAATCTCACATCACGCAGGCATTCCAGTGGCTCGACTATTTCCACGCGCAGGGTACCCCCGGATTTGTCCAGGCACCTTGCCAGGAATGCGGAACGTCGCTTGTGGGCTTTTCCTTCGACACGCCGATCGATCACCAGGGGGTGTACTACAACCTTGACGGTGCCCCGGCGCTCGATGCCTATATGGCGAAAACTGCTGAGCGAAACATCCCGACGGCGTATTTCTCGCCTGTTGCCGATATCGATGAGGCAACGGATTTGGCGCACGCGATCTCGTGCATGCGTGCCATCGAGCAGGCGTCTGTCGTCCAAAATGAGCTTTTCTGCCCGAAACGCGTTTTGAAATGGGTCGAGCTCATGGGCATTACCGTCTCAACGCCGCCCAATGACGAGCACGACCCCCGCCAATATATTGATGAGCAAGAGTGAGCAGGAATTGGCTGTTATGACAACGACCACAGATCCTATGATCAAACCTTTGCATGAAACGGGAGCGCTCTGCCCCGTTTGCTTGCATGAATATCCCGCGAGCGTGTTCGCTGATGGCGAAGGCGTTGTGTGGATGAAACGCACCTGTCCCGAGCACGGCGAATTCGAAACACGCGTCTGGCCCGACGCCGAACACTATCAGTGGCTTCGATCCGAGGCATTCCCTAAGACACGCCCCGAGCATCCGCTGCCCATCAGCGGTCCGTGTCCCTTTGGATGCGGCACCTGTGCGCGACACGAGCGACGTGGTACTCTGCTCGAGATCGAGGTCACACGGAATTGCAATCTCCATTGTCCGGTGTGCTTCGCGTCATCGGAGAGCGGAGAATACGATCCCACCATGGATGAGATCATCGCCATGTATGAGACGATCAAAGACGCTGTCGGCACGGACGGCGCTGTCCAGCTGACCGGTGGCGAGCCCACGTGTCGCAAGGATCTTGCCGAGGTCATCCGTGCGGGGCGCGATATGGGATTTTGGGGGATCGAAGTCAATACCAACGGACTGGTGATCGCGAACAATCCCGAGTATCTGCGCGGTCTTGTTGCCGCCGGACTCACCGGCGTGTACCTTTCCTTCGACGGTCTGACCCCGGAGGTCTACGAGCAAACGTGCGGCAGGGATATCCTCGCCACCAAGCTCAAAGCGATCGAGGTCTGCCGGGAGGTGGGCATCCAGGTGGTGCTTTCCGTTGCGGTGGTTTCAGGGCTTAACGATATGCAGCTGGGGGACATTCTTTCCTTCGCGCTTGAAAACGCCGATATCGTCGCGGGACTCGCACTGCAGCCCGCGTTCACGTCGGGTCGGTTCGAAGCACATCGCGCTCTTCCTATGTCCTCGGGTGATGTGATCTTCTCGCTCGCCGAGCAATCCGGCGGTCTTTTGGATGTGCATGACATCTGGCCACTCGGCTGTTCATCGCCTTTGTGCGATACGGGCGTGTTTTTGGTCAAAGACGAGAACAGTGCACACCCAAGCGGCTTCACGCCTGCGACGCGCATGATGAGCATGGAGGAGTATGCGAAGGGGTATGACCCCTCTTCGCCCCAAGGATCGGTGTTCTTGGATATCCTGAGCAAGAAGGGCGTCGATGTTTCTGCGGGATTGTCGGTAATCATCATGAACTATATGGATGCGTACAGTATGGATACCCAGCGTCTGCGCGAATGCTCCATGATGGTGACCGTTCCCGACGGGCGGGCGATTCCGTTTTGTTCTTACCACTTGACCGACAGCAGTGGGAAGCGGATCTATCCCCCGTGGTGCAAGGAGGTGTAGTTCGTGGCTGATTACCGGATCACCAACGATGCGGCTCGCTGCGTGAAATGCGGGCTTTGTATTGCATTTTGTCCGTGCGAGATTTTAGAGGCGGGCGAAGATGGACGGCCTGTCGTGACCGATATCGAGCAATGCGTGGGATGCATGACTTGCTCGGGCAATTGTCCCCAGCGGGCACTCATGGTTGAGGCAACGGGGAACGCCACTTATGATCCCTATGCTGACGAAGAGCGTGCCGAGCCCCTTTCGCGTGAGCGGCAGAACCGCTTCAAAGAACTTCAAGCTCAAATCATGAATGATCTCGATCTGCGTTGGCAGCCCGTTGCGGTCAGCCTGATCGACAAGGATGAGCTTCTCCCTGATGTGCCTCTGCCACGTGAGAATCTGCGATTCTGCCAAGCGATGATGGCAGCACGGCGCGGAGCGAGCATCCTCATGCCGCCCCATAAACATTCCTGCCCCGACGGCACGTCCATTTTTGGAATGACCGGAGTGCCGGAGAAGCTGGCAACGGGCGAGATCTATGTGTTGTTCCACAAGCTTGTGAACGCTGAGGCTGCGGCGCAGATGGTCGCCGAACGTCCCACACTGCCCGAGAAAAGCATGCGTGCCACCTATGTTGCTCCTTTAGCGAAGACGGTGCGTGAGCCCGAGGTCGTCGTGTTCACGGGCACACCCGAGCAGATGATGTGGCTTTGCATGTCGATGAGCTATTATACGGGGCATCGATTCGACTTTCACGCGAGCGGATACAACTCGATGTGCGTGGAGGCGGTGCTCTATCCGCTGCAAACGGGTGAGCCGAACATCACATTCGGATGCTATGGATGTCGGGCTGCATCAGATATTGGCGAAGATATGATGTTCATGGGCATTCCCACCGATAAACTTGAAACTGTTGCGCAGGGGCTTGCCGAGCTTTCGAAGAAAGCTATTCCCCATTCGCGCATGAAGATCTATGTCGAACCCATCATGTAGGAGGTCTGTGGTATGAGCAACTTGGTTACGATACGTCCGGCGATTTTGCGGGATATGCAGTGGGTGAACCTCTATGCGCAGTTTGAGGGCATGGATCTGATGCCGAGTTCGGATGATATCTATGTGGCGATCAATCCCAATACCGAGCCAGTCGGGTTTGTGCGCGTTGCTGAGGGCGCGAACGGTGCTGCCCATGTCAATCCGATCGTCGTGTGCGAAAGCTGGCGCGGTTATGGGGTAGGGCGCGAACTTATGCAATACGCTTCGGACAAGTTCGGCGAACTGCGGCTCGTCGCACGGGGCAGTGCCGTGCCGTTCTATCAAGCACTTGGATTCGAGACGTGTGAGTGGGACGACATCGACATGAGCGTGACCGAGGACTGCGACCATTGCACCGACCGTGATGCGTGTCAGCCTATCCCCATGAAGGGAAGTCTCGCTCACTAAACAGTGTTAAGTGCCGATGTGTGCGATGAAATGATGTAGGAGTGCGCGTGGTTTAGGCGTGCGAGCACTGTGGGGTCGGCGGCAGCTCGATGCCGAGCGCATCCGATGCCTGTGCGCGCAATTCTTCGATCGTCAAAGTATAGCATGCGAGCGCATCGATCCACCGTCGCAGGCAATTCCTGCCTTTATCGGTCAGCGAGAACAACCGTTTTGCGGAACCTTCCGAAGGCGTGTCCCAACTCGACTCCAAAAGCCCCGATTTCTCCATGCGCTTCAGCGCACGATAGATGCCGGTGGCATCGGGCTTTTGTCCGCCGAACATCGGTGATTTCGCCGCTTCCTGCACGATGACGTAGCCATGCATGGGCTCCCCGTTCTTCGCAAGGATTGCGAGGATGGTCGGTTGAGAGAGACGATTGAGCGATTTGCCCAGTTCGGAGCACTCCGCAAGATCTTCCTCTGATTTGGGGTGGCATGAACTCCACATATTCTCACGTCCTTAGCAGGTTATCGAAATAGTCGTCATGAAAGATGTGTGGACCCATTCTACTATTAAACAATCTCTTATACTTTGCGCGCCCATCCGCTCGGTCGCTTTTCGACCATAGAGCGCTCTATCTCGTATTTGAGTGATTTGACGGCGCGCGTGGGAGATTTCCCCCTAGAATGGAAAGACGAAGAAACGACCTGCGTGTTTTGTATGAAAAGATCCACGAAGGGAACAGCAATATGTGCGGAATCGTTGGGTATTGCGGTCATGATGCGGCAGAACCGATTCTCATCGAAGGCTTGAAGCGCCTTGAGTATCGCGGCTATGATTCGGCGGGCATCGCGATCGAGCAAGATGGTCAGATCGAGTCGATTTGCCGACGGGGCAAAGTCATTGACCTTGAAACCGCCCTTGATCAGTTCGATCTTAAGGGTACGTGCGGAATCGGGCACACGCGCTGGGCAACGCACGGGCGTCCCACCGAGGCGAATGCGCATCCGCACCTTTCCTGCAAAGCTGACATCGCGCTCGTACACAACGGTATCATCGAGAATTTTGCAGAACTGAAGCAAGAGCTTCTTGGGCGAGGGCATACCTTCACGAGCACGACCGATTCCGAGGTCATCGTCCACTTGATCGAAGAGGCATATGCCGACCTTGCGTTCGAGCGTTCGGGAGAAGACGAGCTTGCGGATGCGGAAGGGCAGCGCGTTTCGCACGATCCGCGCCATGAGCGCGCAAGCGGGAAACCCTCGGTGCTTGCTGAAGCCGTCTGTGCCATCGCGCATAAGCTCATCGGTTCGTTCGCGCTGGCGGTCATCACCCAATACGAACCGGGCGTGATCGTGGGACTTAAGAAAGATTCACCGCTCATCTTCGGTCAGGGCGATGCAGGAACGTATGTGGCATCCGACATGACTGCGCTTGCGGGACTGGTCTCGAAGGCGCATGTCATGGATGATTATGAGATCGTTGAGCTTACGAGCGATGACGTGCGTCTCTACAGTTGCCTTACCGGACAGCTGACACCCGCTTCACTTGCACTTGTCGATGCGCCGCGCGATGCCTCTTCTGCCCAGAAAGAGGGTTATCCCGACTTCATGCTCAAAGAGATCTGCGAACAGCCGCGCGTTATCAGGGATACGCTTGCGGGAAGGCTTGTGGGCGATGCACTCGTGATCGATGAGCTCGACTTGACCCATGAAGAGCTCAATCTGATCGATCGGGTTTGCATTATCGCGTGTGGCACGAGCTATCATGCAGCACTCATTGCGAAGAACTTGATCGAAGCGTGGGCGCGAATCCCGACCGAGGCGGAGGTTGCGAGCGAATTCCGCTACCGCGATCCCATCATCACGCCGACAACGCTCGTCGTTGCTGTTTCGCAGTCGGGGGAGACCGCTGACACGCTCGCCGCCATCCGTGATGCACGCATCAAGGGTGCAAAGGTGTTCGGCATCACGAACGTGATCGGCTCTCCGCTCGCGCGCGAGTCCGACGGGGTCATCTACACGAAGGCGAACAAAGAGATTGCGGTGGCCTCAACGAAAAGCTTCACGGGGCAGATCGTCTCCCTTTCCTTGCTCGCGATGCTGCTTGGACAGGCAAAGGGTCATCTCACCACCGGTCAGGTCCGCATGCTTTTCACCGAGCTTGCCGATACTGCCGAACAGGTACGTCGCGAGCTTGCCGATACGAGTGCGATCGAAGAAGCGGCACGTGCGTGTAAGGATGCGAAAAGCGCGCTCTTTATCGGGCGGGGCATGGGTGCTGCAATTGCCACGGAAGGGGCGCTCAAACTCAAGGAGATCAGCTATCTTCATGCTGAGGCATATTCGGCGGGGGAGATGAAGCACGGTCCGATCGCGCTTGTTGAGGACGGTTTTCCGGTGATCGCCATTGCTACGAAAAGCCCCGTTTACGACAAGGTCATTTCAAACCTTCAGGAGGCGAAAGCGCGGGGCGCGATGATCGTTGCCATCGCCACCGAGGGGGATGAGGCTATCAAGGAACACGCCGATCATGTTATCTACATTCCCAAGGTCAGGGATTGCTTCTCGCCCATCACGGCGAGCGTTCCGCTGCAGTTGTTTGCCCGCTCGATCGCGCGGATGCGCGGGTGTGATGTGGACCAACCCCGCAATCTCGCGAAGTCGGTAACGGTGGAGTAGTCATGGCGCGGAGCAAAAAAGCCCAGGCGGCAATCGACGGAGCGCTTTCGCTCGATGTGCATGACGAGCGGGTCGGGCTCGGTGTCGATCTTGTTGATATCGAGCGCATGCGCACGATCATGCAGCGCACGAAATCATTCGAAGTAAAATATTTCAGCGACGAGGAACGAGCTTATTGCAGCTCGAAGGCTGATCCCATCCCGCATTTCGCCGTGCGATTCGCCGCAAAAGAAGCGGTTGTCAAGGCGCTGGGATGTGGATTTACGAAGGGTATCATGCCAAGGGATATCTCGATCGTGAAGGCACCGGGCAAGCGCCCTTATGCTGAGCTTTCTGGTGCGGCAGCTCTCGTTGCTGAAGAACTATCGGTCACGGAGATTCCAATCTCGCTTTCGCATACTACAACCGATGCCATCGCTATTGCCATTGCGCTCAAAGAAGGAACGAGCGTTCGCGCCGTTATGGCGGCTGATCCCGCGACCGAACTTGCGCGCACATTCAAGGAAACGCGCTCAATGCTCGATGAGCTGCCGAGCACGTCCGCGGCTCATCAAGCACGCTGAGCGCGCAGACGATGCTCAGTGAGTGCTCAATGAATGAGGGGCGCGGATAAGCGTTACGGTTGAGCGGGGGAGTTGTTTTTTTGCGCGAAGAGAGAAGGTCGAACATGGGCGAGCTTACAGTCATACAAGCAGCAGACGTTGCGCCATTTGTTCCTTATCCGAGCGTGGATGCGAACAAGTACACGCGTGGGAAAGCTGTCATCGTCGGTGGGAGCGCGGAATACCCCGGTGCGATCTGTTTGGCAGCGCGGGCGGCGAATCGCTGCGGCGCGGGCTATGTTGAGGTTTATTGCAGTCCGCTAGCAAAAGCTGCTCTCAATGCGAGCAGCCCTTCGATTGTGGCACGAGCGCTTGATGAAGTGGATCAGGTGTGTACTGAACTGAAAACCTGTCGTGCCGACCATCCGCAGGCGTGTTTGGTCGGATCGGGGCTTTCGACAACGGACGCGAGTGTGAGTACGCTTCTGTCGCTCATAGACGCGTGCGCCTACCCCCTCGTGCTCGATGGCGGCGCGCTCTCGCTTATCGCGAACGAAGCGGGGAGAACAAGCTTGACCGAGCGCGGACAGGCGGGGCGTACTACGGTGCTCACGCCTCATTTCGGAGAAGCATGTCGACTTGCGTCTGCCTTGGAGGAGCCACCCCAGGTACGTGACCCGTTCGATGAGACAAGCGTGGTTGTCTCGGCGAAAGCGCTTGCCCGCGCGTATCGATCATTCGTTGTTCTCAAAGGACCGAAAACCTATCTCGTGTCCGGATGCAGCGATGAGAAAGACCCGGAAGTCCTCATCATGGACGCGGGGACACCCGCCCTTGCGAAAGCGGGCAGCGGGGATGTGCTTGCAGGGATGTGCACCTCGTTCATGGCGCAAGGCTTAGGCGCGCGGGAGGGTACTATGCTCGCAACGTATGTGCACGCCTGCGCTGCGCGCATTGCAAGCGCGCACTACGGAATCGTTTCGGTTGTTCCTGAAGATGTGGTCGCGATGATTCCGCAGGCACTGCTCAGTCTTGCATAACATCAATATCTTGTAGGTGAGTAGTGGTATTTTTCTGAAATATCCGCTACATATGTGTGTTCGGTTGGCAAATCAAGCACGAACAGTCGCACGATGTGTATAATGCGGTCAATGCTTTCTCATGATGAAAAACACAGTGATCCGCAGAAGGGCGCGTCGGACGAGGGTATCAAACTGACCGCTTCCGAACCCCTCTCCTCAGACCCTTTCGTTCACTTAGCAATGAAGGATACAGCGAAGATAAGTGCGCCTTCGCAGGCGTCTTCCTCTCCGAAGGCAGCTCCGGCTGCGGCTGCGCAAACCCCTCCTGCTCATCAGGCTCATCTTCGATCGATTCCCGCTTCTTCGGTGAAGCGGCGAGTACTCTCGATGCCGCGCGGGGCACAAGCGTCGCGGGTACGGCAAAAAGAGATTCCCATAACGCGCCCGTCGGCTGCCTCTCCGGCGTCTGTTCCTGAACCCGAACCTGAGGTTCCCACCGGTCCCTCGCTGCGCGTTGTTTTGGAGTCGAGCGAATCGGCGGGGGACGCGTCGGCGAATGCATCGGAAAAGCAAGCTTCATCAAAACACACGTCTCATACCGAGAAAGACCAGATCGATCTTTCGGGTCTGCCGCTTCTCTCAGGCGTTGGTTCGATCTCCTTGGATGAGCTCGTTCCCGATCTTGCCACGTTTTCTGAGAACTTTCCGAAAATCCCCGAGCGATTGATCTTCGATCCCGCATCCCGCGCCCGCTCAAAGCGCGTGGGTACTCCCGCTTATCCCGGGCGTGGTGAGGCGTTTTCTCAAAATGCGCCGACCGAGCGGATTCCTTTGAATCGCAACATCGGCTACAACGCGCCGATGCTCTCAGCGCCCGGTGTCCAACCCGCATGGGGACGGTCGTGGAGTTCTGGACAAGGTTCCTCTTTTTCGGGAGGTTCAGCGCCCCGTGGACGCGCGTTCAACAGCGTGCAAGCACAGCAGGATGCACGCAATGCATATCGGCGTGCAGGAATTCGAGGGCTTCATCTTCCCGATGTGGTGTCGCGCCCGCGCAGGGTTGCTTTTCCTCCCGCGCTGATGGGCAGCATGCGCTTTGATCCGATGCAATCCTATAACGGGGAGCGTACACGCACGCTCGCTACTGATCGTGATCAAGCGCAGGGCAAGTCATTCAAAGAGGCGATCGAAGCGTTTGACTGGATGCTTGATCCCATCAAACCGCCTCTGACACGCATGCCTTCTGCCCAGATGTCCTCGATGCCGATGTGGTCGATGATGGGTACTCCATCCCCGTGGGCGTCTCCCTATTTGAAAGCCCAATTCCGCAGACCAGCGCTTTATGGCGGTATCGGAATGCCGGGAATGAACATGCCTGCATCCGCCGCGGGCGCAAACGGTGGATGGGGTAATCCGTCGGCGGGACGTGCGGGTCTGAACATGAATGGCTATGGGGGCGCAAACGGAGCAGGCATGCGAGGTGCGCCGGGGTCATATGGTGTCAATGCAGGGCAGGGCGCCTCAGCGAACGGATATGGCGCGTCTTCAGGCATGCCACGCTCAAAGCCGCTTCTTGATGCGAATACCATCGAGAATTCGACGATCTTCGATCAACCACCTATCCCGATCGACGTCGGTATGCGCGTTGCGGAAACATCGCATCGGCGCGGGCGGGTCATACTCATCTTCATCATGATCATCGCCGCCATCGTTGTCGGTGTTTGCGTGACCTATGTTTTCTCCCACACGGGCGAGGAAGAGGGTGTCACGGATCACACAACCGAGCAGACGTCCTCGTCTTCGACAAGCTCGTCTGCTGCGGGGAGCAGCAATCAGGGTGCGGGGTCGGTCGTCTATCAGTACAGCGCACTCACGGCGAACGGGAAGACATATAACGTCCAGGAAACGGCAACGTTCAACGATGCGGGCATATGCGAATTCACCACGATGAGGATGGAGTTCCCCGATGCGGCTACGGCGAAGGAATTCACCGATGCGCTCACCCGCGATTACGGGGATAAGCTTACGCTTGAGAACCTTGAGGGGTCGACTGCGACCGTGATCATCAACAATGCCGGGCTCGGAATGAATCGCGAACAGTATGAGGATTCGCTCAGTCGCAGCGTTGAGGATCTCGTCGTGCTTAAAAAATAGCGTTCTTCCTGCGTATTCCTACTTTTGTGGTATCATAAGGAGGAGTTTATTCTCAACTATGCTATCAATGGAGAAGGAGAATACGCGGTGAAGTATCAAAGCGATGCTCATCACTATCGCAAGATCATGCGTAAGAAGCAGCGTATGCAGCAGCTTCGAGGCGCTCTCTTGCTCGTGTTCTCGTTCGCTATGATGTTGTATGCAGTCCCTGGTTTCGCGAAGAGCATCTGGGACGAAGGTCTCCCCGACCAGGGTTCGGTATCCACCATTTTCTCGCACGCCATCAATGACAATGCGTATGAAAGCGTTGAGGCTGCTGCGGGCGAAGCCGTTGCTCAAGAGGGAGCTCAAGCAGCCGCTGACAAGCCGCGTTCGACTTCCCGCGTTGCTTCCAAGGTCAATCCGCTCGTGAGTGAAACCACCGGTCCAGGCATCCTTGCTGATGACGAGGCGGTCACCGCTGCTAAAAGGCGTGCCGAGGCCGTGCTTGCAGCAACGACGGAGAAGAACGCCTATATAGGTACCATCGAAGCCAATACCCCTGAGCGTACTGATTCCCGTGATAATCTCATCTTTGCGTCGATCGCGCTGGTGCTGGGACTTGCAAGCGCGTGCTTCGGTGTGAGAACCATCCTCGCTTCGCGGAAGATGCGGGGACGCGTTATATCGGCAGCTTACAGTTCAGCTCTTCGAGCGTGAGCTAGACGAGCTCATACGAGGTTGTATCCATGCCGGCAGCGAATGACTCTATCTCAATAGACGATCTTTGTAAGGCGTTCGGGGGTTCGGCATCATCTTCAAAGAGCGATTCCAAAGACTCTGCTCGACATACCCATTCCTCTTCAAAAGATACGAACGATGTTTCCGAAGCGCAGTTGCTCTCCGCACTTGGTGTGGCGAGTGTTGAGGACAGCATCGCGCTTGCCGAAGCCCGTGAAAAACAAGAGCGGGCGCGTCAGCGTGAGGCTCAGCGGCGCGAGCAGCAATTCCGTGCTCGCCAGTGGCGTGCGGAACTTGACGAACTCGAGGCAAGGAAAGCTTCTCAGGAGGAGGCGTCCGCGCCTGCACCGGGCGCACGTTCAGTGGTGCAATCGGTGCCTCCGCGTTCTGCGTCTGTGCAGAAAATGTCTTTCTCCTCGCTTTTTCCGAAGGCACCCGCTGCAATACAGCCGATGCCGACGGGACCTTCTCCCGCCTCATCCGCTTCGGCTTCTGAGGTGTCAGCACCGACACACGAACAAGCCGCTTTAGCTGAATCTCCTGAAACACGCGAAGATGTTTCAAGCACGCCAGTTTACGGTGAACAAGCAGACAGAGCTGCGTCTGCCGAGTCCGTGCCTGCCCCTTTTGCGAGCGAGCAGCAGCTCCACCGAGACGAGCAGGCAGCGTCGCCCGAAGCCTCGCCTTCGGGTCCCCTTGGTGCATATGCGGGGCGCAGGATCATGCCACTTACTGGACCGCTTCCTGCTTTTCAGCCCCTCGATGCCACGCCGTTCGGTTCCGCCACTGCCCCTGCAATGCAGGGAGACGCTCAACCAGGAACGGTTCCTCCCTTCGCCCCCGCGCAGCAGGGTGTCTCCGCTCAGGCATTCCCTACCGCTGAAACTGCACCGGTAGGAGAAGCTGTTTCAGAAGCTGAGGGCGCCCGTGTCAAGCGTCCTTTCGGGGGAGCACCGCTTCCCGCTTTTTCGAACGCGTCATTCATTCGCCCGCTTGAGCCGACGATAACGGCAGCGGGTGGCACAGCGCAAACGCTTCCTGGTGCTGCGCAGCCGTTCATTCAAGGCGCACAGTCCCCCATGGGCGTTTCAGGACAAAGTGCGGAGGGAGCACCTGCTAACACTTTGGTACCGTCTTCGCAATCAGTATTCCCGCAAGCTGCTTTCACGCAGCAAGGTTATATGCCCGCATCTCCCGCGTTGAATCAGGCTCAGCTGAGCGGCTCTTCCATGCCCGGTATGCCGCAGCCTCAAACGGTTGCTGACCAGACCCCGACGCAGGGACAGGGCGTCTCATCTGAGCTTTCGTGGGCGCAAAAGACAGCTCCCGGCACGATGGTTGAGGCTGATAAGGGAATGCCGAACGAAATTGTTCAGCCCCGCCCGAACTATCCTGCGAATGCCGCGTCTGGTGTCACGGACACTACGATGCCCGAGCAGGCAAGCTTGCTTCCGTCAGCGGATGCGCAGATGCAGTGGATCAACCAAGGTCCCGCAAGCGTCGGCGAACCTATCAAGGAAGACGAAACGTCTTCGAAGAAGTCGACGATCATCGGGGTGTCGCTCATCGTCATGGCGGTGATCTGTGCGGTATTCGCCGTGTTGTTGCTGACCGGCATCATTGACCTGTCCGCATTCTCCTCCTCATCGGGCGCGTCTTCGTCTTCATCCTCTGCAGTAACGCAGGCTCAGGAAGGTCCGCTCACGGAAGAGGCGGTATATTCCTATGTTGTTCGCGGTACCGATGGCGGTACCCATGAAGCGAAAGAGACAGCGTATTTCGGCGATGACGGAAAGCTCAAGCGGAGCATGCTTGAGATTGCTGTTGATGATCCTAACAGTGCACAGGCGCTTCTTGAGCAGTTGCAATCAGAGTTCAAAGATACGGTTCGTGAGACAAGTATCGAAGACGGGCATATCATCGTTATTCTCGATGTGAATCGCGATGATCTGGATAAGGATGCGTATACCGAGCTTCTTGCCACCAATATGGCGGAGTTCAAGGTCGTCGATTAAACCTTAAACCGTTTGGTACAAAAAAGAAAAGCCGCCTTGTGGCGGCTTTTCACATCTGCAGATGATGTATTACCTAGTCAACACTTGAAGCGGTGCCGCGGGAAGCAGCAAACTTCTCAACGGTGCTCACAAAGGTGTTGTACAGATCAGGAGAGATCAAAACCGTAGAGACCTGTCCATCAGTGATCATGACTTTGACCTTCTGATCCTTAACGACATCGATCAGTTCAGATTCTGACATGCGATCGATCTCATCTTTGGTGACCATCCAGTCATTGAGGCTCTGCAAGCGCGGGAGATTAAGTCCCTCATTCATGAAAATGCTCCTTTTCAACGAGAACGTTATATTGACAGTATACCGCCAATAAACAACTAATAGAATTATAGACAAAATTCTCTTCGATGCCATGATAAACAGAAGAAAACATCACTAGTATGCGAATTGTAATATTCAGCAAGGGAGGCACTACCGATGACGTCCATTCCGCATGAGGATGCAGATAAACGCGCTGTAGGCGATGATATCGAGGAGCGGATCGCGTCGCTTCGACGCGAGATCGAGCACCACACCTATCTCTACTATGCGCTCGATGATCCCGAAATCTCCGACAGTGCGTTTGACTCACTCATGCGCGAGCTCAAAGACCTTGAGGCGAAACGCCCTGATCTTGTTGTTGCGTCCAGCCCGACCCAGCGTGTGGGCGGCTATGTTGACAAGCAGTTCAGTCCCGTTCGCCACAGCGCGCGGATGTATTCGCTTGATAACGCTATGGATCAAGCGGAGCTCGGTGCATGGATGGACAAGATCGAGGATACCTTCGGATATCTCCCAGAGCTTTGTTGCGAGCTTAAAATCGATGGCTCATCTATTGCGCTCACGTATGTGGATGGAAGTTTGGAGCAGGGGGCAACGCGCGGGGACGGTACGACAGGGGAGGACATCACCGCCAATATCCGCTGCGTCAAAAACGTTCCGCAGCAGCTGAAACATGATGCGATGCGCGCCTTTATCAAGGGCAACTCGCTCGAGCTGCGCGGTGAGGTTTTCATGCCGAAATCGTCGTTTGAGGCGCTGAATGAAGAGGCTGAGGCGAACGGGAAGAAGCCCTTTGCGAATCCGCGCAATGCCGCTGCCGGGTCCCTTCGCCAAAAAGATCCCCGTATCAGCGCTGAGCGCGACCTGTCCACATTCATGTATACGATGGCGGACACGTCGCAGCTGAATATCAAAACGCAGTGGGAGCTGCTTTCGTGGCTTCATGAGGCGGGCTTTACCGTCAACCCTGATATTGCGCTTTGTACGGATCGGCAAAGCGTGTATGAATTTTGCGATATGTCGCTTCAAAAACGGGATGCATTGCCGTACGAGATCGACGGCGTGGTCGTGAAGGTCAATTCATTCGCGCTTCAAAACGAGATCGGGTATACCTCACGTGCGCCCCGCTGGGCAATCGCATACAAGTTCCCGCCCGAGGAGAAAACGACCAAGCTCAACGATATCGTGGTCCAGGTGGGACGGACCGGTGTTCTCACCCCTGTTGCCGAGCTTACACCCGTGCGAGTTGCGGGATCGGTTGTATCGCGGGCAACGCTGCATAACGAAGAGGAGGTGCATCGCAAGGATGTGCGCATCGGAGACACGGTTATCGTGCGCAAGGCTGGCGATGTCATCCCCGAGGTCGTGGAAGCGGTCATCAGCTTGCGCCCCGCGAATGCACTTGAGTGGCACGCTCCCAAAGTCTGCCCCAGCTGCGGCATGCCCGTCATCCGGGAAGAAGGGGAGGTCGCGCTGCGCTGCATTTCGATCGATTGCCCTGCCCAGGCGCTCGAGCGGCTGCTTCATTGGGTCAGCCGCGAGGCGATGGATATCGACGGCATGGGGGAGGAGATCGTCGGGCGTCTCGTTGAGATCGGACGCCTTTCAGACGTTGCCGACTTCTATTCGCTTACCGAGGACGAGTTGGCGCAGCTCGATATGGGTCGCGTGAACAAAGAAGGCAAAGCGGTCGCGCTTGGGCATACGATCTCAGCGAAGCTTATCGATGCGATCGAGCAGTCGAAAACACGTGATTTCTCGCGGGTGATCGTCGGGCTCGGCATCAGGCATATCGGCAAGAATATGGCACGCGAACTTGTTTCGGTCTTTCCGTCCATGGAAGCGCTCATCAACGCGTCGAAAGAGGAGCTTGAGGCAGTACATGGGATCGGCGAGCGCGTTGCGAACAGTATATGGTCTTTCTTGCGTACGCCCGACAATATCCATGTCATCGAGCGTTTGCAAAAAGCGGGTTTGTCTATGGTGTCACGGGATGTGCCGCAAGAGATCCCCGGTCCGCTCAAAGACCTCGTCTTTGTCATCACGGGCAGTCTCGATGAGCTCGGTATGAGCCGCGACGAGGCGGCAGAGGCATTGCGCGCGCGGGGAGCGCGGGTATCGGGGAGCGTTTCGTCGAAAACGTCCTATGTCATCGTGGGAACTTCGCCGGGGTCGAAATACGATAAAGCGGTAAAACTTGGAGTTCCTGTGCTGAATGAAGCACAATTCGCCTCGATATTGGACACGGGGAACGTTCCTGTTATAGACTAATGCGTTACTGAAGTTTCGAATGCACGGATCATCAACCAATAACCGGGGTGGTTATCGCATTAATGGCTTATAGGAACGGAAACCCGCGTTCTGGGGCGCACGCAGCGAAAAGGCGGACGACCCCGGATTCACGAGAAACCGCTTTTGAAGGATCGTACGAAGACTTCAAGCGTCCTGATTCTCATTCCCATGCAAGCGGATATAGCCGCAGCCATGCTCGGCTTGACTCCGAAGCGCTTACGCGGTCGCGCAAAAAGCGTAAGAAAAAGAAGATCATCACGGGTGTCATCGCCGCTTTCCTTGTTCTTATTCTCGGTGGGGGCGGTGTCGCTTTCGCCTACTTGAACTCCATCAACTCGAATCTACATCTGGGGGTGGGAAGTGATCTGTTGGCGGCGCTCATGCCGACGGATACGCCCTCCGACCCGTTCTACGTTCTTTTGCTCGGCACCGATGGATCGGCTGAGCGTGAATCGAGTTCGGAATATGCCGATGGTCATTTCCGCAGCGACTCGATGATGCTTGCGCGTATCGACCCGCGCAACAAGAAGTGTGCAATCGTTTCCATTCCGCGTGATACGCGCGTGGAGCTCGGTAAATATGGCAAGCAGAAGATCAACGCCGCGCATGCGTTCGGCGGTCCTGCGCTCGCTGTTGAGACGGTATCCAAGATGGCGGGTGTGCCCATTTCCCATTATGCGGAGATCAACTTCGATGGATTCGCCAATATCGTCGATGCGCTCGGGGGTATTGAGGTTGATGTGCCTATTGAGATCGACGACGATGAGGCGGGTGGGTATTTGAGTGCCGGTGTGCAAACACTCAATGGTCAAGGCGCGCTCATCCTTTGCCGAAGCCGCCATTCCTATGACAGCTATGGCGATGGCGATTTGTTCAGGGCGGCGAATCAGCGCATGGTTCTTGCTGCTATCGCCCAGAAGCTCCTTGAGTCAGATGTGCTCACCATCACGAACTCCGTCAACGCGCTTTCCCAATATGTCATCACTGACCTCGACATCGCTGCGATCGCCTCGATTGCGAAGAGCATGCGGGGGATCGATGCGGAAAACGATATCTACTCCGCGATCGCTCCGACTGAGTCGCAATACATCGATGGTGGATGGTATGAGATCTTGGACGAGAAGGCGTGGAAGGAAATGATCGAGCGCTTGGAGGCGGGGCTGCCACCGATCGATGCGAACCTCGTCGATGCCTCTACGGGTACCGTTCTTGCCTCCGCGGGCGACAAGGCGGGGGAGTCCGGCAATGCTACCAATTATCGGGTCAATTCGAATCTCACGATTCGTCTGCGCAATGGCAATGGACGCGACAAGGCATGCACGGCTGCCTATGACATTTTGCATGATATGGGATATCGCAATATCAACAGTGGCAATGCGAACAGTTTCGACTATCCCGAAACGCTCATCATCTATAAGGACTCCTCGAAGGAAAAAGCAGCCTCTCAGATTGCCTCTGCCCTGGGTACGGGTAAAGCCCTCAAGGATGATGGCACCTATTTGTTCGAGTCGGACTTCTTGATCGTGATCGGCGCCGACTGGCCCGAATAGACACGACGGGTGCGCGCGGGGCTCGCACGCCCGTCGCCGATACGTTTCCAACCACAGACCGTTTGATGAAACACACTTGACATTTTAGCCTCTTTAATTATACTTATCCGTGTATTATTCATAAATGAGAATAATAAAGACAACCTTTCAGACCCAGGAGGAAATCATGAGACCGAACCTCAAAGCTTGTTTTGCCGTGGCATGTATCGGTGTGCTTGCCGCTTGCGTTGCCCTTACCGGATGCGCCTCAAGTACGACCCCAGCATCATCTTCATCCTCCTCTTCTGCCGCATCCGAGCCGGTCAAGCTCCAGATATTTGCTGCAAACTCGCTATCGAAGGCGATGAATGAGGTTCAGGCGCTCTATACCGAAGAGACAGGGGTTACCTTCGCCGATACACAATACGAGGCTTCGGGAACCTTGAACGAGATGCTGGGAGGTGGCGCATATGCGGATATCCTTATCACAGCATCGAGCGCCGTGATGAATACGGCAGAGGAAAAGGGCTATATCGATCCAGCGACTCGATTCGATATGTTCAACAACGAGCTTGTGATCGTATCCTCGCTCACCTCTTCACTTGAGAATGTGACGCTCGAGGACATTGCGAGCGGTGCCTATACCCTTGCGGTCGGCGATGCTAATGTGCCCGCCGGAAACTATGCGAAGCAGGCGCTTACCACTACGGTGCCGCCCTGCTGGATCAGCGCTGACGGTACGGTCGGCAAGGATTGCTCCGGTAAAGAGGGCACGTTTGAGGGAACGCCGTTGCAGGGCAAGGTCACTGAAGGGTCGTCGGTGGGCAATGTTTGCAATTATGCGAACACGGGCGATGTCGACCTTGCGATGGTGTATAGCTCTGATGTCTTTCGATTCGGCAATGTGAAGCAGGTAGGTGTCACGCCTGCGAGCACGCATAAGGCGATCGTCTACCCTGCAGCGGTATGCGCTCAAAGCGAATATGCTTCTGCAGCCAAGGACTTCCTCTCCTGGGCATTCACCAATGAGAAAGCGATCCGGGTTTGGCAGGAATGGGGTTTTGAAATAGCGTAAAATCTCCGAGGAGTATTTGGGGTCTTTGGGTAACTTCGCACATGCGAGAAGTGCTTCGAAGGCGCAGGTAAGCGATACGGCGAGGATGGTGTGGTGCCCTCCTCGCCCGTTTGTGCGAAATGGGCAGGATATGGGACGGACATTCACGACATCGTTTGGAAAGGGGATCTGCGCGATCCTCATGTCGCTTGCGGTCATTGCTGTGCTTGTCCTCATTGCATTCACGCCCGCTTATGCAAAAACCGTTTCTTTAGACGAGGCGCACACGGGAGAAGCCTTCGAGGTCCATGTATCTGATGCGGGAGATGCCGCGGTTATCTCAGGCGCGAGTTTTGCGCTCAACGAGTTCGCTCGTTTTGAGAAAGGCTCGAACCAAGAGCGCGGCGGAGCATATATCGGCTACAACTACTACGAGGGATCATCACCTGATCTTATTGCTGCGGTTGCCTTCACCGATACGGTCATCGTCTATCTTCCAGAAACCTACCATGCGCTTTGCGACCTTGGCGACGCGACAGCGCTGTGCCAATTGCAAGCATACCTTTGCGCGCTTGATGAAGCGTCGAACAAGGGGGGCGCGCTCATAGCGGATATACCGCAATGGGTTTTCAGCAATGAAAGCACGTTTGCATATCGCGATGTGGTGATCACGTTCAGCCGCCCGGTCGGTGCGGAGCGCTATTACCTCACCATCGAGCAGACGGACGGCTCTGTGGTGGATACGGATTTCGCTGCTGGCATGCTTCCAACGCAAGTGGATGTGGCGTATCTGTGCGAAGCGAGCGAAGATGTCGTCCCGCTGCCGCGAAACGGTATTGCGTCGTTCATTGCGTTTCTCCAAGGAATCGATTACTCACCGCTGTGGGTCACACTCAAGACCACCGGCTGTGCAATCGTCTTCATCTTCATCCTTGGGCTTGCGGCAGCCTATTTCACGCTGAGGATCCCCAAGCGTGCCCGTGATATCTTCGATACCATCTTTACAATTCCTATGGTGCTTCCCCCGACGGTGTGTGGGTTTTTGCTGCTGCTTTTGCTCGGACGCAACACCGAGCTTGGACGCTGGTTCATCGATATCGGTTTCCCGCTCATCTTCAGCTGGCAAGCAACCGTCATTGCTGCCACCGTCGTGGCGTTTCCCCTCATGTACCGCTCGTGCCGCGGTGCGTTTGAGAACCTTGATCAGAACATGCTCGATGCGGCGCGCACGCTTGGATGGTCGAACGCACGCATCTTCTTCAAACTGATGATTCCGCTTTCGTGGAGTTCGATCGCGGCCGCCACCGTGCTGGCGTTTGCCCGTGCACTCGGCGAATTCGGCGCCACGCTCTTTCTGGCAGGCAATTATGTGGGGGTCACGCAAACCATCCCCATCGCTATCTACTTCGAGTGGATGGGCGGCAACATGGATATCGCCCTGTTCTGGACGGTGATCATTATCATCTTCAGCTTTGCGGTGATCCTATTCATCAATCTCTGGAGCCGTCATACGACGCAATATCGGCTCAAGGAGGTTGCGAAATGAGTCTCGAGGTCAAGATCCGCAAAGCATTCGACGCATTCACGCTCGATATTGAGTTTTCTACGGGGAAAGAGACGCTTGGCTTTTTGGGAGCGTCGGGGTGCGGAAAGTCGCTCACGCTGCGCTCAATCGCCGGCATCGAGACGCCCGATGAAGGACGTATTGTCGTCAATGGAGAGGTGTTCTTCGATTCTGAGCAGCGTATCAATCTCACGCCTCAGCAGCGCAAGACCGCTTTGCTGTTTCAAAACTACATGCTTTTCCCGAACATGACGATCGAGCAGAACGTTGCGGCGGGGATTGACGTGAAGCTGCCCCGGGAAGAGCGCAAGCGCATCGTCGAGGGGGAGCTCGCCCGCTTTTCCCTGACCGGTTTCGAGAACCGCTATCCCGCTCAGCTCTCAGGTGGTCAGCAACAACGTGTTGCCCTTGCGCGGATGCTTGCGGCATCTCCGGGCATCCTCATGCTCGATGAGCCGTTCAGCGCCCTCGATTCGCATCTCAAGGCGCTGCTCGAGCAGAACCTTGTCGATCTGTTCGCGTCATACGACGGCACCATTCTCTATGTCAGCCATGATATTGATGAGGCGCTCAGATTCTGCGACCGTATTGCTGTTGTCGAGAAAGGTCACATCGTTGAGATCGATACGGGCGAAGAGCTGATCGATGATCCGAAATCGGTTGCGGCGCTCAAACTTTCGGGATGCAAGAACGTGGTGGACGTCGTCTGCGCAGGGGATCATCGCGTCGACATTCCAAAGTGGGGCATATCGGTAGTGACCGAGCGTACGGTTGACCCTCATGTGAAGGCGCTCGGCGTGCGCGCATTCAATATCCGCCGCGTTGATGGTCCAGGGGAGAATTGCTTCAAGGTGCGGGTTGACCGTTTCACGGACTCGCGCTTCGATCGGACCTTCCTACTCGGTTTTGTTGCGCCTGAGAGCGAGCGCGAGGCTACGGATGCGCAGGTGGACGTTATGAAGTATATGCATGAGCGCATCTTCTGGCGCGTAAACACGCTCGGTGTTTCCAAAGAGACGCTGCCGAAAGTGGGTGATGAGCTTTGGGTCAACCTTCCCAAAGAGCATCTCTATCTGGTCGCGTGAATCAAGTGGCGCATGCTTGGACGGCGTGTGATCAGCCGGCGCGTGATTGGATGTGGATAAACGATATGCATTCCGACCTATGGTCGAAGCGCTTTCGATAATTATCTTCAACAGGATATAATCATTGAAAACCAAAGCGAAGGACGTATTTTGAAAGATTCCCATGGACGTGTCATAGATTATCTGCGGATATCTTTGACGGACCGATGCAACTTCAGATGCATCTATTGCATGCCCGAGACGGGCGTTGATCAGCTCGCCCACGATGAGATCCTGCGCATCGAAGAGATCGAGCGTTTGGTGCGGATTGCGGCTGACCTCGGTATTCGCTCGGTGCGTCTGACCGGGGGTGAGCCGCTTGTGCGCAAAGGGGTCGTTGACCTCGTGCGCGCGATCACGGATATCCCTCAGATCAAGAATGTGTCGATGACCACAAACGGTGTACTTTTGCCCAGCATGGCTTGCGATCTCAAAGAGGCGGGACTTGATCGGGTCAATATCTCGCTTGATACGCTTGATGCCGATCAGTTCAAAACCATCACGCGGGTCGGGAAGGTGGAGGACACGCTCGCGGGCATTGACGCGGCACTCGAGTACGGGTTCGACCCCGTCAAGATCA
Organism: uncultured Eggerthellaceae bacterium; assembly: GCA_964518575.1. Taxonomy (GTDB): domain Bacteria; phylum Actinomycetota; class Coriobacteriia; order Coriobacteriales; family Eggerthellaceae; genus MGBC163016. Next base: position 48,066 of record CAZFGW010000012.1, read on the forward strand.
ACGCGGTTGCCATCCGCAGCCTCAACCAAGACTTTCTGCAGTTCGCGAAATTGTCCATCGACCGACCGTTGCATGTGCGTTTTATCGAGTTCATGCCCGTCGGCGATAGCGACTCTACCGGTGTTGACGGAAGCGGCTGGGGCAAAGACGATGTCATCCCAAGCGAAGAGCTCTTCGCCATCATCAATGAGCAAGCCCGTAAAGAGGGACTTCCCGAGCTCACTACGAGCGGCAATGACCCGGTGGGGTGGGGGCCGGCGCGCTACTTCCAGTTCCCGGGTGCGCTTGGTACCGTCGGATTCATCTCTCCGCTTTCGCGCCACTTCTGCGCTGAGTGCAACCGTTTGCGCCTGACCGCTGACGGACAGATCAGACCCTGTTTGTTCTCGGATGTCGAGTTCGATTTGAAAGGTGCGCTGCGCACAGGCAGCGATGATGATGTGCGCGCGGTTCTGCTCGAGGCGCTCGGTGCAAAGCCCGACGAGCATCATGATAAGGTTGGTACTGAGAGGAACATGTCAGCTATAGGAGGTTGATCTTCGCATGGGAGAGCTTACCCATATCGATGAGAAGGGCGATGTCCGCATGGTCGATGTATCGCAGAAAGCCGATACTGAGCGCATCGCTGTTGCTGAGGGATTTATCAGCATGCATCAAGAAACCCTCGATCTGATCGTGTCGGGAACGGCGGCGAAAGGCGATGTGCTCGCCTGCGCGCGCGTTGCTGGCGTTATGGGTGCGAAGCGGACGAGCGATCTCATTCCTATGTGCCATCCGCTGAACATCACCAAGGCGAAAGTAGAGCTCGAGCCCATTTTTGCAGGTGAGCGTGCTGATGGACGTGTGGGCATCCATGTGGAGACCATCTGTGGCGTCACTGGCAAGACCGGTATCGAAATGGAAGCGCTTACCGCCGCATCGATTGCGTGCCTGACAATTTATGACATGTGCAAGGCGGTCGATCGCGGGATGGAAATTATGGACATTCGGCTGCTGCTCAAAGACGGCGGCAAGACCGGTCTGTGGGAGCGCGCCGACGCATAAGTTTCTTTAAGCGTTTCCCTCTCTTTTTTTGCGTAACCAGTCGTTATCGTTTGCGCGCTTTGCGGGCATCGTGGCGGACAGGTGAGCTATTGTCGAGCGAGAAGCACAAAACGATCGGCGATGGGGAGCGAACATGCCAAAGAGAACAAAGATTATCTGCACGCTCGGACCATCCGTTGATAGCGATGAGGCTGTTCGCAGTCTGATCGAACAGGGCATGGATGTTGCGCGGTTGAATTTCTCGCATGGCAGCCACGATGAGCATGCTGCGCGCATCGAACGGGTGAAGCGTATTCGGCAAGAGTTGAAAAAACCGGTCGCCATCATGCTCGATACCAAAGGACCTGAGATCAGAACGGGGCTTTTGGATGAGGGGGAGCCGGTTCTTTTGGAAAAGGGTCAAACGTTCTCGCTCGTTGCGGAAAGCCCAACGGTCAGAGGGAATCGCAGTCGCGCAACCTATTCCTATCCTCAACTTGCCTCCTCTGTCGATGTCGGTTCAACGATCCTTCTTGACGATGGGCTCATTGAGCTTGTCGTCGAGCGCATCTGTGGCACTGATATCATCTGCACGGTTAAAAATACCGCCACGCTCGGGCAGCGGAAATCCATCAACATTCCCGGTGCTGAGATCCCCCTTCCTCTCCTTACGGAAAAAGATCTTGACGATGTGCTCTTCGGCATTGAGCAGGGGATCGATTTCATTGCGCTTTCCTTTGTGAGGGACGGGGATGAGGTCGAGCGTGCGCGTACGTTTGTCGAGCGTCACGCTGACCACAAGATCGGCATCATCGCAAAGATCGAAAATGCGCGAGCACTGGGCAATATCGAGAACATCCTTGCGCACAGCGACGGCATCATGGTTGCGCGCGGGGATCTTGGCGTAGAAGTGGTGCCCTATGAGGTGCCCCACCTGCAAAAGAGCATCATCCGTGCATGCAACCGTGAGCACAAACCTGTCATCATCGCTACGCAGATGCTTGAGTCCATGACACAGAACCCGCGCCCCACCCGCGCCGAGGCAACCGATGTTGCAAATGCCATTTACGACGGTGCCGATGCGGTCATGCTTTCAGGCGAAACCGCCTCTGGTGCCTATCCGATCGAGGCTTTGAAGACCATGGTGCGCATCGCCGAGACGAGCGAGCAGCATTATTTCGAATTCGCGAACTACACCATGCATACACCGCTCGGACCGAAAAGCGTTTCACATGCTGTTGGGATCGCGGCGGTGCAAACTGCGCGTGATATTGAGGCGAAATGCATCGTTTGCCCCACGATGACGGGACGCTCCGCACGCCTCATCTCCTCGTTGCGTCCGCCCATTCCTATCTACGCGGTCTCGCCCGATCCGCAAACGCTTCGGACAATGCAGTTGTTTTGGGGCGTGACAGCACTTTTGGGGGATGTGCAAGGAGATATGCGAAGTGTGATCGACAATGCGCGCGACGTTGTTTTCGAGCAAGGCTTCTTGGAGGTGGGAGACATTGCTGTGTTCACATGCGGGGATCGCTTCACGAGCCCGATGAGCACGAATGCTGACGGCACGCTTGATCGATTTTCGCCCGCAAACGTCATGTACGTTGTCCAGATTCGCGACGATGAAAGCATGCCCGCCTTTTTCGATGCCGATGCGGGCGCCTTGATGTCATCGGCATATTTCGAGGTTGGCTTACGCTAGGCACGTTCGAGTGTGGTATCCCGAAGAATGCTGTAACGACCACAGTGAAGGTATCAGCAAATCCGCTGGGTATGTGGTACTATCTTCCTTCGGAAATTTCCTTTTTTCAAGAAAGGTCATGGTATATGTCAGGTCATTCAAAGTGGGCTACCACCAAACATCGTAAAGCTGCTCAGGACGCGAAGCGCTCGGCGCTTTTCTCGAAGCTGTCCCGCAACATCACCGTTGCTGCGAAAGAGGGAGGGGATCCGAACCCCGAGAACAATGCGTCACTCGCAGCTGCTATCGAAAAGGCAAAGGGTTATTCGCTGCCGAAAGACAAGATCAAAACGGCGATCGACAAGGCGTTCGGCAGTGGAAAGGATGCCGCAAACTACGAGACGGTGGTCTATGAGGGATATGGTCCTGCGGGTATCGCGGTCTACTGCGAGGCACTGACGGACAACCGCAACAGAACTGCCGCTGATGTGCGCTCGGCATTCTCGCATGCGGGAGGCAACTTGGGAACATCCGGTTCCGTTGCATTCCAGTTCGAGAAAAAGGGACAGATCATGGTTCCTAAAGAAGTGGAAACGGGGGATAAGAAAAATCCCGTTGCTGCCAATGGGGCTGCTGCTGACGAAGAGGAATTCATGCTCGCTGTTGCAGAGGCAGGTGGCGAAGATTACGAAGATGCTGAGGATGAGTGGATCGTCTATACCGCTCCTACCGATCTTGCGGCGGTCAAAGATGCGCTGCATGAGCAGGGTGTTGAGACCAAGGGCGCGGAACTCACGATGATTCCCACCACGCCCACCACGGTCACGCTTTCTGACGCAAAGAAGGTCATGCGCCTGATCGATAAGCTTGAGGAGCTTGAGGACCTTCAGAACGTTTATCACACGGCAGATATCACCGATGAGATTGCCGAGCAGCTCGACGACTAGCACTTTGACGCAAAAACCAAACACGTCATACGGGCGGGCATTCGTGTCCGCCCTTTTTATTGGAGTGGCTGCGCGTGCGTGCTCGCATTGATGTTTTTACGCTTCAGCGCTCCAACGCTTCAAGGGCTGCGAGTTTTGCAGCGCACACGAATACATCCAGCGCAGCTTCGAGCTCTTCAAGAGGTGGCATGGTCGGTGCGATGCGGATGTTCGCATCAGCGGGATCTTCGCCGTAGGGCCACGTGGCACCTGCAGACGTCAGCGTCACGCCGGCTTCACGCGAAAGTGCAACAGTTCGCTTTGCCGTGCCCGGAAGACCGTCGAAGGAAATGAAGTAGCCTCCGTTCGGGTGGGTCCATTGTGCGATTCCCAAATCTCCCAGCTCTTCGTCCAGTCGGCGCTCGACCAGTTCGAACTTCGGGCGGATGATGGCAGCGTGCTTGTCCATATGCGCACGCACTGCATCTATATCGGGAAGGAAACGGACGTGGCGCAGTTGGTTCAATTTGTCCGCGCTGATCATCTGGGCTGAGATCAACTGTTTCGTCTCGGCAATAACCTCGGGAGCAGCTGCAAGAGCAGCGATCCCAGCACCGGGGAACGTGATCTTTGAGGTTGAAGCGAATTTGAAGTAGCGGTTTTCGGTGCCCGCTTCCCGGCATGCCTGCGCGATATCCAGCAGATGCGCGCGCGTGCTGGGGTAGAGGTCATGGACGCAGTAGGCATTGTCCCAGAAGATCCTGAAATCCTTCGCTTTTGATGGCATCGCGGCAAGACGGCGGACAACCTCATCGGAATAAACAACGCCGCTTGGATTCGCGTATTTCGGAACGCACCAGATACCCTTGATGGTCTCATCTTCCCAGACGAGCTTTTCCACCTCATCCATATCGGGTCCGTCGTCAAGTATACGCACGGGAATCATGTCGATGCCAAGCTGTTCAAGAATGGCGAAATGACGGTCATAGCCAGGCGTGGGGCAGATAAAACGAACCGTATCAAGTTCGCCCCACGGAGTATATCCCAAGCATCCGAAATCCATGCAGCGGACGATCGTGTCGTACATCACGGTCAGGGATGAATTGCCGAAAACGATCACGTTCGCCGCCTCATCGTCGAGCAAAGACGCCATGAGCTCTTTTGCCTGGGCGATGCCATCAAGCACGCCATAATTCCTGCAATCAAGACCGGTTTCGTCGAAACAATCTGCGCCGGAACTAATAATACTGAGCATCGGATTCGAAAGATCGAGCTGCGCAGCACTCGGCTTGCCGCGCGACATATCGAGCGTAAGCCCCCGTGAGCATAAATCGTGATACGTCTCCTCTTGCCGCGCTTTCTCCTCGGCGAGCTCCTGAGGGTTCATATCTCCATACGCACGCATCATCCGTTCCTTTCGCCGTTTGCTCTCAAATGGGCGCGAAGTTGCCGTCCACTCTAGTCAGATAAAGTATAATCCCGAAGTCCGTATAACAAAGGGGGATATCGTTCTATGAATTTCGTCGAAGGTGATTTCTGGGTTCTCTTCGCCATGCTGATCTACTTCATCGTCGTTTTGACGATTGGATTTGTGTATGCGAAGCGTTCGAACTCATCGACATCCGAATACTTCATCGGAGGGCGCAAGGTTGGTCCGTGGCTGACGGCGCTTTCGGCTGAGGCATCCGACATGTCGGGCTATCTGCTCATGGGCTTGCCGGGTCTTGCCTACTTTACCGGCGCATCGGACGCCGGGTGGACGGCTGTTGGTCTTGCGATCGGCACCTACCTCAACTGGAAGTTCGTGGCGAAGCGGCTGCGCAAGTATTCTGTCAAAGCCGGCAATGCCATCACGCTGCCCGGATTCTATTCGAAGCGCTTCCACGATGATAAGAATATCGTGTCAACCATCGCGGCGGTCATCATCCTCGTATTCTTCTGCGTGTATGTCGGCAGCTGCTTTGTGACGTGCGGAAAGCTGTTCAACACTTTGTTCGGACTCGACTATCTTCCGATGATGTGCCTCGGCGCCATCATCGTGTTTCTCTACACGCTTATCGGCGGCTACCTTTCCGTTGTTGCCACTGACTTCGTGCAAGGCTGCCTCATGTTTTTCGCCCTCATCGTCGTGCTTGTGGGCTCGATCACGATGGCGGGTGGCGTAGACAACGTGGTTGCGTTTTTGAACGACATCCCGGGATTCCTCTCGGGTGTGCAGATTGCTGTTCCCGTGGTGGGCGAGGACGGTCTGCAGATCATGAACGACAACGCGCCGCTTTTCGATGTACCTGCCGAGTACGGCATCCTTTCGATCGTGTCGATGCTCGCCTGGGGACTTGGCTATTTCGGCATGCCGCAGGTGCTCGTCCGCTTCTTGGGTATTCGTTCGGCTGAGGAGATCAAGCGTAGCCGCGTCATCGCAGTCACCTGGGTTGTCGTTTCTCTGTTCTGCGCAATCTGCATCGGTTTGGTGGGACGTGCCGCGCTGCCCGTGATGTTCGCCACCAACTCAGCGGCTGAGAACGTCTTTATTGTTTTATCGCAGATCATGCTGCCGTCGTTCATGTGCGGCATTGTGGTTTCGGGCATTCTGGCTGCGTCGATGTCAAGCTCGTCCTCGTATCTGCTGATCGCTGGTTCGAGCGTTGCGGAGAATATCTTCCGCGGTGTCATCAAGAAGGATGCGACGGATGCTCAAGTCATGATCGTCGCGCGCATTACGCTCATCGTCGTGTTCTTGATCGGTATTCTTGTTGCCTCGGATGAGAACTCGGTGATCTTCTTCGTCGTCTCCTATGCTTGGGCAGGACTTGGTGCCTCGTTTGGACCGCTTACGCTCTGCTCGCTGTATTGGCGCCGCCTCACGAAGCAAGGCGCGATCGCAGGCATGGTTTCCGGAACGATCGCTGTGCTCGTGTGGCATAACCTCCTGGCTCCGCTCGGCGGCATTTTCGGTATCTATGAGCTTTTGCCTGCATTCATCATCTCGCTTATATGCATCGTGGTGGTAAGCCTTATGACACCTGAGCCTCCCAAGGCTGTGCTCGATGAGTTCGATCATTATATGGATGAGGATCCAGAAGCTGAGAAGCAGGCGATGATCGACGCGGAGATGAGCGAAAAGGTCATGACGGAGGCGCTCGGTCAGTAGTGCTTGCACTGTTTTTTGGAAAGGGGAAGTGACGCACTTGTGCGAATACGTATGAGGGTGGTTCCACGCGCTTTTCGCTTGTAGCGTCCTCTTCTTCCTTGTGGAGAAATCGTGAAGTGAGCCTGTGCCCTGAGCGCGGCAGATCACAAAACCTGCACATGAAGCTGCTCGCAGCGGGCAGCTTCATGTTTGTTTGTGTTACCATCATGCGACTTTTTGGAAACGACAAGGCGTTTCGGCTCTTTTTGATCGCCTGAGTATGTGGTATTATGGTTCGACTGTTTGCCGAAAATAAACTACATGCTCAATCTAGGGGGTTTCTTGATGGAGCATACACGCACCATGAGCAGACGGACATTCGTATGCGGTACGGTCTCTTTAGGCGTTGCCGCGAGTTTCCTTTCTGCATTTCCAACAACTGCATTTGCGGTGACTTCTGCCGAGAAAAAGGCAGAGGCGGCTGCAGCCTACGAAAAGCTCACGGGGCTTGAAGAGGCGCTCGACACCGCTGAGGCGGATTACGGCAGCGCCGTTCTTGAGCAGCAAGAGGCTCAGGGCAAGATGGAAGAGGCGCAAGGGCGCATTGATGAGGCTTCTGAGAAGATCGCCGATTTGCAAGACCAGCTTGCGGTCAGGGCGCGCGGTATGTATCGCAGCGGATCGCTTTCCGTCATCGATTTGCTCCTCGGGGCCACATCATTCCAGGCATTCAGCACGAACTGGGATGTTTTGAGCCAGATGAATGAGAACGATTCCAAGCTCGTTGAGGACACCAAGAAGCTTCGCCTTGAAGTGGAAGCTGAAAAGGAAGAGTACGCAGCGCAGGAGAAGATTGCTGCTGAAAAAGCCGAGGAAGCCCGTCAGGTGCAGGCTCAGGCGCAGCAACTCGTTTCCGAAATGCGTTCAACCTACGAAACGCTCTCCGCTGAGGCGGCGGAACTTCTCCAGCAAGAAGAGGCGGCGCGCGAAGCGGAACGCCAGCGTCAGGCCGAGGAGGCGCTCAGGCGGCAACAGCAGACTGCGAACAGCGGTGGCGGTGGCATGACGAGCACGGGTGGTTCCGGTCCTTCATCGGGCGGCTCGGGCGGTCATGGGAATATCAATAACAACAAGCCGTTCTCTGTGTCACCAGATATCATCCTGCAGCGGGCGCGCAATTTCCTCGGTCGCCCCTACGTGTGGGGTGCGGTCGGACCTGATGCGTTTGATTGCTCGGGATTCGTCGGGTACTGCCTTACGGGAACACATCAGCGTCATTGGACGACGTATCAGATCTACTATTGGACGCGTGTGACCGATCCTCAACCGGGCGATATCTGCATCAGTTGGACGCACACGGGAATCTACGTGGGTGGCGGACGCATGATTCATGCTTCCTCGTTTTACAACTCCGTTATTGAGGCTCCGGTTCAGAGCAACATGTTCTTTGTTCGCTACTGATCACATGTCGTCCATGCACCGATCTTTCCGATTGATCGACAGTATCGAAGCGAGCCGTTCGCACTTCGCGGGCGGCTCTTTCCTTTGGGGTCTTTTGCTATCATGAGCAAAGATGACCGTATCTCTTCCAAAGGCGTCAGCTGACTTAAGACCACGATGCATGATCTGAATGAACATACGAATGCTCCCCTGAAGCCTCATCAGCACAATGACTCTTTGACACATCCGCCCGCTCATGCGCGGCATACCCGCACAACTGTCGCGCCTGCCCGAGCAAACATTTCTTCCATCGATGACAAGATCGCACGGGCGAAACATGCGGCACCTCCTTTACCGGATCAAGCCGAAGATCGGAACCGAGACGTTGCCGAGTCTGCACGCCTGATCAGTATCTGTGTCGCGCTTTCCCGTATCACGGGGTTTGCGCGCACCTGGTGTATGGCATTCGCACTCGGCGCCACGTTTCTCTCAAGCTCATATCAGGTGGCGAACAATCTTCCGAATCAGCTCTATGAGCTCGTGATGGGCGGCATGCTGGTCACCGCGTTCCTTCCCGTCTATGTGTCTGTGAAAAAACATTTAGGCAAAGAGGCGGCGAACAGGTATTCTTCGAATCTATTGACCTTAGTCGTGCTGCTTTTAGGGATCATCTCTATTGTCTGCATGATCTTTCCGCAGGCGATCATCTACACACAAAGCTTCATGTCGGACCAGGCGGAGATGGGTACGGCGGTCATGCTCTTCCAGTTCTTCGCCATTCAAACGGTCTTTTATGGGGCGTCTACTATTTTCTCGGGTCTTTTGAATGCCAATCGGGAATACCTCTGGTCTTCTGCGGCGCCTATTTTCAACAACTTGATCGTGATTGCAACCTTTATTGCTTATGCGGTTGTGGCTCCGATGAATGCGCAGCTTGCGCTCTATATCATTGCCATCGGCAATCCACTTGGCGTGCTCGTTCAGGTCGTGGTTCAAATGCCCGCGCTCAAAGCGCAAGGAATCTCCCTGCGCCCGCGTATCGATTTCAAAGATCCATACCTGCGCGAAACGCTCTCGCTCGGCATCCCGGCGCTCGGCATCACGATCTTCACCTTTATTACCGTGTCGGTTATGAATGCTGCATCGTATGTGTTTGCCGATAATGGTCCATCGGTGATCGCCTATGCGCGCCTGTGGTACACGCTGCCATATTCATTTTTGGCCATTCCCATCACGACCGCCATGTTCACAGAGCTTTCAGAGATGCAAAGCGAGGGGAACATGCAGGGCGTGCGCGCGGGCATCGCGTCCGGTATGCGACAGATTATCTTCTTGCTCATTCCCTTTGCGCTGTATTTGGTCGTGTTTTCCAAAGAGCTTGTCACGCTCTATCACACCGGCGCATTCACCGCTGATAGGATCGACCAGATTGCTGGCTTTTTGGTCTCGCTTGCCATCGCTCTGCCGTTTTTCGGCGTTTCCACCTACTTGCAGAAGATCTTTTCAAGCATCAGGCGTATGGGCACCTATGCGCTCTTCAACGCTCTTGCGAGCATTCTTCAAGTGGTTCTGACGCTTCTTTGGGCGTGGCAGTATGAGCACGGCTTACCCATTCCCATCGAGAGTATCGGCATCGCGTCTGCGCTCTTCTACCTTGCGCTCGATATCATGTCATTTATCTATCTTCGCGTGAAGATCGGCGATGTCGGCATCGGGGCGATCGTCCGCTCGGCGCTCAAAGGGCTTTTCTTGGGATGTTTGGGTGCCGGGATCGGATGGCTTGTGCTCTATGGGCTCAACATGCTTTTTGTGGATGCGACGCAATCCATTGCGAGCGCTCTTGTCTGTATCCTCGTGGGTGGTTCGGCAAGCTTGCTCGTGACGTTCGGGCTCGCCTTGAAATTGAAATGTACGGAAGCGGCGCTCGTTGCATCGTTTGTCCATGCGATCACGCGGCGTTTCAAGCGCGGATAGCATACGCGGGCAAGAGCACGGGGGTGCCTCGCATCGGTTTTATCATTGGCGCTTTCATTGGGTAAACGCTTCGTACTTCTTTCCGAATAGCCTGAGAGTGCGCACGGGCGAGTGCTTTTGATAGACTATAGAGGCTTCAGCGCGCCTAGATGGATAAAGGAGGATGCATGGCGGAATCGCAACGCCCGTATCTGGCAAAGGAAGAGATCGGAGAGAAGCTCGTCCCCGTGCTTTTGGGAGGGGATATCCTCATCTATTCCTTGATGCGGTGTTTCTACGATGCGTATGGCATCAAATCCATCGTATTGGCTTCGGCGGATGTCAAAGCACTCTCCACGAGCAAGCTCTGCTGCTATCAGGTGCTTCCGCACATCGACGAGGAGGAGTTTCTCGTCAACTATCTCAGCTGTCTCGGTCGGGAACTTGCTGAGGATGGTAAGGTAGGCATTCTCGTCGGTTCGGGTGATTGGTATGCGCGCATCTTGTCGAAGCACAAGCTGACACTGTCTGCGTGGTATGCCGTGCCCTATATCGATTTCGAACTGCTTGATGAGATCACGCAAAAAGAGCGGTTCTATGCCCTTTGCAAAGAGCAGCAAATGAACTATCCCGAAACCACCCTTGTCGATTGCAATCGCGATGGTGCCCCGATCGATGTCGAGGCATTTTCGTATCCGCTTATCGCAAAACCTTCGAATTCCGCGCTTTATCACTATGCAGAATTTCCTGGGAAGAAGAAAATCTTCGAGGTCGAGACGGCGGATGAGCTCGGCGCCATTATCGCGAACCTGCGCGCTTCTATCTATGATAAGGAGCTCGTCATCCAGGATTTTATTCCTGGGGGCGATGACGCAATGTATTCAATCACCATGTTCGCCGTTAAAGGCGACGTGCGTATCACGTGTGCCGGACGCGTGATCTTGCAAGATCACGATCCTTCCGCTATTGGCAATCCCGTGTGCATCATGAATGATTGGCCAGAGGATGCCATCGATCAGGCAGCACGTTTTTTGAAAAGCGTTTCCTATGATGGGTATGCCAACTTCGATGTGAAGTATGATGCGCGCGATCAGAGCTATCGGTTCTTTGAGGTGAACACGCGCGCGGGCAGGAATACCTATTATGTGACCCAAGGTGGCGTCAACTTCGTCGAACCGATGGTCGAGTATTTCGTCTGCGGCATTGTTCCTGAAAAACGCGAGGCGCGCAAACCGTTTCTCTATACGTGTATTCCGCCTTACGTCGTCAAGCGGACGCTCGGTGATCCGGTACTCAAAGAGAAGGTTTTGGGAATGTACCGGGACGGTCTTGCGCAAAATCCTCTTTTCAATAAGGAAGACACTGCCGCTCACGGTTTCTGGGCACACCTGATGTATTGGAATCAGATTCCGAAATTCGACCGATTTGTGTGGAAAACGAGCGGGAAACAGGCTGCTGTTTAAGAGCTGTGCCGTCGAGCGGGCATATGAAGGAATGATGTGTGCTCATCGTATAGATACTCCCGGTGGCGTGTGAACAGTTGACACCGCCTTTTTGCTAGTTTATTATCTCTAACGCTTGAACGGCTTCGTGCCGGATATTTCAAGCTGCAACTTGACAATCTCAAAAGGATCAAGGTTCGGTACATCTCTTGATGGAATCGAACCGGCAGTGCCGAAATGGGCGTGTGCCCGAGTGGTTAAAGGGGACGGGCTGTAAACCCGTTGGCT
>CAZFGW010000013.1:0-58041 GCA_964518575.1 uncultured Eggerthellaceae bacterium
GCCCGCGCTGCACGCGATCCTCAGGGCGCACCACCATGTTGTCGCGCAGATAGTCAAAACCGAATTCCGAATTCGTGCCATAGGTGACATCGGCTTCGTAGGCAGGACGCTTATCCTTGATCTTCATGCCGTTCTGAATGAGCCCGACCTTCATGCCGAGGAAGCGGTAGATCTGCCCCATCCATTCCGAGTCACGCTTGGCGAGATAGTCATTCACCGTGACGATGTGTACGTTGTGCCCCGGTATCGCATTCAAATAGCCCGCGAGTGTTGAGACGAGCGTCTTACCTTCGCCCGTTTTCATCTCCGCGATCTCGCCGGCGTTGAGCGCCATGCCGCCGATCAGCTGCACGTCGAAATGGCGCAGACCGATCGTGCGCACGCTTGCTTCACGCACCGCCGCGAATGCCTCGGGAAGCAGATCATCGAGCGTCTCACCTGCGTGATAGCGCTCCCGGAACCGTGCGGTCATGCCCGCAAGCTCCTCATCACTGAGCGCTTGCATCTGCGGCTCGAGCGCATTGATCTTATCGACGATGGCACGGTACTTCTTGAGCTGCTTGCCTTCGCCTGCCGACAAAAGCTTCGATAGAAATCCCATCAGCTGTTCTCACCTTTTCTCAAACCCCGCAAACGGGGCATGCTTTGCCTTTTGTTCAGCACTATATTCTAATACACTATCCCGAGTGCTCGTCCGGACGTTGGCAACTCGAAGGGCGGTATACATCAGATGAGCATTTCTTCCGATTCGATGATGGAGCGATACAGCTCAACGATCTTTGTTGAGGGGTCAATACCAAGCTCATCGGTCAGAACTTCACGGCATTTGAAGTAGGTTTCAAGCGCGCTTGACCGCTGGTTCGCCGCAATCTGCGCTTGCATGAGCGCAATGTAGACATCCTCTCTGATCTCACAGCGCATGAGCGCCTCGCGCGCGAACCAAAGCGCGCCCTGCACCTCCCCTTGTAAAAGCATCCGGTTTGACGCGCTCACAAGTCCATCGACCAGCTGCGCCGTACAGGTGTTGCGTTTCGCCACGATGTAGGCATTGTTCTTTTCGGCGGGCATGAGCTCTTGGGAGAACGAGTCGTTGATCTCGGTATAGATCTGCTGCCATTCGCTTGGGGAGGGTTTGGCGAAGAGAAGCCGATTGCAGAGCGACTCGAACCGCTCGATATCGGTATGGAGATAGCGCGCATCAAGCGAGCATCCGTATTGCGAGCGTATCAAATAGGGGCATTCACCCTCGATACTGAGCGCACGTTTGAGCTGTGACCAGATGCTGTAGAAATTGTTGCGGCAATCATAGGGGTCGCTTTGTGGCCAGAGAATCTCGGAGAGCCGCTCGCGGGATATTTCTTTGCCCTTGTTTATCGCAAGGAGGGCAAGCACGATCTGGCTTTTCTTGCGCGAAAGCACTTTAGGCTCAACCCGCTCGTTTCCGATCGAGACTTGAAGACCGCCGAAAAGTTTGATGTCGAGCGGAAGGATGCCGGAAGCGCTTTTCAAAAGGCGAAGATTCGTCGGCGGATCGTTTCGAAAGGGGTCAGGATGAGTGGCGATGAATTCCATCTTCTTCGCCTCCTCTTTCATACACATCTGCCGGTAGAGCTGGGATTGTTCGGCAAAAGCGATGTGTGTTCGTTTCGCCTTCAGCACCAAGGATTGGCTGATACGGTCTTTCAGCTGTTCCGGCAGCCTTGCATAGATACGATCGATCGCAAGGAGCAGTTCCGCTTTCGACCAGGATATGACTTCGCTTGAACCGAGCTCATCTTCATCAAAGAGGATGAGAAGTGCATCGATGAGCGAACATATATAGGCGGCATCCTCATCGGCTCCGTCCGCGCTGGAACGTACGCGTGCTTCTTTCGTATCCGTATGGTCGATATTTTGTGCATGATCGTTGTCGAGGGCGTCTTTCTGCTCGACCAAATCCATGATTGCCAGGCGCACATAGAGGCAAAGCGCCGTTTCGCTACTCTTAGGAAAGCTCGATGATCCAAGATGGCGCAGGGCATCGCCGAGCGCATCTGCGCGCACTTGAGCGGCGGCATGCAAGCGTGCAATCAAGCGACATAGCATAAACCAATCTGGATGTTCGGAAAGCTCGTTGCCCGTTTCGTTAACCGCATCCCATGTCTGCGCATCTTTACTCTCAGATGATATATCGGAGTGCGTGTCCAAGAAGTGATCGAGTGCCGAGGCGGCGGCATACATGAATTGATTTTGGACGCGCATGCGCAGTGCGTGCGCAGACTCTTTTTGTGCGAGCTTCTTCTCACCGAGTGCGAACAGCGCCCATGCCATGAGCACGGAGAGGGTCTGGCGCTGATAGGCGTCCTTGGAGGTAAGCCCTTTGCCCATGCTCAAAAGTTCATAGGGATGTCCGCACTCGATCATGTGCCATCCCTCGCGGGCGAGCCATGAACATTGTTCGGCTTTCGAGGTGAGCAACCTCATCACGTCACACGCGCGTGCACATTCCCCTCTTCTGACGAGCGCGGTGGCAAGACACCTGATAAGATCAAGCGCGCTTGCGTGCAGCGTGACGCCCACTCCTTTGCATGCCCGCTTTCCCACCTGCTCCGCAATCTCCTCTATGGGCAGATCCGCCGTCACAAACGAGTGCGACCGCCGCTCGATCCCAAGCAGTGGATAGTGCGCTGAGAGATATTCGAGCGCATCGGCACATTTTTGTTTCGAGAGGTAATTCTCTAGGTCAGTTGCGCTTCCCTCTCGCAAGACCAGCAGCACGAAAAGTGCAACCCACAACTCCGAAGACAACGCTTCTTTGGCAAGCTCGGCAACGAGCCCCTTCGATCCGTCGCCCCAAAACAGACAGGGAATCCGCTCGGAGAAGGGCACATCCCGGTCAATGAAGCGCACGCAATTGCCCCGCAGCCGCTCGATTCCAATCTCGTCTTCTGTAAGCATGAGGTCATAGGCATCCACGATGATGCGTTCGCGATGATGCATTGATACGAGATCGAATGAAGGCACAACGATCGTCAGCACCTCGCAACCCCGTTCGATCAGTCCATCCAACAACTCAGAAAAAAGATGTGCGCGTTCAGGATTGAGTGCAGGAAGATCATCGAAGACGACGAGCGCTACCTCGCCATCGAGCTCGAAAAGCGTTGAGAGCATCGTATTCGCATCCAAATCACGCAGGAAATAGGGCGAGTCGCACTTGATCCAAAAGACATGCTTGAATGAGAACATCATGCTCGCGTATTCGAACGCGACGGTACTCTTCCCAAACCCATTCGGCGCTTTCAAAAAACGAACAATATGCCTGTCTTTGAGAAGCTTTCCTATGACATGCGGTCGGGAGTCGTAGTGTGTCTTCACGATGCCCGAAGGTCTGATTCCCTCACATGCGCAGTTGCTCAAAAACGTCGGCATATCATCCACCTCTCCTCGATTCGACCGCTCATAGCGTAGTGATGGATGGTAGTCCTTAATCAAGTGACAAGGAGGCTCAAATGAGCGCCGAATGAACAGGATGGAAAAACTGCCTGTATCTTTATATGATTGCTTTACTCAACATTGTCCTATTCGGCTCATCGATTAACCGAATAGGACGAATCGACTGACGGGAAGGATAAATCACTCAACCACGCGGGATTGTTTTATCAATTTGGCTATCCTTTGCGAGTATTCCAGCTCCCCAAAGCCCTCCTCTGCCGAAAGGTCGATGATCGGAGCCTCGTTCCAGAGCGATTCGAGCCGGTAGTACTCCCGCGTTTCGGGCGTGAACACATGCACGACGATGAATCCATAATCAAGCAGCGACCATGAGCTGTCCGCCGAAACCTCTTTCGCAATTGGTCGAACACCTGCCTCTTTCAGCAGATCTTCTTCGATCGCATCGATAATGGCATCAACCTGCCGCGCATTCGCCGCACTCACGATCACGAAGTAATCGGTCACCCCGATGAGGTCTTTCACCTCTTGAACCATGATGTCCGTTGCCTTCTTCGCATCAGCAGCACGCGCTGCGATGAGCGCCGCCGTGCGTGGATCGATATCCGTTGCCTTGGTTTTGTTCGTCGTGTTCGTCACTCGAATCTCTCCTGACGTTTGCGGGATTTTTCTTCTGTAAGTGTATTCCAAATGAGCATGGTATCCGGGTGTAAAACGCAATCGCGTTTCAAAAGCGCCAATGTCCAGAACTTGTAAATCTGGAAATACAATTCGTCCAGACTGACCGTGCCGACCAGTCCTCTCATCTGATCAACCTCGGCGAAGTTCCTGCCCGGCTCTATCGCGTCTGCGATATAGATCACTTTATCGAGGTCGGTCATGTCCACCGACGCTGTCGTATGCTTGCGAATGGCCGAGATCACCTCAGCGGGAATATTCGGAAACAACGTCGCGAGTTCGCAAGCGGCAGTAGGACCATGGAGTACCTGCGGAAGGTTCTCGACCACCCACTGCCCCACTTCGTCCTCAATACCCAACTCGCGCGCACGCGCCCTGATCTCCTTACTCCGGTAGGACTTGTCCCAATCGTGAAGGATGCCCGCAAGCCGCGCCTTCCTCGCATCGACGCCGTAGATACGCGCAAGGTCGGACGCCGTCTGAGCAACACCTTCGATATGCTCAAGGCGGTGAGGGCTCACGCGCTGGCTGACAAGATCATGCATCTGCTCGAAGAACTCATCGCTCAAAGCGTCCTCACTAGCAGCGCTTCTCTGCACTTGATCAGTGAACATACAGCTCCTTTGCACGGATGTAATCGCATACGGGAAGAGGACAAAGATACCTGATGCTCCTTTTTCGCGCCACCCGATCGCGAATGATACTTGACGAGATGGCGAGCATGTCTTCATTGATGATATGCAGGCGAAATCCTTGCGCTTCCAACTCGTCGATCACGCCTGGCTCCACTTCCGTATCAGGACGCGCAACGCAGGCAAACGTCGCAAGTGTTGCCAGCTCTTGTGCGCGCTCCCATAAAGCGAGCGAGCAAAGCGCATCTGCACCAAGGATGAACACCAACTCCGTATCAGAGGGAAGGTATTCGCGAAAGGTCCGCAGCGTATCGACCGTATAGGTGACACCCTCTTGCACGACCTCGATCAACGAAAGTACGAAATGAGGATTGTCAGCGAGTGCGAGGCGGCACATTGCCAAGCGATCGCAACGCGACGCTTTTGTGCTTGCGGTCTTGAAGGCAGAAAGTCCCGCGGGAACAAAAAGCACAACATCCAAGTCGAGCGCTTGACGTGCTTGTTCAGCACAAAATAGATGCCCGAAATGGATGGGATCGAATGTGCCACCCATGATGCCGATCCGTTTATACGAACCGTCGAGCAACGCTTCTTCATCGAGCAGCCCCTCAAGCATGAGTGGAGAGGTAAGCGCTGTCTCCGCGAGAACTTCTTCGAGCAGCTGCTCTTGTACCCGCTCGTTAGTCACGGACCTGTCCCGACCCGCGCAAAAGGTACTTGTATGAGGTGAGTGCATCGAGTGCAAACGGACCGCGCACGTGCAGTTTCTGCGTTGAGATACCGATCTCCGCTCCGAGTCCAAACTGCCCGCCATCGGTGAATGCAGTCGCGGCATTGGCATACACCGCCGCCGCATCAACACGAGAGAGAAACTGCTCGATCGCATCTTCATCGGTAGCAACGATCGCTTCTGAATGATGAGTTCCATACCGATTGATGTGATCGATGGCTTCATCGACATCAGCTACGCACGCAAGGGCAATCTCGGGACCGAGATACTCTGTTGCCCAATCCGCTTCTGTTGCAGGCACATATGCGGTACCGTTCGCACAAGCGGAGAACAGTTCCTTCGCGAGGGCAAGCGCCGTCTCATCGCAATGCATCAAAACGCCGTGCTCATGCAATGCCCTCATCGCGTCGGGCAGGAACTCATCCGCGATCGCACGATCCACGAGAAGTGTTTCAGCCGCATTGCACACACCGAAACGCCGGCACTTCGAGTTGATGAGAATATCTTTCGCCATTGCCTGATCAGCAGAGCGATGGACATACACATGACAATTCCCCGTACCGGTCTCGATCACCGGCACCGTTGAGGTTTGCACGCAATGTTGTATGAGCGCCGCGCCGCCACGGGGAATGATCACGTCAATGATCCCATGGAGCCCCATCACGATATCGGTTGCCGCCCGGTCGGTCGAGGCGATGCAATGTATCGCACCATACGGTATTCCGCTTTCATATGCAGCTTTTTTGAGCACATCGGTCAAAGCAACATTCGAATGCAGCGCCAACGATCCGCCGCGGAGCACACAAGCGTTACCCGACTTGATGCAGATACCGATCGCATCTGAAGTCACGTTGGGACGAGCTTCGTAGATCATTGCCACAACGCCCAAAGGAACCGACACCCGTTTCAGGGCAATTCCGTTATAGAGCTCGTAGTCTTTCTGGACAACGCCGAGCGGGTCGGGAAGATCAACGAGGTCTTGAAGCGCATCTGCCATGTCTTCGATACGACCCCGATCGAGCATGAGACGGTCGAGCAGTGCCTCATCAGTGCCTGCCGCGCGTGCAGCATCCATATCCTGCTTATTGGCAGCAAGGATGAGAGGGGTATTTTGGCGAAGCGCTTCGCCCATAGCCTCAAGGGCACGATTGCGCACGTCAAGCGACAGCGTTGCCATCTGCGTGCTCGCTTCATGCGCCTCACGCGCCATATCCTCTATCTGTCTTGCCAGTGCATCATCCATGTTCAATCCTTGTCTCCCCTATTCGCCCCCGGATTAATCGAAAATCATCATGTCATCGCGATGGATAACCGGCTTGAGCGCCAATTTCGCCAGAAGGCGATTCCCCTCAAGCTCTTCTCGGCTACGACCACACGCCAGCGCAACCTCGTCACTTGAACACGATGTGATCCCGCGTGCGATGATCATACCTGTGCTATCGAGCACATCGATACAATCGCCGGGGTCGAAGGTGCCATTCACCCCACGCAACCCCACGCTCAACAGCGATGCGCCCTGCAGAAGCAGCGCTGAGCGAGCACCATCATCCACGATGACGCTTCCCTTCGAGCTATCGCCGAGCGCAACCCAAAGCTTGCGCGGCGTGATCTCATGATGCGCCTCATGGGCGGTGAACATCGTACCGGGACAGGCGCCATCAACTGTATCAAGCAAGACATGGGGCGCGCGTCCCGCAACAACCGCAAGGGGAATCCCCGCAGCCATGAGCACCCGCGCTGCCTTCACCTTTGTTTTCATGCCCCCTGATCCACAGACACTCCCTACACCACCCGCAGCGTCCATCGTCGCGCGATCAATCACATCAACGCGCTTGACGAGCTGAGCCGCGGGATGTGTCAGCGGATTGGCGTCGTAGAGCCCATCGATGTCGGAGAGGATAACCACAAGATCGGCATCGATCAGGCATGCGACAAGCGCGGAGAGCGTATCGTTGTCACCGAATTTGATCTGCTCGACCGAGACGGTGTCGTTTTCGTTGACCACCGGAACAACACCAAGCTCGAGTAGACGCTCGAACGTATCACGGGCGTGCAGATAGGCGTTACGGTCAGAAGTGTCACGACGCGTGAGCAACACGAGCGAGGTGATGATTGAAAAGGGCGAAAACGCCTTCGCATAGGCGCTCGCAAGGGCGCTTTGACCAACGGATGCCGCTGCTTGCAAGCTCGGCATGTCCTTGGGACGCGTTTCAATTCCGAGCGCTTCCAGCCCGCATGCGATGGCGCCGGAGGACACGATGACCACCTGCCACCCCCGCGCAACGAGTTCGGAGATCTGCGCTGCGAGCGCATCAAGATAGTGCGTATCGATCGAGCGGTCATCGGCAATCAAGGTTGAGGAACCGATCTTGATAACGATGCGCTTCGGTTCCGCATCCGGGGATACGGGAAGCACCTCAGCTCTTTTCGAATCATCCATCACAGATCGAGCTCCTCATAGATATCTTCATCATTCGGAGCTCCCTCGTACTCGAACGCGCGCCCGCTGATCCTGATCTCATCTCCATCGCGCGCACCCGCCTCTCGCAAAGCGTCATCAACACCCAGGCGGGTGAGTCTATGCTGCAAAAACGAGAGCGCCTCCTCGTTCTCCCAGTCCGTTTGAACAACCATGCGCTCGACCTGCCTTCCCACGACACGATACGCATCGTCTTCTCGCACGATCTCAAACGCTTGATCCGCTTTCATGCGTTTGAGCTCCCAAATCCGATCGTAACGCGGTGTTTGCTCCTCACGTGCGCGCTGCTCTTCCTTGATCTGGGCAACTTCCGTAGCGATGGCGGCCTTCAGGGAGTCAACGCCTTCACCCGTAAGGGCGCTCACGCAATACAACTTCGGATCGATCGTGCTTTGTACGAACTCGTTTCCTCCGACAGCTTCAAGCGAATCCTCTTTCACACGCTTTCGCAACCGCTCGATCGCATCCTCAACGCCGGGCATGTCGATCTTGTTCGCCACAACCATGCGCGGACGCTCCGCCAGATCCGGTGAATACAATGCGAGTTCTGAAACGATGGTCTCGTAATCATCGAGCGGGTCGCGCGCTTCGAAATCTCCCGTCATATCAACGACTTGGATGATGATTCCGCTGCGCTCGATGTGCCGCAGGAATTCATGACCGAGACCCTTACCCTCATGTGCCCCTTCGATGAGCCCCGGGATATCAGCGAGCACGAAACTGTCATCACCGCTTGTTGCAACACCGAGATTCGGTGTCAATGTCGTAAAAGGATAATCGGCGATTTTCGGTTTTGCCGCGCTCATCTTGGAGATCAAGGATGACTTACCCGCACTGGGCATGCCCACAAGCGCTGCATCAGCCATGAGCTTCATCTCGAGCTCGATCCAAAACTCGCTTGCTGGCTCGCCGAGCTCCGCGAATGCAGGAGCACGCCGCGTGGACGTCACGAAATGGATGTTGCCTCTTCCGCCGACACCGCCAGGAGCCACGATGACGCTTTCACCATCATGGGTCAAATCAGCGATGAGCTCGCCTTCGCTCCCATCTTCATGATAGGAGCGGACAACGGTGCCCACCGGTACTTTCAAAATGAGGTCTTCGCCACGCGCACCGTGCATCTTCGAGCCTTTGCCATGCGTTCCGCGCTGCGCTTTGAAATGATGTTTGAAACGGTAATCGATCAGCGAGGAAACACGCGCATCAGCCTTGACAATGACATCGCCGCCATGCCCACCATCGCCGCCATCCGGTCCTCCTTTGGGAACATGCGCTTCCCGACGGAACGACATACAACCGGCTCCGCCATCGCCGCCTTTGACGAAGATATGTACCTTATCG
This sequence comes from uncultured Eggerthellaceae bacterium, assembly GCA_964518575.1. GTDB lineage: Bacteria > Actinomycetota > Coriobacteriia > Coriobacteriales > Eggerthellaceae > MGBC163016. The sequence goes on from CAZFGW010000013.1 coordinate 9,290, forward strand.
ATGAAAATAGGGCATCTCCTTACAAGAAAAGCCCATCATCTGGGCTTAGTAAAGTCAGTATTATACGCTCACGCGATGAGAAGCGTCCCGTAAGCTGAAAAATACCCGCCATGGTGACGGGTATTTCTGGATGCTTGCTTACTCAGGGATCACGTGGATCTTGCGCTTGTCACCTTTGGTGAACTTGAGCGTTCCGTCGCACAGTGCGAACAGCGTGTCGTCGCTTCCCCGACCGACGTTTTCGCCCGGATGGAAATGCGTGCCGCGCTGACGGACGATCACGTTACCCGTGTTGACCTTTTGACCAGCGAACATCTTCACACCGAGTCGTTGGGCGTGAGAGTCACGACCGTTGCGTGTTGAGCCTAAGCCTTTCTTGTGTGCCATTTCTCTATACCTCCCCGATGATTATTCGTCGGTCTTCTTATCTTCGTCAGCCGCCTTCTTCGTTGCCTTCGTGCTTGCGGCTTCGGTCTTCTTTGCAGGAGCCTTCTTCGTGGTCTTCGCGGCGGGCTTCTCAGCAGACTTCTCTGCCTTCGCAGGCTTTTCGTCCTTGTCAGCTTTTTCCGCCTTGGCGGGCTTGTCAGCCTTTTTGGTGGTCTTCTTGGCGTCCTTGACAGCTTGCATCTTCTCAGAGCCAACGGCCGTGATGAGAACGCGGGTCATAGACTGCCTGTGACCATGCTTCTTTTTATAGTTCTTGCGCTTCTTGAACTTGAAGACGATGACCTTCTTGTCCCTGAACTGGTCGATGACTTCCGCCTGCACCTTCGTAGCTGCAGCTTTTTCAGGATGAGCCTCAACCTTCTTGCCATCAACGATGCACAGGACAGGAAGCTCGATCTTGTCACCGACTTCAGCATCGATCTTCTCGATATTGATCTTGTCTCCAGGCGCAACTTTGTACTGTTTACCGCCCGTTTTTACGATTGCGTACATGAATAGTCTCCTTGTATGTATCTAAACGCAAGGAAATATACTACCAATGGAAAAAAAGCACGTCAACATATATTTTCAATAATATTCGCCGACGTGAACCACGGTTTTTGGTCCTCGAGAACCGCCCGTTTAACCCATAACCTTTTTCGCACGAATTTCCTCGGAATCCCACGTGCTCTCAGGATGTAATACAAGATGCGATCAGTGAGCCTGCGCCCAGGTATCACCCCACGAAACCTCCGCCGAAAGCGGCACAGCAAGAGAAACCACGTTCTCCATCTGATCTTTGACCATCTGCGCGACCTCGTCAAGACACTCAGGCGCCACTGAAAGATCGAGTTCGTCATGAACCTGCATGATCAACTTTGCTCGATAGCCCTCGGTTTCGATCATGCGCTCGACCTTGTTCATAGCCATCTTGATGATATCGGCGGCGCTTCCCTGCATGGGGTGGTTCATCGCAGTGCGCTCGCCCTGACCATGCACCTGCTTCTTGCTGGAGCGCAACTCGGGGATATGCCGCTTGCGCCCGAACATCGTTGTGGCGTATCCCGTCTCAGCAGCATGTTCGATGAGACCATCCAGATACTCCCGCACTTTCGGATAGGCAACGAAATACATCTCGATCATAGAAGCCGCCTCACCCATCGGGATATCCAGAGCCTGGGAGAGCCCATATGCCTGCTGACCGTATACGATGCCGAAGTTCACCGCTTTCGCCCGGGAGCGCAGATCAGGGGTGATATCGCTCACATCTTTGCCGAAAACACGGGCAGCGGTCTCGGAATGAAAATCGGCTCCGGAAAGGAATGCCTTGATGAGATGCTCGTCCTCAGAAAGCGAAGCGAGCAACCGAAGCTCGATCTGCGAATAATCCGCCGATAGAAAAACCTCGCCGGGCGCTAAAGGAACAAAGCATTCGCGAATGCTGCGTCCGAAATCCGTCCTGATGGGAATGTTTTGCAGATTGGGATCGGAAGAGGAAAGCCGCCCCGTAGCGGTGACCGTTTGATGGAATACCGTATGTACACGCCCATCACCTTTGCGCATCTTCGGAAGCGCATCAATGTAGGTACCCTTGATCTTCGAGAGCTCCCGGTACTTCATGACAAGCTCGGCAATGGACTCTGTCTTCGCCAACTCACGCATGACCGTGGCGTCTGTCGAGTAGCCGCGGGAGTTTTTCTTGATGGGCTCAAGTCCCATGACCTCGAACAGGATGTGGGACAGCTGCTTGGGAGAATCAATATTGAATTCCTCGCCCGCAAGCGCATAGATTTCAGCCGAAAGATCTTTGAGCTGTCCTGCAGCATCGTCGCCGATCGCACGTAAGCGTTCGCTATCGAGCGCCATACCGGTGCGTTCCATCTGCACGAGCACGGGAATCAGGGGAAGATCGATCGACTCATATACCTCGCTACTGCCATCCTCCTCAAGCGCACGGGCAAGCACCGGACGGAGATTCCTTGCCGCTGCAGCGAAAAGCGTCAGCTGATCTTCTTTCTCCTGATCCTCGGGAAGTTCCCCACCCAAGTAGCGGCGACACAAACCTTCGATCGTGTACTTTTGCGCCGTCGATTCCAAAAGGTATGCCGCGATACCAAGATCGAACAGCCTCGCGTTGAAGACATCCTCACACGTGATAAGCGCCTCAAGCGCACTGTCGGAAGGATAGAGCAGGTGGAGCACCTCTTTGCAATCAAGGCAGACGATATCTCCTTGCATAACGCATCTGCGCAACATCTGCAACGCGTCATCACCACCAAGCAGCCCCGTTCCCGACGGCGTCGAAAACGCGATGATGATATCTGCTTCGAAGATCGTATCCTGCGTGCCCCTCATATATGCGATGCCGATATACTCATGCTGTTCAACCGCGCTCATGACAAGATGTGCTGCCTCGTCCCCGCGGACGACCTCACCCCGTTCGACATCGGCGACGGGCATCTGCGCCTCCTCGCCCACAAACCGCAGCACCCGCGCAAGCGGCGACATCAGCGCATAGGTACTGAACGCCTCTTCGACAACACTGCTGTCGAAATCGGGGAATGACAGGTTCTCGAGGTCAATCTCAACGTCGAGGTCGCGTACGATCGTGGCAATCTGCCGCGACAAAAAGGCAAGATCGCGGTTCTCGATGAGATTCTCTTTCTGCTTACCCTTGAGCTCATCGATGTGCTCATACACGCCTTCGATCGAGCCATACCGCTCAAGCAACGTCGTCGCGCTTTTAGGACCGATGCCGGGTACGCCGGGGATATTGTCAGACGAATCACCCATCAGCCCAAGATAATCAATGAATTGGCTGGGGGTCACACCGTATTTCTCCATCACCTCATCGGGACCGTAGATGACCACATCGGTGATGCCCTTTTTCGTTGTCACGATCTTAGTGAGATCGGTCGCAAGCTGGCATGCATCCTTATCCCCCGTGACCAGCAGGCTCTCATACCCGAGTGCCTCATCGCGCTGCGCGATCGTACCGAGAATGTCATCGCCCTCCCAGCCGGGCATCTTGATCACCGGTACATTCATGGCGGTCAAAAGCTGCTCGATCACCGGGAATTGCACACGCAGCTCCTCATCCATATGCGGACGCTGAGCCTTGTATTGCGGAAGGTCGGCAATACGGTGCTCGGGTTTTCCGGCATCAAAAGCGCAGACCACGCCATCGGGCTTTACATCCTCGATGAACTTGCAAAACATCTGCATGAAGCCGAAGACCGCATTTGTGGGCGTGCCATCCTTAGCGCTCATCGGCGTCATGATGGCATGATAGGCTCGATGCATCAGTGAATTTCCATCGATCACAGCGATCTTCTTGGTCATGGTCGACTCCTCTAGTGATTACTTTAAGCAAACATCATCGTGATAGGACTGGCGAAACAATCGGGACGCGCGCCTGCACGCAGCGATCACGTCTATGCATTCCAGAGATATCCTACGCCGCGCACCGTCTCCAGCCGTTGAGCCAATTCCGGTCCAAGCTTTGCACGCACCCGTCGCACATGCACATCGACGGTGCGGGATCCTCCGTAATAATCGAATCCCCAAACACGGCGTAAGAGCGCATCGCGCGAATACGTTCGTCCCGGATGGGTAACCAAAAAGGCTAAGAGCGCATATTCGAGATACGTCAAATCGAGCGGCTCGTTGCCTACTTTGACCTGATAGGTTGCAAGATTGATGGTCATGGTGCCAATCGTGATGAAATCACTGTTCGATGCCTCATTGCCCGGCCAGAGCAGCTGGCGAATGCGGGAGGCGCACTCAACCTGCCCCGCCTCATGCACGACGAAATCGGAACGGACCTGCACGGGGAGACGGAAATCGACGAGCTGGCTTTCGTTCACGATGATGAGCAATGCCGCAGAGCCGTCTTCAACCAGCATTGATTCAGCCGTCGATACACTGCTCGACACATCGCCCCGCGCCTCCAAAATGACCAGATCGCATGACGGGTGCGCTGAGAGCAGTTTTTTGAATTGGAGGGATGACCCCGCAACAACATCCACATCCATGCTGGAGAGCACCTGCTGGAATTTGTGGGCATTGTCGAGCGAATCGGCTATGAACAGAACATTTTTCCGATCCATCTACAACACCGCCAAGTATTTTTTGAGTTCCCACGGTGTCACGATGCTTTCGTACTGGTTCCACTCATCGAGCTTCGAGCGAACCAAGAACGTGTGAGTCCGCTGACCGAGCGTTCGCTTCATCAAGTCGCTTTGGGCGAATTCAGAGATTGCCTCCCCCAAAGACCGCGGCAAGGTTTCCACGCCCATATCGGAAAGGTCGTCCTCGGCAAGCCGTGTCATATCCAGTGCGTCGAACGAGCGCGGCAGCTCAAGCTCCTCTTCGATACCAGCAAGCCCAGCGGCGAGGATGACGGCGAAGGCTAGATAGGGGTTGGCGGCTGGGTCGGGACTGCGAAGTTCGATCCGGCATGAGTCAGCATCATCGGGACGATAGCCGGGAATGCGAATGATCGTCGAGCGGTTATTGTAGGCCCACGCCACCGTGGCAGGAGCGCTGCCATCGCACACGAGCCGCTTGTAAGAATTGACATATTGGTTCGTGACGAGCGTATATTCTTTCGCATACTTCAAAAGTCCTGCGATGAATTGCTTGGCAACGATCGAAAGATTATGCCCCGTCTCATCGCTGCGATCGAAAAACGCGTTGTCACCCTCCGCATTGAAAAGCGAGATATGCACATGCATGCCACTTCCGGGATGATCGGAGAGCGGCTTGGGCATGAACGATGCGTACACCCCGTGCTTCATTGCAATCTCTTTGACGACGAGCTTATACGTCATGACCGCATCAGCCATAGAGAGCGCATCGGAGTAGCGCAGGTCAATCTCATGCTGCGAGGGCGCAAGCTCATGATGGGAATACTCGACCGGAATACCCATTCGCTCAAGCATGAGCACCGTATCGCGGCGCAGGTCAGAGGCGTAGTCAAGCGATGTAAGATCGAAATAGCTTCCCTTGTCCAGAACTTCGGTAGAATCAGCGTCCTTGAAATAGAAGAACTCGAGCTCGGGACCGAAGTTCGGCACGAATCCCATATCCGACGCCCGCTGAACAACCCTCATGAGGATGTGACGCGGATCACCTTCGAAGTTCGACCCATCGGGTATTTTGATATTGCAGAACATACGCGCGACCGCATTCGATTCAGGGCGCCACGGGAGAACTTGGAATGTTGAGGCATCGGGAAACGCAAGCATGTCCGATTCGTGCGTCCCCATGAACCCTTTGATGCAGCTGCCATCGAAACCCATGCCTTCCGAGAACGCATGCTCAAGTTCATCGGGTACGACGGCGAAGGATTTGAGATTGCCAAGCACATCGCTGAACCAGCATCTGATGAAATGAACATCACGACTCTTGACGGTTTTGAGCACGAAATCCTGTTCGGGATTGATCTGATCTGACACGAGTCCTCCTTGAAATGCGGCGGGTGGCTGCATCGAGCATTGACGAGATTGATTATAGACCGTAACGTCTTTTTGAACGCTGCGTCTTTTCCTTTTATGCAATATAAAAAGACCCGCATGATGCGGGTCTTTTTTCTGGTAGAAGATGGGAGCCGAACCTATTCCGAAGCTTCGTCCTGCGCCTCTTCGGCAACAGCTTCTTCAGCAGGTGCTTCTTCGGCAACCGCTTCCTCAGCAGCTGCAGTAACTTCCTCGACAGTCTCCTCGGTAGTGGCCTGTTCAGCTTCTGCCTCAGCCTTGCTTGCCTTCTCAGCAGCTTCCTCAGCGTACTTCTGAGCGCGCTCTTCTTTTTCTTTCGCCTTCTGCGCACGCTCTTCCTTGCGCTTGGCTTCGCGCTCCGCTGCACGTGCAGCACGCTCTGCCTTCTTCGCCGCCTCACGCTCTGCGACCACATCCGTAGCGTTGCCGAACCTGTCAGCAAAGCGCTGGACACGACCGCCAGTGTCGATCAGTTTCTGCGTTCCGGTATAGAAAGGATGGCATACATTGCAGATGTCGATCCTCAGTTCAGGCTTGGTTGAACGTGTGGTGAACTCGTTGCCGCAGCTGCACCGCACGACACAGTCCATGTATTCCGGATGGATATCTTTTTTCATTGACTAACTCCTTCATCGTTGCCTTGGTTTCCGACCAAGGCGGAATAAGCTTGCCAATGATAGCACACTACAAGTCCCGTTTCCACAAACCGTGGATATTGCAGTACTCGTAAACGGCAAGCGCACGCTCGCCCTCTCCGAGATAGAAGTCTGTGGCGGGAGCATCACCGGGCTCAAGCGGGTGGATCTCATATCCAAGCGGCTTCACGAGGCAGATGAACTGGATGTAATGCTCGGGAAGCATCGGGTGATCGACGCTGCCGATATTAACGTGGATGTGATTGCCTTCCTGAGTGACAGCGGGAACGTGCTTTTCCAAGGACGCATCCACAGTATCAGGAACCAAAAGCTCCATGGGCTCTCCGCAGCAATACAGATCAACGCCAGAATCGTAAACCTTAACAACAATATTGCCGCAGTGAGCGCATTTGTAGAACTTGACCTCCATGTTGCACCTCTTTCTTATACGGTTGTTTACAACATCAACGTGATTATAGAGAGTTGCACGCGGATGCACCTGCGCGACACCCCTTTGCAATCCAGACGTTTTCTTGCCTGAACACTCCCCTTGCCAACTAGGACGAAGGAGAGAGTTTCTGCTCAGAAATACCCTGCTGTGGAAGCTTGCGCACGCGCGCATAGATAAGAAGACACACGCCCGCGATGATAAGGGGCAGGCTCAACAGCATCCCCATCGTAAGCCATCCGCCAGCGAGGTAGCCCAGCTGTACATCGGGCTGACGAACGAACTCGATGAGCACGCGGAATATGCCGTAGAGCAAAAGAAACGTACCGATGAATGTTCCCCGCGGGCGCGGGGGACGCTTCTTCGCGAGGGCAACCAACACCAGAAAGATCACAAGTCCTTCCAAAAACGCCTCGTAGAGCTGCGTTGGATGCCGCGGCATCACACCCGCCGCACCTCCAAACACCACACCCCAAGGCAGGTCGGTCTCAGCGCCCCAAAGCTCGCCGTTGATGAAATTCGCGCATCGCACGAAAAAGATTCCCGGCGTAGCCGCAATGCAGCCAAGATCGGCAAGGGTGAGATAGGGAATGTGAGTCAGATTCGAAGCAACGATGCCCGCAAGGAGCGCACCGATCAGTCCTCCATGGAAACTCATGCCACCCTCATTGAATGCCAGTATTCGCAAAGGCTCGGCGAAGTAAACGCCGTTGCCGTAGAAGAGACAATATCCTAGGCGTGCACCGAGGATGATGCCCACGATCACGCAGATCATGATCGTGAGAATGGCATCGGTGTTGAAAACGAGCTTCCACCTTTTCGAGACCACCGCAAGAACAAGCGCTGCAACCGCGAATCCGAGTACGTACCCAATGCCGTACCACCGAATGGCAAACGGACCGATGGAGAAAGCGACAGGATCGATGGATTGATAGAGCGCATCGAGCATGGGCACCAAAATGCTTTCAGACAACGCCCATGCCCGCACCCACCTGAAGCGCAGCCTCATTGATCTCAGGCGTAAGCTCGGCAGGAATCGGTTGGATGGAGGATACTTTGACGGAACACGTGGGGCATTCGATCATGAACAAACCAAGTCCCGGCTTCAGAACCATCAAGGAGTCATAGTCAAGAAGATTGAGATCGCGTTTTTTGCACGAGGGACAGATCATGGTGTATTGATAATCAGCCATCCTAACCCCCTTCGCCTTATCATGCGCACCCTTTGTGCCGGGCATGTCAAACGTGATCGTTATTGCGATTTTATCAAATGCGCCTGCGTATCATCCGGCGAATAAAAAGGTCATATATCTTCGTTTCCATACCGAAAGTGAAACGTTCATCGTATAAGCACGCGGGGCGCGCCAAGAATTACAAGAGGAAACGGTTAGGATTTCCCTGTCGCTTATACCCTGCCGGGCGGTCGGCGATATCGGGACCATAAGTAAGAAAGTGGACACAGAAACGACAGATCTCCTTTTTCGCCATCTCGTAATCCCGGTCGGGATTTAAAAGCACGTCGAGGTCTTCGCAGACAACATGGGTTGGACGCGAGCACGCGGCGAAATGACAATCGGCAGGACAAGGTTCGCCAGGAGTGTTGTGAGGACACCGCCCCTGCATCTCGTCGTCACATCCTCGCAGTTCCCAACAATGCGCCATGCCATTTCCCTTTCGCGATTTTTGTTCGTAAGATGAAAAGACGACCGATGAACTCGGTCGTCTTGGTCACTCATCCGTTATGGTTTCAGATTAGAACTGATCCGCCGGCTGCACGCTGACAACGCCCTCGACGCGCTCTTTGAGGATGCGCTCGATACCGTTCGCCAACGTCATCTGCGACATCGGGCAACCCTTGCATGCGCCCTGCAGTTCAACGGTGACGATACCGTCATCGCTTACCTCGATGAGTTCGACGTCGCCGCCATCAGCCTGAAGGCTTGGTCGAATTGCGTTTAAGACCTCAGCAACCTTTTCTTTATCTACCATGGTGTCTCCAATCGTCGTTATGATCGAACGAATGATACCACACTGTACACGCTTGACGGCACGCTCGGATTTCAGTGGTGAACCAGTCGTAATCAAAAAATGATACAAATACGGAAATGATTGGGTATCGATGTAGGGACAAGATTTATCTCGTCCGCAATGGTGCGTCGTTGGGGTTGTTGCGTTTGGGGGTCATCGTTGGCATAACGGGGTTGCCCGATGTTTCGTGATTGGGGTCGTTACGTTCGCGGGCGAGATGAATCTCGCCCCTACATCCACCAGAGCCACTTTTCCAATTAATAAAACATCTCAACCAGAATCGGTCACCGGGGTCACCAAAAACAAAACAGGTTATTCGACGGGCATCCAATCAAGCCCGATGATGGCGATCACCTTGGCATCCGATGAATAGAAATCGCCGCCGTTAACCACTCTACCCGCTCCGATATCGGAAACGATCGCTTTAGCCGCATCAGCATAATCGGGCGAGGTGTACACGATCAGCGTTTCCGGATAGATCGTATTGTCATCGGTATTGCCCACCTTCGTGATGGTGTACCCAAATCCCGCAAGCTTCTCCCCCAGTTTGGCTGCCGCACCCACGGTGGTGGTGCCATTGCGCACCTCAACGCTCGTCCCCGCCCGATCGACCATCGCCGTTGTCTGCTCTTCGATCTGCGGATCCTCTCCTGCCTCGATCTGCTCAAGCATCTCTTTCCACATCTTCGACACGATCTCATAAACAACGCTGACGCCATCGGAGGACTGCTTCTCGTAATACGGGATAACGCACTCATACGTCACAATGTCCGAAGAAGGACGGAGCGCATCGCCCAGCGCAAGCAGATCGGATGCCGTCATATCCGTATATATGAACTTGCTCGCTTCGCTCACCGCATTCGCAAATCCGAGGCCTGTGGAATCGAGCGTCCCAAGCGCCAGATCAAGCGTGAAATCCATCCGATTCTTCGCGCAGGATGCGAATCCACCTTTCATGTTCGTTGCCCGTAAAAAGACAACCGCTTCCTCTCCGGTAAGCGTTTGATCCCCCGCGAAAATGACCTTGGTGCCCGCCGTGGGATCGTCGACCTCTTCGTTGATCGTGACCTTAACTCCTCCAAGCGCATCGACCATCCCCGCTATTCCTGATGCATCGGTAGTGATGAAGTGCGCGATCTTCGCATCAAGAACCGTTGATGCCGCTTTGATCAATTCCGCATCCCCTCCGAGATCGTACGCCTCATCGATCGGATGATATGATCCATCACTCATCAAAACGAGGAGCCTCGCGGGAATGGTCACCAGCGTCAACTTCTTTTCTGCACTATCAACGCGGATAGCGATATAGCCCATGGCATCGGGCGATTGTTTCTGGAACTGCTTGCGCGTCAGATCCGCTGCGCAGAGGATGTAATAGGGCTCAGACGCGTCAACCGCAGAAAGCGCTGTTGCGGCATTCGAAGGAGTAAGCCTCAAGTTATCGTCCGTCGACTTGAAATAGGTATACACTCCCACTCCCAAAGCAACCACGCAGATGACCGCAAAAACGATAAGCGCGATAAGCGCCTCCTTCATGCGAGAGTGCTTGCGCTTCTCTTCCGCGAAGGTCTTCCCCTGCGTCCTGCGCATGTATTGGGCATTGCTCTCAAGACCGCCGTGCTGCGGTGTCACATTTTGAATGAACGCCTTGTTCTCCCGACGACTTCCCGCATGCGCGCGCACGCGTGCGTTCTTCGGCGTTGTCGCCGTCGTCTCATGCACACTCCGTGAGCTACCCCGCGAAGAGGATCCCTGTGCTACATGCGCGCCCCTTCGCGATGAATCGCTCGCTGAGTGTGAGCGTGGATGCCTCGTAGATGTACGCGTGTAAGAAGATGACCGTTCGCCTGAGGGTCTTTGCCGGGAAGCACCCTTCGACGCGTGGCGCTCGGCAGCTGAGCGGTGGGAAGACGACCCCGCGCTTGAGGAGCGGGAAGCGGAACGCCCGGTAGATGCATGGGGCGAGAAAGCGCTCCCGGATGCAGACCGCGGGTTCTCTGCACCCGCAGACGAACGACCCTCACGCCGTGGCGCAGATGATGCATGACGGCGAAGGCGGGGGTTGTTCGAAGGAACGGTCATATCACTAACGAGCTAGTCTTCGACCGTTCTGGTTATATCCGCGCCGAGACTTGCGAGTTTGCCGACGTAATCCTCATAGCCGCGGTCGATATGCTCGATATCGTAGATGGTGGTATACCCTTCCGCTGCTATGCCCGAGAGCACGAGCGCCGCACCTGCGCGTAGGTCAGTCGAAGATACCGGGGCACCCTGCAGTCCCGGTACACCGCGCACGATTGCATGGTGATCCTCGATCGAAATATCGGCACCCATGCGTGAAAGCTCCGCAGCGAACATGAAGCGGTTCTCGAAAACGTTCTCCGTGATCAGCGATACCCCTTCAGCAAGCGATGCAAGGAGCATGAACTGCGCTTGGAGATCGGTCGGGAAACCCGGATGCGGCAGCGTTTGGATATCGACGGCACGCAGATTTCCCGTACGGCTGACCGTGATAGCGTCATCCGTGCATTCGACATCAGCGCCCATGGCTTTCAATTTCACGATGGCCATACGAAGATAATCGGGGTCGATCCCATGGACGGTAAGCGGACCTCCCGTGAGCGCTCCGCCCACAAGGAAGGTTCCCGCCTCGATACGGTCCCCGATAGTGGTATGACGGCACGGACCAAGCTCGGAAAGCTCAACGCCCTCGATCGTGATATTCGAATTGCCCGCACCTGTTATGCGCGCTCCCATGGACGTAAGCATGTTGCACAAATCCACGATCTCGGGTTCGCGCGCAGCATTCTCGATCACGGTGGTACCCTTCGCCACCACGGCAGCCATGAGCATGTTCTCCGTAGCGCCGACGCTGGGGAATTCGAGTGTGACATGCGCACCCGCAAGCCCATTTGGCGTGGACGCTTTCAGGGTGCCGTGGTCGATCTCGAACACAACACCGAGCGCCTCAAGACCCACCAGATGCATATCGATCTTGCGCGCGCCGATCTGACAACCGCCCGGCATGGCGACATGCGCCTGCCCAAACCTGCCAATCAGCGGACCGAGCACCGAGATGCTTGCGCGCATCTTCGAGACGAGCTCATAGGGAGTGGAGAACTTGTCGACATTCGCCGTATCAATGGACAGCATATGCCCGTCGCGCTCAATGGTTGCCCCGAGCCTGCGGAGCACTTCGGACATGAGTGCAATATCGGAAATGTCAGGAACGTTCTCGATCACCGATGATCCCTGACCCAGCAGCGATGCTGCCATCAATTTCAACGCAGAGTTCTTCGCACCGGAAACCTGCACATCACCCGCAAGCGTGCGATTTCCCCTGACTGTAATCACTTCTTGGGACATATTCCCCCTTGGGAAGCATGTAATGACGATGGACTGATTATAAAACGAGGCCACGCATATTGCATGGCCTCATCCCTCATTAAACAGTGTCGATGACTATTCACCGAGCATGAATCTGATGAATCCGGAAATGGTGATCTTGCCACCCATCTCGGAAGCGCACTTCTCGACATACTGACCAACGGTCATGTCGGAGTCCTTCACGAACTCCTGCTCGGAAAGGCAGTTCTCCTTGTAGAACTTCTCCATGCGTCCCATTGCGATCTTCTCTTGGATGTTCTCGGGCTTGCCTGACTCAGCCGCCTGTGCCTTGTAAATCTCAAGCTCATGGGCAGCAACGTCTGCCGGCACGGATTCACGCGTAGCGGACACGGGGTTCACCGCAGCAACCTGCATCGCAACATCGCGACCACATTTCTGGAATGCTTCAGAGGTGGGATCGATTCCCTCGACGTCGAAGTTGACGAGCACACCGATCTTGCCGCCACCATGGATGTAGGAAGACACCGCCGGCGCCTCAACCTCGGCAACCCTGCTGATCTGGCAGTTCTCGCCCATCACATGGATGCAGTCGGTGAGGATTGCCTCGACTGTCTCACCCTCATACGTTGCAGACATGAGCGCCTCAACATCAACAGGCATGCTCTCAAGAGCAGCGTTGGCAATGCGGGTAGCATACGCCTTGAACTTCTCATTGATGCCCACGAAGTCAGTCTCACAGTTGACCTCGACCACAGCGCCGCGGGTGCATGCATCATTGACCAGAGCCATGACCGTGCCCTCATTGGTCGCACGACCAGCCTTTTTCGCTACAGCGGCAAGACCGCGGGTGCGCAGGACGTCAACTGCCTTGTCCATGTCCCCTTCAGCCTCGGTCAGAGCCTTCTTGCACTCCATCATTCCTGCGCCTGTCATCTCGCGCAGCTCTTTTACCATAGATGCAGTAATCGCCATGATATGACCTCCATCATTTATACGTTGGCGTTCGTTTCTTTCAGTCTTGCAAAGTGCGGGACCCTACGCCTGATCCGCCTCAGCAACTGCCTCAGCGACCTCAGCAGCCACCTCAGCCTTTTCCTCGGGTGCGTCCACTGCTTCAGCCGCAGGGGTCACCACGTCGCCCTCTTGCACCTCAGGTGCAGGGGCATCCGTTGCCGGAGCTGCCATCTCATCAGCGCTGATCGCAGCGCCCGTACCCGCGATAACCGCGTCAGCGATGAAGTTGCTAAGCAGGCTCACCGAGCGAATGGCATCATCGTTGGCGGGAATGCCGTAATCGACATCATCGGGGTCGCAGTTGGTATCGAGCGTGCCCACGATGGGGATGTTCAGACGACGTGCCTCATGCACTGCAATTTCCTCGCGACAGGTATCGATGATAAAGACCGCATCGGGTACCTTCTTCATGTTGCGAATACCATTGAGGTTCGCCTGCAGTTTTGCGAGCTCCTTGTGCTTTAAGATCTGCTCCTTTTTCGGGAGGAGTGCCATGCGTCCATCGGCTTCCTGAGCTTCGAGCTCTTCCATATAGACGACGCGCTGGCGGATCGTCACGAAGTTGGTCAGCATACCGCCGAGCCAACGGGAATTGACATAGGGCATGCCACAGCGGTTTGCAGCCTCAGCGATGGCTTCCTGCGCCTGCTTCTTCGTGCCGACGAACAGGACCGTTCCGCCTTTGCGAGTCAAATTCGCGATAAACGAATATGCGCGATCCATATCAACGAGGGTCTGCTTGAGATCAATGATGTAGATATCTCCGCGGCTGCCGAAGATATACGGCTTCATCTTGGGGTTCCAGCGACGGGTCTGATGACCGAAATGTGCTCCTGCGTCGAGAAGCGATTGGATGCTTACCTTGGTTGGGGTTGCCATACCTTCATCTCCATTCGTTAATCCTCTGCCCTTGGTCATCCCTGTCTTTCGCAGCCTTTTTCCGGTGGCCACTAGCAAAAGCAGGTCGCAATGGCATGTGTAATAGTAGAAACCTGACAAGTCTACCACGAAGCGACGCAAAAGCAAGAAAAATCATCGCGAAGACGCGCGGGACGTACGTGCAGACTATTTCTTGTACTGGCTTTCGTGCTTACGGAAGAAGTCGAACCGCGGCGGGAGCTCATGCACCTTGTGAACGCCCTCGTCGATCTCGGTGGCGTGGCAAAGCTCCTCGTTGCTCTCGAAATCATAGTTCCAGCTGAAGAATTCATCGACGCTGAAATCCATATAGTCGCAGATCACTTCGCAACCACGCGGAACGATCGGATGCATCAAAAGAGTGCAGATCCTCAAGAGATAGAACGAATCGAGCAGCACCTGCCGTTGGATGACATGCGCCCGATCGAGATCGGTCTCGCCAAGATCGTAGACCCGCTTGATCTCATCAGCCCAGTATTTATTGGCATAGCGAATGCATGCATCGGCAACCTGCAGCACCGAGTGAAGTTCCGCTTTGTGCATCAGCTGCTCATAGTCGTGCAAGGCGGTATGTGCATATTCAACAACCGCATCGGTGACCTTGCCGATAGGCATGTTGCAATCGAACGCTTTCGCCGCCTCATAGAAACAACTGCGTGCGAGACGGTTGAATACATTGGTCAACAGCGTTCCCTCTTTGCAAGCAGGATCGGCGATCTTGGGATCGTTTTTCTGCTCGTCGGTCAGCTTGGGGTCGAACGGCTTGGGGTTGAATCCGACGGATTTCTGATCGAGCCCCAGTGCGATAAAGTGTGCGCGGAGCTGCTCCGCCGTATAGTGCTCAAGCAGCTGCTCGGCGCTTGGCGGCTTCACAGCACCCGATGAGGACGCTTTGGTCTTGCCGAACAGAAGATGATGGTTCGCGATCAGCGTCGTCTGCTTGAGCGGAAGCGCCTCTGCTCCCCCGAAGATACCACGCTTGCCGAGCGCCTCCCAGAGCGCTGGCTGCGCAACACCGTAGAAATAGAGATTATCCTGACCGATGAACTGGTATACCGTCGCCTCATCACTGCACCAGAAATCGCGCCACGTATTGCGCGGCAATCCCAGCGAGTCGTTATACGCAATGGTGAACGAAATGGGCGCCCAGAGCGACTCCGGCCAGCACCAGATCGTGAGGTTGTCAATACCTTCGAGCTCGGGTGCCGCAACACCCCACTCGATGCTGCCCGTAATCCTGAATGGCACGAGCGTTTTAGAGGTCCTGAACCTGATACCCGCCTTCTCGAGGAGCGCCTTTGCCTTATCGCGATCCTCAATCGTGCTGAATTCGATTTCGAAACTCGCCTTGCCCTTTTCGGCTTCACGATAGGTATGTGCGGGAAGCTCAGCTTGCAACGCTTCATAGACGCCATAGCATTCGTTTTTCACGAAGATGACCGGGGGTGCCAAAAATTCGCTTACCGTCGTCGGAACGATGGAGCGGACCTCTTCATCCTGCTTGAGTTCGCGGACACGCTCTTTCAAAAACGTCGCGAACATCGGAAGATCGAAATACCAGTTCTTCACCGGCTTCATGATGGGCACCGTGCCCGTTACTGAGGAGACCGGTGCAATCAGATCGACTGGTGCATATTGATGCCCCATGTCGCATTCATCTGCATACCCATGCTCGGATTTACATCCCTGAACGGGACAACGTCCCTGAACCTGACGTCCGTTCAAAAACATGTTCGCCTGTTCATCGAAGAATTGCATCGTCTCTTCTAGGTGGAGATATCCCTGATCGTAGAGCCCGCGTACGAAAGCATCCGAAACGATCTGGTGCACCTCACCAGCGTGACCGATTCCCGAACCTTCGAAGATGTCCAAACTCACGTCGAATGACTCAAGCGCGCGCACCTGTGCTTCGTGGTTCGCCATGACATAATCGGAGATAGTGCCTTCAAAGCCGTCATTCTCGACCGCTTTGCGGTAACCCTCGTCAATGGGAGACCCGAAGCAGTCCGTACCGCTGACGAACCGGACATTCTCCTTGCCGATGCGATCACGCAAGAAGCGGGCGAACACGTCGGCGGGAATGAACACGCCCCCGATATGTCCGAAATGGAGCGCCTTGTTGCCATAGGGCATACCCGCCGTGACAACGGCGCGTTTGGGCCATATCACCTTTGCGTCAAGTCTATGCGTCATGATGCGCTTTCAGCCTTTCAGCGAGATCGGTCAGATCGATCTTGTTTCCCTCAGAAGATGACTCGGACAGAAGGTCGAGCAGTGTTGCCAAGTCGCTCTCACGCCTCTTGTAATCGATCGTGGGAAGCGGATGGGAATACCCTACCTGCATCGAAATGTGGGCAAGCGCATCTTCGAACGTCCCGATCTCATCAGCGAGACCGTTTTCCACGGCATCTTCGCCCGTATAGGGAAGCCCG
The DNA here is from genome assembly GCA_964518575.1 of uncultured Eggerthellaceae bacterium. Taxonomy (GTDB): domain Bacteria; phylum Actinomycetota; class Coriobacteriia; order Coriobacteriales; family Eggerthellaceae; genus MGBC163016. The sequence continues at coordinate 26,037 of CAZFGW010000013.1, forward strand.
TTGGCAAGCGCACGTACCTCCTCAACATCCATATGCCGTCCCTCAGCGACGGTATTGATGAAGTCGTTACTGATCTGATCAACGATGCGCTGATACCAGGCACGCTCTTCCTCCGTCAGAGGTCTGTTGCCATAGCTCGAATCTTTCGACTCCGATGAAGTGATCGTGTCGATCTTGATGCCGAGCTTATCGTAGAGACCCGACAGATCAGTCACTTCAAGGGCAACGCCGATCGCACCGATGGAAGTTGTCCGTGCCGTGAATATATAGTCTGCTTGCGAGGAGATTTCATACGCAGCGCTCGCGTTGGTCGATGCGCTGGAAACGACGATCGGCTTATCGAAATCGCGCACATAGATGGACATCTCCTCACCCGCCGTGGCAACACCGCCACCCGAGTTGACCCGCAGGATGACGCCTTTGACATTGCTGTCGCTCTCGGCGCGGTCGAGCTGCGCTTTCAAGCCCTCGGGCGAACACGACGTTCCGTCGTACTGGATTGTTCCGTCGATATCAATCACCACGATGGAAGCTTCGTCGGCGCGGTCGTAAGACCCGCTCGTACCAAAGGATGAAAACGACCCGCCCACCGAGCCCATGACTGAACTGCATGAGACGATGCTCGTCAAGACAATGAGGCAAAGCGCCACAATGACCACGATAGCAACGATCCATCCCTTGCTTTGCTTCGGCGCAACGGGCGCTTGCACGGGTGCCGCATATGCAGGAGCGCCTTGAGAAGGGGCGTGTGCGGTGCCCGCAGAAGATGATTGCGCGCCCTCGGCGGCGGCGTCCGCATACGGCTTTTGAGCGCGTGCTGTCCCGTACACGGCATCATAGGGATTTTGCGTATATTGATTGTCAGACAATGTGATCGCGCCTTTCCGTATGTCTTGCTTTCCGGTTTTTTAAGAGTGTTCCTTTAAGCGGCTTTCCTTACAAAACCATACCCTCGTCGCTGCGTCCCTGGGTCTGCGCCCGCTTCGCCGTACGCAACAGAAAATCCTGATTCGTATCGGTTTGCTTCAACGACTTGATGAGCATATCCATGGACCGCTCGGTATTGTTCATATTCGCAAGTATACGTCTCACTGCCCAAATAAGCGGAGCTTCTTGACCATCGAGCAAAAGCTCTTCTTTTCTCGTGCCCGACGAAACCGGGTCGATCGCGGGGAAAATGCGCCTGTCGGCAAGGTTACGATCGAGCTTCAACTCCATATTGCCCGTACCTTTGAACTCCTCGAAAATGACCTCGTCCATCTTCGATCCCGTATCGATGAGCGCGGATGCGAGGATGGTGAGCGAACCACCGTTTTCGATATTGCGCGCCGCTCCCAAGAAACGCTTCGGAGGATAGAGCGCCGTCGAGTCAACGCCGCCTGAAAGAATCCTGCCTGAAGCGGGTTGAGCAAGGTTGTACGCACGTGCGAGACGCGTGATCGAGTCGAGAAGGATGACAACGTCTTCGCCCTGTTCGACAAGCCTTTTCGCCCGCTCGATCACGAGCTCAGCCACCGCGATATGGTTCTCGGAAGGCATGTCGAAGGTGGATGCAATGACCTCGCCATGGACCGAGCGCTGCATGTCGGTCACCTCTTCGGGTCGTTCGTCGACCAGAAGGCAGATAAGGTGCGCCTCGGGATTATTCGCATGGATAGATGCGGCAATGTCCTTCAAAACCGTGGTCTTGCCAGCTTTGGGAGGAGACACGATAAGACCGCGTTGACCTTTGCCAATCGGCGCTGCAAGATCGATGACGCGCGCCGTCAAGGTGTCTTTGCCATGCTCCATGACCAGGCGCTCATCGGGGAAAATGGGCGTCAGATCAGAGAATTTCGGACGCGATGCCACTTCTTCGATGGGAGTGCCGTTCACGGTGAACACTTTTTGGATGGCGGCGAATTTCTCGCCTTCGCGCGCCGGACGTGTCTGACCGACCACGAGATCGCCCTTGCGAAGCCCATTGCGTCGGATTGTGGATAAGCCCACATACACGTCACGCTCACTCGGCAAATAACCGTTCGTCCGCAAGAAACCATACCCGTCCTGCAGGATATCGAGAATGCCACAGACTTCGATGAAGCCCTCGGCAATAAGCACTGCTTCATAGATGGCTTCGACCATTTCGGCTTTCTTCATGCCGGATGCATCGATGCTGAGTTCTGCCGCTTTTTCACGGAGCTCCGGCAACTTCAATGCCTCAAGCTCTTCTTTGGTGATGCTGGGATTGTATTCACGCTGCTGGCGATTATCGCGCTGACGACGCTGACGGCGTCCGTTCTGATTGCGATTATTGCGACCGTTTTGATTGGATTGGTTGGAATTTTTGTGAGCAGCATCCGTCTTCAGGCGCTGCTTGACATGGGTGTGGGCAGCTTTGGCATCGGCTGCACCCTCGTTTGCATCGGTGCTCTCCGATGCCGCTTCCTTGGAAGCATCATGCTCGGCTGCGCTCTCATCGTCGTGAGCGCCCTTGTCTGCGTCCTCGGATGAAGCTTCCTCTTTGGCAGCCTTGGTTGTACGTGTACGACGCCGCGGCGTCTTCGCCACTTCGTCAGACACCTCCGCGCTTTCCGCTTCCGTTGAAGCTGCCTCTATGCTCGTCTCATCTGATGAGACATCATCAGACGCTGCTTTCTTTGTGGTTCTGCGCGTCCGTTTCGGAGTTTCGCCCTCAGTTTCTTCGGCGCTTTTCGCCTTGGTGGTACGGCTGGCGCGCTTCTTCGGTGCTGAGGCGACCTCGTCCACCGACGTCTCCGATGCTTCCGCTTCTGTTTCTTTCACTACCATTATTTGACTTTCTCCCAATCCTTCAAGAATGAATCGATGCCCGCCGTCGTCAGCGGATGTGCGATCAGTTTTTTGAGCACACCAAACGGAACGGTTGCAACATCGGCGCCCATGAGCGCACATTGCGTCACATGCTCAGCGCTCCTGATGGAAGCTGCGATCACTTCGATCTGTTCGCCATTCACCGTACTATCGGTGAAATCGTAGTTGCCGACCGCTTCAACGATCTGAGCAACTTGCGCGATGCCGTCTTCAGAAATGTCGTCGAACCGACCGATGAACGGAGAGATGTAACGTGCGCCCGAACGTGCCGCCAGCATTGCCTGCGGAACCGTGAAGCACAGCGTCATGTTGACCCGAATGCCCTCATCGGCAAGCTTACGCGTTGCAGCGAGACCCTCGATCGTGGTCGGGATCTTCACCACCACATTGGGAGCGATCTTCGCAAGCTCACGCCCGTCTTCGATAAGTTCCTCTTTGGTCATGGCAACCGACTCGGCAGACACCGGGCAATCAGGACCGACGATGTCGCAGATACGCTTGATATGCTGCGGGAAATCAGCAAGCTTTCCCCCGATGCGCGAATAGAGGCTCGGATTCGTCGTAACACCCGAAAGCGCTCCCCAACTCGCAGCTTCTTCGATCTCGTTCAAATCAGCAGTATCTAGGAAAAATTTCACTGACTCCTCCTTACAGATTTTTCCCAAGCATGAAGGCACAATACCGTGCGTTTTCAGTTTAGAAAGGGATTCTTTGATGTGATTTCCTCAACAAGGTTTTAGAACTGCGATTCAAAGTATCACATGTCTTGATATCGTTCAACGACAAAATGCGATCACCGGCATAAAAGCGACGATACGACTGGGTATGCCCGCGCGGAATGGAAACAAAGCGTTAATCAAGAATCCTTGATTAAAATACCTTTCAGCTTGATAATTTTCCTATATGCATCACGGCGGCATTCGAGCCTTGATGCGAAACAGATCACCACCTCGGGAAGGAGCGCCTTTGACACCTGACACCTTATCCAAACTCGAGCAATCCAGAGCATGGATCAAAGATCAGCTCGAGACCTGCATCGCATTTTGGCTTGAGCACGGAATGGACAACATCAATAAAGGTGTCTATACCTGCCTCGATAGAAAAGGCGACATCTATTCAACCGACAAAAGCGTTTGGATGCAGGGGCGTTGTGCATGGACGTTCTCATATCTCTGCCACCTTTATGGAAAGCGCCCCGAGTGGCTTGAGGCGGCGAAGAGTTGCCTTGACTTCCTTGAGGAGCATTGCATCAATCACGAAGCAGGCGATCGGCTGTACTTCACCGTGACCGCCGAGGGAAAGCCGCTGCGCCAGCGCCGCTACAATTTCTCGGAAGGTTTCTACTGCATCGCGAATGCGGAGTACTACGGACAAACGGGTGACGAGGCGTGCCTTGCCCGTGCGCGACGTGCCTACCAGCTCATCTATGACCTCAACAACGGACTTATTGAAGACCCGACCGGGCTTGGTCCGAAAACGATCGCGCAAACACGTTCGGGCTATGCTCTGGGTGATCCGATGATCTTCTTGAACATCATCTCCATCATGCGCCGCGTCGACCCTGAGCACACCGCCGAATACGACAAGCACGCGCGTGAATGCACCGAGCGCATCGTGAACTACCATTTCCATCCCGAGCTGGGATGCACGCTTGAAAGCGTCAACACCGCGGGTGAGCCTGAGCTTTGGTATACCGCAGGGCGCATCGTGAACCCGGGGCATGATATCGAATGCAGTTGGTTCATGATGGATGAGGCGAACTACCGCGGTGATGAGGCGCTGCACAAAACCGCTGAAGAAATCTTCCGCCTTGCCATCGAGGCTGGCTGGGATAACGAATATGAGGGCATCCTCTATTTCATCGATGCCAAGGGCTTGCCGCCTGAGGCGTATGAGCACGACATGAAGCTCTGGTGGCCGCATAACGAAGCAATGATCGCATCGATCAAAGCCTATCGCGATACTGGCGATGAGTACTATCTGAACTGGTTTTTCAAAGTCCTCGACTATTGCAAAGAGCATTTCGCTGATCCCGAATATGGGGAATGGTACGGATACCTGCGCCGAGACGGTCTTCCGACGATGCCCCCGACCAAAGGCTCCACCTTCAAAGGACCCTTCCACGTTCCTCGTGCCCTCAGTATGACCGAGCAAGTCCTGACCGAACTGATTGGAGAATGAGCATGAACTACCTTGGCATTGATTACGACATTAAAAACATACCCGTTCTGGATCCCTCTTTCATCCCCTTCGGTGTTTGGATGCGCGCTTACCTCGAGCAAGCGGACCGCCCGATCAGTATTGCAGTCGAGCGCGAAGACGGACTAATCAGTGTTCGCGAAAGCATGATCCGTGGCGACGAATTCGCAGAGGCGAACTACCGCTATATCGAGCGGCTCGTCAAGTTCGAACTTTGGAGCATCGGCGGATTCAGGGTCTATATCACCGGCTGCGATGATATCGCCAAAAAGCTGCAAAAGGCATACAGTCCTTCCGGCGAACGCTCATTCGACTATGAATTTGTCGGTGACGTCTACGAAAAGCCCCTTGAAGTTATCTGCTGCAGCAAGGAAGATTTCCCCCAGGCGAACGAGTCGGCAAAGCAGATCGGCGGACATATGGAGGGCTGCCGCATTGGATTCGATGCGGGCGGGTCTGACCGCAAAGTGTCAGCCGTCATCGATGGCGAGCCTGTTTATTCGGAAGAGGTTGTTTGGTATCCGAAGGTTACCGAAGACCCCACCTACCACTTCAATGAGATCGTGACCGCTTTCAAGACCGCTGCGTCGAAGATGCCACGCGTGGATGCCATCGGCGTTTCCTCTGCTGGCACGTTTGTGGGCAACTCCCCCATGGTCGCATCGTTGTTCATCAAGGTTCCCCGCGATCGGCGCGAAGAGGTCAAGAGCATCTATGATCGTGCGGGCGAAGAGATTGGGGACGTCCCGCTTGTCGTTGCCAATGACGGCGACGTCACCGCGCTTGCCGGTTTCATGAGCACCGGTGAAGGATCTATCCTCGGCATTGCCATGGGAACCTCGGAAGCTGTGGGATATGTCAACGCTGAAGGAAACGTCCTTGGATGGATCAATGAGCTTGCATTCGCGCCCGTTGACCTCTCCCCTACCGCAATGCAGGATGAGTGGTCAACCGACTTCGGTGTTGGATGTAAATACTTCAGCCAAGACGCCGTGATCAAGCTCGCCCCTGCTGCAAATATCATCCTCAATCCCGACGATACCCCTGCTGAGAAACTCAAGGTGGTACAGGCGCTTGCCAATGACGGCAACGAAGCAGCGCTCGATATCTATCGCTCGATTGGCTGCTATCTTGCGCACACCCTCGTACTTTACAGCATGTTCTACGAGATCAAAACGCTCTTGGTACTGGGACGAGTGGCATCAGGAGATGGCGGTGACCTTCTCATCAGCGAATGCAACCGCATCCTTGAAGAGGAATATCCGGAACTTGCCGCCCAAATCAAGGTAACGCTGCCGGATGAGAAGATGCGACGTGTCGGACAGTCCGTTGCTGCTGCAAGCCTGCCCGAGCTCTAAGCGGTGTGTCCAAGCACTGATCTTGCTTTTGAGCTTGCACTAAAAAGGGGTGGTGGTTATTCCATCACCCCTTTTTCATATTCGCGAAACGCCACAGTGAGTCAGCTCACGCTCATATATTGTGCGCTTGGGCACAAGCGCAGATATACTTTTATGCCTTTACCGGGATCTGCTTACCCCGAAGCACGATTGCCTTAAGTGCAAGCGTCTCCTTATCGAGCACGACCGCACTCGCCTCATGTCCTGCCTCAAGCGATCCATACCGCTCATCCACGCCGATCGCCCTTGCCGGATTGGCACTTGCCGCTTTCACGGCACTTGCAAGTGGAATCTCCATCTGTGTCACCGCTACCGTGAAGCAGCGCATGAGATCGGACACAGACCCTGCAAGATTGCCCGCCTCGATCGTTGCAACGGGACCTTTGACGGTAACGTCCTGTCCTCCGAGGTCATACACACCATCACCGAGTCCTGCGGCACGCAAGGTGTCACTCACAAGTATCATCCGGTCATCGCCGAACATGTTAAATGCGAGCCTGACCATAGACGGATGGATATGCACGCCATCAGCGATGATTTCCGCCATGACATCTTCGCGCTCAACCGCAGCGGGAATAGGACCGGGTTTGCGGTGATGCATCGGATCCATGGCATTGTAGAGATGGGTGAGATGTGATGCGCCGGCATCAAATGCGGCAGCGGCGCTGTCATAATCAGCACAGGTGTGTGCCAAAGATATCCGAACCTCATCTTTGAGCGTTTCGATGAATGCCTGCGCACCCGGCTCTTCGGGAGCTATATCAACAAGTTTGAACAAGCCGCGGGCGCTTTTCTGAAGGCGCTTGAACTCTTCGACATCGGGATTGCGAACATGCTCAGGATTTTGCGCCCCTACCTTCGAAGGTGAAATGAACGGTCCTTCCATGTTGATACCCACAAGCGAAGACTCATTAGCAGCAGGAACATACTCAGCCGCCGAAAGCGCCGCAGCGTTAAGCTGTTCTTCGGAAAGCGTCATTGTTGCTGGACACATGGCAACGATACCGCGAGATGCCTCATATGCACCCATGGTGTGCAGCCCTGCAAGGTCTCCGTCGCTGATATCCGCACCCGCACTTCCATGGAAGTGGATGTCAACAAGTCCGGGGATGACATAGCATCCCGTCGCATCGATCACTTCATCTGATACAGCTTGATCAAACCCATCAACGATCGTATCACCCTTGAAATAGATATCCTTTTTCTCAAAGCCGCTTCCTGTGAAAACAAGTCCACCTTGAAGCGCAGAAACACCCTTCACATCATCCATGTGCCCACCAAGCCTTTCTCAAAGCCGATGCCGTTATTATCCTAGAGCGTATTATGCCTGTTTTTCCACGCCGAGGTGCGTGTATGCGCGATCCGTTGCCTGTCTGCCTTTCGGCGTTCTCACGATGAGCCCCTGCTGCATCAGATAGGGTTCATACACATCTTCAAGCGTATCCGTTTCCTCGGAAAGCGCTGAGGCGAGCGTGGTCAATCCGACCGGACGTCCCGAGAATTGAACGCAGAGCATCTCGAGAATTCTGTTGTCCATAGAATCAAGCCCGAGCTCATCAACCTCGTAGAAGCTCAATGCGGTTTTTGCAACGTCTTCGGTGATCCTGCCTCCGGAGCGCACCTGCGCCCAGTCGCGCACGCGCTTGAGCAAGCGGTTCGAAAGACGCGGCGTACCCCGTGACCTCCGTGCAATCTCAAGCGCACCGGCGTCATCAATGGATATTTCCAAAATGGTAGCCGAACGCTTGACGATGTCAGCGAGCTCTTCCGGCGAATAGTACTGCAACCGAAATGCGATACCGAACCGATCGCGCAACGGACCGGTCAAAAGCCCCGTGCGCGTGGTAGCACCGATGAGGGTGAAGTGCGGAATATCGAGGCGGATCGAGCGCGCTGCAGGTCCTTTACCAACGACGATATCGAGCGAAAAATCCTCTAATGCCGGGTAGAGCACCTCTTCCACCATACGATTCATACGATGGATCTCATCGATGAAAAGGACATCTCCCTCTTCCAGATTCGTGAGAATGGCGGCAAGGTCGCCCGTTCGCTCGATGGCAGGTCCACTCGTTGTGCGGATATTGGCATTGATCTCATTGGCAACCACATTCGCAAGCGTGGTTTTACCAAGCCCCGGAGGTCCCGAGAACAGAATGTGGTCCACAACTTCGCTGCGCGATTGCGCGGCCTCAATGAGGATGGCAAGCGATTCTTTGACCTTTTCCTGTCCCATGTAGTCCTTGAGGTACTTCGGGCGCAGCGATCGGTCGATCGTGATGTCCTCTTCGGTCAAGGTCGGCGTGACTGAACGCGCATGCTCCGGTGTTTGTTGCGCACCGGTGTTCTGCGCCTCGAAGACCATGCCTTCTATTTCGATGTCATCAGACATTGAACCACCACTATCCTGTGTACGATCATTGAAAAGTACGCCGAGCGCTTTTGTTATGATCCCAGTCTCTTAAGAGCATATTTTAGCAATCCGCCCTCCGTTTCATCGCGCGGTGCACCTGCAAGAGCAGCATCGATCTCAGATGTGGTGAATCCCATGGAGAGGAGCGCATCTTTCACCGCTATGAATGCACCCTGCGTATCAGTATCATCTGCCACAGACGCCACGATGCCATCTGAAGAGAACGCATCTTTGAGCTCGAGGATCATGCGCGATGCAAGCTTCTTCCCCACCCCGGGAATCTTGCAAACCGCTTTGGAATCCTCGGCGACGATAGCGGAGATAAGTTCAGCGGGCGTGAACCTCGAGAGCGCCGCAAGTGCCATCTTCGGACCAATCCCGCTTACCGCGATCAGTTTTCTGAAGAGGAATTCCTCGTCGTTATCGGCGAATCCGAACAGCGCAACGCCGGAATCACTCACGCTCAAATAGGTGATGATCTTCACCTCTTCCCCGACGGGAGGAAGGGTGGCAATAGCGAGTTGCGACATCACGAGTCCATAGCCAACACCACCGACATCGACTACAACCTCATTGAAACCAACCTGCTCCAAAGTGCCTTTGAGATAGGCGATCATGCTTGTATCCTTATCTTCTCCGTGCGCAAACGACCCTGCGCGCGTGCATCCAGCGTTGCCACCATGATCATCTCATCCGCTGCTCATAGGCTTCGAATCGTTTTTCCGAACGGGTGAAGCCGTCATGGGTGGTATAGCAAATGGCTGCCGCAAGCGCGTCTGATGCATGATCGGGATGAGGAACATGGTCGAGCGCGAGCAGCTGCTTCACCATGTATTGTATCTGCGATTTCTCAGCAGAACCCGTGCCGACCACGGCAAGTTTGATCTGGCGGGGAGCGAATTCCCCCACGTGGATATCGTTTTTCGCGCAGGCAACAAGTGCGGAACCCCGCGCCTGTCCCGTACCGAAGGCAGCCGTGATGTTCTGACCGAACCAGACCGTTTCAATGGCAGCACAGTTCGGATTGAATTTGCGGATGACCGCGTCGATTTGGTCATGGATTTTCAGAAGCCGTGCGGGCAATTGCGCCGAAGTATCCGTGGTTACGCATCCGTATGCGAGGCATTGGAGTTTCGCGCCCCGTTGTTGGACGATTCCCCAACCGGTATGTGCAAGACCGGGGTCGATTCCCAAGATTATCCGTTCGATTGAGCCCATGCATTCTCCATGATCGATTGATGTACGTATCATAGAACATACGTTTGTCTTCATCAAGCATATATTTGCCGCGAGAGGCATCATCGGAGGGTGTTGTTGCAGGGAGGGTAATCGATCGCGCAGAGGTGTGTATGCCCAAACGTTATCAGGGTTGAAGCATTATTGGTCACGTGCGGTTCACCGCAGCACAGCAAGCGAGATAAATCTCGCGCATGCGTCTATTCCCAAAGGTTATTCCAAACAAAAGAGCAAAACGGGCGAGATGAATCTCGCGCATACATCTATACCCAGAGGTCATCCAAATTGAAGCGTCCTTGATTACGTCTGGTTCACCAGGTTGCCGCCAATGAAAACGGCGTCTACCTTCGTCTCCAAGATGTCTTCTGGATCAATGGTAAGGGGATTGCGATCGAGCACGATGATATCCGCCCAATATCCCGGCGCAATCACACCAAGTTCGTCCTGCTTGCCTGCCGCTTGTGCACTGCCTGCGGTATAGGCACGCAGCGCCTCGGACACACTGATGCATTCGCGCTCATCAAACCCCGGATTGCGCTTGCGTGTCGTCGCATCCTTGCGCGTGATGGCGGTATAGATATTCGCGAACGGATCTGGCTCAACAACGGGACTGTCCGTCCCGAATGCGAGTGTGGCCCCCCTCTCGAGAAGCGTGCGTAGCGGCCATGCCAGCTCCGTCCGGGCAACTCCCAAATCCTCAAGCGGACCTTCAGGGTCGAGCGTCATATGACGTGGCTGCACAGAAGCGATGACATTATGAGCGCTGAACCGATCGAGGTCTTCGCGCTGAAGATTCTCCAGATGCTCAAGGGTCAGCGTGACTTCGCACTTCTCCGCATCTTTTTGCGCTTGCCTTACCCGCTCATAGATATCAAGTGCCTCATGGATGGCTTCGTCCCCGATCGTATGGATTCTGATCGCATGTCCATGCTCAGTCCCCGCATCCACCAAGTGTTCAAGAATGTCGGGCGGAATCGTCGGTCGACCAACATCATCAGGTGTTTTCGCATTGGTATAAGGGTCATGCAGCCATGCGGTGTGCTGGCTTGAGACGCCGTCGAAGAACTGCTTGCATCCGCCCATGCTGATCTGCGGTCCACGGTAGGTGCGCGCCATTGCATCCGCACGGGAGAGGTCATCGGTGAGCGTTGGATACATATTCACCCGAAGCGGAAACCTCCCCTGCTTGACAAGCGCGGTATAGAGGTCATCGCGTACGAAATCAGCGCCCGGCGAGGCGGTGAGCGCCATGTCGCAAATTGAAGTAATCCCCTGCGCTACCAATGTAGAAGCGAAGTGCTCATACGCATCCATCAGCTCCTCGTCAGTAAACGACGCCATGATCTTCGGCATGATCTCCATAGCTGCGCTTTCGCGCACGATCCCGGTCAAACGCCCCGATGTATCCCTGTCATACGACCCGCCCTGTGGAGGAATACTCTCCTCGTCGATGTCAAGCGTTTCAAGCGCGCAGGAATTGAGCCAGAGCGTATGCGCGTCGCCTGAATACATTGCGACGAGTCGATCGGGAAGCGCCGCATCGAGCGAAGCGCGCGTGGGAAGGACCGGTGGATCCCACAGATATTCGCGCCAGCCCTGCGAGAGCAACCACGAGCCGTGCGGGCGCGTTTTCGCAAACGATTCCATCCGCCGAACGCAATCGAGCTCGTTTGCGCCTACGAAGTGGGCGGCAAGCGCAGACGAGTAGAGCGCTGAATGAAACACATGCATATGAGCATCATGAAACCCCGGCATTATAAACGCATCACCAAAATCCTTGATGCGCGCATCCGCTGCAAGTGGGGTGTGCTCAGTACCATACGCATCGATATCAGCCACCCAGACGATCTTTCCCTCGCTGATCCCCACAGCAAGCGCCTCTGTCTGATCAGCATTCCCCGTGAATACCTGTCTTGAAAGCAAAACAAGATCAGCAGCTGTTGGCATATCAATCTCCCCTATTCGCGTGCTTCCGCGTTCCTGAGTGCGCCTTGACACATTCAATCCTTATCCACGTGTCATTATCGTCATTACGAGGCGACGGGGACACACCATGGGGTAATGATAATCATATTGATACCATGTGGGCGCATGAAAAAAAGCGGCTGTTTGCACAACCGCTTTTTCTCTCTCAGATATTTAAGTCTGATCTACTCGATCGGGCTCGTCGCATCCTTCGAACCGAGGACACGTCCCTCGAGATATGCCCAGTACGCTTCGATATCCTCTTTCATCTCTTCGATGATATGAGCGTTCTCGGGCTTGAACAGATGCTTGAAGCGACCTTGAGGCTTGAGGAAGTCTTCAAGGGGCTTTTGGTTCTTCTCTTTCACGGGCGTCACGCTCCATACCCCGTTGTCAACCTCGAACAGCGGCCAGAATTTCGTATCCACCGCCAATCGGCAGATCTGCGCTGTTTCGTCAGAGCCGATCCTCCAGCCACGCGGGCACGGGGACAAGACGTTGATGAATGCCGGACCTTCGACCGCGAACGCACGCTCCGCCTTCGCAACGAGGTCTTTCCAATGACCCACCGTCGACTGAGCGACGTACGGAACGCCATGCGCAGCAATGATGGAGGTCAGGTCCTTGCGAATCTGCGGCTTGCCCTGTTGCTCGGAACCGACCTCAGAGGTGGTTGCCCAAGCGCCTTTCGGCGTTGCGGATGAGCGCTGGATGCCCGTGTTCATGTAGGCACCGTTGTCGTAGCAGACATAGACCATGTCATGTCCGCGCTCCATTGCGCCAGAAAGCGACTGCAGACCGATGTCGTAGGTACCGCCGTCACCGCCGAATGCGACGAACTTCATCTTTTTGTTCTCGGGAATCTTGCCCACACGTTGCATGCCCTTGAAAGCCGCCTCAACACCGGAGATGGTTGCAGCCGCATTCTCGAACGCGTTGTGGACAAAAGGCGTGTTCCACGAATCGTATGGATAGATGGTGGTGGACACCTCAAGGCATCCCGTTGCGCAGCCGACAACCGGCGTGCAATCATCCGGCACGCCCATGAGCACCTGGCGCACCGCCATGGATGCACCGCATCCGCCGCACAGCCTATGACCTGGAGCGAGGTACTCCGGCTTGCGAGAAAGATCCTTTATGCTAGCCATTCGTTCTCAGCTCCCTTCTCTTCCTGCATTCCCATATAGGCAACCCCGCTCGGGACCGTGCCTGCGGGAAGCTTTTCCAATTCATCGAACATCGCCGTAACAACCTCATTGGTGAGGTCGTTGCCACCCAGTCCATAGATGTAGTTTTTCGTAGGGATGGACACACCAGCGGCATAGAGCGCCGAGATCGTATCAACCGCGAGCGGTCCGAACTGTCCACCAAGTGAATCAGCGCGGTCCATGATGGCAATCGCCTTCGCACCCTTGCATGCATCAACGATCTGGGCTGCCGGGAACGGACGATACACGCGGGGACGCACGACGCCGATCTTCATGCCCTTCTCGCGCAGCTGACGCGCAACATGGCGAACGTTACCAGCGGCAGAGCCGAGCACGACGACGATGTAGTCAGCGTCTTCAGTGTTCCATGCGTCGACAAGATCGAAAGGACGTCCACAGACATCAGCCCATGCCTTGCCGTAACGCTCGATCACCGGCAGCGCGGACTGGACCGCCTGCCTCAGTGCGAAGCGCGACTTCATATAGGAAGAGCCATTGGCGAACATGCCCGCACCGATTGGGGTCGGGCTGGTCAAAAGACCGCGCTCCGGCTCGTAGGCGCCCACAAATTTCTTGACCGTCTCATCGTCTTCCATGACACAGCGCTCCATCGCGTGCGAGGTGATGAAGCCGTCAAGCGTAGTCATGACAGGCAGTTGCACATCGGCATCTTCGGCGATGGGGAAGCTGATGACCGTGTTGTCGTAGGCTTCCTGGGCGGTCTCTGCGAAGAAGATGATCCATCCCGTATCGCGCGCACCCATGACATCGGAGTGATCGCCGTGGATGTTGATCGGCGCGGAAAGTGCGCGGTTCGCATTCGCCATAACGATGGGAAGACGCATGCCTGATGCGATGAACAACTCCTCCCACATGAGAGCAAGACCCTGCGATGCCGTTGCCGTTGCCACGCGTGCACCGGCAGCTGAGGCACCCACACAGGCAGACATGGCGGAGTGCTCTGACTCAACGGTCACGAACTCCGTATGGACAAGCCCGTTCGCCACGTACTTCGCGTAATTCTCAACGATCGTCGTCTGCGGCGTGATGGGGTATGCAGCCATAACGTCGGGATCAACCTGGCGCATTGCCTCCGAGATCATTTGGTTTCCGGTAGCGGAAAATGGCTTCGAAGTCGTCATTATCGCACCCCTTCCGCTTCATATTCACGAACGTACGCCAAAGCGTCGAACCTGCATTCATGCACGCACACACCGCATCCTTTGCAGTGGTCGTAATCGATTCCTGTCATCGTGCCCTCTTCAACAACGATAGACGAATCAGGGCAGACCACCCAGCACATCAAGCAGCTCGTGCATTTCTCCGCGTCCCATACCGGGCGCATCGAGCGCCAACCACCCGTCACATATTCCCGGGATGTGCCGCCAGCGCAGACATACCCTTTCGGAAAATCAGAAGGCTTCCACGCCTCGAATGTTTCTAGATCGGGCATCTTCATGAGCACTGCACCTCCTCATAAGCTCTGTCAACGGAGACGAGATTCGCATCGATCATCTCAGTCGAGAATTTCTTGCCGAATGTTTCAATGAGACGCTCTTTGACAACGTCTACGGGTACGACCTCGGTGACCTTCGAAAGCGCGCCCACGATAGGCGTGTTCGGAATGTCGCGCTTGATCGTGTCGAGCGCGATGCCGGATGCATTGATAACGGCAACCTTCACATCGTCGCCCACGCCGAGCTTCTCACGCGCTTGGGCAAGATCCATCTCAGTGTTGAGAATGATCGCGCCGCCTTCGCGCAAACCCTCAGCGACGTCGACGGAATTCAAAAGCGTATCGTCGAGCACAACGACGATATCGGGATTGACGATGGTGTTGTGCACCTCAATGGGTGCGTCGCTTACCCGTGTGTAAGCTTTCAGCGGAGCTCCTGTACGTTCTGGTCCGTATTCGGGCATCGCCTGAATATAAGCTCCCTGCAAAAGCGCTGCGTCTGCGACAAGCTTAGCCGCAGTCACCGCTCCCTGACCAGCCCGGGCATGCCAACGAATCTCAGTCAGTTTGGACATTCCTCTCCTTCCGGTTGAATATCGGATAGGCCGTGTAAGACATGAAGGAAACCGCAGTGTATGCGCCGCTCCCTTCGGCGGATTTATGATAACAATATGGTGACAACCAAACCGAGGGGGCGCCCTCGCCTTTGGGATGAGTGGACTTCGCAATCAGGATTAACGGGTGAACCCAGCGCGTTTGCCACCACCCACACGCAAACGTCTCGCCGTCGTGTGCACCGTGTGTGCATTCGGGACAGAATGCGAAAGACCTTTATTTAATGTGCGGAATATCGGATAATAGTATGTATGTAGACGCAGCATCATCGCGTGCGTTAACAATGGGGCAGTCGCCCCACAGACAAAGTTGGAGGGAACTATGGAAAAACCGAAACTGACCCGCCGCGGCTTCCTCGCCGGAACCGCAGCAACCGGTGCAGTAGCTGCTCTCGCTCTCAGCGGCTGCAGCTCAAGCAAAAGCTCTAGCGCAAGTTCTTCAGCATCCAAAGCCAGCTCTACCCCAGCAACAACCATTTTCGCAGCACCGGCGTACCAGTCCACGAACTGCAACCCCGTGGGCAACAGCTCCGCTCTGATGTATGCTGCAACCCTGCACGTTTTCGAGGGACTGTACGACCTTGACCTTCACGACTACACCACTTACAACGCTCTTGCAGCGGATGAGCCGGTCAAGGTATCCGACACCGTCTATGAGGTAACGCTGCGCGACGGCGCGAAGTTCTCCGACGGCACCGATGTCACTGCAGCCGACGTCGTCAACTCCTTCAAGGCGAACATGGCAGACGCAACCTACGGCGCATTCCTCATGTTCATCCAGGATGTTGCCGAGAAGGACGCGAAGACCGTCACCTTCACCCTGAAGTACCCCTTCGAATCCCTGCTCAAGGGTCGTCTGAGCGTTGTGAAGATCTTCCCTGCAGCTCTCACTGAAGACCAGCTAAAAACGATGCCGATCGGCTCTGGTCCGTGGAAGTACGACAAGATCGACGGCAACGACGGCGGCACCATCACCTTCAAGCCCAACGAGAACTACAATGGCAACTTCCCCGCAACTTGCGAGGCAATGGACTGGAACATCCTCATGGACTCCACGTCCCGTACCACCGCCATCACCGACGGCTCCGTTATGGCTATCGAGAATGTTCCGGATGCGAACGCTGATCAGATCGCTGCTTCCGGCGCTCAGGTCGAGTACGTCCCTGGCTTCGCTCTTCCGTTCTTGATGTTCAACACCAAGAAAGCTCCGTTCGATGACCCGCGCGTACGCCAGGCATTCTTCTATGCTATCGACGTCGAGAAGCTCATCGCCAACCAGATGGCTGGTCACGCTGCACCGGCAACGAGCTTTCTGCCCGAGTCCTACAAGAACTACCACCGCGCATCAACGGTCTACACCCATGATGTTGACAAGGCAAAAGACCTCCTGTCTCAGGCAAACCAGGCAAACCTCACCTGCGAGCTCATGGTCAACAACAACTGGGTATCCGCTCTTGCCGCACAGATCAAAGAAGACCTCGCTCAGGCTGGTATCACCGTTACCATCAATGAGACCGCTATTCCGTGGCAGCAGCTGGCAGAGTCTCCCGACATCCTGCCCTACGATGTCATGCTGACCCCGGGCGATCCCTCTTGCTTCGGCAACGATCCTGACCTACTCATGACCTGGTGGTATGGCGACAACGTTTGGACCCAGGGACGCAGCTGCTGGAAGGGAACCCCGGCATGGACCCAGCTTCAGGATCTGCTCCAGCAAGCTCGCGAGGCTGCCGCTGATCAGCAGCAGGGTATCTGGAACCAGTGCTTCGATATCATCGCTGAGAACGTGCCGATCTATCCGCTGTTCCACCGCGAGACGGGCACCGCTTACTATGGCGAGAAGCTTGAGAACTACGCGCCTATCAGCACGACTGGTCTCATCTTCTTGGGAACCACGCCGCTGCAGTAAACATCACGCAACCCCAACGTGTAAGAAAGAGCCTTTTCAAGGCTCTTTCTTTTTTCTGTTATTTCCCTGTGATAAGCACAGGAGCGGGGCATTGGTATAAACTAGAACGTATCTGGTTTATACCATTCTAAAGAGGAAGGAGGGCGCGTGAATAACCTCTTACGACTGATTGGTAACCGAATCCTTTGGCTACCCGTTATGATCCTCGGTGTCACCATTCTCGTGTTCTTCATCATGTCCTTATCTCCCATCGACCCCGCATATTCGGTTCTAGGAGAAAACGCTACTGAAGAGCAGGCACAAGCATACCGGGATGAGAACGGTCTGAACGATCCCATCATCATCCAGTACGGTAATTACATGCTCGGCATGTTCCAGGGAGACCTTGGTTCGTATGGCGCTTCCCGCATGTCCGTTGCCGAGCGCGTCATGGAAGCCCTTCCGGTAACGCTGCAGCTGACCTTCATGGGTCTGATCCTCGGCGTGATCGTTGCGGTCATCCTTGGTGTCATCTCAGCGCTCTATCGCGATCAATGGCCCGACCAGATCATCCGTATCTTCTCGATCGCCTGCATCGCCACCCCGTCATTCTGGCTTGCGGTGCTTTTGATCCTCGCGTTCCAGGGCATTCTTCCCGCTTCGGGCAAACTCCCTGACTTCTCCATCGATCCGGGCGGCTGGTTCATGCGTATGCTCTTGCCAGCTATATCGCTCGGCGTACCGGTCGCAGGACAGCTCACGCGCGTCGTTCGTACCTCCATGGTCGAGGAACTCGACAAGGACTACGTCCGCACGGCGCTCGGGGCGGGCATTCCGAAAAGCGTTGTCGTTGCCAGAAACGTTTTGCGCAATGCTCTCATCACCCCGGTGACCGTTCTTGGTCTGCGTATCGGCTACTTGATCGGCGGCGCTGTCATCATCGAAGTCATCTTCAACCTACCCGGTATGGGCATGGCTATCGTATCCGGCATCCAAGCGAACTACTTGTATCTGGTACAAGGTGTCGTGCTTACCGTTGCCATCGCATTCATCATCATCAATATCATCGTCGATATGCTCTACATTCTCATCGACCCCCGAATCAGGAGCGTGTAGCATGGTTGATAATCACGTACGCCCCATCAAAGTCGATGATCCCGAACGCGAGGTGAATCTCGCACAAGGTGCTGGTGGCAGCGGTCCTGTCGCCCAGCTTCCCTCTTCGAAGATCACCGATCCGCTCCTTCGCGAGAAAACCACCGAAAAGCTTGAGAAGCCCGTCCGGTTCCGGCGCTGGAAATCCATGACGATCGGTGCGCGTATCTCCATCGTGGTGCTGATCCTGATCGCACTCGTTGCGGTCTTCGCGAATTTCCTCGCACCTCACAACCCCTACGAGATCTTCGTCGCCCGTCAGGCGCCCGATGCAACCTTCTTGTTCGGCACTGACGATAAGGGACGCGACGTTTTGTCCCGTATGATGTACGGCGCGCGCTACTCGCTCGTGATCGGCCTCGGTGCGACCGCCTTCGCGCTCGTGCTCGGCTCCATCATCGGCGCCTTCGCCGCTGTGGTGCGCTCATGGCTTTCGAATCTGATCATGCGTATCTTGGACATCATTATGTCCTTCCCGGGCATCGCGCTCGCAGCAACCTTTGTGATCGTATTTGGCAATTCCGTTCCGTCACTCATCTTCGCCATCGGCTTCCTCTACATTCCGCAGATCGCGCGTATTGTACGAGCGAATGTCATGAGTGAATACAACCAGGATTATGTCCGCGCCGTCATCGTCTCCGGTGCACGCGCGAACTGGATCTTGGTGAAGCACGTCATCCGCAACTGCATCGCACCGGTACTTGTGTTCACTATCGTGCTCGTTGCTGACGCCATCATCTTCGAGGCGTCGCTTTCGTTCATCTCCGCTGGCATCCCCGAACCCACCCCCACCTGGGGCAACATCCTCGCTGATGCCCGCGACGGCGTCTTGGCAGGGCGCTGGTGGCAGGCACTCTTCCCCGGTCTCGCTATCATGATCACGGTTCTGTGCTTGAACATCTTCTCTGAAGGCATCACTGACGCAATGGCAGCCCCTGCAAAGGCTCCCGTTGCTGCGGGCGATGACAAGCTGAGCTCCGAGCGCGAAGCCGACCGCATGGTCGCCGATCCGAAGCTCGCTTATGCAGCTCAGGCAGAAATGCTCGAAGCGCGTCTGCAGGCACTCAAGGAAATGGAAGGCAAGCGCACCGACCGCTTCACCGCGAAAACCGATGTGCCGCCCATTCTTGAGGTCAAAGACCTCTGCATCCGCTTCCCCCGTCACGGCGATGTCAACGTCGTCGATCATGTCAGCTTTGTCGTCCGTCCCCGCCAGACCATGGGTCTTGTAGGCGAATCGGGCTGCGGCAAGTCCATCACCTCCCTTGCAATCATGGGTCTTTTAGACAAAAAGGCACAGGTCACGGGCGAAGTGATCTACAACGGACAGAATCTTCTCACCCTCAACGGACGTCAGATGAACCAGCTGCGCGGACGTGAGATCGCCATGATCTACCAGGACGCGCTCTCTTCACTGAATCCGTCCATGCTCATCAAGTCACAGATGAAGCAGCTGACCAAGCGCGGCGGTACGCGCAGCGCCGAAGACTTGCTTGAACTCGTCGGACTTGATCCCAAGCGCACCCTTGATTCCTATCCCCATGAGCTTTCCGGCGGACAGCGCCAGCGTGTTTTGATCGCTATGGCACTCACCCGCGACCCAAAAGTCATCATTGCCGACGAGCCTACGACGGCTCTCGATGTAACCGTCCAAAAGCAGGTAGTCGATCTGCTCAACAAGCTCCAGAAGGAACTGGGATTCGCCATGGTGTTCGTAAGCCACGACCTCGCGCTCGTCGCCGAGGTGGCGAACTCGATCACCGTTATGTACGCTGGACAGGTCGTTGAGCAAGGTCCCGTTACGGAAATCCTCACGAACCCGATCCACGAGTACACGCGAGGACTCCTCGGTTCGGTCCTTTCAATCGAAGCGGGCGGAGACCGCTTGCATCAAGTACCCGGTTCGGTGCCTTCTCCCGTCGATTTCCCCAAGGGCGACCGCTTCACACCGCGTTCAAGCCATCCGGAAAAGGTTTCCCCTATCCGCCCGAAGCTCAAGCAACTCGGCGATACCGACCACTACTACGCCGAACTGCCTGATAGCGAACTTGAGCGTCTGGGCATCCAGCCCTATGCTCCCGGTGGCCCCATCGAGTGGACGGACAAACTATCATGAAAAACAACGAACAAACGACAAACCAGAATCTCGATATGACCTCAACCGAACTCAACGATGACGTTCAAGAGGTTACCGAGGGTGCCTTTGAGAGCGGGATGGCGAAGGTCGATGAAGAAATGAACGACCCCGTCCATCTCAAGCGGGAAGACGAACAGGTCAAGGCGGCTGAAGCAGCCGATGCCGAAAAGCATAAAGGCGAAACACCCATCATCTTCCTTGACAATATCAAGGTTACCTTCAAGACACGTACGGGGTCGCTTTTCAACCCGAACACTGTTCAAGCGGTACGCGGTCTCACCTTGAAGTTGTGGCCGGGCGAGACGATCGGTATCGTTGGTGAGTCGGGTTGCGGCAAATCGACCACGGCAAACGTCATGTGCGGTTTGCAATCCCCAACCTCGGGCAAGGTCTACTTCAAAGGCAAGGATGTTACGCATCGAACCGCTGCTGATCGCCGTACGATCGGGCGTGTGATCTCGGTCGTCTTCCAGGATCCCGCTACTGCACTCAATGCGCGTATGACCGTTGCCGAGCAGCTGAAAGACCCGCTCATTGTGCACAAGATCGGCACGCCTGAAGAGCGGGAGCGGCGTGTTCGCGAACTGATCGGCATGGTGGGACTTCCCTCTTCCGCACTCGATGCGCTTCCCGGTCAACTTTCCGGCGGACAGCGCCAAAGAGTCGCTATCGCCCGCGCGCTCTCCCTTAAGCCGGACGCCATCATCGCTGATGAGCCTACGAGCGCCCTAGACGTTTCCGTGCGTGCGCAGATCCTCAATCTGCTCATGGATCTCAAAAAAGAGCT
This sequence comes from uncultured Eggerthellaceae bacterium, assembly GCA_964518575.1. Lineage (GTDB taxonomy): Bacteria > Actinomycetota > Coriobacteriia > Coriobacteriales > Eggerthellaceae > MGBC163016. Next base: position 47,321 of record CAZFGW010000013.1, read on the forward strand.
CAACCTTGCCATGGTATTCATCAGCCATGACATACAAACGGTTCGCTATATTTCCGACAAGATCATCGTTATGAATGCAGGACAGGCGGTCGAAGAAGGAACAGCGGAGGAGATCTTCAACAATCCCAAGGATGATTACACACGTCTCCTTCTGGGTGCGGCTCCTTCCCTGCTCCATCCCGACCTCGGTAAATAAAGGAGAGTTCACCGTTGTCAGATTTATCGAAATTCCAAGGCGTCATCCCCCCGGTCATCATCCCCTTGAAAGAGGATCGCAGCCTTGATCTTAAGGCGTTCGAGACCAATATCAACCGTATGATCGAAGCCGGCGTCAATGGGCTATTCTTTTTAGGCTCAAGCGGCGAAGTCGCTTTCCTTACCGATGAAGAGCGTCTTGAGGTCATGACCGAAGCCCTTGCTATTGTGGACGGGCGCGTTCCCGTTCTCGCAGGGATCATCGACATCGAAACCATGCGTGTGATCGAACAGGCAAAGCGCCTTGCTCATCTGAACATCGATGCTTTAGTGGCAACGGCTCCCTTCTATGCGCTGGGAGGTCCGTGTGAGAATGAGCGTCATTTCCGCACGATCAGAAAATGTACCGATCTGCCCATTTTCGCCTATGATCTTCCCGTAAGCGTGCATACCAAGCTCGATTACGAGATGCTTATGCGGCTCGGACAAGAGGGCATTATCCAAGGCGTCAAAGACTCCTCAGGCGATGATGTGGCGTTCCGTTGGCTCATCCTTAAAAACCGCGACGCCGGACATCCCATGCAAATCCTCTCAGGTCATGAGGTTGTCGTTGATGGAGCGTTGCTTGGCGGTGCAGACGGGTCTGTTCCCGGTCTTGCGAATGTTGATCCCTTTGGATATGTCAATCAGTGGCGTGCTGCACAAGCAGGCAACTGGGAAGAAGTTTCAAGGATTCAAGACCACCTCGCCCGCCTTATGCTCATGACACAATATGTCGAAGCGACCGTCGGTTTTGGTGCCGGTGTCGGCGCATTCAAAACAGCGCTCTGGCAAATGGGTGTTTTCAACACGAATCAAATGCGCGAGCCCGTCGGCGCACTTGTGGATGATGATGTGAAAACCATCTTCAACATCCTGAAGTCAGAGGGGATGATCGAAGAATCTGCTGCTATACGAACAGACTGGGTGTAATAACCCAGTCTGTTTTTTCATGCTCTTACATTATCTGTTTTGCTCTTAATTCTGCGTGCCTTTGTGCGCGCTTTGTTTTGCGCTTGATGCACAAACTGGACTCAAACGACCTAGAGAAGGCTTGCTGCCTCGCTATCCAGAACGACCGTCACGTCGGGATGTAACTGCAGCACCGACGCTGGCACCTCCGGGACCACCGGACCCGTGAAGGCTTTCTTGACGATTGCCGCTTTCCCTTCGCCATTGGCAACCACGATGATCTTCTTCGCTTTCATGATCGTACCGATACCCATGGTGACCGCCCTGCGCGGAACATCGTCGATGCAATCGAACAAGCGGCTGTTCGCTTGGATGGTGCTTTCCTGAAGATCGACCGTATGCGTGATCACTGGGAAGTTGTCAGCTGGCTCATTGAATCCGATGTGTCCGTTATGACCGAGACCCAGAACCTGGATATCGATGCCACCCGCCTCTTCGATCGCCTGCTCGTATGCAAGGCAGAACGCATCGTAATCCGAAGCGCAACCATCGGGAAGGTTCGTTGATGCCTTCGGAATATCCACGTGATCAAACAAGTTCGTGTCCATGAAATAGCGGTAGCTTTGGTCATGCGTGCCCGCAAGCCCGCAATACTCATCCAGGTTGAAGGTGGTGACATCCTTAAAACTCAGAGCGCCCTGCTCATAGTCCTTGACGAGACACTCATACATGCCAATCGGCGTCGAACCGGTAGCCAATCCGAGCACTGCATGCCCGTTCGCCGTCAACCGCTCTTTGATGATATCGGCAGCAGCTCTGCTCATGTCTTCATAGGTTTGTGTGATGATGAATTCCATGTTCAACTCCGATGTCCGTATATTCCCGATCAGATGTACCTGATTGTACTACGTTGATCAGACGTGACCGGTGAGAGATAGACCCGCGGAATGCATTTCCTATCAGGTCCAGAACAGGAACGTCTCCAGCACATCCTGATACGCCCACGGATACATGTCCGAATACCAGCCGATCTCGGGAACGCAGCACAAAAGCGCGTTGTACAGGATGCTCACCGTGCACAAAGCAATCAGTGTTTTCAAAAGCAAGGGACGCGTCCGCGGAAGGGCGAGCGTAGTGGAGCCCGCAGTGCTCTTCTGACGCTTTTGCAGATAGGCGCGCGGACCCTCTTTCAAAAGCGTCTTGAACCTATGACGATGTGCCGGCAGCGCTGGCGTTGTATCCGGTATATTCTCATTGACGATGAAGACCAAGAGCACCACCGCCGAGAGGAACATAAAGCTGAAGTCGGCGTAGTAGCGCTGCAAAATACCAGCCATCTCCGCGTCAAGGATTGCAACGAGCACCCCTGATACCAAAAGCACCGAGATCACACCAGTGATCGTCCTGCTCGAGCGCTCAGAGTTGCGCAGGGCGATGATGGGTCGCATGAAGAAAATGATCCAAAGAATCGGATAGCACGCGAAAATGCCGCCATAGGTTGCCTCTTTGATCGTTTGTCCCATGTACGTCGTTGCAAAATCAACGGGCTGGAGGAAGGGAAAAATGCCACATATATTCGGTAGCTGAATGAAGTATGCGAAGGCGGCAGGAGCGATGCGCCCCACATTCCACCCGCGCTTCGTCATATCATTCACGGTAAGATTGTAGTTCGCCCCGAAATCGAAGAAGCTGTTGAAGCGAGCGTAGTTGTACAGCATGATAAGAATCGCTACGACTACGTAAGGCGCGAGCAAACAGACAAAATCGCGCACGCCCTTTTTGGAGAATAGACGCTTCTCCGTGATATATGGTCGCCAGAAGAGCGGAAATGCGAGAAATGACAGGAAGAGGAGCTGCGGTCGACATCCCACCACGAGCGCCATACAGAGCGATCCCGCGACGAAAAAGAGACTCCGATGTTCCGCCTGTCTTCCGCAAAGCCAAAAGTACAATCCCCATACTGAAAATGCCAACCCGCAGGTGATCGGCAGCGAGTAGAACGTCGGGAATTTGAGCAGGTATGAAAGCCCACAGCAGTTGACCACAGAGATCTGCAACAGCAGATATAAGCCGAGTGACACGCGTTTAAAGTGGTAAAGCGCGAAGCGGTGCAGCAGCGCTGAGATGCCAAGTACGAACGCAAGGGCAGCGAGGAGCACCCCGATCGCCGTGGGGAAATTCGCCCCGGTCAAAAGATAAAACGGCAGATAGAACAACAAAACGGGTACGACGCCGAAATAGACATAGTAATGCCCGTCATAGTATGCGACGTCGAACAGGTAATCTTCTCCCGACTCTTTCTGAGCTTGATCACGCGCGCCCTTATCATACGGGTCGCTCATGTTCTTCAGCCACTCGGGCGGGTCGTCCTCAAGATAGAACCTCCCTTGCGCCATCGATTTAGCCAACTCCGCGTATTGATTGGCGTTCTCACCACCCACCTGATAGACATTCACAAGCGAATGACCGTCCCATTCTCCATAGTTATACTGCGCCGTTGCCACACCTACCAGATTCGACCCATAGAACAAAAACGTCGATACGAGGGCGCATTCGATGACCACCGCGGCAATGATGCCTGCTTTCGCTTGACGGCGCTCCTCCACAATACGAATCCGATAGATTGCCGAGCGCGGACGGAACATGAATATCAAAAGCAGTACACCACACGCAAGCGAGAACCGAAGCGTACTGAAGGAGAACGGATGGTGTGCATTCAGATAGACCGTATGCAGCTTGATCGGGTAAGAAACATCATCTCCCACGATGGAAATCTTTAAGTTATTGATGGCTCCCGTCGCATTGAGATTGATATATTCACTCTGGGTCGAGTTTGTTGCGACCTTAACCTCCGGTATCCCCTCCGTGTATTCCGTGGAATCGAAATACGTTAGATGGGCATCGTCGGTAAAGAGGATCTTGATCGTAAGGTTTTGAGCGGGTTGTGCATGATCGAAATCAATGCGGATGTTCTTGACAACCGTGTTCAGGTTCGAGAACTCCATCTCATGATCGAGCGATGTCAAGCGGAATTCATCGTTGCTATCCTTGTTGAGCTTGATATCCTTCTTCAGGTTGATCGTGTTGAGATGCGCAGTCGCGAAGTAGTTGAAGTTGAATACGAACACCTCAAGTGCAAGCGCGATGATGCCAATAAGGGCAAGACACCGCGCCAAATGGACGATGGTGTGCCGATACAGCGTAATGTTCTTACGAACGAAATAGACGATATTCTGAAAGAGCGTAGGCATAGACTAGATTATAAGCAAAAACCCGCACCGCCTTGCGAGCGATGCGGGTGAAGTGCCAACTTGTCTCGATGGCTCCGCTTTATCGTGAGAGCGGACACAAGACGAACTTTGTTGTGCTCAATCTCCCTTTATCTATGCGATATCGAGCGCACGCTTGACGTCGACATATACCTCGTCAGGATTCCGGTCGCCATCAATGGTGATGAGCAGATCGGATCCATGATAGTAGTCAACGAGCGGAGAGGTTGACTTCTCGTACACGTCAAGACGGTTCCTGACCGTAGCCTCGTTGTCATCATCACGCTGATACATCTCGCCACCGCATACCGGGCAGACCACATCAGCTGCTGTGCCGATATGACCACAATCACGACAGACGCGACGTGAGCTCAAACGCCCGACGATAACCTCGGGATCAACATCGATCAGGAGCGCCGCATCCAGAGGACGGCCAAGCTCGGAGAGCATGGTGTCAAGCGCAACTGCCTGCGTTGTCGTACGGGGGAATCCATCCAGAATGACGCCCCTTTCCGTATCGGGCTGCTGGAAGCGCTCACGCATGAGATCGATGATGAGATCATCGGGAACAAGCTCACCCGCATCCATGTACTCCTTGGCTTTCTTGCCAAGATCGGTACCATCTTTCACCGCCTGGCGAAGGATGTCACCCGTTGAGATGTGGCATAAACCCTCGTTCTCGACCAGCTTCGCTGCCTGCGTTCCTTTGCCAGCGCCGGGAGCTCCCAATAGAACAATATTCATGATAATGATCCCCTTTATTTGAAGAATCCGTCGTAGTTGTGCATTTTAAGCTGACTCTCAACTTTGCTCATCGTGTCGAGGGCAACGCCGATCATGATGAGGATCGAAGTGCCGCCGAACGACTGAATCAGCTGGTTGTTCGTAAAATAGAAGATGATCGTCGGAATGACCGCGATAGCTGCAATGAAGATACCGCCGGGAAGCGTGATGCGCTTGAGCGTGTTCTTGATGTAGGCAACCGTTGCCGAACCAGGTCTGACGCCGGGCACGAAACCACCCTGCTTGCGAATGTTATCCGCCGTCTCCTCGGGATTGAACACCATGGAGGTATAGAAGTACGAGAAGAATACGATCAGCAACAGCGTGAGTATCCAGTTGATCCATCCGGTCGTGCATGCATCTGCAACCACATTGAGCCAACCCACATTGAACAATGCCGCGAGCTGGGCAGGAAGATACAGGATGCAGCTTGCGAAGATGATGGGGATAACGCCCGCTGCGTTCACCTTGAGCGGAATGTAGGTGTTCTGGCCGCCCATCATGCGCCTTCCCTGCACGCGCTTCGCGTAGTTGACCGGAATCCTGCGCTGCGCACGCTCAACGAAGATGATGAGCGGGATGCAGCCCAAGACCACCACGAGGATGAGGACCGTGAGCGCAATGCCCATGCCCAGATCGGATGTGAGGTTGATGGATGAGAAGATCGCAGAGGGGACACGGCTCACAATGCTCACGAAGATGATGAGCGACATGCCGTTGCCGATACCCCGCTGCGTGATGAGCTCGCCCATCCACATGATGAATGCCGTGCCTGCGACCAGCGTGAATACCACGACGACGCAGGTGAGCCAATAGGGCACCTCACTTGAGAACTCCACGCCGTATGCAGGCGATTGGAACAAAAGCAGGTAGCCGATGGCGTTAATCAGACCGAGAACCAAGGTGAGATACCGCGTCACCTGGGTAATCTTCTTACGACCGGCATCACCCTCTTTCGCCCAACGACCGATAGCGGGTATAACGCCCTGCATCAGCTGCATGATGATGGATGCGGTGATATAGGGCATGATTCCGAGCGAGAACACCGAGAAGTTGGACAGAGCGCCGCCCGTGAACAAGTCGAGCATGCTCATTGCAACGCCGGACTGCTGATATGCAGTAGCGAATTCATGGAACGGAATGCCCGGAACGGGCACGTACGCTCCAAATCGATACAGTGCCAGAATAGCCAAGGTGAAGAGAATCTTCTTCCTCAGCTCTGGAACTTTGAATGCATCTATTATTGAGCTTAGCAAGGCTCTTCGACCTTTCCACCCGCGGCTTCAATCTTGGCTCTCGCGCTTGCAGAGATACGATCGACCCTCACGGTGAGCGCCTTGGTGATCTCTCCATCACCGAGAACCTTCACGGGGACATCCGTATGCTTGATGATGCCCTTCTCCATGAGGGATTCAGCATCAACGACATCCCCTGCTTCGAACTTCGCATCGAGGCGGCTCACATTCACCGCTTTGAACTCAACGCGATTGGGATTGCGAAAACCGGGGAGCTTCGGAAGACGCCGTGCGAGCGGTGTCTGACCACCCTCGAATCCAGCGCGCTTGCCGCCACCGGCACGAGATTTCTGACCATTCAGACCACGTCCGGACGTTTTGCCCGTACCGGAACCAGGTCCGCGACCGATGCGCTTACGCGCTTTCGTCGAATTGGCAGCTGGTTTCAGATCCTTGATTTCCATCGTTGTTTCTCCTTTTCGCCCTTGATCACAAGGACTCGCTTGTGCTGGTTTAAAGTTCTACGACCTCAACAAGGTGCTTGACCTTGAAGATCATTCCGCGGACGCTCTCATTGTCAGGGAGGTCCTTCGTTTTTCCAATGCGTCCAAGTCCGAGCGCTTTGAGCGTCTTGCCCTGATCTGCTGCTTTGCCGATCTGGCTTTTGACCTGAGTGACGCGAATCTTCTTTGCCTCAGCCATCGCTATTTCTCCTTCCGACCGAACATCTCGTCGACAGAGATACCACGGCGCGCTGCAACCTGCTCGGGGCTCTCCATTGCCTTGAGACCCTCAGCAGCAGCCTTCACGATGTTCATAGCGTTGTTCGTGCCGAGCGACTTCGTGATGACATTCTGGATGCCGGCGAGCTCCATGATGGCACGAACCGGACCGCCTGCCATAACACCGGTACCGGGAACGGCGGGCTTGATCAGCACGCGACCCGCACCATATTCCCCAACGATCTCATGGGGAACGGACTTCTCGTCGGTGACTGCAACGGTGAACATGTTCTTCTTAGCATCCTCAACACCTTTCTTGATGGCGTTGGGGACTTCCTGGGACTTACCCATTCCCAGTCCGACTTTGCCGTTTCCATCACCCACGACGACAAGCGCTGTCAGGGACATGCGGCGTCCGCCTTTAACGGTCTTGGAAACGCGGTTGATCGCTACAACGCGCTCTTCGAGCTCAGGTACGCTCTTCTCCTGTTGTTTACGAGCCATTTACTATCCCTTCTAGAACTTGAGTCCAGCTTCGCGAGCGCCATCTGCCACAGCCTTCACACGTCCGTGGTACAGATTGCCGCCGCGATCGAACACGACCTCTGTAATGCCTTTATCGAGTGCGAGAGCACCGATGATGTTGCCGAGTTTGGATGCACCGTCCACGTTCGAACCGCGTGCACCGGTCTTCTTGAACGCCTCTCCCAGCGTTGAAGCACCGCAGATGGTCGTGTGAGAGACATCATCTATGACCTGAGCATAGATATTGTTGTTCGAGCGCGTTACGCACAGGCGCGGACGCGTCGGCGTGCCCGAGACCTTGCCACGGACGCGACGATGGCGACGCGCAAGGCCCTTTTGGCGCTTGAGAACTGATTTCTGCATGAGAGATCCCTTCTTCCTGCCCTTAAGGCCTATTCCTTGCCAGCTTTGCCGGCTTTACGTCTGACATATTCACCGGAGTAACGGATACCCTTGCCCTTGTACGGCTCGGGCTTGCGCCACTTGCGGACATCGGCTGCAACCTGTCCGACCTGCTCTTTCGAGCATCCGGAAACGATGATCTCGTTTTGCGAGGGAACCTCGAAGGTGATCCCTTCAGGCGGGGTTACGACTACCGGATGGGAGAAACCCAGCTGCAGTTCGAGATCTTTGCCCTTGAGCGATGCACGGTAGCCAACGCCCACGAGCTCGAGCTTCTTGCTGAAGCCCTCGGAAACACCCTCGACCATGTTGTGGATGAGCGAGCGGGTAAGGCCCCAAAACGCATTCGTCTGACGCTCATCGTTTGCCGGGGTGATGATGATCTCGTTATCTTCTTGCTTGATGTTCATCGTCGGCTGGAAGGTACGCGTGAGCTCACCTTTCTTGCCCTTGACGGTGACAGTGGTGCCGTCGATCTTCACTTCGACTCCGGAAGGGATCGCGACCGGCATCTTGCCTATACGTGACATAGTGCTTCCCCCTTACCAGATATAGGCGATGACCTCGCCGCCGATGCCCGCCTTGCGCGCATCGCGATCGGTCATAACGCCGCTCGAAGTTGATATGATGGCGGTTCCCAGTCCACCAAGCACGCGCGGCAGATCGTCTTTGCCGGCGTAAATGCGTAGACCAGGTTTGGAAATACGCTTGATACCACGAATGGTCTTTTCCTTGTTACGACCATACTTCAAGGTCAATTCGAGCTGACCGCGGGGGTCACCATCGATAACCTCATAGCCGTCGATATAGCCTTCTTGGTCCATGATGCGGGCGATTTCAACGAGCTTCTTGCTCGTGGGCATCGACACCGTCTCATGACCTGCAGTTTGAGCGTTACGCAGGCGCGTAAGCATATCTGCAATGGGGTCGGTCAATGTCATGTTCTACTTCTCCTTTTGATCCAAAATGTGCTCATGCACGTCGGTTCGCAGTCACCCGTAATGCCTTCGCCTAACGTGCAGGCCCGGTCGATTGCTACGTCTCCCGGATGGCTTACCAAGATGACTTGGTCACACCTGGCAGTTCGCCTTTGTTCGCCAATTCCCTCAGGCAGATCCGGCACAGACCGAACTTGCGATAATAGGAACGAGGACGTCCACAGCGCATGCAACGATTGTGTTGGCGAGTGGAGAACTTCGGTTCCCGCTTGGCCTTGGCGACCATAGATTTCTTAGCCATGCATTCCTTCTTTCCTGCTACAAAGTCGCATCGTTTTGATACGACAGATTGCCTATTGAAACGATACCGCTTTGTATTACTTCGCCTTGAAAGGGAATCCGAGGGCACGCAAAAGCGCGAGCGCCTGTTCATCATCTTTCGCGGACGTAACCACGGTGATATCCATACCGCGCGTACGATCGATCTTGTCGTAGTCGATCTCGGGGAAGATGAGCTGCTCGGTGACACCCATGGAGTAGTTGCCACGACCATCGAAACTCTTCGTGGACAATCCGCGGAAGTCACGCACACGCGGAATTGCCGTTGCGATGAGACGGTCGAGGAATTCCCACATCCTGTCGCCACGCAGCGTAACCTTGCATCCGATTGCCTGACCTTCACGGATGTGGAAGCCTGCGATGGATTTCTTCGCGCGGGTGATAGCGGGCTGTTGCCCGGTGATGATCCTCATGTCGTTCATCGCGTTATCGAGAAGCTTCGCATCTCCCGCAGCGGCGCCGACGCCCATGTTGACGACGATCTTCTCCAGCTTCGGGATCTCGTTCACGTTCGCGATACCCAACTCATCCTTGAGCTGGGATGCGATCTTCGTTTTGTATTGTTCCTTCAGACGAGGCATATCAGCCATAGTTCCGTCTTCCTTCCTTGGTTGGTTTAAACACAGGATTTCCGACCCTGCGTCCCTTCTCATTGAAGGGTCAATTCATACAAACGGTAAGGACTAGTCGATGTCCTTACCGCATTTCTTGCATACCCTGACCTTCTTGCCATCGTCTTTGAAACGATGACCAACGCGGGTGGGCTCATTGCAGCTCGGGCACACCAGCATCACGTTCGAGACGTGGAGCGGCGCTTCGATGCTCGAGATACCGCCCTGCGGATTTGCCTGAGTCGGACGCATAGCCTTCTTGACGATGTTGACCTTCTCGACAACCACGCGCTCGGTGCTTGGAATAGACCTCAGGATTTTGCCCTGCTTGCCCTTGTCCTTACCAGCGATAACCTTGACCGTATCGCCCTTCTTGACATTGAGGTGATGTGTTTTCGCAGTCATTCTATACACCTCCCTACAGCGTCTCGGGCGCCAGTGAAACGATCTTCATGTAGCGCTTGTCACGCAGCTCGCGTGCTACCGGTCCAAAAATACGTGTGCCACGCGGCGTTCCATCGTTGTTGATGAGCACGCAAGCGTTCTGATCGAACTTGATGTAACTGCCATCGGAGCGGCGAACTTCTTTCTTCACTCGCACGATCACACAACGGACAACTTCGCCTTTCTTGATGTTGCCGTTGGGCATGGCCTCTTTGACACTGCAGATGATAACGTCACCGAGTCCTGCATAGCGGCGCTTGGAGCCGCCGAGGACCTTGATGCACTGCACCTTGCGAGCGCCGGAGTT
>CAZFGW010000014.1:0-55043 GCA_964518575.1 uncultured Eggerthellaceae bacterium
GGTCGCGAGTTCAAGTCTCGTACATCCCGCCATTTGAAGCACCAGGTCAGGAGTCATTTTTGCTCCTGACCTTTTGTTTTCTCTCGGATCTGCTAACCCTAAAATGGAGCCGAAAATGGAGCTGTCTTCAAGAGTTTTGGCTTTGCGTTTCGCTTTACGCTCATAAGCAATAAGTCCCTGAACTGGTAAGTTTCTAAACTCTGATTTCAGCGTTTGATTTAGCTCCGATGTATTCCGTCGGAGATTGTCTAGCGCGGAGCTTACCGCTCGGTGCTATGACGCCCAATTGCGCAAGGCTCGTTTTTTATAATGGAATCAACACGATTGTGCTGCTAGTTTCAAATCAATATCTGCAACTAAGGAGAAACAATGCCTCTGCCAACTCAGACTGACGCATTCTATATCACGTTAGAGATGTTCAACGATGGAATACCTCATACTCGAAAAGAGATTTTCAACAAAGCGATCAATGTGATTTCTCTTACCGATGAAGAAGTTAAAGAAAAGACGAAAAGCGGTACACCAATATATGAAAGCCGTCTTGGTTGGGGCATCTCATATCTTGAAAGGGCGGGAATGCTCAAAAAGGTGCGCAGAGGCGTATATGAAATAACTTCTAGAGGAGAACAAGCGCTTCGAGAAGGTGTTGATGGAAAGCAGTTTCTGTACAAGCTTAATACCATCATTGATGAGGAGAACCCTTGGAACATTGGAGCAGACAGTAAAAAAGTAATAGATTTTGTCCACGATGATTCTAGCCATGAGGAAAAGTCCCCACAGGAAGCTATTGAGCAAGCTATTTCATCACTAAATGATTCATTGGCATCCGAGCTTCTTAATATGATTCTTGAACATGATCCATATGTGTTTGAGGAGATCGTGGTTAAGCTACTCGAAGTTATGGGATATGGAGTTGGAGAGGTTACCTCTAAGAGTAACGACGGTGGTATAGATGGCATCATAACAGCAGACCCATTGGGCTTTGAATCCATATATACTCAGGCAAAAAGATACAGTCCCAGCAATAAGGTTGGTGCGCCTGAGATTCAAGGATTCATTGGTGCTTTGAGAAACGCAAATAAGGGTGTATTTATAACTACCTCTAGCTTTCAACCAGCAGCAGTTGATGTAGCGAATAGCTGTCTGTATGCAAAGATCAAACTCATAGATGGTGAAGAACTGATCAACCTCATGATTAAGTACAACGTAGGCGTAACTGTTGAAGAGACTTACGAAATAAAGAGGATTGATTTGGATTTCTTCGACGAGCTTTCATAGAAAAGTTCATTATCGGATTATTGATCGGAAAAGGTATTCACTTAAATGAATCTATATTCTGACACTCCAATAGAAACAAGCAGCGAAGATAAACTCGAAAGATCTATCTTTGTAAAATCGATTGCGAACACAATAAAGAGCGTCCCAAAGAATGAATCATTCACAATTGGCCTACATGGAAAGTGGGGATCAGGAAAGACGTCCGTTATTAATCTCTTGGTCAATGAATTGAATTCGTTGCATAAAAATCAGATGGACGATCTTATTATTTTGCGATTTGAGCCTTGGAATTATATTGACGATTCGCAGTTGCTCGATCAGTTTTTTGCAAGTCTTACAAATGCGTTAAGTATTAATAAAGGAAGTAAAGTTTTAGAAGCGATCGGTGCCGCTTTAGAGAGTTATGGCAATGCAGCTTCTCTATTAAGCTATGTTGCGGGAATAGGGCCAATAGGCGAAATACTGAATGTCGCAACAAAGGGTACTGGGAAGCTCTTCAGAAAAAAAGCTGAAAAGAGAGACTTACAAAAACTAAAGAATATAGTTTGCGATAAACTCAAAGAATACGACGGGAAAATTATCGTTATTATTGATGACATAGATCGCTTGACTAACGATCAGATTCGCATGATTTTTCAGTTGGTTGCATCGATAGCAAATTTTCCAAACATCATATATCTTTTAGTTTTCGATAGGGATATTGCGCGCCACGCGTTAGATATTCTTCAATATGATGATTATCTAGAAAAGATTATTCAGTTTTCAATAGCCTTACCTCAGACAAGTCAGAACCAAATTCAATCTATTCTTTTTGAATCTCTTAATAGACTCATTGATAGCGAATTAAATAACACCTTTGATAAAGATCATTGGAGAGACGTTTACATTTCGTGCATCGAACCAAGAATTCAATCGATAAGGGATGTTAAAAGGTTTACAAATACACTTTCGATGTTGCATTCAGAACTCGGTGCCGAGATTGATTTTGCAGATCTTGCTGCCATATCAGTACTACAGGTTTGGCATCCTGGTTTTCTTGAATGGATATTTCATTCTTCAAATGACTTGTGCGGGAGTGCATCTATTTATTTAACCGGTAATACAAATAGCCAAAAGAAAGCCATCGAAGCGTCCTTGGATGCATGTATCGCAAAAGAGTATAGTGGATACGCTATTGGTTTCCTAAAAACAGTTTTCCCAAAATGCAATCATTTGTTTGGTAATACTATATCAGGAGAAAACGCATCTGAGCTTCGCTCTAAAGGTCGAATTGCCTGTTCTGAATGTCTTGATTTGGTGATGAGATTTTGTATCCCTGAAACTTCGATTTCCAAGAAAGAAATTGAAAGAGCATTATTTGATTCCAATCTCGACAGCCTAAGAGAGACGATGTTGGGTTGGGCGTGCAGAAATGCGCTCGCTGATTTCATTGTTTACTTAAAAGGAGTGATGGATAAACTGCCCGCTTCACGTTTACCAATCATTGCTGAAGCAATCTTTCTGACTATGGGTAAATCAAAGGCGGATGATCAGGGCCTATTCAGTATTCCTATCAAGGATCGTCTAATGTATTCCGCCGAAGAGGTGTTGCGCAAAGCGGGGAAAGATGAAGCTGAGAGAGTTATATCAAGGGTTATATCAGAGTTTGATGAAAACAATCTTTTTGCATTCGCATCATTTGTAAACTCGCAAATTATTGACCTTGGAAAGCGTGAAGGCTGCGAGCCAAAACCCGATAAACAGGTAATAACATTGACATTTTTGGATAGATTGCAATTACAATATGTGGAAAAAGTTAAACACTACGCACAGATAGAAAACATTCTTGAAAGACCTGATAGCTATCTAGCGATATTTCTTTGGCAAGAACTATATAACGATGAAGCTGATGAATATATAAGAAATTCTGTCGCCCAGTCTGATCTTGCAACGGTAATGTATGGAACACGTATAGCGGGAAGATGGGAAGGAACGACGGGGTCTGGTTGGACATTCCGAAACACTAGTAACGATTATATTTCCCAAGAACAAATCGTTGAATCGGCGAATCGCGTTCGTTTCCAAAAGAGGTTTTGGGATCTCGATGTGCAAGATCAAGAAAAAATCGTCACGGTAGTGCTACTTGATGGTAGAGAAGATAGCAGTATTACCGCTTCCGAGGCTGATGTCGAGCTAGGCAAATGGCGGCGTAAATATACTGAGTTCATTAATACTAACCAAGGCTAGTATTAATCGCGTCAGAGCTCTCTATGCTAGTAATAACAATTGATAGCTATTACATGAAATGTCTTACCAGGCGTTGCTGTGTCTATTTTCGGCTCCAGCGCAAAAATACGATAACAAAATACAAAATGGAGCTGAAAATGGAGCCGACTTGAAGTCGCTTACTTCCTCTTGAAGGACATGGCTGGGTCTAGGCTTGGGTACATGATTTTCAGCTATTCGCTTTGCTCGAGGTAAACCGTCTTCTATCATCGATAAGTCATTTTGTTTAAGAGCCATAAATCACCAGTTCAGTAGGTCAAAACGATTGCTATCCTTTGAAAATCTAAGACCTCCGGAGACGACCCATATTATTAACTTTGAATTCAATCATGGTTTATCGAAAACAGCACCTCCGTCCTGTCACGTCGGAGGTCGCGAGTTCAAGTCTCGTACATCCCGCCATTAAAATGTCGAGGTCAGGAGCTATATTTGAGTCTCCTGACCTTTTTCGTTTCAGAATGATCCGCTGTCCCAAAATGGAGCCGAAAATGGAGCTGCTTTGAAGATGCTATCTTCCTCCACTTTCTCTGAACCCAAGTAATTATTTTGAACTGTTTTAGGTTTAGCGCAGTTAAAGCCATACCAATTTTGATTCTATAATGAAAATACCATTCGACCAATTTACAAGATGAAATACTAAAGCTGAGGTGGCTATCATGAAGTATGGGAATGTTCTGGTAATTGGTAACTCAGGAGTCGGCAAATCAACACTTATTAATGCTGTTCTAGGAGAAGATGCAGAGAAGAAGGCTCCTACAAGCATTGGCATAAGCGGTACAACAAAGGAGCTGGAAATATACGAGAGCGATGTTATTCCATTTAGAATCATAGATACAATCGGCTTTGAACCCTCTTTTTTCAAAAGGAAAGCCGCCATTAATGCGGTTAAGAAATGGTCTAAAGAGAGTATTAAAGAAGAAAACAGTGAGAAGAAAATCAATGTGATCTGGTTCTGTGTAGAAGGCACTTCAAGTAAGCTCTTTCCTGAATCGATAATGAGCCTTTCAAAAGCAACAGCGATGTGGGAATCCGTTCCTGTGATTGTTGTCATTACTAAATCGTATTCAGTTCCTGATCGTAAAGAAAACATACAAATGGTGAATAACGCTTTTGCAACTCAAAAGAGGTATTCAAAGAATCTTAAAGACGTTATCCCTGTGGTTGCTTCAACATTTACGCTCAATGATACGGCTTTTGCTGCACCTGAAGGAATATCTGAGTTGATTGATGCTACTAATGCTGTAATGCCAGAAGGAATCAAGGCTGCTTCTAAAGATATTGCGGCATTTAAACTTAAAAGAAAACGCGCTTTAGCTCAATCTGTTGTAGCTGCTTCTACTGCAGGAGGCGCCACTGTAGGAGCTGCGCCAATTCCTATTGCCGATGCGCTTATCCTCTCACCTATTGAGCTAGGGGAAGTAGGCGCAATATCCAAGATATATGAAGTGAAGGATAGTGAGGACTCTAAACGATTCATTAACTCGATTGTAGAGGTTGGAACCGTAAGCGCTGCTGCAAAAGCAGCTATTAGTGCGTTAAAAGCCATACCTGGGATTAACTTAGCAGCTTCTGTTGTCAATGCAATTATTGCTGCAAGTTTTGTTGCGGCAATAGGCGAAGGTTCTATTTATGCATTTGAGAAAATATATATTGGTGAAAAAACTTTAAATGATATCGACTGGGTCAAAAAAATAATGGAATCAAAGCTATCGAATGACTTTATTAATAAAATCACAGAGGCAATTAACAACGTGGCGCAAAATGGAAATGGCAACAATATAGTCGATCTTATTACCAATATAGTTGTTCCATTATTTTCGACGAAGGAGTCGAAACCAGACAATTAATAAATGGATGTGTTTTGAGTCTTCTGCGCAACAGTAAAACCTAAAATAGAGCTGAAAATGGAGCTGACTTGAAGTCGCTTACTTCTTCTTGAAGGACACAAGGGTGTTCAGAGCTAAAAAGCTGACTATAGCCATTCGTTAAGTCGAAAGCCTTTTTGCTGAATCATATCAATGCCGCTCTCTATTGATCAGCTACAAATCACCTGATCAGAGGATAAGAATGCTTACTAACTTATGAAGACTTATGGCTTCTAAAGACGATTTGCGCCACCTTCGCTAATCTCGTGCATGGCTTCTCAAAACACCAACTCCGTCCTGTCACGTCGGAGATCGCGAGTTCAAGTCTCGTACATCCCGCCATTTGAATGCCAAAGGTCAGGAGTCGTTTCGCTCCTGACCTTTTTCGTTTATCGGTGCTGACAGCGCTTTCGTGCAAGGCGGGCGAGATGAATCTCGCCCCAACGTCTATTCCCCATCGCAATTCCCATTGAATCGGTTCCTGCTATGTATGGTTATCCGCTTCGTCTAGTGGATGCCGGGCCAGACCGCACCGGTGGCAGGTTCAGGAATGGAGCGGTTCTCGTCGGTTATGGGAATAACGCCGAACGCTTTGAGCAAGCCATAGATATCCGTATGCTCGATAGCTTTGAGCCCCTTCGCCAGAGCAAGCTTCTCGATCAAGCTCATGTTCATATCCGTTGCCGGCTTGCCGTCGCGCAAAAGCACCGTGGCATTTAGTAGGTTACGGACATCGAAAGCACTCGCCCAGACCTCAGGGACGCCACGGTCGATATTGAGCAGTGTATACACCGATTCCATTCCCGTTCGCATGGAGTATTCAGTAGTGAAAATGGTGTCACGCGGTGTTTCGGCAAATTGCCCAATGAAGGCAAAGTTGACCGCGCCTTCGGGCACTACTTTCGGACGATCGTCAATGCAGCGCGGCATGAAGAACGCCGTAATGTAGGGCATCATGCACGGCACCGTGCGCGCACTCGATTCAGCCAGCTCTTCAATCTTATCTTCAGGAACACCGAGATGGTAGAGCCACTCTTCACAAATCTCTTTGCCCGTACAATCGCGCATCGGCTTCTTCACATAATCACCCGCAACATCGGTGAACAGCCCGTAGAGCCAAACACATACCGTACCTTCAGGCTGTTCGCGGAATTGCGGCTGACGATTGATGGTCCACGAAAGCAGCCAGCTCGAATCCTTCACGGAGACAATACCGCCCGTCACCACACCGCCAGAGAGCGGATCGCGCTTGCAGATTGCTTCAATGTACGGAAGGATCTTGTCGTCGAGCGTAGTCACTGTCGCGCTTTCCCAATTGCTCTTCGACGGATCACCGCAGAACTTCTCGGGATGACCGAACGAAGGATCTTGCGCAGCGATGCGCTTCCAAAGATCCCAGCCGTCGCCCGGCGTGAGCTCAGGCGCGAACTTCGCGGGCTCGTCTTGGCTACCGAATGAAGAGTGCGCAACCAAGCTGCCCGACGTTATGAAAACAAGGTCATTTTCTGTAAGCGCAATGACTTGCTCACGAGCTGGATCGAAAGCGGAAGCGGTTTTGTCACCGGACGGCACACCTTCAGCGGCGTCCACATCAGCTGGGTCTCCTGCGCTGACATAGCGAATTTCGGTTGCAATCTTGCGCGCGTCGTCCTTGGCATCATCACACGAGAAGCGCACATCGACAACGTGCGTGTTGAATCGAAAATCAACACCATGGTCTTCGAGGTAGTTCACCATAGGCAAAATCATGGATTCGTACTGGTTATAGCGGGTGAATCTTAGCGCACTGAAATCAGGCAGCCCTCCGAGATGATGCACGAAACGGGTGATGTAGCGCTTCATCTCCAAAGCCGAGTGCCAGTTTTCGAAAGCAAACATCGTGCGCCAGTACAGCCAGAAATTGGAGTTCAGCACCTCGTCGGAAAAATACTCAGTGATCAGCTTGTCCTGAAGTTCTTCCTCGGGCGTAAAAAACAGATCCATGATCTCCATACATCCCTTATCGGACAGGTTGAACTTGTTGTCCGTATGGGCATCCTGCCCGCGCTTGACCGTAGCACGGCACAGCGAATAATTCGGATCGCGCTTGTTGAGCCAATAGTAGTAATCAAGAACGCTCACGTTAGGGTCTTCGATAGAGGGAATGTCCCGGAACAGATCCCACATCACCTCGAAATGGTTGTCCATTTCGCGACCGCCGCGCATGGTGAAACCAAGTGCCGGATAATGCCAGCCATCGCAGCCGCCACCCGCACGCGGATCACGTTCAAGAATATGGATGCGCTCACCTGCCATCTGTCCATCACGCACGAGATAGCATGCAGCGGCAAGTCCCGCGAGACCCGAGCCAATGATATAGGCGGATTTTTCATCAACGCCTTCCGGTTTCTGAGGATGGGCAAAAGCTTCATAGTTTCCGCTCGAGTAATACATAGCGCTCCTTCCAACTGGTGAAAAACGCACTTCACATACAGGAATTATTCTCACCTGAGCGGGCGAAGAGACCTATCCGCATAGGCAGGAGTTGCCAAGCTGACAATCATTCGTTTATCTTTACGTTCATTACATTCCAAAGCATACGAAGATGCCGTTCGCTTCTGCCCTCTCCTGAGAAAGGGACGCGGCAAACCATCGCATCAGAACTGTATCAACCTACGACCGAAGGAATCATGTATGAGCACTCATCATGCGCAGTGCGCCATATGTGGCGATGAGCTTCTCTACTTCGAACAAGCACAACCTGTCACCTGCGAGTTGTGCGGTAAAGAGGAAACCGGACACTCTTTATGCGTGAACCATCATTATGTGTGCGATGCATGCCATCGCACAAACGGGATCGAGCACATCATTGAGACATGTTTGGCAAGCAAGACTACGAATCCGATCGCGCTCGCTGAAAAGATCATGGGCGATCAGTCCATCTACCAAAATGGTCCGGAGCATCACACGTTGGTGGGTGCGGTTTTGCTCGCGGCTTACAAGCATGCTGGTGGGGATATCGACCTTGCCCCGGCTTTGGAAGAGCTCCGATCAAGAAGCATGCAGGTTCCCGGAGGTACCTGCGGGTTCTGGGGATGCTGCGGTGCAGCAATCAGTGCGGGGCAATTCTTCTCGATCATCACGAATTCCACGCCGCTCTCGCGCGACCCCTGGGCTCAAACCGCCCGTTTGACCTCACGTATTATGGGTCGTCTTGCTGATATCGGCGGACCTCGCTGTTGCAAACGCACAAGCTTTGTCGCTTTGGAGGAAAGCATTGTATATGTGGATGAAGTGCTCGGTACCCACATGGATAAACCAGAGCGAACCACCTGCACATTCGTTGGAAACAATGCCGAATGCCTCCGGAAGGATTGCCCCTTCTTCTCCGAAAGCGCCTGATCGTCGAACCAGCACCATCGCTCCCATTCGCCATACCATCATTCCTGTCCCCTGACATAGACCGGTTTTCTCACTATCCTTCCATTCGATTTTGGAATCAGTAAGCCCTGCAATGGAAACGATAGCCGTCTATCGTAAGTCCAGCGGGCGCATTACGCTTTTCTTAGCGTCATCTGACGCTCCTAGAAGACACGGCTAAGGAACGGAGGAGCAAGATGAAGGAACAGTGGAAATGGGGCACCGATAACGATTATTGGGTGCGAAGCTGCGCATGGTCAGCACCAGGTTGCCATCCCGTTGGCTGCGGCGTCAAACTGCACGTCGTCGACAACAAACTCGTCGGGATCGAAGGTGATGAAGAGCATCCCGTCACGAACGGTCGTCTTTGCGTTCGCTGTCTGACGCTCCCCGAGTACTTGAATCATCCTCAACGCATCACCACACCACTCAAGCGCGCAGGTGAACGCGGCGAGAACAAATGGACACCCATCAGCTGGGATGAAGCGCTTGATACCGTTGCAGAAAAAGCAACGGAGTTACAGGCGAAATATGGCATGGACACCGTCGTGGTCATCCAGGGCACGGGACGTCAAGCAGCCATTTTCGCTCCACCCCTCGCCTTCGGCGTTTTCCGTACCTCAACAACCCTCATGGGCATCAGTGGATATTCTTGCTATGGTCCACGCTGCGCTATCGCTGAGTTCGTGTTCGGAACCGGGTATCCCGAACTCGATTTCGCATCATATTTCCCCGACAGCTATGACCATCCTGGGTACGAGATACCCAAATACATTATCTGCTGGGGGAAGATGCCTCTGACTTCGAACGGCGACGGTCTGTTCGGGCACGCAATCGTCGACCTCATGAAGCGCGGCAGCAAGGTTGTCACCATCGACCCACGCATCACCTGGCTCGGTGCTCATGCGGATACCGCGATTCGTCTGCGTCCGGGCACTGATGCGGCGCTTGCCCTTGCCATGCTCAACATCATTATTGATGAGGATCTCTACGACCACGACTTCGTAGATAACTGGTGCTATGGGTTTGACGAGCTGGCTGAGCGCTGCCGCGAATATCCGCCCTCAAAGGCATCTGAGATCACCGGAGTGCCCGAGCGCCTCATCTACAAGGTCGCCCGCGAGTTCGCGACCAACAAACCCTCCTCGCTGCTCTGGGGACTCACCTTCGACCAAACGACCACAGGTGGACAAGCGGGACACGCTGCTTTAGCCATGCTCGCCATCTGTGGCTATGTCGATGTCCCCGGCGGCGTGACCGTTGGTCAACCGTCGTCGTTCTTGGGAAAGTGGCGCGTTGATACGCGCAGCAACCTTGCACCGGGTCAGTTCGAAGACCGTATCGGCGCCAAGCAATTCCCCGCCGCAGCGCGCTCTCAGTGGGTATGCAATCCCGACCTCACGCTGGAATGTCTTGAAACTGACGAGCCGAAGCAGCTTCGCATGGCATTCCTTCAGAGCACAAACATCATCTCTGCAACCAACAACGTTCAACCCCAACGCTGGTATGAGGCTCTTAAGAAAATGGAGTTTGTTGTTGTACGCGATCTGTTCATGACGCCGACCGCGGTTGCTCTTGCAGACATCTTCCTGCCCGTAGCAACCTTCCCTGAACTCGACGGCGTTGTCCTTCCCCACTATGGGCGCAACCCCTTCTTCGTGGGCGCCATCAACAAAGCCATCGACAACCCAGGCGTTAAATCGGATCTGGAAATCTGTCTCGAACTCGGCAAGCGACTCAATCCCGAGGCATGGCAATACGAAGATGCAGCCGATTTCTACGACAAGCAACTCCGTGCTTCATACGACTTCGGTTTCGACGAGCTGCGCAAGATGGGAGTCTACCAAGGAGGCTACACCTACCAGAAGCATGCTAAGGGAATGCTTCGCGGCGATGAGCAGCCTGGCTTCAATACTCCTTCGGGCAAGATCGAACTCAGTTCGCTCCTCTTCCCTGTTTGGGGCGAAGATCCACTTCCGTATTACCACGAGCCCTACTTCAGTCCGCTTAGCCATCCCGAGCTTGCAGAGGAATATCCTCTGATCCTGACAACGGGTGGCAGGAAATACACCTCCTTCCATTCGGAGCATCGCCAAATCGATACGCTTCGCGAGATCGATCCCGTTGCGAAGGTCACCATCAACCCCATTGATGCAGAAAAGTACGGCATCGCGAATGGAGATTGGGTAACTATCGAGAACTGGCTTGGCAAGTGTCAGATGAAAGCATGGGTCACCGATGTGATTCTTCCTGGCGTGGTTCATTGCGAACATGGTTGGTGGTATCCAGAGCAGGAAGGCGCAGAGCCGAACCTCTTCGGTGTCTGGAAATCCAACGTCAACATGCTGCTTCCGCATTTCTGCGTGAATCCCCTCGGCTTCGGGTCGATCTACAAAGAAATGATGTGCAAGATTTACAAAGCGCAAGGTCTTGATGGCTAACCCTACCGTGAAGGAGAATCAAAATGGCTAAAGCCGCATTGCTTATCAATTACGAATACTGCACCGGATGCCATAGCTGCGAGATCGCTTGCCGCAATAAGCTTGGTCTCGGACTCGGCACCTGGGGCATCAAATTATCCGAAATCGGTCCCTTCCGCATTGATGAGGAGACTTGGAACTGGGATTACGCCCCCATTCTTACCTCATTGTGCGATATGTGCGAAGATCGTATTGCCGAAGGACAGGATCCCGCATGCGCTCATAACTGCCTCGCGAATTGCATCGAATACGGAACGTTCGAGGCTCTCGCAAAGCGCGCAGAAGAGATCCCGGGGAAAGTCTACGTCATTTCGAACCAGTAAAGGCAGATGGGACATAAGATTGCTGGCACTACGTCATTGATCTTGTGTCCTCTCCCCTCTCAATTATTATTTTCGAGAAAGGACTTGCCATGTGTTTCAGACCTGATAGCGTCGGAGGCGTCAACACCTGTCCCGAGTGCGGTCAGCTCAACCCCACGATTGCAACGAACTGCATCAAATGCCACGCACCGCTCCCGAATTCAGAGGGTGATGGCGAAGAGACCACTACGCCACCGATCGATCATCCGGAGACGCCGACGCCGAAAAGCCCTGGTGCACCGAATGCGCCAACTCCTCCTTCGACTCCTGCATAGTAATTGCCGGAGAAGACCTGGAGCATTTTCGACACAGCTATGGGAGAACAGGGATAAACCATGGATCGACCAAAGAATCTTCCGGGGGACGATACGTATCCCGAATACACGCTCGAATGTCCTGCGTGCAAAGAACAAACAACCATTGCAGCAGCGCAGGATGTCGTCAAAGACATCACATGTCCTACATGCGGTCACGCGATGAACGTCCTTTATGTTTCGTTTCCGAACAATGGTCCAGGTTTTCAAGAAGGATATGATCCTGAAAAAATCATCTACGGCATCTCGCCTGATTGTCCTTCATCCTCACCCGATCTCTATGACACAACGTCGTAACACACCCTGAAAAGGAATCGCGGATATGTCACTTTGCTGGGTTTGCAATCCACTGTGCGGGACATGCGTTCCACCACGCATGGTAAGCGTGACCTGTCCAGAATGCGGAACGATCAACGTGTTTGACTATCAGATGACCTCAGTGCCCGAGGCGCGCTCATGCCGCCGCTGCGACTATGACCTTACGTGGGACACGGTGCCTGTCGCTCAGTATTGTATGAGATATAAGCTGGAATGCGGAAGCCCCTGCGGTCAAGCGTCGCAGCATCCAAATGAATTCACCGAGACAGCCCGTTGCCCTTCATGGACAGCGCCGCTCACACACGCTGCAACTTCGTCTCGCGCAACGACATCACAACACACAACCCTTAGGAGAAACACTATGTACGACCGAAAAGATCTGCTCAATATTCGTCAGTCCTATCAGTTGGTCGGCGATCGCGGCATGTCGATACCCGTCATTGAAGAGTATCTTGCGAAATATGCCGAACAGTACCACATCACTGTCACATGGACCGAAGACATGATCAACAATGACGAGGAAGGCAAAGAAACCGTTCAGGACTGCCTTGTCCTATATCACCCCGACCACAAAGATGACTATTACAACATCGTGATCGACTTCGAAGCACCCACGAAACTTGCCATACTGAGTGCATCCATCGCGGGCTCCAGTGCGAACAATATCTCACGCTCAGGCGCCACTGCGCTCCTCCAGGGCGGCAAAATGGCGCTCGCCAATCTTGAGGTAGCCAACAATGAAACGGGTGATCCGCAGGCGTGCGCTGCCGAAAAGGAGTATTACGCCGATCTCTACAATTTGATCAATTCCCTTATCGGCGCAAGCCAAGTCTAGCGCCACCGCTTTGCAAGGAGGTGCACCCATGCCCAAAACGATGACCGAACAGATCTGCGACCACGTTGTCGCAACAACCTACGACGACCTAGATGATTTCACTGTTGAGCGGCTCAAAACAAGAGTCCTTGACGGTATTGGAGATATCGCAATTGGTCTTGACGCCCCGCTTTGCGATGAGCTTTTCGATATGGTCAAGGGATACCAGGAAGAAGGATCGGGCGCATCGGTCTTTTTCCGCAACAAGAAAATCTCTGCTGCTGAAGCAGCAATGGTCAACAGCTTCGAAATGCGTTCGTATGACTTCGAACCAGTGCAATGCGAGAACAAGGGAAAGAAATGCAGCGCAGGTCATATCAGCGGCACCACGATCCCTGCGGCGCTCGCTGCTGCTGAGCGCGCTAACGCCACGGGAAAAGAATTCATCACTGCGCTTGCTTTGGGCGATGACGTCACTGCTCGCCTCGGTGCGGCGTCTGGTTTCGATGTATATGGCGGTTGGGATAACACCGGCACCATCAATGGTCTCGGCGCAACGATCATTGCCGGAAAGCTTGCCAAACTCACTGCATTCCAACTCATGTACGCTTTGGGCATCGATCTCAATATGCTCGGTGGCAGCATGGACGGCATCAACGATAAAACGCTTGCGTTCAAGCTTCCGATGGCTCTTGCAGCTCGCAATGCTCTTTTCTCCACCGATTTCGCAGCGCGCGGTATGACGGCATCCCATGATGCATTCGGCGGAGGCAAAGGATACTTCTTCCTCTTCTGCGGCGAAAACAAGAAACCGGAGCTTCTCTGTGAAAATCTTGGCGAACAATACTTCGCTGATGTCGTAATCAAGCCCTGGAGTTCTTGTCGTGTGACCCATCCCTCGATCGACGCCGTCATGCAAATTGTTAACGAGCACGAGATAGATCCCGAACACATCGCAAAGATCATTGTCCACACCACTCCACGAACAGCACAAGGTTTTTGCGCAAAGCCATGGGAACTGGGAGATGACCCTCAGGTACTTGCCGCTTTCAGCATCATTTACACCGCAGCATGCGCAGCAACCTTCAAAGATGTTCGCCCGGAGCACATGAGCATTGACGTTATGAATGATTCTCTTCTCAACCGCGTCATAGAGAAAGTTGAAATCGAGCCTTCCCTTCCTCCTGATGAATATGTCACTGCTAATGTGGATATCATCATGGACGACGGTGCCCAGTATTTTGCGCGCTGCGAAAACGTACGCGGGAATATCTATCACAACCCGATGTCTCGCGACGCAATTCTCGATAAGTTCTACAAGAACGTTTCTGGCAAGCTCTCACAAGAGCAAGCAGACACAGTTGTTGAGCTTATTGACAACCTTGAGAATCTTGACTCGATCAGAACGTTGACTGAGCTTCTTGCGTGATTCTGTCATTTGACTCCAGAATCTCGTTCCCCTACACCATGGTTCACCGATGGACCATGGTGTAATTTCATTTCTGAAAGACGCTTTTGGGAACCACGATGACACCATGCATCACTTAAGGAACCGCACAGCCCTGTTCATTCGCCTCGATCATTTCTGTGAACATATCAACAAATTCGAGCAAGGTTTCCGTCTCGTTCTCCGCTTTCCAAATGATGCTCACCTGAAACTCTAGACTTTCACTTTCAATCGGAACGCTTAAAAACGTTGCATCATCCATGCCGTGGTAGGCATGCTCCGCAATCAAACCGATTCCCTTATCGCCGTCTACGTACCATGAAATTTCCGTAGGGTCAGAAAGCACGGGAAGCAACTCTACTTCTTTCAGTATTTTCGGACCAAGAGCAGCACAGATGAACCGATAATGCGTTTCGCAAGAATTATCCGAAGGAATGATGAGCTTTTCGCCCACGAGGTCACTGATGGTAATGCACTTGCGCTGTGCGAATTCGTGCCCCTTGGGAACGATCACCGTATACCGATCACGATACAGGGGACGTTTTCGATAGATCGATGAATCCTCATAGCCAACATCCATATCGATGATGAAATCGAGTGCGTTCTCGTCAAGATGGTTCTTCAATTCCGCAATGGTAAAACGCTTGAATTCGACATGCCGCGCAGCAAATTGCTCATGAAACACCCGGTAGAAATCGGTCAAGAGTTCATGCGCCGCCCAGTAGAGATACCCGATAGAAATATGGGTTTCATCAGCACTCTTGAGATCATCTAGCGCCTCGATGCATTGATGGTACACATCCAGAATGCGACCTGCATGATCGAGCAGCGTTTTTCCATACGGTGTCAAACTGATATCCGCTTTCGTGCGAACGAGTAATTGGCAACCAAGCTCCTGTTCGAGCGAAGTGATATGCTTGCTGAGCGTTGACTGGCTTATGTAGCAACGCTGCGCAGCCATACGGTAATTCAGTGTTTCAGCAAGGCAAACGAATTCAGATAATCTTTCAATCTCCATAGCTGCCTCCCAGCAACCAAACGGATCAAAAAAGCAAGGTATTCATGTACGAGAAAAAAGTGCAAAAGCCCTGATAAACCTGAGAAAAACTATGGTTCGATTATACTGCAACCCCCCTTGAGATGCCATGGTAGAACGGGCTTATCGAGAATGAAAAGGGCTCAATTCCCACTCATATTCTTTCTTGAACGTTCAGCGGAACAGTGAACTCTCCCTTGCTGTTCATCCAATATCATGAACGGCGATATGACGGTTGACACTCCACGTCTGTAAGGATTTTGCCATGAAACCAAGTGAGCGCTTCTATCGTCTTGCCATGCCGATATGGGAGACCTATTTTGAACATCCCTTTGTGAAGGGCATCGGCGACGGCACGCTCGAGATCGAGAAATTCCGCTATTACATGATCCAGGACCACAAGTATCTCATGCAATACGCGAAGGTGTTCGCGCTTGGTCTCGTGAAGGCGGTCGATGAACAGGACATGCGAAGGTA
This sequence comes from uncultured Eggerthellaceae bacterium, assembly GCA_964518575.1. Classification (GTDB taxonomy): domain Bacteria; phylum Actinomycetota; class Coriobacteriia; order Coriobacteriales; family Eggerthellaceae; genus MGBC163016. The sequence goes on from CAZFGW010000014.1 coordinate 16,056, forward strand.
TTCCGATCTGATACGGGCAACGCTCGATACAGAAAACGCCGTACATCAGGCATATCTGCACGAGCTTGGTGTCACGAAAGAAATGATTGAGACCACGCCCATGGCGTTGAACAACAAATCGTATACCGACTATATGATCGCACAGGCGACCAAGGGATCGCTTCCCGAAATTGCCGTTGCCGCGCTTGCATGTTCGTGGAGTTATAAGGTCATTGGCGATCATCTCGAGGCAACGCGGCAAACCAACGAGAATCCGTTTTATACCCGATGGATCGATATGTATACGTCGAAAGGATATCGCGAAGCGAACGATGAGATGATCGAGCTTGTGGATCGATACTGCATCGGACTTAGTGAAGAGCACCTGAAGCGCCTTGACGATATCCTCGTTGATTGCAGTTATTACGAGTATCAATTTTGGGATATGGCGTGGTCGATCGGGAAAGAATATACCCCCGATCCCGCCCGCGTAGTGAATCAGCCCCGATAATAATTCAGCATAGACGTATTATGGTGAACCTATCATGACTATGGATGGTTCACCAGGTTTTATCGTTGGGAATAGACGTGGGGGCGAGATTCATCTCGCCCCCACGTCCACCTGATCCATATTCCTGATTGGGCTAGAACTCTTCTTTCAGGGGGCGTTCGATCAAATGGTCGGCAACCTCTTTGGGGGAAGCGCCTTCCCAGACAATGCTCCTGATGGCATCGGTCAGCGGCAGTTCAACGTTGTTCTTTTTGCTCAGCACCTCAAGCGTTTTGCACGCCTGCGCCCCTTCGACAACCATATGGGTGTCACGTTCGAAATCCTCAAGCGTTTTACCACATGCCACATAATCCTGGCCGAACCGACGGTTCCTGGAATGGCGCGACATGCACGTAACAACCATATCCCCTGCCCCGGCAAGCCCCATACACGTGATCGACTGACCGCCACAAGCAACGACCATCCTGTTCATCTCGGCAAGACCACGCGTGATCAGCATGGCGGCCGTATCGTCCCCCATCCCCAATCCATAGGAGATGCCCACCGCAATGGCGATCACGTTCTTGAACGCAGCGCAAAGCTCAACGCCCACCGTGTCGCTCGAGCGATACGTCCTGAAATAATCCGTTGCAAAGAGCTTCTGGAAAAAAAGCGACGTGCTCTCATCGCTTGATGCAATGACAGCGCCCGACGGAATCTTCCCAATAACCTCCTCAGCATGGGTGGGACCCGAGAGCACTGCAATGCGATTGGGATTGCCAAGCACAGATGCCACCACATCGGTTGGCAAAAGCCCTGTTGCCGCCTCCGTGCCCTTCGAACAGATAATGATTGGAAGGTTGCTTGCAACCTGTTCCTTCATATTCGTTGCCGTTTCCCTCAAGTACTTCGACGGTGTTACCAAAACGCACGCCTCGGCACTGGCAAAGACCTCTTCGAAATCAGCGGACGCACGCACGCGATCGGACAAGGTATAGTCCGTGAGATACTTCGGATTACGATGCGTCTTGTTGATGATATCCGCGGTATCTTGGCTGCGGGTCCATATGCACACATCGTTACCCGCATCGCTTAAAACCTGCGAAAGCGCCGTACCCCACGAACCCGAACCGATAACAGCAACCTTCATCAGGCACCCTTCTCTTTCTTGAAGCTGAGCTTCGACTCATTCCCCTTGATCAGCCGACCGATATTCGCCCGATGCGCCCAAATCACGGTGAATGCCGCGATCGCAATGAGCACCACGCAGAACCAATGCGACCAGTAGCAATACAGCCCGATCAAGGGACAAGCGAGGGCAGCCATGATGGATCCGAGCGAAACATAGCGGGTAGCGGCGACGAAGATAATGAACACGAGCAGATCAAGCAGGGCGCCCCAAACACCAAACAGGATAAACAGGCATCCAAAGGCAACGGATATGCCCTTGCCCCCTTTGAAATGCAGCCAGGGACTGAAGATATGCCCGAAGACGCACCCAGCAAAACCGATCGCAAGCGGCGCATACATAAACAAAACGTCATCGATCACCACATATGAGGCAACCGCAAGCGCGAGCAACCCCGAGGCAACACCCTTCGCGATATCGAGCAAAAGCACGGCGAGTCCTCCGGTTTTGCCCATGGTGCGCAGCGCGTTGGTGGCCCCGATGTTGCCCGAACCCTCATCTCGGATGTCCTTGTGGAATGCGAGATGCGAAACGATCACGCCCCAAGGAATCGAGCCGAGCAAAAAGGTAACTACGAAAAGAGCAGGAAGCAACCACCAGCCAGCGTCAAGCGGTATCGTCTGCGACAGGGAGAATAGCGGTGTCGGGGGCGTGGATACGTGCATAGAAAACTAATCTTTCTTCTTGAACTTGAACCTGATGGGCGTACCGGAAAGATCGAACGCTTTACGCATACGATTCTCAAGGTAGCGCTCGTAATTGTCCGTCACAATATCGGGACGATTGCAGAAGAAGGTGAACTGCGGCGGCATTGTGGCGGTCTGAGTGATGTATTTGATCCGCAAAACCGCTTTGCCCTTGGTCACGGTATGGCCCGTTTCGTGAATCTCAGAAAGCCAATGATTGAGATGCGACGTTGAGATCGTTTTGCAGTAATTGCCATACACCGCATCGATCATCTGCCAGATGCGATCCACGCCTTTGCCCGTGAGTGCCGACAGAGCGATCACAGGTGCATATCCGACAAAGCGCATGTCGTCTTCGATATCTTCGCGAATACGTTTCTTCGCCTCAGCATCACCGACAATGTCCCATTTGTTCAACACAATGATGAGTCCGCACCCCCGGCACGCCGCATAGTTGGCAACGCGCTGATCCTCGTTCGTGAGTCCGAGCGTCCCATCGATCACCAGCAGCGCGACATCCGCGCGGTCAATCGCACGCATCGCACGCACGAATCCGTAGTATTCGACCGATTCGTCAATATGGCTTTTGCGCCTGAGTCCCGCTGTGTCAACGATGCGATAGAGCACCTCATCATGTTCGACGAGCGTATCAACCGCATCCCGTGTTGTTCCCGCAACGGGGCTCACGATCGAGCGCGTGGCGTTCGTCAACCGGTTCGTAAGCGATGACTTGCCTGCATTCGGACGCCCGATGATGGCAACATTGACCGCGGGCTCATCGGTGTCGTGTTCGTTATCAAGCCCCGCATCCTTAAGCGCATCGACAACGCTATCTAGAAGATCGCCCGTGCCGTGACCGTGAATGGACGATACCGGCCAAGGATTGCCAAGACCCAGCTGGTAGAATTCCCAGAGGTCCTGCTCGTTGTCGGGGTTATCCATCTTGTTCACAACGAGGAATGCCGGAATCTTCGCCTTCTGGATGATGCGCGCGACCTCTTCGTCATCAGCTTGCATGCCTACCCTGCCATCAACCATGAAAATGATGACATCAGCCTGGTCTTTCGCTTCAAACGCCTGGTCTCTGATGGAAATCTGGAAATCATCGTCACTGCCCATTTCGATACCGCCGGTATCAACGAGCATGAAATCAACGCCATTCCAGTCTGCCTTGTGGTACGAACGATCACGCGTCACGCCGCGCATCTCATGGACGATGGCGTCGTTGGTTTGCGCTATGCGATTGACGAACGTGGATTTGCCGACATTCGGACGACCCACCACGGCTACAAGAGGCAATGCCATTTGTCAGATTCCCTCCGCTATCTTTTCGATCTGTTCCATACAGTCTAACGGATTAGAGGGAACAACCTTAATAAGCGCACCGGTTTGGCAACGAATGTCTTCAAGCGTCATATCATCCAGCGTCAAACCGTCCGCGTTGAAGATGACATCCGGAACCACGTAGATGGCAGGAGAAGACTCATCTTTTGTGCTTGGGGGCGGCATGAGCGAACCGTTGATCATGCCATCGCACAGGTGAGATTGGATAGCACACACGATATCCTTGCCGCAAAGCAGCCCCGTCACGTCAACATTTCCTCCGAAAAAGTCATTCTTGACAAAAAGCGGCTGCAGCAGATCTGCGAGCGGAGATGATTTGAGCAGCTGATCGTAATATCCCTTCATTGCACAGCCGCAGATCTGGTAAAACGTGTGCGCAGAAGAACGAACGGTATGCGCAACACGCGCTGCCACACCCTGCGCAACCGCGTAGGCAAACTCATCGATCGAGCTTCGGATGATGCCGATACCATCTTCGAACATCTCATAGGTTCCATAGAATGACGCAGACGGGATATGCTCGCTTACCGTGTCTCCATAAGCGTTGCAATAAAACTCATCGGACGCATACACCCATGCGTATCCTCGTTCATGCTGCGCGCGTTTTTGAAGCGCATCCAGTGACGCGATAACACTTCGTGCACACGCAGGCGCCTCAAAACTATGGTCGAAGCGGTTTTGGTGGCGCGTATAACCCAACGGCACGATACCGACCATCCTGATACCAGATCGTTCGTACGCCCACTGAAGCGTTTCTTGAAGCACATCCCCATCATTGACGCCCGGAACGAGCACAATCTGCGCATCGAATTCAATCCCTGCATCCAAAAGCTGCTCAAGCGCATCAAGACCGCGTGCGGCATGCCTGCCCATGAGTTCGCGACGAACATCGGCATCGACGGCATGCAAAGATACCCGCAAGGGGCTGATGCGCTGCTCGATGATACGATTGACGTCGTCCTCAGAAAGATTAGTCAGTGTGACGAAATTGCCCTGCGTGAAACTGAGACGGAAATCATCGTCGCGCACACTGAGCGAGGCGCGCATGCCCGCAGGCAGTTGCCTCATAAAGCAAAACGTACACGCATTTTTGCATTGCATAACATCATCGAAGATGATCTGATCAAACGCGATTCCCCACGGCGTGGCATCATCGCGCTCAAGATGCCCCTCGCGGAGCTCTCCCGCACCGTCTACATACGTAATATCGATTTCGTCCTCGGCTGATTCCCATTGCCAATCAAGCGCATCGCGCAGCGGCTTTCCGTTCACCTCAAGGATGCGACACCCGCTCCTGAGACCCGCCTCATACGCCCCTGCATCGCGATCAACCTGCGCGACGATCGCGCCCTCATAGCTGCCCATAGAGCACTACAGCCCTTCCAGGTAGCGAACGACCTCGGCAATCTGATCCTCGGGCGTCGAAGCTCCCGCTGTCACGCCGATCTTCTCAATGCCGCTGAGGTCTTCATGGGCAAGTTCCTCGGCGCGTTCGATATGAAACGTTCGAGGACAGTATTTCGAGCAGATCTCGAACAGGCGCGTGGTATTCGAAGAATTGCGCCCGCCGATCACCACCATGGCATCTAGTTGCGCGGCAAGGTCAGCTGCGGTTTTCTGCCGCTTCTGCGTTGCTGTGCAAATGGTGTCTTCGACAACGGGATCATAGCCGCGGTCTTTGAGCGCGTCCACAACCGCATCGAGGTTCTCCCGTGTTTGCGTTGTTTGCACCACGACGCCAACCGGCTCGAACAGGTCAGTTGGTATCTCATCGGGCGCAAGCACAACATCGGCCCTCACGCCTTCGCTTTGGGCATAATCCTTGATTCCCTCAACCTCAGGGTGACCCGCTTCACCGATGACGAGCACCCGGCAATGATCGCGTGCAAGCTTGAGAGCAGCGGCATGCGCGCGAGCAACATGGGGACAGGTGGCGTCAACAACCGTGAGTCCCAATGCATCGATCTTTTGTCGCACGAACGGCGAAATGCCATGGCTTCTGATCACGATCGTATCACCCTTGATGTCGTCGAGCGACTGGGCAACATGAACACCCTTCGACTCAAGCTCGCTGACAACCTGGGGGTTATGGATGAGCGGTCCGAGCGTTGACACTGAAGCAGCATCATCAATGAGCTCGTGCACAATATTCAGCGCGCGCTGCACACCATAGCATGCGCCCGCATAAGGAGCCAAAACGACTTCCATGCTACCGCCCCACCTTTGCACGCACGTCCTTGAACATGGTCACCTTATGCTTCAGATTTTGAAGAAGCGTGCTCGATGGACTGAACGACTTCATCGGTCGTGTGATGCGGAATGGGATGCGCTTCGAACACCTCGGTGTAGTCTTTGGTGTCGGGAAAGAGCGCCGCCATGTCAACCTCATTGGCGGGTATCTTTTTCGAGAGCGCGAAACATTCACGCATTGCATACCACGTGCATGCCTCAAGGCGCTCATCCTTCGGCAGGAAATCGAAATCCTCCAAAAGCACCGGCGTCCCATAGTCGACGGTAATCTTGGGAAAATGAATGCGCTTGCCCTTCTGCTTAACGTATTCCGCATTGCGCACCGTCATGGGAAGAAGTGGCGCATGCCCCATGCGCGCAATGAATGCAGCACCGGCATGGAGACTAGGTATCTTCGAGCCCTTCCCCCGGCGCGTACCTTCGGGAAGGATGCCCACAAGCTCGTTGTTCTTGAGCATCCGCGTTGCGCGTTTGATGGATTGCCTGTCTGCGCTGTCACGCTTCACGGGAAACGCCCCCACGCGGGAAAGCATCTGCCCGAGCAGACCATGTGCGTTGTCGAACAGGGTATCCCTACCCATCAGACGCACCCATTGCTGGGGACGCGCGGCAAGGTAGATGAATACGACATCGAGAAACGAGGTGTGGTTGCATACGACAACCACACCTGTCTTGTCTTTGAATCCGCGCAGGTTTTCGCGATTATCCACCCTGTAGCGGAAGCATATCTTGCAAACCAGCCCGACCACCGCAAAGGCGAGATTGCCGAACCAATGGGGAATCTGCTTCTCCTTCGAGGTACCCCCGAGCGGCATATCCCACATCTTCTCATAGGGCAAGAACAATCCCACGCTCTCATGCCTCCTTGATCGCAGAGGCGTACCCGCAAATCTTGTCGATGACCTCTTCGATATAGGCATCCGTCGAATCGATGACAATAGCATCATCGGCCGCTTTAAGCGGAGAAGCTGCCCGCGATGAATCTGCAGCATCACGACGAATGAGATCTTCGAGCACTTCGTCGTAATCGATCGAACCGACTCCGCGGTCAGCGTTTTGACGTACGCGGCGATGGGCGCGTTCCTCGTCACTTGCCGTGAGGAAAATCTTAAGCTCAGCTTTCGGGAACACTGTTGTGCCGATATCCCTGCCCTCAACAACATAATTACCCTCTTGGGCAATCCGGCGCTGCTGCGCAACGAGCGCTTCGCGTACCGCGGGAGCAGCAGAGACAGGGGTGACCGCTTTGTCTATCTCGGTCGTTCTGATCTTTGTTGTGACATCATGCCCGTCAACGTATACCGACTTGGGTGTGGGGTCATCAGGGACATGCCCGAATGAGATCGTGCAGGTCTCAGCAAGGGTGCCCAGACGCGCTTCGTCATCAAGCGGCACATCGGTATTAAGCGCAAGCCACGCGACCGCCCGGTACATCGCACCGGTATCAAGGCAGTTGAATCCAAGTTTACGCGCGACCGCTTTGGCGATCGTGGATTTTCCTGCTCCCGACGGTCCATCTATTGCAACGATCATTTTGATGACAGCCTTTCCATCTCATCCAAAAAGCCCGGATAGCTTACTGATACACAATCGAAATCGAGAACGGTAACGGGGGTCGTGCCACACAGTCCCGCAAGCGCCCAGGTCATCGCCAACCGATGGTCTTTATGGGGATCAAACGTGGTATTGGCAGGAATGGTGAGCTCGGGGTTGCCTTCGACATACAAGTCGTCGCTTTCCTCCCATGCATCAATGCCGATGCAGCCGAGACCTTCGATGATAGCCTCCACCCGATCGCACTCTTTCGCGCGAAGCTCGCTCACCCCACGGAATACCGTAAGCCCCCGGGCATGCGCTGCCACAAAGGCAAGGACGGGCACTTCATCAAGAATGGACGCAAAGTGCTGATGCGGAACCTCGCAGCCACGCAACGTGGGTGTATATGAAGCGCTGATCGTGCCGAGCGGCTCTTTGCCCTCAGCTCCTTTGCGCGTCTCTTCGATCGTAGCTCCCATGCGCTCGAGCGTACGGATGAAACCGATACGCGCGGGATTGAGCGAAACGTCCTTGACCGTGATCGAGCTTCCCGGCTTCAGGATGGCTGCCGCGCACAGAAACGCCGCCGAGGAAGGATCGCCCGGAACCTCGATGGTGCTTGCGGTTAGAATATGCGGTCCTGTGACCGATGCCATCCGCGTACCCGCTGTTGTTTCCACGCCGAATTCGGGCAGCATCAACTCAGTGTGATTACGCGAAGGGGTGGGCTCGTTCAAAACGGTCTTGCCATCGGCATAGACGCCAGCAATGAGAACAGCGGTTTTGAGCTGGGCAGATGCCATGGGCGCATCGTAGGTGATCGCTCGCAGCGAGCGCGTGCCAATCTCGGTGATGGGCAGATGGTCTGCCTCAGCGGGCTTGAACTGAACGCCCATCTTCATGAGCGGTGCGGTGTTGCGGCGCATGGGACGGCGCTTCAGGGATTCGTCACCCGTGATGGTAACTTCGATATCCCACGGCGCAAGCATACCCATCAAAAGGCGCGCCGTCGTTCCGGAATTTCCGCAGTCGATCGGCTTGTCCGGCGCGGTCGGTCCCTTCTTGCCCCACCCGGTAATGGTGCCTTTGAGTGAACCATCTTTCGCGCTTTTCAGCGAGACCTTCGCCCCGAGCATCTCAATGGCGTTGATCGAGGAGAGTACATCTTGGGATTGCAATACCCCGGAAAGCTTTGATGTTCCCTCTGCCATTGCGGAGAAGAGCACCGCCCGGTGGGATATCGACTTGTCTCCCGGAACGCGCGCAGAGCCTTTCAGCGGTCCTGTGAGCGGGGCGATAATCTTTGCATCATCTCGGTTGGACATAAGCTCACTCCTTCGGCTCGATCGGCCTGAATGAAACGGTATAGCCCGCATTGATCAACTGGTATGACAGCTGACCGATATCTCCCTCGTCAGTCAGTATCAAAGAAAGATACGCATTACCCTCGGAGATATGGTCGATCTCTATGGATTGTATATTGCAACCAACCGAGCTTGCAATAGTGGTGACTTCCGCGATAACGCCCGTGCGGTTGACCATGGGAATCCGCACCTCGAGGAGCTTGTCGCTGCCGGGTACCCACGCGGCGGGGAGCGCGTTGCGCGCCTTCGAGGAAATCTCGAGCAGCTGGGTGAATTGTTCGCGATCCTCCGCGTCGAGCGCTCTAATGTACGAATCGAGGATCTCCGTCATTTCACCCAAGCCTTCTTTGAGCGCTTGGGCATTATCAAACGCGATGCCGCACCAGAGCTTCGACGAACCTGCAGCCACACGCGTTGTATCTTTGAAACCGCCCGCCGCAAGCCTGAGCAGCGAGCGCCGCTCATCGGTGTGCTCACAGGCAAGACGCATAAGCGCGGACGCGACCATGTGCGGAACGTGGCTCACGATGGCAACAGCGCGGTCATGATCCTCCCGCGGCAGCGAGATCACGCGTGCATCCATACCGTGGATGAGTTCATGGAGTTGCTGGAATTGATCGGGGTCAGTATTCTCGTTCGGGCAGAGAATCCAGTTCGTACCCTCGAACAAATCAGAGCGCGCACCATCGATGCCCGACTGTTCCGAGCCCGACATGGGATGACCGGGGATGTAGTTTTCTTTCAAGGTAAGCAGCTCATCAGCCGCCTGCAGGATATGTGCCTTGGTCGAGATAGTGTCGGTCACCACGCCGGTGAATCCGCTTTTCGCGATCAGCGCGAAATACTCATCCACCCCTGAGACCGGTGTGGCAATGATAACGAGGTCAGCGCTCTCCTTTAAGAACGCTTCAAGAGACCCATCCGAGGGAAGGCAGGCTCGATCAACCCAACCGTGCTCCTCAGCAACGACGCACGTACGCGAATCGGTGTCCGCCCCGCAAATATATACCTGTGGATATGCTTTTTTCAGCGAAGCGGCGAGCGATGCGCCGATCAGCCCCAGACCGATGATAACGATATTTTGAAAGGGACTCTTCAGAGGGAGCTCCTTGTCATGACGGTCTTTATCGGCAACCACGATCATCCTTCCACGCTTGGGAAAACATACGTGCTCATTGTAAACATAAAGCGCGAAAAGATGTTACGAGGTGCGCTCGAGCGCCGCTATTTCTGACGAGCTGAGCTCTCGGTAGCACCCTTCATCCAAATCGCCCAACTCAAGACCGCCGATCGAAGCACGGTGCAATGCCAAAACGGGATGACCGACCGCATCGAGCATCCTGCGCACCTGCCGTTTGCGCCCCTCGAAAATAGTCAGTTCGACCACACAGGGATCGGTCTGGGTCAAGCGCGCAATTGCAGGCGCGGTCATACCGTCATCGAGCTCAATACCCTCAGCAAGCGCCTTGAGTGCGGATGGGGACGGCGGCTCAGCAACACGTGCGAGATAGCGCTTCGCCACATGGCTGCGCGGATGGATCAAGCGGTTGCCCCACTCTCCATCCGTTGTGAAGACAAGAAGCCCCGAGGTGTCCTTATCAAGACGCCCCACAGGAAAGAGCGACGGATACTCATCGCAGGGAACAAGCTCAGAAACACAGCGCGCACCATGATCGTCACTCATAGCGGTGATATAGCCGCACGGCTTATTCAGCATGATGGTCACTTGAGGCACCGCAATCGTAAGCGGTACGCCGTCAAGCGCGATGACGTCATGCTCGGGATCAGCCTTGCTTCCCAGCTGATCGACGCGGACGCCGTTTACGCTGACACGACCGTCACTGATGAGCTTCTCGGAAGAGCGCCGCGAAGCAACCCCTGCGCGTGCAAGAATCTTCTGAAGGCGTTGCTCACTCATCGTCGAAATCGAATTCCAGGGCGTCAAGGTCGATCTTCTCGACCGCACCTGCTGCCTGAGCGAGCGCACTTTTGAACATCTGATCAAGGGCAGACGCCTCTGCTTCCTCATCAGTGCCGTCCTCATGAACGCTGCCCTTGACGAGATCATCCTTATCTTCGGCATCAGCGGACTCATCGGTTCCGTACAACATTTGCTCGGCAAGATAGCGCGCCTGCTCGTCGGAGATCTCGATAGTATCACGGGTGGCTGAAAGGCGTTCAGAAATGAGCGCGCGCGTTTGCTCATCCGGTGCGAACTGTTCGATATCCGTCAGGTCGGAGATGGAAGTCAGCCCGAATTTCTCGAGGAAGGTCAGCGTTGTGCCATAGAGCATCGGATTTCCCGGCGCATCCGCCGTGCCCAGCTCGCGCACGAGCCCTTTTTCGACGAGAGAATGGATAGAGCTATCGGAATTGACGCCGCGGATGGAAGCGACACCCTGACGTGTTATGGGCTGCCCATACGCGATGATTGCAAGCGTTTCCATGGCGGCGGCTGAGAGCTTGCGCGTATCCCAGGAAAGCACGTACGCTTCGACAATGTCGTGGTAGCGCGGGTGCGTGAACAAACGCCAGCCACCCGCAACCGCGCGCAACTGGATCCCGCGGTTCTCTTCTTCCCACTGCGCTGCAATCTCTTCAAGCGTTTGTTCGACCGACTTCACATCCGCCTCAAGCACCTCGGCGATCGCAAGGGAGCTCAGCGGCTCATCGGTCACAAACAGAAGCGCTTCGATGGCGCCTGCAAGATAGTGCTCATCCATGGTTTCTTCCCTATCCATCACCACGATCATCCAACCTCATCAAGTTCGCCATCTTCCAAGAACAATGCGCCCGAGCCTTCGATATAAGTGATATCGATATCCCCAAACGATACGGGCTGCTCGAGCCGCACCATCTGACGTTTATACAATTCGAGAATAGCCAAAAACGACACCACGATACGCTCGGGAGGGTCGTCCGCAGTGCAAAGCTCGCTGAAACGAAGGCGTTTCTTGGTGACGATCTGCGCGTGGATGGAACGCACGAACGTTTCCACGGGGATCGGCTTGGCGGCAATATGCTCCGACTCCAAAAGGAATTGCTCGCGGCGTGCCAGTGCTGTTGCTGCGATCATGCCCAGATCGTCGAGTGTGACACCTTTTAGAAAATCGGGCATCTTCGCAAGGAAGATTGCATCCGGTCCGAACGGACGGGCATGCACCCGCCCTTCAGCAAGAAAACGCCCGTAGAGTTCCTCGGATGCATTCTTGAACTTCTTGTATTCAACGAGCTTGTCCACAAGGAGCTCTTTGGCATCACGAAATTCCAGATTTGCGATATCTTCGAGGGTCGGCTCGGCGGGCTTTGGCATGAGCGCCTGCGCCTTAAGCTCAAGAAGCGTTGCTGCCACCAAAAGGAAATCGGAAGCAATGTTCAGGTCGAGCTTTTCCATGCGCGATATCTCGGCAAGATATTGGTCGGTGATCTCGCAGATGGAGATGGCACCAATGTCGACCTTCTTGCGGCTCACTAAATAGAGAAGAAGATCGAACGGACCCTCGAAACTGTCGATTTTTACGGTGTATGCCATGTGTCTTTTGAACTCCGCGGGTGCTTACGCGATCTTGAACGGGAAAAGCGCGTTACCGAGGTTGCCTGCCGTCACGTCCAGATACCACGCGAAGGGGTTGAAGCCAATAAGATACGGCAGTGCGATCACGCAGAGCATGAAGATAGGGAAAGCGTATTGCTGGATTGAATACCACTTCGGCAAGAGCCGTGGCGGGATCACCAGCGCGATGATGGATGAACCGTCCAGCGGTGGGATCGGGATCAAATTGAAGAACATCAAATAGAGATTGATAAGGCAGAACATCGGCAGGAACATCATATAGAAATAGTAGCCGATGCTCGTTGATATGAGCGACGGTGCCTCTGGGTAGAGAATCCACGCGAGCGCTGCGGCAATGAGCGCCATGATGAGGTTCGCGCACGGTCCTGCAAGACCGGTGATGCAATCGCCCTTGCGGGGATCCTTGAAGTAGCTCGGATTGTACGGCACGGGCTTGGCGTAGCCGAAGATGGGAAAGTGAGCAAGCATCAATAAAAGCGGAAGAATGATGGTTCCGAATGGATCGATGTGATGAAGCGGGTTTAAGGAAAGCCTGCCCGCCCGCTTTGCCGTAGGGTCTCCCAACTTGTATGCAGCGAGTCCATGGGCGAATTCGTGGATCACCAATGCGGGGACGAAGCACAGGATGGACACGATGTAATACGCTATGACATCAGCGTTCATAGGACCTCGCTCCGAAAATCATATGCGAAACCGCCGCCTGAAACCATCAGTTGAACTTCTCCCATTCCCGTTCGAGCTCTTCATTCAAGCGAAGCCACTCTTCCTCGGATTCTTTGAGCCGAGTAGTCAAGATACCATGTTCTTTGATGATATCCGTTGCGATGTCCTCTTTCATGTAAAAATCGGGATCGCTCATCAGGGTGAGGATCTCTTCAAGACGAGTGGTGTCATGCTCCATCATCGTATCGAGCACCTCGATCTTGTGCCTGATCTCTTTCGTGGCTGAGTTTCGCTTGTTGCGCGCCTCTGCCTCCGCGCGCTTCTGTTCCTTTGTTTTCGGCGCGCTTCCCCGCGTGCTTGTGCCCGTCCGATGGGATATGCGCTGTATGTTCGGCGCAGATGCGCTTCCTTTATCCGATGGAGCGTTCTTGTCCGCGGCGCCCTTTTGTTTTAAGCCGGAACTTGTCGTGCCGGTTTCTGATACGGATGCAGTAAGCGCGTCGGATGCATCGCCGTTTTCCTCAGCTGATTTGAACAGGTAATAGTCATAGTCCCCTGCATAATCGGTGATAGTACCGTCATGAACGCAGATGATTCTGTTCGCGATACTCTTGATCAGGTGCCGATCGTGGGTGATCAAAAGGATGGTGCCCTCGAATTGCTTGAGCGCTTGCTCCAGGATATCAGCACTCGAGATATCGAGGTGGTTCGTGGGTTCGTCGAGACAGAGCAGCGGACTTGGGGCAACAAGCATCTTTGCGAGCGCAAGCCGGCTCTTCTCCCCGCCGGAGAGAACCGATACGCGTTTGTCGACGTCATCACCTTTAAACAGAAATGCGCCCAATAAGGATCTGACCTGCGAGATCGACCATCCCGGTGCCGCATGGTCAAGTTCCTCGAACACGGTGTTTGACTGCCCGAGCCCCTCGAGTTGATGCTGCGCATAGTATGTAAGCTCAACGTGCGCGCCGTATTCAATGGTTCCCGCATCCGGCGCGAGGACGCCCGCGATCATTTTCAGAAGTGTTGACTTGCCCGCACCGTTCGGTCCCACGAGCGCCACTTTATCGCCCCGATACAAGGATAGATCGATGCCGTTGTAGACCACTTTATCGCCATAGCTTTTGCAAAGCCCCCGTGCGCGCACCACCTCATCGCCCGTTCGCGGCGGTTGCGTGAAGTTGAAATGGATGGATGGCTTCTCATCGGGAACGACAACGAGCTCGCTTTTGAGCCGCTCGAGCTTCTGGAGCCGGTCCTGAGCTTGCTTCGCTTTGGTCGCTTTGTAACGGAACCGCTCAACGAACGCCTCGAGCTTCTCCATCTGCGCCAGCTGGGCAGCGCGCTTTTCCTTCAGCTGCTCGATCCATTGCGCCCGCTGCTTCAAATACGATGAGTAATTGCCCTTGTACACGATGACTTCGCCCTGCGCTATTTCGGCAACGCGATCCACCATGTTATCCATGAACGCGCGGTCGTGACTGACCACGATAACCGCTCCTTCATAGGAGCGCAAGAAGCCCTCAAGCCAGGTCACGGATTCAAGATCGAGATGATTGGTGGGCTCATCAAGGAGGAGTACTTCGGGATTTCTCACGAGCAATTTCGCAAGCGCGATGCGCATTTGCCATCCTCCGGAGAAGTCGCTCGTCAGCCGTGTCAGATCCTCTTCTTTGAAACCGATACCAAAAAGGACGCTTTGCACTTTTGCTTCGAGCTGATAGCCGCCAAGCATCTCATATTCATCGCGCAGCCGCCCCAAGGCAGCGAGCTCTTCTGCGCTCGGCGATGATCCCAGCCCCTCTTCGAGGGCAGTGAGCTTTTGTTCGAGGCGCAGGATCTCCACCTGAGAGGAAATGACCTCTTCGAAGATCGGGCGCTCGCCCATCTCGATCGCTTCTTGTTCAAGATAGCCGATGCGCGCGCCTTTCGCCAAAACGACATCGCCCTCATCAGCACTCTCCTGACCGGATATGATGCGCAAAAGCGTCGTTTTACCCGCACCGTTCGGTCCCACGAGCGCAAGACGATCATGCTCGCCTAGACGCAGCGATACATCGGAGAACAACTGCCGTCCTCCGTATGATTTTCCGATCTTCTCTAATTGCAGTATCACCTGAACAAAACCATCTTCTTGATTGTGAACAACGTAGCTGGATATTTTATCGCTAATCTGCCCGCTTGTTCAAAATGCCTGGGCATCCGTGCGAGAGAGCGCATGCATATTCAAAAAGAAGATGGATGCAATACCACGCTGGCTGCACCAATACAGGTACAGCCAGTGATTGAACGCTTGCTATGCTCGTGAGCAGAACCTCTGACATGGTTCTTTTGGTCAGACACACAGCGAAAACGAAGGAGCGACCATGTTTCCTGCACACCTGAGCATCATCCAGTTCAAAAGCATCCTTGATGAGTCAGCAAACGACATCAAACATACCCTTGCCATGAGCGATTTGAACCACGTTGTCCGCTCGCATCGGATTGCCGCAACGCTTGCGAGCACCATAACACGTCTTCACAGCACCGCGGCGGACGAGCAGGCTTAGATGGCAAGATCGCCGCGCTCGCCTGTTCGGATGCGGATGATCTGTTCGATGGGGCTGATGAAAATCTTTCCATCCCCCACTTCGCCCGTTCGCGCTGAAGAGATCAGGGTATCGACCACCGTGTCCACTTCACTATCATCCACAACGATCTCAAATCTAATCTTGGGCACCATGTTCAGAAGGACTTCCGTTCCACGGTAGTATTCCTTCCACCCATGCTGATTGCCGCATCCGCTTACCTGGCTGATCGTCATTCCACTCACCGGTATTGCGAAGAGCGCCTCTTTCACGCTTTCCAGCTTCTCCGGCCTCACGATTGCAACTATACGCTTCATTGAGCTACCTCTTTCCTGATCAAGACTAATCAAGCCCGCTGAATGCCGGATAGGCTGACTCGCCGTGTTCCGCAACATCAAGACCCTGTGCTTCCGCTTCAGGGCTCACGCGCAGACTTCCCTTGAAGCATGCCTTAATGATGAGTCCCAAGATGATATCAGCAACCGCCACGAACGCGATGGTGACAAGAATACCGAGGATCTGTGCGCCTAAAAGCCCGAAGTCTCCCGTATAGATGAGACCGCCCTGGCTCGTCCACGACAGCTCGGGGACGCAGAAGATGCCGGTCAGGATACCGCCGACGATACCGCCGACGCAGTGGCATCCGAAGGCGTCGAGTGCGTCATCATATCCGATGCGCTTTTTCAAATGCGAAATGGCGTAGTAGCAAATGGGCGATACGATGATTCCCATGATAACCGCCGCCCAAGGCTCAACGAATCCTGCCGCTGGCGTGATAACGACAAGCCCTGCAACCAGACCGGTGCACGCACCGATGAGCGTCGGTTTTTTCACCAAGATCCGCTCAACCACCATCCAGGAGATGATCGCAGCACCGCTCGCACACACGGTATTAACAAGCGCGAGCGCTGCAATGCCATCGGGAGCGAATGCGCTTCCGGCGTTGAATCCAAACCAGCCAAACCAAAGCAGTGCCGCTCCAAGTGCGACAAAGGGTGCATTATGAGGACGATACCCCATCACTTCGAACCCTTTGCGCTTGCCCACAAGCACCGCCAAAATGAGCGCCGTGAGACCACTGGAGATATGGACAACATCGCCGCCTGCGAAGTCAAGCGCACCGATGATGCCGCCGATGAGCGAGCCGTCCCCGCCCCACACCATATGGGCGAGCGGCGGATAGATAACGATCGTCCATATCAGCAGAAACGCAACGAGCGCACCGAATTTCATACGCCCCGCAACGCCACCCGTGATGATGGCAGTCGTTATCATGCAAAATGCCATTTGGAATACCACATCCACAAACGACGGATACGTAACCTCGGGATCGACCGCGGCGCTCTCAAGGATCATATCGGTCGTATTCGAGAATAAGAACAGCTGATCAAGCCCTCCGAAGACGGGATTTTCACCATCCCCACCGTAAGCGAACGACCATCCGCAGATCATCCATGTGAGCGCTACGATGCCGATCACCGCGACGACCATGATCATCGTATTTCCAACATTCTTGCGACGTGAAAGCCCTCCGTAGAAAAAAGCCAAGCCCGGCGTCATCAGCAGCACGAGCATTGAGCTCACCAGCATGAACGCGCTTGTTCCCGCTTCCATATTCTCCCCTTTCGTACCATTCGTTCTGTGCTTTTCGGTCTCTTTGATGCTCTCATAGATGACGCACGGAATCGGAGGGGTCACGCAGTGTTAACACTGACGTATACGCGATTTAACAATCACGAACCATCGATGTTACGTGTATGAAACATGACATCTGGGATAGAATGTTCGCATTCGCCTACTGAGAGACAAGGAACAAGATGGACGCGGGATTTCGTACGGTAACCACAAGCAAAGAGATCGAAGCATTGTCTGAGATTGCATCGGAGATCTGGTTTGAGTATTGGCCCGACCTCATCGGTGAAGACCAAACACGCTATATGGTCGAGTCATTCCAGAGCAATGAGGCTCTTTCACGCGACATCAAGCAAAACGGCTACGAATACTGGTTCATCACCGCGGAGCTTATCGACGATGAGGGCACGAACACGGGCAAGACCTACGTGGTCGGGTATACCGGGGGTCATATGGAGCAGGAAACGAACCGCTTCTTCATCTCCAAGATCTATCTCTTCGCCGACGAGCGCGGAAAAGGGTACGCCTCCCAGGTGGTCAAATTTTACGAGGACCTGTGCCGTGAACGCGGGCTCGACGCGATGTATCTCACTGTGAATAAGCACAATGATCTTGCCATCAGGGCGTATCGTGCGAAGGGATTCGAAACCATCGACGCGGTCGAGACCGATATCGGCGAGGGTTTCATCATGGACGATTACATCATGGAGAAGCGGCTGCCTGCGTGATATTGAGCGCGGTTATCCGCGCGCTGCTGATCCTGTAGCTGCAAGACGGTTCATGATGCGCTCGGCAATACACGAGGCAGACATACCCGCATCGTCAAAGAGCATGTTGACCGGACCCTGCGAAATGAATTCATCAGGAATACCCACAACCTCGGTAGCAACGGCGCGTTCGGTCTGCGCATAGTACTCGAGCACCTCTTCGCCCGCGCCTCCCTTTTGGGATCCCTCTTCGAGCGTCAAAACAAGTTTCTTATCAGCGACCTGATCGAGCATGACCGTGTCAAGCGGCTTTGCCCAGATCATATCGACAACCATCGCATCGATCGATGAGGCACTCAAGATCTTTGCCGCCTCAAGGGCAATCTCAACCATACGCCCCCACGCAAGGATGGCTACATCGCTGCCTTCGCGTACGACCTCGGCACGACCGACCTCAAGTGTTTGCTTGCCGCCATCCCACGGCATACACGCATTGCCGCGCGGATATCTGATGGCAACGGGACCGGAGAGCGTAAGCGCCGTGTGGATGCTATCAGCAAGTTTGCGCGCGGTCGACGGAACTAGGATCTTCATGTTCGGGATCATGCGCAGATAGGCAATGTCGAAGACACCGTGATGCGTTGGACCGTCATCGCCGACGAGCCCTGCACGATCAAGCGCGAATACCACGCCGAGATCGGGCAGTGCAACATCAATGATCACCTGGTCGATGGCACGCTGCAGGAAGGTCGAATAGATGGCTACGACCGGCTTTTTTCCGGCGACCGCAAGACCGGATGCCATCCCCACCGCTTGCTCCTCGGAGATACCGACATCGATGAAACGGTCAGGATAGGCTGCATGGAACTGCTTGAGTCCCGTGCCTCCCTCCATCGCCGCTGTGATGGCAACGATCGACTTATCAGTTGCCGCCTCCTCGGTGAGCACCGAGCCAAAGACATCCGTGTATTTTGGACCGTGCACCTCTTTGGGAAGTTCCTCGGATGTTTCGATATTGAACGGCCCAATCCCATGGAACCGCTCGGGATCAAGCACCGCAGGACCATAACCGACGCCTTTTTTCGTCACGAGATGCATGAGCACGGGCGCATCCATCTGCAAGACTAACTCGAGCATTTCGCGAATGGCAGCGATATCGTGACCGTCGATCGGCGGAGTGCACACGATTCCCAGCTGCTCGTAGATCATGGATTGGGGAATGAACATGTGCTTGGTTGAGTCTTTGATGCGCTTGCCGATCTCGGCGAACGCATTCGACATCCGCCCGCCCTGCTCAAGACGCTCTTGGATGAACTCACGCGCATTGCGATAACTCTGTGTTGCGCGGATGTTCCCCAAATGCCGCATCAGAGCACCCACGTTCTTGGAAATGGACATCTCGTTGTCGTTGAGCATGATTACCAAGGGAAGTTGTTGGGAGCCGATATAATTCAGCGCCTCAAATGCCATACCGCCCGCAAGTGCTGCGTCCCCGATGATGGCAATGATCTTCTCATCGCTGTGATTGAGCAGTTTTGCCTTTGCAAGACCTGACGCCACCGAGAGCGAATCAGACGCATGTCCTGAAGGGTGGACGTCATGAACGCTCTCGCTCGGTTTGGGAAAGCCCGAGAGCCCTCCATAGGTGCGCAAAGTTGGAAAGTCTTGCGCGCGCCCCGTGACGAGTTTATGCGCATAGGACTGATGACCCACGTCGAAGACAAGCTTGTCCTTGGGTGAATTAATGATGCTATGGGCAGCGAGGATCATTTCTACCGCGCCGAGCGATGAAGCGACATGGCCGCCATTATTCGATGCGGTCTCAATGATCTCAGAACGGATTTCAGAGGCGAGGATGTTCAGTTCATCAATGCTCAGAACGTGCAAGTCCGCTGGAGAGGAGATGCAATCCAATATGCGTGTCTTGCGCTCCGCCATGCCCCGCTCTTTTCTAGATCATATCCGAGGTCGAAACGGATGCGTCCTCTACTGTCTGGGAAGCATTGGCGTCTTCGATAACGTCGAGGGCTTCGACAACGCCGACGACCTCAGTAACCTCAGCGACTTCAATGACCTCAACGCCTTCGGCAGCTTCGGCGCCTTCGCCCATCACAGGCTCTTCGGAAGGAAAGATGTCTTTTTCGCTCATATCACAAGCGGCAAGACCAAGCTTCGCTGCCTGCTCATACAGCCCCAGTGCCTCCTCGAGCGAGATCGATTCGTCTGACACCGCCTCGGCAATCCGCGAGAGCTCATCCTTCACGTCGTTGTATGTTGTGCTATCCAAATGAGATCATTCTCCCTCGTGTTCGCCTTCATCAGCTGCAGGCACCTCCCCTTCAGGGTTAATCTGACGCGCGATCGTTCCCAGCATCCCATTGATGAACCGGGGGGAATCCTCTTCTCCCCCGAATGATTTCGCCAGCTGCACTGCCTCATTGATGGAAACGGATACCGGCACATCGTCAACGAATAACATCTCGTACAACGCGATACGCAAAATAGCCTTATCGAGCAGCGGCATTCGATCCAAAGTCCAGTTCTGAGAATGTTCGACGATATAGCGATCGATGACGTCTTGATGTTCTTCCACGCCCTCGATCAGCTTGAAGGCGTAATCGGTCAAAGGACGCTCGAGACACTCCAGTGATCCCTCATTCAGAAGGTCAAGCGCAGACATATTGCGAATGGCGCTGCCGTACAGTACCTGAACCGCCGTCTTGCGCGCAGGTGTTCGTTCGTGCGTTCGGGTCATCGGGCCGCCCTATTGCTGCGCGAATTGTATCCCGTCGACAAAGATGTCAATGCGCGATACTTCGATGCCCACCTGTACGAGAAGTGCATCGGCAACAGCCTGCCTGATCTTCTCGGCAAGTTCGGGGAGAACATAACCGTAATACACCTCGATATGCAGCGTGACCTCGAGCTTGCCGTCATCGTCATAGGAGGTGACGATGCCGCCGGTCGAGGGTTTGTTCTGAAGCATGGCGCGGATGCCACCACCGAGCGGGGTGCCAATCTGGGCAACGCCGTCCATCTCATTGACTGTAAGCGAGATGATGGTATCGACAACCCCCGGAGCGAGCGTCATATTCTGTGAGAGCGGTTGATTGGTCATAGCAATTCTCCCATCTGCGTCTCAATGAAATCGGTCCGCGCATCGCCGCACGCGAACACCTCATTATCCAACACCATCTTATGGAATGGAATGGTTGTTTCAATACCCTCAATCTCGAATTCATCAAGCGCACGCTTCGCCCGCTCGATAGCTTCTTTACGATCCTGTCCGTGGCAGACAACCTTTGCTACGAGCGAATCGTAGTACGGCGAGATCCGCGAGCCTTCGCGAATATAGGTTTCAACGCGGACACCCGGTCCTCCCGGGAGGTTGAGCTTCGTGATGGTGCCCGGGCATGGACGGAAGCCATGTGCGGGATCTTCAGCATTGATGCGCATCTCGATCGCATGCCCTTCAGGGAAGAACGGTGCACGATCGGCGCAACTCATGGGCTCACCCGCAGCAATGCGGATCTGCTCCTTGATGATGTCCGTATCGGTGATCATCTCCGTTACCGGATGCTCCACCTGAACACGCGTGTTCATCTCCATGAAATAGAAGTCACCGCGCTCGTCGAGCAGAAATTCGATCGTGCCAGCGCTGCGATAATTCACGGCACGCACCGCTTTGATAGCGGCAACGCCCATCGCACGACGCATCTCGTCAGAAAGCGCCGGAGAGGGTGCTTCCTCAATAAGCTTTTGATGGCGACGCTGGATGGAGCAATCGCGCTCGCAAAGAGCAACGTTGTTGCCGAAATCATCAGCGAGCACCTGGATCTCAACATGG
The DNA here is from genome assembly GCA_964518575.1 of uncultured Eggerthellaceae bacterium. Lineage (GTDB taxonomy): Bacteria > Actinomycetota > Coriobacteriia > Coriobacteriales > Eggerthellaceae > MGBC163016. The sequence continues at coordinate 37,884 of CAZFGW010000014.1, forward strand.
CGCGGACGCAGTACGAGCTTTTCGAGATAGACGCCGTCATCACCGAATGCCGCACCCGCTTCCGTCTTCGCAGCCTTGAACTGCGCTTCGAGCTCTTCGGGCGCATGGACTTCGCGCATACCCTTTCCGCCACCGCCCGCAGTTGCCTTGATCAAAACGGGATATCCCACAGCGTCAGCGAAGCGCGCCGCCTCTTCGACGCTGTTGCAGAGCCCCTGCGAGCCGGGCACCGTGGGAACGCCGCACGCCATCATGGTCTCACGCGCCGATGCCTTATCCCCCATCCGCTCAATGCATTCCGGGCTCGGTCCGATGAACACGATCCCATTCTCTTCGCATGCGCGCGCGAACTCAGCGTTTTCAGCCAAGAATCCGTATCCAGGGTGTATTGCCTGCGCGCCTGTATTCACCGCCGCAGCAATGATGTTCGGGATGACCAGATAGCTCAAGTTCGACTGAGCTGGTCCGATGCATACCGCCTCGTCGGCGTATTGTACCGGGTACGTATCAGCATCCTCAGTTGAATAAACCGCTACCGTTTTCACACCGAGCTCTTTGGCAGCGCGCATGATACGCAGCGCCACCTCGCCTCGATTCGCTACCAAAATCTTGTCGAACATTATGCTTGCTCCGCTACCAGAGGGGGAACCTCGTGGGGTTCGACATAGAACAGCACCGTGCCGAATTCGACCGGCGTTGCGTCATCGAGGCAGACCTCGCGAACGGTGCCAACCTCCTCAGCGGTGATCTCGTTCATGAGCTTCATCGCCTCAACGATACAGAGGGTCTCACCTGCTGCCACTTCGTCGCCAACCTTGACAAACGGCGGCTCACCCGGCGCGGGCGCCTCGTAGTAGGTGCCGACCATGGGCGCGCATACCGGACGCCATGAGGCAGGACGCGTGACGTCATCATGGGCTGCGGTGCTTTCACGCTCACGTGCAGGAGCGGGCTCTGCCTGCGTGATAACCGGCGCTTGGGGAGGCATTGACTGCATCGCAGCCATCTCGTTGGGCATGCGTACGGCAATACGGACGCCCTCTTCCTCAACGACGATCTCACCGACACCGCTCTCTTCGGCAACTCTTACCAGCTCTCTAATCTGATTGATATCCACGTAATCGTCCTCCTTGGTACCACTGGACTCCTGCTCCAGTAGGAAATCGACCTTTTCCGACGTTCTATGTTTGCTGAGATATGTCCGTGCTTCATTGGGGAACAGCGCATACATCAAAACATCTTCTTCGCTATGGGCAAGATCGCCGATTTCTTCGGCAACCTCTTCATAGGTGGTGGTAGCAAGCGTTCCGGGAGCAATGTTGGGATCGAGGATCTCGGAATCGCCCGCGACCTTCGCGACGATCTCGGCGTCCATACGCCCGGGCGCCTTTCCGTAGTAGCCGCAGATGTAGTCCTTCATCTCCTTCGAGACGACCGACCAGCGCTTGCCCGTAAGCACGTTGAAGACCGCCTGTGTACCCACGATCTGCGACAACGGCGTCACGAGCGGCGGATAGCCGACCTCGGCACGTACCTTCGGAATCTCAGCCATGACCTCGTTCAATCGGTCGGATGCCTTCTGGATCTCGAGCTGCGAGATGAGGTTGCTCATCATGCCACCCGGGACCTGGTGGGAATACACCTTCATGTGCGTAAGCGAAGACACGCCGCGCTTGTAATGACCGCGCTTGCGGATTTCCTCCCAGTAATCGGAAATCTCGAACAGAAGGTCAAGGTCAAGACCGGTGTCGTAGCGGCTTTCCTGGAACGCCGACACGATCATCTCGACCGCCGGATGCGAATTGCCGAACGCGAGCGGGGCATGCGCCGTATCAGCGATAGCTGCTCCCGCCTCAGCTGCCTTGATGATGTTTGCAGGTGCCATACCGCCGACATAGTGGCAGTGGATGTGCACGGGAAGCCCGACTTCCGCATTGAATGCCTTGACCATACGCTCGGTTCTATAAGGCGTGAGCATACCTGCCATGTCTTTGATGGCGATGCTGTCTGCGCCAAGCTCCTTGAGCTTCTGACCGTATTCCAAGAAGCTGTCAAGCGTATGAACAGGGGAAACGGTATAGGAAATGGCGCCTTCGAAATGCGCGCCGCACTCTTTGATGGCCTCGGCGTTGTCAACAACGTTACGGATGTCGTTGAGCGCGTCAAACACCCTGAATACCTCGATACCGTTGCGGTGCGCAGCCTGGATGAAATGGAACACGATATCGCGCGAATAATGCTTGTATCCCACAAGATTCTGACCGCGGGAAAGCATCGACAGCGGTGTGTTCGGCGTGTTCGCCTTGATCGAGCGCAGCCGCTCCCACGGGTTCTCGTCGAGGAAGCGCAAACAGGTGTCGAAGGTTGCTCCGCCCCATGCTTCGATGGCCCAATAGCCGACTTTATCCATTTTCGGAAGGATGGGGAGCATCTCCCCTATCTGCATACGGGTGGCCCAAAGGCTTTGCTGACCGTCACGTATGGTTGTATCCATGATCTGTAGTCTGGTCAAGAGGTGGACCTCCTTATTGAAAAGTCAAACTGCACCGATTTTGTTCGAAGTTCAAATTATACAAGAATATGCAGAGGTACAAGGCTTCATTCAAAAAGCGGGCGCATAAGCAGGCTTAGGGAATTATGCCTGTTTATGCGTGAGGAGCCGAAGCGTTGCCAGCACAAGAAAAACCCGCGCGTCGCACCCCTCATCAGGAAACGGACACGCGGGCGCTCGTCAATCAAAGAGCGTTTGCTTTCGCCCTACACGCGCTTGATGAACCGCCCGTCGCGCGTATCGATCTGGAGGACATCACCAATCTCGATGAACGTGGGCACCTGAAGCTCAATGCCCGTCTCGAGCGTAGCTGGCTTGGTGGTGTTCGTTGCTGTATCACCCTTGAAGCCCGGCTCGGTGTGCGTGACCTCGAGTTCGACGAACATGGGCGGTTCGATAGAGATGAGCTCGTCGCCCGCATAGAGCAGCGATGCCTCGTCGTTCTCCTTCAGCCATTTCGCCGCTTCGCCAACCGTGGCTGCCGGAATAGCCATCTGCTCATAGGTGTCATTGTCCATGAAATTGTAGTCAGTGCCGTCGTTGTAGAGGTACTGCATCTTCTTCGTTTCAAGCCTGACCGAATCGAACTTCGTTCCGGAATTGAATGTATAGTCAACAACGCGTCCGGTCTTGATGTCCTTGAGCTTCGTGCGCACAAAAGCGCCGCCCTTGCCCGGTTTCACATGTTGGAATTCAACGATCGTGCACATCTTGCCATTGTTGACGATGCACATCCCGTTTCTAAAATCAGCGGTTGAGATAGTTGCCACTTGTCAGGTCCTTTCGCTCGATATAACCGTGGTCATTATAACGCTGAGGCGAACCTTCGCGTTACCCGTTTGCGTGATAAGATGGAATTTCGCGCAAGTTGCTCGACCACGTAAGGAAATGCCGTGCTCTCACTTTCGGAAATAGCGAAGAACTGCACTTCAAAGCCCTTCAATCGGGGCGAAGCGCTTGCGAACATGCCTCATGCCGTTTTCGATCGGACGTGCACCAAGCTTGATGACGCCTGCGAGATCACGGGATCGGTCATGGCGGCGAAGGGGCTTTCCAAAAGCTTCGCGGCAACAATTGTCACCGATGAGGAGTATGAATCCATCCTTGAAGCCGAATGCACGTGCCCAGCGAGTTCGCGGCGCGGATTTTTGTGCAAGCATTGCGTTGCCTTGGCATTCGCCTTCAAAGCACATCCCGAAACATTCCGCGGCTATCAAGAAGGCGACGAGCTTGATACCGCGCGCCCTATCAAAGAGATGATCGCTGAGGCACAAGCAGCACGTACGCAGAGCATCCCCGAGCACACGATCGATCTTGCGGTCACAATCAAGCGCGATTTTGACACGTGGTCAGTAAGCCTCAAGATTAAAAGTCCCGAGGTGACGTATACCATTACCGATCTCGACCAATTCATTTCCGCGTGGATCAACGGTTCGTATGCGGAATATGGCAAGAAACTTAAGTTTGTCCATGACCGCGCGCTCTTCACCGCACCTGCCACACGTATCGCGGATTTCCTCGCCCGAGCACACGGGGTTAGGAAGGAACTCTCGAATGCGAACCCCCGCATGATGCCCACGCGGTCAAAACGCGAGCTCTATCTTACTGAGGGCGAGATTGCCTCTCTTCTCCGCCTGCTGTCCGATACCACGTTCGGATTCATTGATACGGCGCTCAACCGCGATGAAAGCGCGCTTTTCATCTCTGATGAGAATCCCACACTCCCACTTGAGCTCTACCCCGATGAACATGGCGGAATCTATATGGAATGCAATCCGAATTTGATCGCCATCCAAGGGGCGGCGGGGCTCTTTCTCATTGATGATGCTTCGGTTCGGGTGGCGTCGAGTAAGCTCGAGAAGATGTCTTCCTTTATTAAGCACGTCTATCTTGCTGACACGCCGACCTATGTGAGCAAGGAGGATCTTCCCGCTTTTGCGCGACTCATCCTGCCTGCGCTCGGTGAGATTATGGAGCTGCACTACCCCCAAGAGCTCGAAATGCTTTTTGCCACCGATGTGACCATCTCGTTCTATCTCGATAAGACCGGACGCGGCAAAAACGAGCAGATCGAGCTCGAAGTGCGCGCAACATATCGCGATTGCACGATCACGCTTTTGAGCGCCTCTTCTCCCGCGGTACCAGCTCCCGATGCAACTACCGAGGTGCCGCTTCCCATCTATCGGGACGAGGATCGAGAACATGAAGCTATTGAACGAGCTTTCGCCTATGTCAATGCGGATATGTGTCTTTCGCTTGCTGAAACCGATCGGGTGGGCGCGCTTATCTTCCACGGGCTCAGCGCCTTTGCAGAGCTTGGTCGCGTGTATACAACACCCGCCTTTGACCGTCTCCTCAACGCGCCCGATCCGCATCTTCACCTCGGCGTTTCTTTAGTGGGAGACCTCATCGAGCTCGATGTGCGCTCCGATGACCTCAGCCCCGAGGAGCTCGAACGCGTTTTCGCTTCCTTGCGACAGAAAAAGCACTACCACCTTTTGAAGAACGGTGCGGTGATGTCGCTTGCCTCCCATGAGCTCCATGAACTCGATCGGCTGATGAGCGATTTGCACGTCAAACCCTCTGAGCTCGCAGATGGCTCGTATACGCTTCCTACCTATCAGTCGGTCTATCTTGATGAGGTGTTTCCCGAGGCGGACAAAAGCGAGTCGTACCGCCACCTTCTCGATCGCATACACAATCCGTTTGTCAGTACACCTGACCTGCCTGCGTCGCTCCTCTTGACGATGCGACGCTATCAGCAAGACGGATTCACATGGCTTCACAATCTTACTGAGATGAACATGGGTGGCATCCTTGCCGACGAAATGGGACTTGGTAAGTCATTGCAGATTATTTCTGTGCTGCTCAGCTATCAAGAGCGCGGACTTCTCACGAAACCGGCGCTCATCGTCTGTCCCGCATCTGTTGTCTATAACTGGGTTGATGAGATCAGAAAATCAACCTCCTCGCTCAACGTGTGCGTCCTTGATGGCAACAAATACGAGCGGAGAGCGCTTCTTGATTCCCTTGCCGCCGGCGTCCTTATCTGCTCATACGACATGGTGCGGATCGAATGCGAAACCTTGGAGAAGATCCCGTTTGGTTTTATCATCCTCGACGAGGCGCACTACATCAAAAACCACGGGACCAAGACGACGCGCGCGGTAAAGCGGCTTGATGCTGAGCATCGGTTTGCCCTCAGCGGAACACCGATTGAGAACCGTCTGTCGGAGCTGTGGTCGCTTTTCGATTTTCTCATGCCGGGATTCCTGGGCAGCTATGCGCACTTCCGTCAGCGCTTCGAGCTTGATATCGTCGGCGGCGACGAAGCGCTGGCAGAGGAGCTCTCTACACTCATCCGCCCCTTCGTACTCCGACGCCTCAAGGCAACCGTTCTTTCCGAATTGCCTGAGAAAACTGAAACCGTCATCCATATTCCCCTTGAGACGCAGCAAAAGAAACTCTACCTTGCCAGCGAGCAAAAGCTTCGCGAAGACCTCAACCGCCAGAAGAAGACCTCTGCGAGCAGGGCGGCACGGCGCGCGCACGGTTCTATCAACCGCAACAGGATCGAGATCCTTTCAGAGATCATGAAATTGCGCCAGATTGCGCTCGACCCCGCGCTCGTGTTCGAGAACTACGAACGTAAGGCAGCGAAGGAAGATGCCATCATGGACATCGTGACGCAGGCGATCGAGACCAAACGTAAAGTGCTCATCTTCTCGCAATTCACCTCGTATTTGAGCGTCTTGGAACGACGCTTGCACGATGAAGGCATCACTCCCTACGTTTTGACCGGTTCAACCCCGAAAGCAAAGCGCATCGAGCTGGTGGATGCATTCAACACAAATGATGTTCCCGTGTTCCTCATTTCGCTCAAGGCGGGCGGTGTGGGACTTAATTTGACGAGCGCGGAAGTGGTGATCCATGCCGATCCGTGGTGGAACGCCAGCGTCATGAATCAGGCGACCGACCGCGCGCACCGCATTGGTCAGAAGAATCGGGTTTCGGTCTACAAACTGATTGCGAAAGACACGATTGAGGAGCGCATCGCTCAGCTCCAGTACAAGAAAGCACAACTTTCGAAAGGGATCATCGGCGAGAACGACCGCGCATCGCTCGAAAGACTGACGATGGCTGAGATCACCGCGCTCTTGACGCCGTAACGGGAACGATTGCGTAAGCGCGGCTAAAGCGAGCAGATTGCAGCGCTCCTTTGGACCGGTCATGGCGCGGGCGATCATGCAAGCGCGAAGGTCAGCCTCATGAGCGCCGTATCAGCTTGCTGCAGCACCACCGACACCTTCTGACCCAACCGGAACAGCTTGCGCGATTCGCTTCCGCGTAGCGTTTGTTTGAGCGGGTCGTAGACAAAATACTCATCGCCTAGACTGCGAATGGGAACGAGTCCTTCGACACAATCGTCCAGGCGCACATAGATGCCATACGTCGCAACACCAGAGATGAGCGCGCTGAACGTCGTGCCGATGAACTGCTCCATGTACACCACGGTCAGTGCCTTGTTGCACTCATACGATGCCTCTTCAGCGATGCGCTCCATTTCGGATGAGTGTTCGCACAGCCATTTCAACGAGGAAACCTCCTGGTCGAACTTCTCAGGACGCTTGGTGAGCTTCGCTTTCAACATGCGATGCACGATGAGATCGGGGTAGCGTCGGATTGGGCTCGTGAAATGGCAATAGGCATCAAGACCGAGCCCGAAATGCCCGAGATTCTCAGGGGCATACACCGCGCGCGTCATCGCCCGCAGCAAAAGCATCGTGACCATATCGTGTTCAAGTCTGCCTTCGCTTTGAGCGAGTACCTCTTCGATAGCGAACGGGGACGATGCACTGAGCCCCGCTGCCATTGAGCGCGTGAACCAGCTGAATTCCTGAAACAGCACGACAAGCTCCTGCATCCGATCGGCTGTAGGCGGTTCGTGGTCACGATACGCACATGGCCAGTCATTCTCAAAAAGCTCGGTTGCCACGATTTCATTCGCGCAGATCATCGCCTCTTCGATGAGGGACGTTGCGATGTTCTTTTCGCGGATATCGATACCGACGGGGTTGCCTGCATCATCAAGCTTCACGCGCGCTTCTTTCGTCTGAAACTCGATGCCGCCCGCCTCTAAGCGCATATCTCTTAGATGCTCAGCAATTTCACTTGCGAGCGTCAACTTCTCAGCGAGCGTGTCCGCTGTATATGTGCAGGTATGCGCATCGATGATCGCACGCGCTTCGTCATAGGAGAGCCGCTCATCGGAGCGCATAACGGCGGGATAAAGATCGTAAGAGACGATATTGAGCGAAGCATCGAGATAGATATCGACGCTCATGCAGAGCCGATCCTCATGCGGGCGCAACGAGCAAAGATCATTCGAGAGCCGCTCGGGGAGCATCGGGATAACACGATCGGGAAGATAAACGCTCGTTGCGCGTCGGCGCGCTTCAAGATCGATCGAGGAACCCCATGCCACATAGTGGGATACGTCGGCGATATGCACGCCAAGGCGATATGCCGCGCTTTGCTGCGCATGATCGCACGTGACAACATCGATGGACAGCGCATCATCGAAATCCTTCGCATCAGCAGGATCGATCGTGAATACAAAGCGCTCACGGATGTCCCGGTAGCCCTGCGCGAGCGCATCGAAGATGTCGATATCAAGATGCGTTGCTTCATCAAGAGCAGCATTGCTAAAGCAGGTTTCAAGCTTATGCCGCGAGATGACGCGTTCGATCAAAAGCGAGAGGTCATCAGCGCTTCCGAGCACCTCTTCGACAACACCCGTTGCTGCCGTATTGCGCGTCGGGTACTGCGTGATCCGCACCCGGACAAGCGCCCCATCTTCGATATCAGGATTCTCGCTTAGAAGCGTGAAGATATCATGTCTGATCCGGGGATCTTCGGGAATCACGACGCCAAAGGGTTCCGCCTTCTCAAAACGACCCACCAGCGTGCTCATCGCTCGCTCGATCACCCGCACAACGCGCGCGAAAGGACGATGCCCTGCTTGCACGGATGAGTGCTTCGCATCTTGCTTGGCGGTGGAGGCGTTTTTCAAATGACTGATCTCCACAAGATCGCCGTCGAACGCATCTCGCATTTTCGACGCCGGAATGAAGAACTCGCCTTCTGCTGTTTGCACGAAACCGAAGCCGCGCGGATTTACTTGAATGTGCCCGCGCGAGTAAGCGTGCGGCTTGCCCCTCGTTTTCGACGCATGGGATCGTGCACGCGAACGGGCTGATCTGCGACCCACTTACGCGCCTTCGAGCAGCGAACGCGCAGAATCAATCGCAATGAGCTTCTGGGAATTGTCGCTGTCTTGCGGATCATTGCCCGCCACAGCGATATCGGGCATGATGCCCACGCCATTGATCTGGTGTCCGAGCGGCGTCACATAGTATGCAGCCGTGTACTTGACCGCACCGCCGAAGGAAAGCTCACGAACGACCTGAACCGAGCCCTTCCCCATGGTCTTTTGCCCAAGGGTGGTGGCGCGCTGGTTGTCCTGAAGTGCCGCCACAAGCACTTCAGCAGCGGCAGCGGTGTAGTTGTTCATGAGAACCACCACGGGTGCAGAGGTCAGCGTCGTACCCGTTGCCGTGCGTGTATTCACGCCGTCTTTCGTCTCGATACCCACAAGCACGCCGCTTTGCACGAACAAGCTGGCGATATCGAGCGATTGTGTGAGATAGCCACCGGGGTTGTCGCGCACATCAAGGACGAACGCCTGAGCCCCCTGCGCGGTCAGGTCGACGATTGCCGCTTTTATAAGACTCGCCGAATTCGCCGTGATCTGCTTCAAAGAGATATAACCGACGTTGTCGTAGAGCTCTTTGGTGACATTTGGAATATCGTAGTCTTTATAAGTGAGCGTTGTAGTGAATTCATGCCCACGCTGAGCATCAATGCTGATCGGGCGCATCCATGTGATGACCACGCTCTGATCGTTCTCCCGACTGAGCGCACCGATCACTTCGGACGCCGACCACGTGTGCTCCGATTCGCCATCAATCGCTTGGACAAAATCGCCTTTTTGCACACCGCGTGCTTCAGCTTGCGATCCCTCCATGACATCGATCACGTAGGCGCGTCCATCGTAGTCACCGAACAGGACACCGACACCGAGATAGCCTTTCTCGGAGGTTTCCTTGATATAGGATTCGTAGCGCTCGGAGTCGTAATATGCCGCATAGGGATCCTGAGTGGACGCAAGCAAATCGTTCAGCATCGACTTCGTGGCATCCGTCAGGTCGATCGTGTCCATGCTCTGCGTCTCGAGCATCTCCTCCACCTCAGACACGCGCATGCCGATTGAGTCATAGGAAGATTTCGCTGCAGCGGTGCCCTTGTTCGCCTCGACCGTGCCACTGAGGTTGAACCCAAGCGAGTTCATGAGTGCAACGTCAGAGCGCAGGAGAAAGCCCAGCACGAATGAGACAATCAGCCCCAAAAACAGCAAGAACACACCCGCGATCTTGCGATTACGGGCATGCTCCCGCATGGAAGCAGAAATCTGCTTGAGGCGAGCCGTGCTTTGTCTGCGCTTTTCAGCCATCTTCGAGTACGGGCACTACACCTTCAGGTATCTGCGCATCGCGATAGCCGAACCGAGAAGACCGATGATGATACCGAACCCAATAAGCGCAAGGTAGATCATGAGGTAGTTCGAATCAGCCACTGTGAAATCAAGGAAGCGAATAGAGTTCTGCAGCGGCGGTATGGCGAACACCCGCAGAAGCTGGATGACCACCACCGCAAGCAGCGATCCGATGAGCGCATGCAGGGCACCTTCCATGAGGAAGGGACCGCGGATGAAGCCGTTGGAAGCACCCACGAGCCGCATGATGGAGATTTCCTTGCGCCGCGCGAGAATGGCGAGGCGGATGGTGTTGTTGATGAACACAAGCGCAATGAAGATCAAAAGGATGATCAACGCGATGCCGATATAGCGCGCATAGGTCGTGATCTGGAAGAGCCGCTCAACGGTGCCCTGCCCGTACTTGATGGAATCGGCGACATTGTTCGGATCCTCGCAGATCTGACTATATACCGCATCTTCCTCAATGGCTGCCGCAACGGTTTCAACCGATTGCGGCACCGCCATTTCGATATCAATGGAGGCAGGCAGCGGATTGGTGCCATCAAGCTGCTCGATGATCTCGGGGTTCGAGGTCATCGACTCGCTGAACTTCTCCAGCGCCTGTTCCTTGGTCGTGAATGACACGCTTGCCACATCGTTCATTGATGAGATGGTGTTCATGACCCGCTCGATATCCGCCTGGGGCGCATCATCGGCAACGTAGGCGGTGATGGTAACTTCGCTTTCCACCGACTTCATGAGGTTGTCGATCATGGCAGCCATGACCATGAACACCCCGATGATGAGCAGGGACAAGAAAATGGTTATGATCGAACCGAGTGCCGTCGAGAGATTACGTACAAACCCCTGCAGCGACTCCTTGAAGAAATACCCGATACTAGACATCGAAGCCGTACACCCCCCTGTCCTGGTCACGAGTAAGATGACCGCGATCCAGTGCGATCACGCGCCGGCGCATATTGTCGACCATCTCGCGATCGTGAGTTGCCACTAACACGGTGGTACCGGTTCTGTTGATCCTTTCAAGCAAATCCATGATTCCGCGCGATGTTTGCGGGTCGAGATTTCCTGTGGGCTCGTCGCAAATCAGAAGCGGCGGACGGTTGACGATGGCGCGCGCAATAGAAACCCTTTGCTGTTCGCCACCGGAGAGCTGGTCAGGCTTCTTGCCGAATTTCTCCTGCAAACCGACAAGCCTCAGTACCTCGGGCACCTGCGTTTTCACGACGTGCTTGCTCTTCCCGATAACCTCAAGCGCGAATGCGACGTTTTCAAACACCGTTTTGTTCGGCAGGAGTTTGAAGTCCTGGAACACGCATCCGATGTTGCGCCTGAGATAGGGAACGCGCCAATTGCGCATGGAACTCAGGTCCTCATCAGCAACATAGATATGCCCCTGCGTCGGCTTGATTTCACGCGTCAGAAGCTTGATAAACGTTGATTTTCCCGAACCGGAATGACCGACGAGGAAAAGGAATTCCCCTGCGTAAATCTGCAGGGAAACATCCGAGAGTGCAGGCTTGTTCGGCTGCGCCGGATAGATTTTCGTCACGTGATCGAATGTGATGACCGGCGTCCCAAGCTGAGCTTTGCCCTCTGAGGGATCCAAGACGGGAAGCGCTTGGGAAAGCTGCGAGGTGAGCTGCGTTTTGCTCCGCGGTCTGCCCACTGCGCCAACCTGTTGCACCGAGTGAACAGGTCTTTTGACACCCTGTTGATTCAGTCTGTTACGACCTCGATCTAATGCCACAGTTTCTGCTCCGTTCGAATAATATTCACTGTAACCTTACATAATTTTAGCAATTATCAACGCGTTCGCATACCTTTTTCGCGGCGCGGGCGATCGCGGCAGCATCGAGCTCGAAATATGCAAGGAGTTCTTCGAACTCACCCGATTTTCCAAAACGATCGCGCATGCCAATGAATTCGCAGGGAACAGGCTTCTCGGCTGCGAGCAGAGACGCAACCGCATCTCCGAGGCCTCCGATGACCGAGTGCTCCTCGGCAACGACCGCGCATCCCGTTTTCGCAACAGAGCCAAGAATGGTTTCCTTATCGAGCGGCTTGACGCTGAAAGCATCGATGACCTCGGCAGAGATGCCCTCCTCAGCAAGCTGCGCTGCCGCAATTAGGGCTTCTCGGATCTCCACCCCGCAGGCGATGATGGTCACATCGCTGCCTTCGCGCACCACATATGCCCGCCCGATCTCAAGCTCGGTCTGCTCAGCATACACGTACGGAACCGCTGCCCTACCCATGCGGATATAGACCGGTCCTTGCGTTTTCGCGGCAAGCTTGATGGCGCTCACACAGGCGGAATAATCAGCGGGAACGAGCACGGTCATATTCGGGATAACACGCATGAGCGCGATATCTTCAAGCATCTGATGCGACCCTCCATCGGGACCGACCGAGATCCCCGCATGCGTGGGTGCAATCTTCACGTTGAGGTTCGAGTAGCAGATCGTGTTGCGTATTTGGTCATAGGCGCGCCCCGTTCCGAAAACGGCGAACGAGCCCGTGAACGGGATCTGCCCCGCAAGCGCGAGCCCCGCCGCAACGCCGATCATATTCTGTTCAGCGATACCGACATTGAAAAGCCTGTGCGCATGTTCAGAACTTGAGGAGGCGAATGCAGCCGTCGTGGTGGAACCAGACAGGTCAGCATCGACGGCGACGACCGGCAAACCGGAAAGCGCGAGCTCGGTCAATGTCTTTCCATAGGCGGCACGCGTCGCTTTTTTCTGCGCGCGCATCTCTGCGCTTGCGAACTCGATCATCTATGCGCCCCTTTCGATCTTCGCCGCTAACTCCCGAAGCGCCGTCGCAGTCTCTTCTTCATTCGGCGCTTTGCCATGCCACGAGGCAACGTTCTCCATGAATGAGACGCCTTTGCCCTTGACCGTGTGCGCGATGATCGCGTGAGGCTTACCTTCAAGGGTTGCACGTGCTTTTGTGCATGTATCGATCAGAGCGGCTACATCATGCCCGTCGACCTCGGTGACATCCCAGCCAAACGAGGTGAACTTCGCTTTCAGATCCTCAGGGTTGCACACCTCTTGGATAGCACCATCGATCTGCAGACCGTTATGGTCAATGATCGCGATCATGTGGTCGAGCTTTTGATGGGCGGCGAACATCGCAGCCTCCCACACCTGCCCCTCTTCACACTCCCCGTCTCCGAGCAGCGTGAAAACGCGCGCGTCGTTGTTCTCAAGACGCAGACCGCACGCAAGTCCGCAGGCGATCGAGAGTCCTTGTCCGAGCGAGCCCGTTGATACCTCTACCCCGCTCACGAGATTCCGATCGGGATGACCTTGCAAGTTGCTTCCGAGCTTGCGCAGAGTCATGAGCTCCTCTTTAGGGATATAGCCAGTGCGTGCAAGCACGGCATAGAGCGCCGGTGCCGCATGCCCTTTCGAGAGAATAAACCGATCGCGTGCGGGGTCTTCGGGGTTTTCCGGATCATGCTTCATGACGCCCGAGAGATACAACGCTCCCAAGATGTCAATGCATGAAAGAGATCCACCGGGATGACCGCTTCCCGCCTCAGATATCATTTCGATGATATCCTTGCGCATCTCATTGGCTGCTTGTTCAATCTGTGCGGTTTCCAACTTCCCCTCTTTCGCTCGAACGCTTGGTGGAATCATCTTACCCAATGAAACCGACGGCGTCATGTTCGCCTGCGGCAAATGGCATTGCACCCTGTAAATGGCGCGGCACTACCCAACGTCGTCGGACGTCACGCGCCACTTATGGTAGCCGAGGATGAATTCCTCGAGCTGTCCGTTGAGAACAGCGTCAACATTGCCCGTTTCGATGCCCGTGCGCACATCCTTCACGAGCTGATAGGGATAGAGCACGTAGTTTCTGATCTGGCTGCCGAAGGAGTTATCCATCTTGTCCTTGCGCAGTCCGTCGATCTCCTCACGGCGTTTCTGCTCTTCGAGCTCGTAGAGTTTGGCGCGGAGTACCCGAAATGCCGCCTCTTTGTTCTGTAGCTGGCTTTTTTCGTTCTGGCAGGTCACCACAATACCCGTCGGCAGATGGGTCAGTCGCACTGCCGAGTCGGTGGTATTCACGCACTGACCGCCCGGACCACTTGAGCGATACACATCAACGCGCACATCGCTGGGGTTGATCTCAACTTCAATATCATCGGGAAGAACAGGCAGAACCTCCACACCGGCGAACGTTGTATGGCGGCGTTTCTTGTCGTCGGTGGGTGAAATTCTCACGAGCCGGTGCACGCCCGCCTCAGAGCTCAACATGCCAAAGGCGTTGCGCCCCCCGATTTGCATGACCGCCTTGTCAAGCCCAATCCCCTCGCCGGGAACGAGATCAAGGATCTCAACGCTCCAGCCTTTATCTTCGGCATAGTGGCGATACATCTTGTACAGCATCTCGGTCCAATCCTGCGCTTCCAGACCGCCCTGACCGGGATTGATGGACAGGATTGCATCTCCCGCATCGAAGCGCCCGCTGAACCACGAGGACACCTCAAGGGAGTCGAGCATACGGGCAAGATCTGCCATTGCGCTCTCGTATTCTGCGGCGAACGCCTCATCTTCATGGGCAAGCTCATCCGCCGCCTGAGCGTCTTCGAACTTCGCTTCGGCAGCATTGAATTCGCCGACAACATCGCGCAGCGACGATGCCTGCTTCGAGATCGCTTGAGCATGAGCGACATCATCCCAAAAGGCGGGATCGGACATCTCCTTCTCCAGATCATCGATCTGGGTCAGTAATTCATCGATATGGAGAAAGCCCCGTGCATCGTCAAGACGCGCACGGGCGTCGGAAAGCGCGCTATTTGCCATGGCACTTCTTGTACTTGAGCCCGCTTCCGCAGGGGCATGGATCGTTTCTGCCGACGTTGGCGAAGGGGTCTTCCTTGTCCTTCACAAACGTGGTCGCCTTTTGCGCTGCGGGTTTTGCCGCTTGCGGCATCCCGGCATTCGTTGCAGCACGCGTTGCCGCCTGCCCTGCCGACGTCGACTCGAGCGCAGATTCGGGAGAGGAATAGAACATCTCCTTCTCCGCAGGTTTTTCTTCAAGCGGCTGTGCCTGTACGGCAATTTCAAGCCTAAGAAGCGTCCGCAGGAAATCGTCATACATGTTGGCGGTCAGCGATTCGAACGCCTTGTAGGCTTCGTTCTTGTATTCAACAAGCGGGTCGCGCTGCCCGATCGCGCGCAGACCGATGCCTGTCTTCAGGTAATCCATCTCCTGCAGATGCGCCATCCAGCGCGCGTCCATGATCCGAAGCATCACCTGCGCTGAAAGCGACTTCATGACCGGCTCACCTAAGAGGTTACGCTTGTCCGCATACAATCCGTCAAGGTATTCGTTCAGCGCTCGCTCGATCTCTTCAGGCTCTTCGTCGTGATCGACCTGATCGATCTTAAACTCGGTGCGCCCCGTCATATTCGCCGCCCAGATATCGAGCGCGTGAAGATCGAGCGCCTCGTCATCGGGATTGTCGGCGAGTACTTTCGCGACCTCGTCATCAACTGCATCGGCAATGATGGAGGGGATCCGCTCCTCCATGTCCTTGCCGTCAAGGATGGCATTGCGCTCCTCATAGATTGCCTTACGCTGGAGGTTCATGACGTCGTCATATTCCAGGACATTCTTACGGGCAGCGAAATGCATCGACTCGACCTGGCGCTGCGCGCTCTCGATCGACTTCGACACCATCGATGCCTGGATGGGCATATCGTCCTCAAGACCGGTCTTCTGCATCATATTCGAGATGGTATCCATGCGGTTGCCCCCGAAAAGACGCATGAGGTCGTCTTCGAGTGAGAGGTAGAACTGCGTCACACCCGGGTCGCCTTGACGTCCAGAACGACCACGGAGCTGGTTATCGATACGCCGCGATTCATGGCGCTCGGTTCCGATGACGCAAAGACCGCCCGCTTCGCGCACAATCTGCTGTTCCTTATTGCAGATTTCCTTTGCCTCGCGCAGTGCGTCTTCGACATCCGCACTCGTTGCAAAATCGGGATTCTTTTCGCCGTCTTCATCGAGCTCGGCTGCATCGGGATCGAAACCGCGCTCACGCAGAATGTCTTTGGCGAGCACCTCGGGATTGCCCCCGAGCAAGATGTCAGTACCACGACCAGCCATGTTCGTTGCGATGGTGACCGCCCCGACACGGCCCGCCTGCGCCACGATCTGCGCCTCACGCTCATGGTGCTTTGCGTTGAGCGTTTCATGCTTGATGCCACGCTTGTCCAACAAGCGGGAGAGCCGCTCGGAGTTTTCGATCGAAACGGTACCGATCAAGCAGGGCTGACCAGCTGCATTACGCCGTGCAACATCGTCGGCAACCGCGTTGAATTTCGCATCGACCGTGCGGTACACCAGATCGTTCAGGTCGTCGCGGATGACAGGCTTGTTCGGCGGAATAGCGAATACGGGCAAGTTGTAGATCTGCCTGAACTCGGCGTCTTCAGTCATCGCGGTACCCGTCATGCCCGCCAGCTTGTCGTAGAGCCTGAAGTAATTCTGCAGCGTGATCGTAGCGAGCGTCTGGTTTTCCTCGCGCACCTTCACGTGCTCTTTCGCCTCAATGGCTTGATGCAGACCCTCTGAATAGCGCCTGCCCTCCATGATACGTCCCGTGAACTCGTCGACGATCTTGATCTCGCCGTCAACGAGCACGTAGTCGATATCGCGATGGAACAAGAACTGCGCTTTGAGCGCTTGTTGGAGATGGTTCGCAAGCTGTCCTGAAGGATCGGCGTAGATGTCTTCGATGCCGAGCATGCTCTCGATGCGCTCGAGTCCGACCTCGGTGGCGTTGATCGTGCGCTTCGCCTCATCCATCTCGAAATCCTCATCCAGCTTCAGCCGGGGCATGACCGACGCGAATTTCTTGTAGGTCTCAGCAGCCTGGCTGCCCGCGCCCGAGATGATGAGCGGGGTGCGCGCCTCGTCGATGAGAATGGAGTCGACCTCGTCGACGATGGCGAAATGATGC
>CAZFGW010000015.1:0-48601 GCA_964518575.1 uncultured Eggerthellaceae bacterium
AATCTGACTTCGGAGGCTTCCTGACTGACATCTCGATGGGCATATTGTCTACATCAACCTGATTCGTTTCTGCGACTAATAGGTTTAAATCCTTCCCGGCAAATAAAAAACGCCCTTTCGGGCGTTTATATTTTTATGGCTCCTCGGGTAGGATTCGCTCGTGTCAAGTTTTCGTTGAAATATTGGATTCAATATTTCAACTCCAGACGCATACGTCACCTTGACACTCGCGTCGAACGTTGTGCGACAAGCGTACAACGTTGGTCGAACCAACAGTTTAAATCCTAATGAATATCAAAAAACGAGCCAGTCACATAATTGACTGGCTCGTTGATCTTCTGGCTCCTCGGGTAGGATTCGAACCTACAACCCTCCGGTTAACAGCCGGATGCTCTGCCGTTGAGCTACCGAGGAATATGTTGGCAACCAGAGCCGCTTTGCTATTATAGCGAAAAGTATCAGCGGCGCAAGAGCTTTAATACTCCAAGTAGTCTTTCAGCTTGGATGATCGGGACGGGTGCCGAAGCTTCGCCAACGTCTTGCTTTCAATCTGGCGAATACGCTCGCGCGTGACCCCGAATTCCCTGCCGACTTCTTCCAAGGTACGCGGATGCCCGTCTTCGAGGCCGAACCGCAGACTGATCACCTTGCGCTCACGCTCAGCAAGGCCATCGAGTACCTTGCCCAACTGCTCCTGAAGCATGGAGAAACTCGCAGCATCGGGAGGCACCACTGCCGCCTCATCTTCGATGAAATCACCCAGCTGGGAATCCTCTTCCTCACCGATGGGCGTTTCGAGCGATACCGGCTCTTGAGAGATCTTCTGTATCTCGCGGACACGCTCAGGCGGAAGCCCCATCTCCTCACCGATCTCTTCGGGCGTTGGTTCGCGTCCGAGCTGCTGGAGAAGTTGCCGCTGGATGCGCACGAGCTTGTTGATGGTCTCAACCATGTGGACGGGAATCCTAATCGTGCGCGCCTGGTCAGCGATAGCACGGGTGATAGCTTGCCTGATCCACCATGTTGCATAGGTGGAGAACTTGAATCCCTTGGTATAGTCGAACTTCTCGACAGCCCTGATGAGTCCGAGGTTGCCCTCTTGGATGAGATCGAGGAAAAGCATGCCGCGCCCGACATAGCGCTTCGCAATGGAGACGACCAAGCGCAGGTTCGCTTCGATGAGCGCCTGCTTTGCATCAATGCCGACCTGCTCGACGCGGGTCAAACGCCTCTTGTCGCGCCGCGTTAACTCTTCGCCACGCTCCTCATATGCCTCGAGCTCCTCCGTTGCCGCAACACCCGCTTCGATCTTCATGGCAAGGTCGATCTCTTCCGCCGCGGTGAGCAAGGGTACTTTTCCGATCTCTTTCAGATACATACGCACCGGGTCTCCCGTAAGCATCGTCACATTCGTATCGGCACTGCGCCTGCGCGACTTTGCTTTCGAGCGGCTGGACTTGATCTTCGGAAGCTGCACGTCAACGGTTGCCTTCAGCTCCTCTTCAGGGATGTTCTCAAGAATGCTCTCAGCATCATCGCTCTCATCCCCCGCTGGCTCTTCGATGGGCACTT
This sequence comes from uncultured Eggerthellaceae bacterium, assembly GCA_964518575.1. Lineage (GTDB taxonomy): Bacteria > Actinomycetota > Coriobacteriia > Coriobacteriales > Eggerthellaceae > MGBC163016. The sequence goes on from CAZFGW010000015.1 coordinate 1,573, forward strand.
GGTTCTCGATATCGATCTCAACAGCATCTTCGTCGAGTTCTTCATCAACGACGTCGGTATCGATATTCTCTTTTTTGGGTTGTTCCTTTTTGACCTTTTTACGTTCCGATGGTTTCGAAGTTTTTTTCTTTTGCTTGGATTCCGCACTTTTGGATGTAGCGACCACGCGGTATTCCTTTCGATCATCAGCTTCAAGGTAGACTTTCACCAAGATAGTGAAAATTTCCGAACGTATAGGATACCATTCATTTCAGATTTTGCAATCCTTCGCACTCGGACATGTTTTGCAGATACTTCAAGCAGAGCGAAAAGGCGCACATCCACAAAAGGCTTCCCCGCTAGAGCAGGTCAGCAGGGTCGATATCGATCGCGACATTCACCCGGGGATCGACTTTGCGCTGCTTCTCGAAATCAAACAACAGTGCTGGCAGATCGAATATGTGGGGGCACTTGATAACGATATGCCACCGCCAGTCCCCCCGAATGCGCTCGATGGCCGAGGGCGTTGCCGCGAGCACCTCAACATCCTCAGACGCTGCTCGTGCGACCTGGACAAGCTTATCATGCAGCGCTGCCGCCACTTCCGATACGACACGCTCGTCTTTGCCCCACACAAGGATATTCGCCATACGCACGAAAGGCGGGTATCCGAGAATCTTGCGCTTTGGAAGTTCGCTGCGCAAAAATGCCTCACGATCATACTGAGCAGCCGCGGTGATGGCAATGCACTCGGGCTCGTAGGTTTGAACGAGCACGCGACCGTCAAGCATTCCTCTGCCCGCACGCCCTGCAACCTGCTCAATGAGATCGAAGGTGCGCTCGGCAGAGCGGAAATCGGGAAGGTGAAGCTGGGTGTCGGCATTGATGATTCCGACCAAGGTAACGTCGTCGAAATCGAGTCCTTTTGCGATCATCTGCGTACCGAGGAGCACTGAGCGCTTCGCCTCAGCGAACCGCTCAAGCAGTGATTGATGTGCGCCTTTCGTCGCCGTCGTGTCCGCATCCATACGGATGATCTCAACATCGGAAAAGTCATCATGCGCAATACCGGCAATCTCCGGCGTTCCATCCGAACTCAGAAGCGCATGCAGCTCATCTTCGATCCGCTGGGTCCCCGCACCGCGCTTTGCGAGATAGGGGCTCCCGCACGAAGGGCATGACGCAGGTGCGGCAACGGTATAGCCACAGTGGTGGCACATCAGCTTGTTTCCCCGCTCGTGGTAGGTGAGCGTGGTCGCACAATACTTGCATTCGGGAACAAACCCACACTCTTGGCACAAAAGAAAGCGCGCGAACCCCCGCTGGTTCAAAAGCAAGACCACTTTATGATCCTGCGCAAGTTCTTCTTTGAGCGCTGAGATGAGCTGCGCGGAAAACAAGGTCTGCTTCCCACGTGCGGACTGCTCGGTCATATCGATGATATCGATCTTGGGAAGGGGGCTATTATTCGTGCGCTCGGGAAGCGATGCATACGACCAGGCAGGATCGGTCTTTACTTTATAAAGGGCATCGATTGAGGGTGTGGCTGAACCAAGCACAAGCGTTGCGCCATGTGCGTGTGCAAGCCATGAGGCAACTTCGCGCGAAACATAGCGCGGCGCACTCTCCTGCTTGTACGTTGTCTCATGTTCCTCATCAATGACGATGAGCCCAAGGTTTGAAACAGGGGTGAACAAGGCACTGCGCGCACCCACTACTACGCGGAACACGCCTTGCTTGATCATCTCCCATTGATCGAAGCGCTCCCCTTGGCTCATTTTGGAATGCATGACGCAGACAATGTCGCCGAAGCGCCCCCGAAAACGGGCAACAGTCTGCGGCGTGAGCGAGATCTCGGGAACGAGTACGATTGCGCTTTTCCCTTCGCGAAGCACTCGTTCGATCGCTTGAAGATATACCTCGGTCTTGCCGGAGCCGGTCACGCCATCAATGAGGACGCTTTTGCCACACGCATCGTCCATCGCGCGCTCGATCACCGCAAGCGCTGATGACTGCCCCGGTGTCAGATCCTCTTTCGAGAATGCCGCATGCGTGCCATACACGCCCAAGTTGCCCAAATCGGCACTGCGGATCAAGCGGCGTTCTTCGAGGGTGACAACTCCCTTGCGCTCGAGCGTTTTCAAGGTGGACGACACCTCGCCGTAGAGACACCGAAGTTCACTTACTTTGATCTCACCCTGCTCAAGCGTGCTCATAAGTGCAATCTGCTTATGGGCATTCGCCTTGGGTGTGAAACTTTCGAACTCAGGTCCGCGCTTGACCCACACATCCGAGACATCTCGAACGGTCGGGCGCTGGACAATCCATTGTCCTTCACGCGTGCGCTTGACCTTCGGCGTCGATCCGGGGGGCGTGAAAAGCCTGATGCAATTCGCAAGAGGCGCCACATAGCGCTTCGAGAGGAAATCTGCGCACGCCGCTCCTTGTTCGTCGAACGAAGGATCGGTCAAGACCGCCTCGATGGCTTTGAGCTTGTCACTTGGCTCATTGCTGTCGTTAAGCGCCACCACGAAGCCGACTGCCTTGCGATGACCGAACGGCACTAAGACCGCGCAACCGACCTGCACATCCTCATCGGCGGGCACAAGATAGGTATAGGGCTCACCGAGCGCCTTCGTGGGGATATCGAGTATAACTGAAGCCAGCTTCACCGATGCGCCGGGCGGGTTTATAGCGAACACGCAGCCTTCAGCTCATCGACCCGATTCGTCTGCTCCCAAGTGAATTCGGGAAGTTCGCGACCGAAATGCCCATACGCTGCCGTCTTCTGGTAGATCGGACGACGCAAGTCGAGCTCATCGATGATGGCGCCCGGACGCAGGTCGAAGGTGGACGTGATGGCACGCTCGATGTCCTTCACGGGAACATGGTTCGTGCCGAACGTCTCAACCATAACGCTGACAGGATTTGCCACGCCGATCGCATAGGCAAGCTGGACCTCGCATTTGTCAGCAAGCCCGGCAGCAACGACGTTCTTGGCAACCCAGCGCGCTGCATATGCACCAGAGCGGTCGACCTTCGTGCAATCTTTTCCAGAAAAAGCGCCACCGCCATGACGACCCATGCCACCATAGGTATCGACGATGATCTTGCGTCCCGTAAGACCGCTATCGCCCATGGGGCCACCGATCACAAAACGCCCGGTGGGGTTGACATAGATCTTCGCGTTCTCGTCCAAAGAGATGTGTTCTTCCTCAAAGACCGGGTCAATAACATTCGCGATGATGGCTTCCACAAGCGTCTCCTGATCGACATCCTCAGAATGCTGCGTTGATACCACAACCGCTTCCACAGCAACGGGCTTGTCATCTTCGTAGCGCACTGACACCTGCGTTTTCCCGTCAGGACGCAAAAACGAAAGCGTGTTGTTCTTGCGCACCTCAGTCAAACGCTCACTTAAACGATGTGCAAGGTAGATGGGCATCGGCATGAGCGTGGGGGTCTCGTTGCACGCAAAGCCAAACATCATGCCCTGATCCCCGGCACCGATATTGCTGTAAGGGTCATCAGCTCCCCCACTGCGCTCTTTCTCCTCGAACGACTCATCGACACCGCGCGCGATATCGGGTGACTGCTCATGGATAGAGCTCATGACCGCGCAGGTATTGGCGTCAAAACCGTACTTCGCGCGATCATATCCGATCTCTTTGACCACGTCGCGTGCGATCTGTTGCACATCGACATAGGCCTGCGTACGGATCTCGCCAGTAATGAAAATCGTTCCCGTGGTCGTGAGCGTCTCACAGGCACACCTCACCTGGGAGACATCAGCCGGAATACCGTCCTGATCGACATACCCGCTCGCTTCGAGCTCTGCTTCCTTTTTGAGTATGGCATCCAAAATAGCATCCGAAATCTGATCGCAGATCTTGTCAGGATGTCCTTCGGTAACGGATTCTGAAGTGAAAAGATACGTGTTCTCGCTCGCGCTCATAGATTCCTCCTTCATCGATGATGGCGGGACCACCTTGGCAGCATGCATGCCAGGTTGGTGTCGGGATCAGCAAGCCAACTCTCTTCCCCGACTCTTGATATAGGATGTTGCATACGGCGATAGATTATACGATACCCGCATCGTTTACAGCACATAAAAAAGTGGACCCTCTCTAAGTTGAGGGTCCACGGGAAAAGGGTCGCGAAAGTGAGTCTCTATGCGCCGGTATAAGCTTTCCTGAAACGTTCGATGTCGCGCTCGTAGGTGACGAGCGTGGCATGCGGCTCCTCAAGATAGAACGCGCGCCCAGCAAGTCTCTTTGCGTTCATGAACGCTGCAAGTGTGTCGAATCCAAGCACGCCCTCGCCAATGAGGGCATGACGATTCACCTTGCTTCCCAGCGTTTCTTTGGAATCGTTGAGATGAACGGCTTTGAGTTTGTCAAGCCCGATGATGGAATCGAAGGAATCTAATACGCCGTCGAGGTCGTTTTTGATATCGTATCCTGCCGCCCAAAGAGCGCTTGTATCAACGCACACTCCCATCTTGTCTGCAAGCTTGATGCCCTCGAGCATCTGAGCAATCTGCTCGAAGGTATAGCCGACCTGATTGCCCTCCCCTGCCTGAATATCAACGAGCACCGTGGTGGTCTGTGCAGGGTCGAGGACCTGGTTGAACGTAGCAGAGATATGCTTGATGCTCTCCTCTTCCGTGCTTTCAGGCGCACTGCTGGGACGCACAAGATAGAACTGCCCCGGAATATGCTCGAGACGATTGATGTCCTGCGTCATCACCGATACGGCGAAATCACGCTTGGACATATCAGGGCTTGCTGGCTCGATATCATAGGGAGCATACCCGCAAATGGTTTCAATGCCGTGCTCCTTGGCATAGGCAAGGTAGGCTTCGATGTCCTTCAAATCAAGCTCGGCAACCGCGCCACCCCGAGGGTTCCGCGTGAAGAATTGGAACGTGTTGGCGTTAATAGATACCGCTTCTTTCGCCATGAAAAGGTATCCCTCTTTTTTTGATAGATGGCAGCCTAAGGTAAGCATCGTAAACTCCTCGAGATCGAGATTTCAAGATGCTTCTACGGTAGTCGCCTCCGGAAAAGATATCACCAGATAGAAGCGTTTGTTACGCTACCGTTCGTTTTGGCTTTCCATCATGTTTTTCAATGCCTTGAGATCGGACATATTCATGCCAGCCAAACCGGGGATGGACATGCCGCGCCGCTTCCGTTTCCCCTTCTTGCCCTTCTTAGATTGACGTGCGTCGAAACTCCCGACCATCTTTTTGACCATCTTGCGCGTCTCGTTGTACTTCTTCATGAGCGCATTGACGTCGGTAACGCTCACCCCGGCACCCCGTGCGATACGCGCACGGCGCGAACCGTTGAGAACCTCGGGCTTTTCGCGCTCCTCTTTAGTCATGGAATTGATGATCACGACCATATCGTCGAGCGCACCCTCGTCGACCTTGCCTTCACCGAGCATCTTATCCCCGCCCGGCATCGCAGAGATGAGCTTGCCGATGCCGCCCATTTTCCGAACCTGCTTGTTCATCATGATGAAGTCGTTGAGCGTGATATTGCCGCGCGCCATGCGCTCAGCTTCGATCTGCTCCTGCTCCTCTTGTTGGACACGCACCGCGTTCTCGATCAGAGAGACGACATCTCCCATCCCGAGGATACGCTTCGCCATACGGTCGGGATGGAATGCCTCAAGCGAATCGGGTTTTTCTCCCGAGGAGATGAATTTGATCGGCTTGCCCGTCACTTCGCGCACCGAAAGCGCACCGCCGCCGCGCGCGTCGCCATCCATCTTCGACATGATGACGCCATCGAAATCGACCTGTTCGGCGAATGCCTGAACCACAGAAACGATGTCCTGACCGGTCATGGCATCCACCACCATGAGCACCTCTTCGGGCTCGAGTGCCGCCTTGATAGCAGCAGCTTCCTCCATCATGGCTTCATCCACATGCAACCGACCCGCCGTGTCGATGATGACAACATCGCGCAGATTGGCGATAGCGTCCTCGATCGCATGCTGGGCGATCTGGACAGGATCAGCGCCGTCTTCGCGATAGACGCGCACGCCGATCTCACTGCCGAGCGTTTCCAGCTGATCCGCTGCCGCAGGACGATAGATATCACAAGCGGCGAGCAGAGGTGCATGACCCTCGCTCTTCAGCTTGTAGGCGAGTTTCGCGCACGCGGTCGTTTTGCCCGAGCCCTGCAATCCCACGAGCATAATCACGTTGGGGATCCTGCCTGAGAGATTCAACTTCGCATCCGTCCGACCCAAGAGCTCCGTCAATTCGTCCAAAACGATCTTGGTGACATTTTGCGCCGGCGTGAGCGACTCCATGACCTCGCTCGTGAGGCAGCGCTCTTTCGTGTTCTTGATGAAGGTTTTGACGACCTTGAAGTTCACGTCCGCCTCAAGCAGCGCAAGGCGAATCTCGCGCATGGCGTCATTGATGTCATCTTCGCTCAAACGCCCTTTCGAGCGAAGCCGGGAGAATACGCCTTGCAAACGTGAAGAGAGACTCTCTAACATAGGACACTCCTTATCGCAGGTATCACATATGCGCGTTTCATCAAAAGATCATGCGGCATCATCGGACATGCCATCGCATTATGCCTCGTCGTCAGGCTCGTCATCGGCTGCTTGACGATCTCTCTCATCAATGTTGCCGATGAGCGCCCGCGCGAATTCATGGGCGTCAAAATCCTTGAGGTCATCGATTCCCTCACCTACGCCGATCTTCAAAATCGGCAATCCGAGCTCATGGGAGATCGCACACGCGATGCCTCCCTTCGCCGTTCCGTCGAGCTTCGTTACGATGAGTCCGTCGAGTTTGAGTGCGCGGTCGAATTCCTTCGCTTGGGTAAGCCCGTTCTGCCCCGTCGTCGCATCGATGACAAGAATACATTTCACGGGGATCTTCGAGCGCTTGCGCGTGATAGCGACTACTTTCTCAAGCTCACGCATGAGATCTGCCGAGGTATGGAGACGCCCCGCGGTATCGATGAGCACCAGATCGGCATCAATGAGCTCAGCGCGCTCGATGGTGTCATAGCACACGCTTGCCGGATCAGCACCGCGCTCACGGGTGACCATTTCCACCTGCGCCCGCTTTGCCCATACCTCAAGCTGCTCGATAGCAGCCGCGCGAAACGTATCGGCTGATCCCAAGATCACACGCCGCCCCGCATCCGTTGCCTCTTTGGCAAGCTTGCCCACCGTCGTGGTTTTTCCGGTACCGTTGATCCCAACGAAGAGCAGAAGCTCTTTTGACTCAGGATCTTCCTCTTCGGCTTCGACGAAGATATCGGCGATCTGGTCCTCAAGTAGATCGAGCACAGCATAGGCATCAGGAAGCGCAAGTCTCACTGAGCGGTCACGAAGGTTTGATACGATCGTATCCGCCGCTGATGCTCCGATATCGCTCAAGATCAGCGTCTCTTCGAGATCATCCCAAAAATCGTCATCAAGATCAGGACCGTTCTCGAAAAGAACATTCAAGCTTTCCTTGAGCTTGGTCCGCGATTTGGCAAGACCTTGTTGTATGCGGGAGAAAAATCCCATAACCGACCTCTTTCACACCGGCACAATCGATCGCATCGGTTCATTTTATAGCTTTTAGACGCGGTTTACAGCTTTTGAGAGACCACTTTAGTCACGCCATCGGCTTGCATGGAAACGCCGAAAAGCACGTCAGCTGTCTCCATCGTGCGCCGCTGGTGGGTGATCAAGATGAGCTGCGTTGAAGCGCGCATGTCGTTGATGAAGGACACAAGCCGCCTTAGGTTCGTATCATCGAGCGCCGCTTCGACCTCATCGAGAATATAAAACGGTGTGGCGCGCGTGCGATACAAGGCGAACAGAAGCGCGAGCGCCGTAAGCGATTTCTCACCACCCGACATGAGCGACATCTTCGCAATCCGCTTGCCTGCAGGCTGGGCGTTGACCTCGATGCCGGTATGTTCGATATCCTCAGGGTCATCGAGAGCAAGATAGCCCCGTCCTCCGGGAAAGAGCATAGAGAAGATCTCCTGGAAATTGTGATCCACCGCATCGAAGGTCTTGACGAAATCGTCCTTCATCCGCTGCTCGATGATACGATCGATCCGCGTGAGGGACTTCGCCGCGCTTCTCAAGTCATCGAGTTGCTCGGAGAAGTAGTCATAGCGCTTCTTAAGCTCATCGTATTCCTGCGCTGCGTCAGGGTTGATCGTCCCAAGATTGGCGATGCGTTTGGTCAGCCGAAACGCCTCATCCTCCGCACCCATGCGGTCATCGAGCGCGGGAAGGGAAAGCGCGCGGTCAAGCGGGCAGGCGCATTCATCAACGATGACGCTGACCGCCGTTTCGACCTGAATGCCGAGCTTTGCCTTATCGACGCGAATAGCAGAAAGCTCCTCATGGGCATGGTCGAGCTTTGCTTGCACGCCGCGCAGCGTATCGCGCAGGTCGGAAAGCTCCTTGTGAACCCCGGAGTTTGCCTGCCGCGCGTTGAGCGCCGCTTGCTCAGTCTGGGCAAGGTGCGCCTTCGCAGCCTCGCTGATCTGCGCAAGAAGAGCAAGTATCGGGATAATCCGCTCCGCGCTCGCGCGTTTGATGCGCAAAAGCTCGGACGCATCACGCACCGTGCGCTCAGCTTGCTCGATATCCTCGGTATACCTGTCGTTCACACGGCGAACATAGGTGAGACGCTCGGCAATCTTCGCCGCTTCGAGCTTCGCGGCAGAAAGCGATTCGGTGCACTGGGGAAGTTCCTCTTTCAAAGGAGCAGCCTCGTCGCTTATGCGGGCAAGCTCCTCACGTGTACGCGCAAGCTCTGCCTGCTCCGCTTCGATGCGCTCAGCAATTTTCTCAGAATCAGGGCGCGCGGTTTGAACCTCCTGCTCCGCTTCCGCCCGCAGTGTTTGCAAGCGCTCGAGCTCACGCCGGGCGCTCCCGAGTTTTTCAGCGCTTTGGTCCGCCAAGGCACGGGCGCTTTGAGCCGAACCCTTGAGTGTGGCGAGGCTCTCGGTGAGTTTGAGACTTTCCTCTTGAGCATGGCGAAGCGCCTCTTGCGCTTCTTCAGCATCAGCTTGCGCGTGCACTGAGGCATCGTGGGCGGATGTGAGGGTGCGCTTCAGCTCCTCTATCCGTTTGAGGCGTTTGAGTACTCCGGCATCGTCGACCACGTTCTGACCAATGGTGACCATACCGGATGGCCAAACGATACAGCCGTCCTTCGTGACGAAACGATAACCGAAGGTATCCGCACGGTGTGCACTGAGCGCCTCGTCAATGTCATCAACAACAACGACGTCCCAAAGCCGCGCGTCGACCGCAGGAAATGAAGCACTTTCGCACGTGATATGGTCGATAAGTTTCGTTCCGTATCCCAGGTCATAGGCAGGATGGGAGCTCAAGGTGCGTGAAGAGCCCTCGTCGGTGATCACAAACGTTACCGGGCCGTCAGCACTCGCAAGGTCGGCTTCGCGATAGACCTTGAGCAGCGTTGATGAGTCTTGAATCAGAATTGCATTGATTTCTTGACCCAACAGCGTCTCGGTGATGCCTTCGTACCCATCATCGGTTTTGATCGTATGGGACAAGGTGGAGAAGGTGTCAGCCTGCTCGGTCAAATAAGCCTCGACTGCTTCGCGGGCATGACCGGAAAGCGCCGCTTCCTTCCGCTCGAGCTCTTCGAGCGCCTCGATTTGGGCAGCAATAGCTTTCTCCGCGGAAGCCGCATCATCGCTTGCCGCCTGGGCGCGCGTGCGTGCTTGCAAACATGTTCCCACGAGTTCACGCGCATGTTTTTCCTGCGCATCAACACTGCGCAACGTATCCTCGAGCGTTTCTGCCTCGGTCTGGGCATGCTTTGCGTCTGCGCTCAAACGCGCAAGTTGGATATCGAGCTCGGCGGCATGCCCTTCGAGCACCTTCATATGGGCAAGCCCGTTCGCCACCGTCTCCTGCATTGCCTGACGCTCTTCGCGAAGATGACTGATGCTGCGCTCGAGCTTTGTGCAGATGTCGGTAAGGGTTGCGATTGTACCCTCGTCGTGCTTGAGCTTCTCATTCAGCTCACTCGCGCGCTTTGAGTATGTTTCTACCTCGACATCAATGCGCTCCCGAGCGCGTTGCGCTTCTTCAAGACTAACCGTGTTCGTCGCACGTTCACGGACGAAGCGCTCTGAGCGCGCTTTCTGCTCTTCGATCTCGATCTCAATCTCATGGGAGCGATCCAGTGCACTGCGCCTACGGTCGGCAACGATCGTGCTTGTGGAAGCAAGCTTATCGATGGCGGCAGACGTGAGTTGCTGCAAACGAGACAGCTCACCCGCTCCGCGGGAATCGGCTCTGACCTTCTCCTCGAGCTCCCTTATGTTCTCATTGAGTTTCTCTATGTGCTCTTTGAAACCGCTGACCGTGCGCTCGCTATCCGCTTCCGCTTCCTGCTTGAGGGCGTGTTGCTCTTGGAGCGCGCGCAGCGTATCGACCGCAAGGGAAAGTTTGATATCGGAAAGCTGCCCGGATAGCTCCGCATAGGTCCGCGCCCGCTTCGCCTTGCGCTCAAGCGGTCCAAGTTGGCGTCCAACTTCTGCAGTGATATCGGAGACGCGCTCAACGTATTGAGCCATCTTCTCGAGCTTGCGCTGGCTTTTCGCCATCCGCTGCTTATGTTTGAGGGTGCCGGCTGCCTCTTCGATGAGTAAACGCCGATCTTCAGGTTTGGAGCGGAGTACGGAATCGAGGGCGCCCTGCGAGATGATGGAGTGCGTTCCGCTACCCAGACCGGAATCGTGCAGAATCTCAAGCACGTCCATTCTGCGCGCGATTGTTCCGTTGATCAGATATTCGCTCTCGCCTGAGCGGTACATGCGCCGCGCAATTGAGATCTCATCGAACTCGAGCGGAATGGTATGGTCGGTATTGTCCAAAACGAGCGTCACTTCGGCAACAGAGGTCGCCTTGCGTGCACTCGAGCCAGCAAAGATGACGTCCTCCATGGATTGCCCGCGCAAGTTCTTGGCATTGCGCTCGCCTAAGACCCAAAGAACCGCATCAAGGATGTTCGATTTTCCCGATCCATTCGGACCGACAACCGCCGTGATGCCGGGCTCGAGGTTCAAAGAAACTCGATCCGCAAAGGATTTGAATCCCTTCATCGTCAGCGATTTCAAATACATAGGGCTTATGCCTGCTTCTTTTTCGCGGCTTCTTTGGCAGCTTTGATCTCTTTGCGCTCCTGAACGCGTGCCTCTTTCGCGCGCTTATATGCTGCATCGCGCTCCGCTTTGGCAGCGACCTTGTCCGCCTTCGCCTTCTTGGCAGCCTCCGCCTTCTTCTTCTTTGCTTCCTCGTTGAGTCCCATGCCGAAAAACTCGCTCAGCCGAGCGAGGGTCGACTTGGCAGCTTGGCTCTCCGCCTCCTTTTTCGTGCGCCCCGTTCCCCGGGCAAGCGCCTGCTCGCCCGCATAGACCTGCGAGATGAACGTCCGGTCATGGGGTGGACCTTGCGTTTCAACAAGTTTATAGGTCGGGGTGATGCCATCGACCTGAAGCTTTTCCTGCAAAGCACTCTTGGGATTCTCGGGCTCTTTTGCAAGTTCCACAGACATCTTGGGAATCAAAGTCCGCTCAACAAACGCATTCGCCGCTTCGATACCACCATCGAGATAGAGCGCCGCAACCACGGCTTCATACACATTTTCGAGCGCCGAGTGCAATCCACGCCGCCCTGTCCCCGTTTCGGAGGAGCCGAACACGATGATATCGGCGAAACCGAGGTGTGAGGCGACTTCAGCAAGGCTAGAGCCTGACACCAACGACACCTTGATACGCGTAAGACCGCCCTCATCAAGTCCGGGATAGCGATGAAATGCGATGGAGGCGACGATGGCGCCAAGGATCGAGTCACCCAAAAATTCAAGGCGCTCGTAGGAGAATTTGACCGACTTCCCCTCGGTCGCAGAAGGATGTGTGATGGCAGCAAAAAGAAGCTCTTTGTCTTGGAACCGGTAGTCCAAGATCTTCTGAGCATCTTCGACATTGCGTCTTTGTTCGTCGGTGAATTCCATGATCACGAAGCGTCCTTCGACGTCTGTTCCTGTTCGGCCAGACTATGTGCGATCTTCGAAGTCACATCGGCGCGCACATATTCCGCGGTAGCACGGATGCCGTTTTCGATCGCAAGAGCATTCGACGAACCATGTCCGATGACGCAGGCGCCATTGATCCCCAGAAGCGGACTACCCCCGAAGCGGTCGGGATCGACCCGATCCTTCAGCGCCTTCACTTTCGGCATGAGCAGCATCGCTCCCACCTTCGCCACAAGATCAGAGGTAAACGCCTCTTTCAAATACGTGAATAGAAGCTTCGACGTGCCCTCAATCGTTTTCAAGCAGACATTGCCCGTGAATCCGTCGGTGACAACCACGTCGAACGCGCCTTGAAGAAGATCTTTGCCCTCGCAATTCCCTTTGAACTGCGGAACACTCTGGGCAAGTAGCGTGTATGAATCCAAAGCAAGCGAAGAGCCTTTGGTCTCCTCTTCGCCTATATTGAGCAATCCGACAGAGGCATTCGACACCCCCATGACAGCTTCCATATAGCTGACACCCATGTGGGCGAATTGCGCGATATAGGCGGCTTTGCAATCAGCATTAGCTCCCACGTCCAGCAGCATGACCGGACGCTCCTGAGCGGGAATGACCACCCCGAGTGCGGGACGTTTGACGGATTTGATGCGCCCGATCGTGAGCGTTGCCGCCGCAAGACACGCACCTGTTGATCCAGCAGAAAAAAAGCCGTCGGCATCTCTGTCCTTGACCAGACGGCAGCCGACGACAATGGATGAATCTTTCTTCTGACGCACCGCATGGGCGGGATGTTCTCCCATGCCGATAATCTCAGAAGCGGGTTGCGGAATCACGCGTTCATGTTCACGCGCGAACGCTTCGACCACAGAGGGGGTACCGCACAGATAAAGGGAGAGGTCGGCGTCAGCGGCTAAAGCCCGGGCGCACCCTTCAAGCACAACACCAGGAGCGTTGTCCCCGCCCATGGCATCAACTGCGACCTTGACCTGTTTAGCCACACCTAACCCCTCAATCATCTACGTAGTTGAGTCCCTGAATCGATTCGGACACAAGGCTAAACGACAAGATGCTTAATCTGTTTCGATGACTTCTCTGTCTTTGTAGTAACCGCAATTGGGGCAAACGCGATGGGGAAGCTTAACTTCGCCGCACTGCGGGCAAAGCGAACGAGCCGGAGCGGCGATTTTATCATGGGCGCTTCTGCGTTGCCTCGTACGAATACGACCCATTTTTTGCTTAGGTACAGCCACGAGTGATCCTCCTATGATGTATACAACGGTTGTTTAACCCGTCACACTGCTGTTTTCACACGAAGCATCAGTTTAACAAACTCCCTAAGCGTTATCAATAAGATTCTTAGGCGAACGTGCGTGTGAAATGTGAAAGATTACATGCAACATCCTATCTCCATCCCACGCAAAGAAAACGCTTCAAGCGCAGGCGAATGATTAATCTGAGAGTTTGAGGTCCTTGAGTACTGTAAACGGATTGCTCGCATCTTCTTCAGGTGGTACTTGTGTGCATTGACATGGCTCTGTATTCAGATCGGCTCCGCAGTGTGGGCAAATGCCTTTGCAGTCCTCTTTGCAGAGCAATATCCGCGGAAAAGCAAGGACGAGCGCGGCGGTGATCGGACCGGTCAGATCAATGGTGTGGTCCTCCCCCATAATCTCGAACTCATCCTCTTCAAGATCGGTCGTGAGCGCATCTTCGGCGTGCAGCAAATACAAGGTGTCGATCTCACCCTCAAGATCAAGCGTCATATCAGCCAAACACCGCGCACAGTTCGTCTGTACGTTCGCGCGAGCGCTGCCACACACCAAAAGGGAATCCCCCACATTCGTGATATCCGCCTCCCAAGAAACGGGGTCAAGGAAGGTGATGGTATCGGGACCGATGGTAAGTTCATCGAAAACATCTTCACCCTGAACATGCATGCATTGCGCCGGATCGAAAAGCTCCTGAGGAATGGGTATGCGAATCGGGTTCATAAAAACCTCCAAATAAAAACCGCCCGAACAGCAGTGCGGGCGGCATGATGAATGCGGTCGGTTACGCGTTAGCGCACGTTCAGCGAATTCGAGTTCAAGCGTTCGCGAACCCGTTGCACCTGTCCAAGGACATTGCCGAGGCTCTGCTCGACGTGACCAAAGACCTCGTTTGCGTAATCTTCGGCGCCTGCGCGGGTTTCGCGCTCGAGCTCACGGGCGTCAGCCATGATGATCTCCGCTTGTTGCTGTGAGATACGCACGATCTCCTGCTCGGAGGCGATCGTCATCGCCTGGCTGCGCGCATCCTCAATGAGGCGGTTCGCCTCATCCTCAGCGTCTTCGAGAAGAGCTTGGCGCTCGCGCACGATTTGCCGCGCCTGTGCGAATTCGCTGGGGAAGATGTCACGGATCTCATCCATGATCTCAAAGGCAGCGGAGATATCCACCTGCCGCATATTGCTTTTGCCGAAGCACGGCTTTGAATCTTCAAGAAGAATGGAGAGCTCTTCGAGCAAGCCAAGTACGCCGGTCTCGTCCATTTCTATCCTTCCTCGTATACGAGCATCTCTACCCTGCCCATCGGGTCAGTTGAGCGTCTATGAGCCAAATAATCTTACCCATTCTACCACGTGCTGGCTAGATGGCTTTACTCATGCGCCTAGATAGTCAAGATACGTCTTCCCATAGCGCTTGCGTGATATCGATTGCAAACCGTAGTTTTCGCAAAGTGCCGCGATCGCATCCGCGCTTGCGCGCCCGTCGTGCTCATAGACCACGATCGCGCCTGGGGAAAGCGCATGTGTTTCCTGCGCCCGGGCAATCACCTCAAATACGACTTCGGGAGGATAATCATAGGGTGGGTCCATAAACACGAGGTCAAAGCCACCTCCCAGAGCAGGGATACCAAATGCAACCACGTCGCGTACCTGCGCCCTCCCCCGTGCCCGCTCGATACCGAGCTCTTGGCAAAAATCCGTGATGGCTTTGATGGTCGTGCGATCAGCATCGAGCCAAAGCACCGAGGAAGCACCGCGTGAGATCGCTTCGAAACCGAGCGCACCCGATCCTGCGAACGCATCGCAGACACTAAGGTTCTCGAATCCTCCCGTCAAAGACACGAGTGTGCTCATCATCGATTCTTTGACGCGATCGGTGGTCGGACGGGCAATGCTCGATTGGGCAAGCGAGAGCCTGCGCCCCTTGTATATTCCAGCGATGATGCGCATATCAACCTCCGGCAACCTCATCAATGTCACTGAACAGTATCCGGATCTCGCGGGCAAGCGCTGCCATCTGCGGTGAAGCGAGCTTGGGATCATCTTGGATGAGCGCAAGCGCATCGGCATGCGCAAGTTCCAAGAGCTCTGCATCATGGAGAATGTCAGCAATCCTCAAAACGGACGCACCCGATTGCCGATTGCCCAAAATGTCGCCTTCGCGGCGCAAGGAGAGATCGTACTCGGCAAGCGTGAATCCGTCGTCGCAGCACTCGAGTGCCCCAAGCCGCTTGAGTGCCGCCTCGTTTTTCGAGGCGGACACTAAAAAGACCTCGGCATCGAATGCTCCGCGCCCAACACGCCCCCGCAACTGATGCAGCTGCGAAAGTCCGAAACGATCGGCATCCTCGATGATCATAACCGTTGCATTCGGGACATCGACACCGACCTCGATCACCGTAGTGGTGACGAGGATATCAACGTCCCCCTGCTTGAACTCATCCATCACGCGTGCCTTTTCCGCTGCGGGAAGCGACCCGTGGAGCAGCGCGACGCACGCATCGGGGAAAACCTGTTCCTGCAAGAACTTCGCCTCCGTGCTCGCCGCCGCCACGTTTTCGTTTGAAAACCGCGCAAGATCCTCAATGGATACACGTGGATGCTCATCATCTTCGTCCATCCCCTCGCCCACGTGCGCGATTGAATCGCGTGCAGCACTATCAAGCCCAATGAGCGGGCAAACAACGTAGACTTGGTGCCCTTTAGCAAGTGCCTCCCGTGCTGCATCATAGGCTTTGTCCATCGAGCGCTTATGAATGACCTTCGTCGTGCGCTTCGATCCAGAAAACGGCTTTTGATGGATATAGGAAAGAGTGAGGTTGCCGAACATCGCAAGCGCCAATGATCGCGGGATGGGCGTTGCGGTGAGATAGAGCGCATCAGGGCAATCGCCCTTCGCGAGCAATTTCGAACGCTGGTCGACGCCGAAACGCTGCTGTTCATCGATGATCGCAAGGGTCATCGCGTGCGGGACAACATCATCTTCCAAAAGAGCATGGGTTCCCATAAGCACATCGATATCTCCCGCCTTGAAGCCCCTGAGAAGCTCTGCGCGCTCGTGCGCGGGCGTAGACCCCGTGAGAAGCGCTGCGGTAATACCAGCTGCGGCAAGAAGCGGACCAAGCGTTTGGAAATGCTGGGTTGCAAGAACCTCCGTAGGTGCAAGGAGCATCGCCTGATCCGCACTGTCCTTTGCACTCGCAATGCCGAATGCCGCAACGATGGTCTTACCGCTGCCGACATCGCCGAGGATCAAGTGATTGGCAACCTTGTCCTTCGCAAGAACGCCAAGAAGCTCATCGACTGCGACGCGCTGGTCGTCGGTCAAATCAAACGGAAGGGACGAGAAAAGCGCTTGCACACACGGTCCATCAATGACATGGACATGGGGCGTCTTGCCGGCGGAGCGCATCTCTTGCTGGTGGAGCAAAAAAAGCTCCAACATGAGAAACTCCTCGTAGACGAGACGGCGCCGCGCAGCTTCGGTCTCCGAGATCTCTTGGGGGCAATGGATGCAGGAAAGCGCAGAGCCTTTCGCCATAAGACGATGCCGCGCGCGCAGTGAAAGCGGCAGCGGATCATACAAACCGAGAGTTGCCTTGAGCGCATGGTCAACGGACGTCCTAATGAGCGTATTTGAGAGCTTCTCCGTTGCGGGATAGACCGCAATGATGCGCCCGCACACCTCTTCGCTCCCCAACGGCTCGATGAATGGGTTTGATATCCGCTTGTACCCGTAGTTGAACTCGACCTTGCCTGCAACGGCAATCTCATCTTTGAGATGATATTTATTCTGCAGCCAGGGCTTGTTGAAAATGGTGACCATGATGACGCCCGAATCATCCGCAACTGCCATCTCCATGATCGTGAGGTTGCGGCGGGGCTTTTTGATCTCAATGCCCTCGATCGTACCAGATATCGTGCATGTTTGCCCGATCTGTGCGCCTGCCGCGGTGCTAACCTGACTGAGATCGACATAGCGCCGGGGAAAATGGTAGAGAAGATCCCGGATGGATTTGACCTTCAATCGCTGAAAGTCTTTCATGCGCGCAGTACTGATACCCTTGAGGTGATCGATAGGCTCATCGAGACCGAGGGTAGCTTGAAGACGCTCCTTGGGAATGTGCGTCGATTTGTTTTTCGCAGACACGGTTTATTCGAGAGAGAAAACCACCGGATATAAAGGCTGACCGCCGTCTTGAACGTCAAGCTCGAGATCGGGGAAATCCTGCTCGATGGACACGGTCAACTCCTCGATGGCAGCCTCGGCGGCATCCTCACCCACGAGCAGTGTCATGGTGTCCATGTCCTGCGCATCCATACGATCAAGCAGATCGAGCACGACATCTTTGATGGATGAGCCAACCGACTCGATGGAGCCATCGGCGATACCGATGATGTCACCGGTCTTGATGGGATTGCCATGCGCATCATGGGAATCCTTGATGGCAGTGGTAACCTCACCGGTCTTGACCTCTTCAGCGGCATCGAGCATGGCGGCGGAATTATATGCAAGCGACTCTTCCTGATTCGCCGCGAACATTGCCGCAAACGATTGCGGAACCGATTTCGTAGGTACGACGCTGCAATTCTTCTCAGAAAGCTCCGCTGCGCTGTTAGCAGCCATGATGATGTTGGAATTGTTCGGAAGGATGATGACGTTAACGGACGGAACGCGCTCGATGGCATCAAGAAGATCCTTCGTTGCCGGGTTCATTGTTTGCCCGCCCATGACTACGACGTCAACCCCGAGGCTTTTGAGTATCTCTTTGTTGCCCTTGCCCGCAGCAACGGCCACAAATCCAATGGGCTTCAGTTCCACCTCGGCTTCTTCCTCAAGCTTCTGCAAGCGCTCTTCGGACTGCATATCCATATTGTGGATGTATACCTCGAAGATCTGACCGCGATCGAGGAAGTATTTCAAAACCTGATCGGGATGGTTTGAGTGAACGTGCACCTTGAACTTCGGTGTTGAACCCACGCAGAGCTCGCAATCTCCCATGGTAGAGAGGAAATCGAGCGCCTCTTCGATATCGAGCACCTCGGAATCAACCAAGAACTCGTTGCAATAACGATATTCCGAATCTTCCCAGTCCTCGATCCGCTCGATCTCAACCTTGGGAGCACCCGCGCCGCTGATAGCAATGTCATCGATGACGAATGCCGTCTTGCCCATAAGCGATGCGGCGAATGCATCAAACGCGATGGCGAGACCGAACCCGCCTGCGTCGACAACGCCGTTCTCCTTCAAAACGGGCAGAAACTCCGGCGTCCGCTGCACCGATGCATACGCTTCGCTCACGATGGATTCGAGCGCCTCGTTGGTGGACATCTCATTTTCAAGCGCTTGTCGTGCTGCAGAGGCGCTATCGCGCAAAACGGTGAGGATGGTTCCCTCGACCGGCTTCCTGACTGCCTGAAAAGCTACTTCGACAGCCCGGTCGAATGCCGCTGCGAGCACCGCCGTGTCAAGCTTTTCGGCATCCGCACTTCCCTCGCAGAGCCCGCGCAGGATCTGCGAGGTAATGACGCCCGAATTACCGCGTGCGCCCATCAAGGCACCTGAGATGATGGTCTTCCGCACCTCTTGGGCATCAGCGTTTTTGGGTATGGATGCAAGATTGTGTACAACGCTTTCAATGGTGAGCGACATATTGGTGCCGGTATCACCATCGGGAACGGGAAAGACATTGAGACGATTGATCTCCTCTTTGCGCTCAGTCAAAACCTGGGAAGCAGCAACGATGGCGGTCAAGACGTTTTTCGAGAAATATTCGTTGGACATGGAAACCGTTTTCTCCTCTATACGGTTGATCATTCATTCATGGGGATCATGCGCGCATCGCTTGTGCTATTTGCGCACTTTTATGTCCTGCACATGGACGTCGACCTGCGAAATGGGAACGCGCGCATACTCTTTGAGCGCGAAGGTGACTTGATCGACGAGATTCTGGGAGACAGTGGAGATGTTCGTACCGTATTCGATGACGACGTACAGCTCGACATGCACTCCCTCTTCGGTCGGTTTCACCACAACGCCGCGGCGCAACCGCGAAGCGGGAAGCAT
The DNA here is from genome assembly GCA_964518575.1 of uncultured Eggerthellaceae bacterium. Lineage (GTDB taxonomy): Bacteria > Actinomycetota > Coriobacteriia > Coriobacteriales > Eggerthellaceae > MGBC163016. Next base: position 20,950 of record CAZFGW010000015.1, read on the forward strand.
TTTAGAGATCCCATCGGCGGCGCTGGGAGCGGTCATGCCGACGACCCCGTAGCATTCGAGCGCTGCATAACCGACAATATCTGCGAGAACATCGTTAGCGACGTGCAAGCTGCCTTCTATCTTGTCTGCCATGATGCTCCTTTCAACCGGAACGAAAACGCTGCATTTTCGATTCGCGAAGACGCAGCGAATGAAGACGATAGTATGCCCGAAGGCTTGATTGGCATAAGTATACCGTATGATATAGGTTCGTACCGATGCGTAACACAATGGAAAAGGGCTTTCGGGAAGTTTAATTACACGACATTGTTGTAAAATCCATCTGCGCTATGGTATAGTTGAGAGCTGTTGTCAGAAGCGGTCGAACAGACCGAGGGTGTATAGGAGAAACCTTATGTCACAAGTTTGCGATATTTGCGGAAAGCATCCCGTGGCAGGTCGTAATGTCAGCCATTCCCATCGGGTCACCAACCGTACCTTCCGCCCCAACGTTCACAAGATCACCATTCGCGACGCAAAGGGACGCGTCAAGAAGGCGCATGTGTGCACGCGGTGCATGAAAGCAGGAAAGGTCGATCGCGCATAAGTTCGACTGTTCCTTTTCCCAGGAAGAGCAAAAGCCCCGGATTTCCGGGGCTTTTTTATTGCGTAATGATAAACGGTTGCTGGCTGACGCTTAGAACAGTAGTGTCCCCTTGCCGTAAAGCCGCTCCGCTCTCGTGAAGCCCTACTGTTCCTCAATGACGAGCAGACGCTTGCAAATGGGGCAATAGGACAGAGGTGCTTGATTGCGAAGCTCAATGAGCCTGCCCGTATCGATGGGCGCCCGACACACCCCGCAGCGCGTCCCCTCAAGTCGACCGACGGCAACCGTGCCCATACGCTCCGATGTTTTCACATATGCCTCGGCAAGTTCAGGGCGAAGCGATTCGAGAAGCGCAGTCTTCTTCTTTTCGGCATCATTGATCTCAACTTTGAGCATACCGCCCTGAGCCTTGAAGGTCTCGGTAGCCTCCTGCTCAACAGCGTCGATCTCAGAGAGGGCTTCTGCTGCCTGCGCATAAAGCGCATCGATCTTCGCAATCTCCTCTTTGACCGCCTCAGCCTGCTCAGAGAGTTCCTGACGGCGCTTGAAGATACCGTTGAGCTCTTTGGTCCGCGCCTCGACATTGCGAAAATCATTGCCAGCCGCCTCGATAGCAGCCTGCGTTCCGCTTTCCTTTTTCTGGAGAGACAGGTCCTCGGTCGTGATGCGCGAAAGTTTCTTCTCGGACTCTTTCTTCAAAGCCCTGATCTGCGCGATCTTTTGATTCACGGTCTCACGCTTCTTACGCGATGCCAAAATGACTTCGCGCTGGGGAAGCTCGTCGAGATCGCGATTCATGTGCAAAATGTCGAAATCGGCTTGCTGGATCTCGAACAGAGCATCAAGCTCGTCTTTAGTGGCATCCATAGCGTATCCTCCTTAAGGATCATAGGATTACTATACGCTATATAGATGTATTCGCGCGTGTCTTTTCCCGAAAAAGAAGATCGAACGCCTGCGCGCGCCAACTATAAAGGCGCACCTACAAGCGAATGGTCTCAGGATAAGCCCAATTATCGAGTTGGTCGAGAATCACGATTGAATCCTCACCCACGCCCGCTCCAGCGACCTCATTCGCGATGAGCGCCGTCAGGGGGAACTCGCTGATATCATGACCGAGCTCGATGATGGAAAGTCCTGCTTGAGCTAGATCGAGCGCATCATGATAGTGGATCTCTCCGCAGATCAGGCAATCCGCACCGCTTGAAAGTGCCGCACGCCCGAGCGATCCGCCACTGCCAAGCGCGGTCACCACACAACGAACCTGCTTGTTGAAATCTCCCCATACCCGCGGGGAGCGACCGAATACAGAAACGCATTTCGCTGCGAGATGCGAAAGGGTCTGCGCCTCTGACGCTTTGGCACCGACCGAACACACCTGCCCGTATCCCTTTGTTTTCGAGCCCTCAAGAGGCATGAGCACCTTGCCCTTGTAGGTAAGACCCAAAAGATTCGGAAGAACCACCTGGGCTTGCTTGCTCACATCAAGCGCGGTATGGAAACACATGAGAGCAACCCGGTTCTGGATGGCAGCCCACACACCTGCGCCTTCGCTTAAAGCCACCGAGCGCTCAGGAGAAAACGATGCCGGTGCCTCCAAGAAGGGCGGATGATGGGTTATGAGCACGTTGGCGTCAGCAGCTGCTGCGCGCTTGATAGCACTAACGGTGGGATCGAGCGTAACTGCCACCTTGCTAACGGGAAGATCCGCCTCACCGACGATGAGTCCCGTTCTATCCCACGCCTCAGCATCCTCTTTCGGAAATGCTTTCAGAAGCTTCGCTTCCAATCGCCCGATCGTCAAGGTCTGCGGTGCTTTCGCCAAAGAACGCGTAGAGCGCCGTGAGAGCATGCCCGCTTTCGTGCGCCCCTTGCCTTGCTCACTGTTTTCTGTGTTCAGTTGCTTTGCCATAGTATGTTCGAACCTGCCTCTCATGCATCACGTGATCGAAATCGCATTCATAGTGTCTCAAAATCAATCTAGTGCAATGGTGCGTCTTTCGCCCGCAAGAGAAGGTACAGTAACGTTTTTGTAACCGGCTTTGCGCATGATCGTATACCCGCGTTCGATATCGCGCGCGATGTTGCACGGATCGTGCGCATCAGTGCCTACCGTGCAGGCAACGCCCGCAGCGCAAAATGCCTTCAGAAGGTCAAGCGCAGGGAATTGCTCAGCGCATGCATAGTACCAGCCAGACGTGTTGACCTCGACCATCCGGTTTCCGCTTCGCGCAGCCTCCGCCATCTGCTGATAACTCTCCGAAAGATCGAATGAGGGCATATAGCCGAACTTTTTCGCGAGGTCAGGATGCGACATGACATCGAAGCGCTTGCTCGTATCGCTCGCCGCCGCACACCACAGCTCCACGTAGCGCCGCCAAATAGCATCGACCGCGCCCGCCTCCAGCCATCGGTCACGCTGCGCGGGATCGTCGAATGCCCAGCCGTCGATGAAGTGTACCGAGCCGAGAACGAGGTCAAACCGGTCAAGGTCGAACGTTCCCTCATCCCGATCTTCGCTCTCGCCGAGATAGTCAAGCTCAACGCCGAGCAAGACCTCCATCTGCGGATAATCCGCGCGCGTCTTCATGACATCTTCAATATAGGCATCCATTGAAGATATGGGAACGCTGAGATATACATCGGGATCAAACGCGCTCGAAAGTGGAAAATGCTCCGTAAACGCGAGTGTGGTAAGCCCTGCATCGAAAGCGGAAGCGGCATAGGACGCAATCTCGCCTTCGCCATGACCGCAATACCGTGAATGACAATGGGTGTTGATAAGCTCCATCTTGTACTACCTATCCCATGAAAGAACCTCTGCGGTTGCGCGCAGAAATCCGTTGATGTCATCGAGTGTCGTATATTCGCCAAACGAAATACGGCAGGTCGTATGCGCCCGGTCAGCATCGATACCGAGGGCACGTATCACCGAAGAAGGCTCCAGTGAATGCGATGAACATGCACTGCCGCCCGAAACGGCAAAACCGAGCTCGTCATACCTGAGCACCGCACTCTCGCTTTCAAGCCCATCGATCATGACATTCACGATATTGCACAGATAGTCCTGGCTGCCCTTATCGACCTCCACCGTCGGATCAATGGCAGGAAACGAAGCAAGGTCGCAGTAGAGCTTATCGCGAAAGACACAAAGCCGCGCCGCACTCATCTCGATATCCGCGCATGCCGCAACCAAAGCCGCTGCAAAGCCTACAACACCGCATACGTTCTGCGTGCCGCTTCTGCGCCCACTTTCCTGCCCACCCCCGACCATGGTGGGCAAAAAGGGTGTGCGTCGCTTGAGAAAGAGCGCCCCTACCCCGCGCGGACCTCCGATCTTATGCGCGGAAAACGAAGCGGCGTCAATCCCGAGTGTACCAAGATCAAGTTCAACCTTGCCAAGCGCTTGCGTCGCATCGGTATGGAAGGAACAACCGTGCTCATGGGCAACTTCCGCAAGCTGCTCGATCGGCTGGATCGATCCGATCTCAGAGTTCGCCGTCTGGATGGAGACAAGAACCGTCTCATCGCGAAGGGCATCCTCAAGTGCGCGTACCTCAACAAATCCCGCACGGTTCGGGCGCACAGAGGTGATGTCATAACCGCGGCGGGAAAGCTCTTTGCAAGCCTGCTTCACCGCATCATGCTCGATCGCACTCGTGACCACATGGGGACGGTTGAGCTTTTCGCCCTTTTGACGACGCTCGCGCACCTTCGCCTCAGCGATTCCTATGAGCGCAGCATTGTCAGCCTCGGTCGCCCCTGAGGTGAAGATGATCTCATCGGGGCGCGTTGCCCCAAGCGTGTGCGCGATCGTCCGACGCGCTTCTTCCAAGACAGCGAACGCCTTTCTTCCCGGGGTATGCAGCGAATTGGGGTTCGCCATGTTGGTACCTGCGCGCCCCCAACGCATATGCTCCTGCATCGCCGCGAACGCCGCTTCGCAAAGAGGTGCCGTCGCGGCATAATCGAGATAGACTTCTTCGCCCTCTGACTCATGCATCGTCTTCATCCCGCCCATCTTGTATCAGCGCATCGCTGCATCGCGGATGAGACGTGCTGCCAAAGCGGGCTCGTCGGCTTTGAAAAAGGCATTGCCGCAAACAAGGACATCACCGCCCGCTTGACATACACGCCAAGCGGTATCCACCCCGATTCCCCCATCGAGCTCGATCAAGGGCGCAACGCCATGCTCACGCGCCATCTGAGCAACCTGCGCAACCCGCTCTTCCGAGCCTTCGATATAGCTTTGCCCGGAAAACCCGGGAAATACACTCATAACGAGAACCATATCGACATCGTCGATGAACGGCTCAAGTCGCTCGATATCGGTATCAGGCTTGAGTGCAAGCGCAGCGCGCGCTCCCCCCTCACGGATCATGGAAAGCACATCTGCCGCCTCATCATCGTCGACCGCCTCGATATGAAATGAAATGAAATCAGCCCCGGCATCAAGGAACCAGGGAATCTGCACAAGCGGATTCGACACCATAAGATGCGCGTCAAGGGGCAGAGAGGTGATCTTCTTGATCTGCGCGAGAATAGGGACGCCCATGGTGATATTGGGAACGAAATGACCGTCCATGACATCAACGTGCACGATATCCGCTCCTGCCTGTTCCATCAACGCGATAGAAGCGCCGAGATCGGTGAAATCAGCCGACAGAATGGATGGTGCGATTTTGATATCTCCAAACATAGTGCATCTCCCTTTTTCTTGCTTTGTGGGGATTATACGACACCGCGCTTTCATGCCCACCCGCCGAAAGAAACAAAAAGCCTGAACCGAAAAGCTTTCTTTTCACTGTTCCTGTTCGCACGCCTCTACCGATATAATCGATGATGAAAGCCTCGAAGGAGTGCGATAACGACATGTATTTCCATTACCGAACGGCATTTGGTCATATGACGATCCAGGAACATGCGGGATCGATCGTGAAAGTCGCGCTTGCGAAGGTGGAGCTTCCCGACGAGCTCATGCCGAGCGCGCTCACAAACCGCTGTGCAAATGAGCTCTCCGAGTACTTCGCAGGCAAACGGACGCTGTTCGACATTCCCTATCACCTCGCGCTCACCCCCTTCAAGCAAGAGCTCTACGCGGTGATCGGGGAGATTCCCTATGGACAGACGCGCACGAGCACCGAAGTTGCCGAGCTTGCAGGGCACCCCGCGTCTTACCGACTCGTCGGACGCGCACTCAAGGAAAACCCGCTCGAGGTACTGATTCCAACCCACCGCGTTGCAACGCCGAGCTCGAAAAGCGCCTACACGGAATCCGAGAAGATTGCGGCAGCACTCAGGCACCTTGAAGCGAAAAACTGTCAAACCACTTAATGAAGCGCAACGAGCTCGCGGAAAAACGCGCTTTGCTCTCGGAGTTCGGATGCGGTTCCCGAGAGCGTGATTGCTCCATCATCCATGAAGCAAATGCGGTCGAAGCGATCAACGTCGATGAGGTGATGCGTGATCAAAACGATCGTGGTATCGGCGAAAACATCGAGCAGAACATCAAGGATGCCCTGCTCGTTCTCAGCATCAAGCGCAATGAACGGCTCATCCAAAACGAGGATGTCGTGGTGTTGCAAGAGAATGCGCGCAAGGGCAATTCGCTGCCGCTCTCCTCCGGAAAGATCGATACCGTCTTCGCCAACGAGCGTATTGATGCCGTGTGTGCGCTCGCGGGTAAGATAACCGAGCCCCACCGCACGAAGCGCCGAGATAATCTCTGTATCATCAGCGGTGCTTTTCGCAAGGAGCAGATTCTCCTTGATGCTCATCGGGAAGAGGTAGGGGTTCTGGCTAACATACCCGATGCTACCCACAATATCGACCGAACCCGTTTGTGGCACTGCGATGCCTTGGATCACATCGGCAAGTGTACTCTTCCCTGAACCGCTGCGCCCAACAATGACAATCTTCTCTGCGCGAGCAACCTCCAGATCGACCCCTGTAAGCGCACCTGTTGACGAATCAGGATAGGAAAACGTCGCATTATGGATGCTGATCGGACACGCGCAAACATCAGACTCAGCCTCACGTGCGGAAGCTTCGATGTGCGTAGGCGCAGCAGATGCGCGAACCCGCTTCGCTTCTTCATCGAGCGCTCTGAGTGAATCGACCGAAGAGCGTTCGCGCGTTGATGCGACGATCGCATCGGCAACGCCTGAGAAAACTTCAAAGAGCGGAAAGAGGCAAATGGAAACCGCGGCAATCCAGTTCGCAGCATAGACAACCCCGTCGGGGGGCACGACCGATGCGAGGCTATCAACGAGTCCGCTATTGGCAGCAGCAAGAAGGCTTACCTGCGAACTATCTGCAGACGAGAAGCTCACTGCCGCCCACATGAATACGAAGATGACCGTCAGCGCAAACGAAGCACTGAGCAGGCAGGTGCGCTGCCGAGATGCCTGCTCGATCCTCCGCGTGAGCTTGAAGATGGCGCGTTTGATATCGAGCGCACCTGCAATAGTGGCATCGATCGATCCAGAGAGCGCGATATCCTTGACACCCATCATGCGATCGGTGAGATAGGTGTACAAGTGCTCGGTCAAACGCTTCCGCTCGTCAATCAGATGTGCCGTGCACGCAAGAGCAATCAACGGCGCAGCAATGAGAGATGCGGACAACAGGATGAAAAGCCCAAGTGCGAGTACCCATGAAAGGCATCCTGACGCCACAAGCACGAGTGCGAAAACGACGTAAGCAACCGCAACAGGAATCACCGTGCGCAAGAAGAAATTCTGCATATGCCCGATATCTTCAGTCAGATCAGAGAGCACATGCCCGAACGAACGCTTGAATCCCGCCTGTGAGCCGAGGGCATCGAGCGCGGTATAGAGGTACCGTCGAAGCGCGCTCGTCAATCGGAAGACCCAGTCGTGACTGAGCAGCCGCTCGACATAATCGATAAGCGGTTTGCCAATCCCGAAGATCCGCACGAAGATGGACGGGATATGCAAGGCAAGCACCGTTGCAGGGAGGGTTGCGGCAAGCGAGATCATATAACCGGATGTGAACATGAGCCCGCTACCGAACACACAAGCGACAGCCCCGAGCACGACCGAAAGCACCAGCAGCGCTCCTCCTTTTCCCGTGAGCGCCCCCACCCATAGAGCCTGCTCTTTGAGCGTATTCGCCTTCTCGCGCCGACTCATGCCGCTCCCCCGCTCACCCCTCTGCCACCCGGAAGAGCGCCTGAAAGGGCGATGATCTGTTTCGCATCACACTCCCAGTGTGAGCGGTGCGTCGCAAGGATGATCAACCGATCATGGGCATATTCGAGAAGCCGTTTTTTGAACTCAAGTTCGGTGATGACGTCAAGGTGCGCGGTAGGCTCGTCCATGATCCAGATACGCCGATGATCATCCAGAAGCGCCCGCGCAAGCGCAACACGATGCGCCTCTCCTCCGGAAAGCCCCCGATTCCCATCTCCGATCACCGTATCAATACCTTTAGGCAGCGTGGACACGAGCTCGGCAAGACCCACCTTCTCTATGACGCGCTCAAGGGCATCATCTGTTGCATCGTTTGCATAAAACAGGATGTTCTTTTTGATGGTGCCTTGGAAGATGAATGGGTGCTGGGGAATGTAGGCGCACTGCTCTTGAAGCATGCGCTGCGTGCGCTCGCCTTCGTCCTTCCCATTGACCAGAACAGTCCCCGCGCACGGACGAACAACGCCGCTGATGATATCGAGCAGCGCGGTTTTACCCGCACCGCTCGGTCCTTTCAAAACCACCAGCCCCCGGCCTTCGATCACCTGATTAAAGCCATCTATGATGGGAACACCTTCGGAGTAAGAAAAGGAGACGTCCGAAAGCGTAATGCTTTCTACCCGCTTCGATGAAGTGTCTTCGGTATAAGGTGCGCATGACCCAGGAGACTCCGGCATCTCTTGGGCATGTGATATGCCGCGCGCAGATGCAGCCACCCCTTCCCCCTCGATGACTGAGCGAAGCGCAGTAAGGCTGTTCTTGCCATCGAGCGTTGCATGATAATCGGCAGCAAACGAGCGGATCGGCAAGAAGAAATCAGGGACGAGCAGAAGGATGGTAAGGGCGGAAAAGAACGCAACAGACCCCTCAACCATACGAAATCCCAGCATGATGGCAACTGCTGCAAGCCCCCCCACAGCGAACAGATCAAGGACAGCACTTGAGAGCGTAGCGACCCGAATGGTCTTCATCACCATATGGCGATAGCGCTCGGAAACGTCGAAGATCGTCTGTGCATAGGACTCTGAACGCCCAAATGCGCGCAGTGTCGGCAGCCCCCGGATCGTGTCGATGAAGTGGTTCGACATCTTTTTGAAAACCACCTGCTTTTTCGCCGCCTCATCGTGAGCGCTATGCCCAATGAGGATCATAAAGATGATCACGAAGGGTGTAAGCGCCAAGAGGATAACACCGCTTAACGGGTCGAAGCAAAAGACCGCCACGAGCAAAAGCAAGCACACCGAAAAAAGCGAACTCATCTTGACGAGCACCATCTCAAGGTACGACGCAGCAAGATCCGTCCCCTCAACGGCATTGATGACCGCACTCGACAATCCAAGCTCCCGCAAACACGCGCGATCCACCTGAAGCACACAGTGCAAGTATTCCTCTTCGAGGTTGAGCACCGTGTTCATGGCGAAACGCTCAGCGCATTTCGTTTGACAAGCGCGCACGAGTGCCTTCAATACAAACGCGAGCGCAAAGACAAAAAGAGCACCGCCCACCAAAGCGAGCGTCCCTCCTGACCAGACTTCAACGATCGCATATGAGAGCGCCATAGCTTGGATGACAATGAACCCTGCAACGAGCGCGGAGAGCAAAATATTGAGCACAAGGCGAGCCTTCATCCCCACAAGGGTGAACAGACTCTTGTCGATCATGAGAGCGCTTCCTGATCGGTCCGCATGACCGACAGAATACGCGGGCGCTCAAACCCGCAAAGCGCATCCTCAGAAGCGCGCAGCGTCTCTTCGATGAAGACATCGGCGCGCAAGCTTCCGCTGTCGCGCGCGGTCAAACTGAACACGAGCGTATCCCCCGTGAGGACGGGCTCATCGCTCAAGAAATCATCAACGATGAGCTCCTTCACCTTTTTCTTCTTGGTGACCGTGATGCGCTCGGGAAACACCAATTCATCGACGTTGCGATCGAAAACAACCTCGTATGTAGAGCGCGGATACGCTACAGACGCTGCAGGCGCGCTGTTATCGATATAGGAAGCGCTGAACACCTCAAGCGAACCCGCGCTTGCGCGCTCAAGCCTGTCTTGCGCTTCGTGTGGTGGAACGTAGCGCGTAAGCACCACATCGAACACCTCGGACACGCCGCCGATACCCACGGCAAGGGCGCTTCCGAAAGCGATCTTCATATGGGGAGAGAATCCGTTGGTCGTCGCGAAGGGTAGCCCTGAGCGTCGCACGATCCGCTCGAGTGCGCGGGTGATCTCAAGGTGGGAAAGATAGACAAGCCGCCCTGTCTTCTTGAAGCGACACCGCAGGCGGAATCGTCTTGACTCATCCATGGTGTGCGCTCACCTCCTCCCCCGAGGCGATTGCATGCGCGCCCGTAGCTGCGCTTGCATCGGCAAGGGACGTATCAGACGAACGCTCATCGTACCCGTGAGCGCTTCCCCGCGACGTTTCGAGTGCATTCGAGCACCCCGTCTCGGGACAGACGCCGCAGCGCGTGCATGAGGCAAAGGTACAATCATGGGTGGTCTCATGGGTGTTGCAACGCTTGCGTTCCTCGGTCAGGAATGCTTTGCTGACCCCACTTGCAATGTGATCGAACGGCATCATCGAACCGGGCTCGAACGACTGCTGGGCGATCGCGCTCATATCGATGCCGAGCGCGCGTGCTGCCTCGTTCCATGCCTCTTCGTTGAAAAGCTCCGTCCAAGCATCGAAGCGAGCGCCCCTCTTCCATGCCTCTTCGACCAGAAACGCAACTTCGCGCCCTCCGCGACTCATGACCGCCTCGATCAAGCTCGTCCGTGGTTCATGGTAGGTGACCCGAATCGCACGAGAGCGCACGTTCGAGCGGATGATATCAACGCGCCGATACGCCTCATCAGGGCTGATCTGCCCGTCCCACTGAAAAGGCGTTTGCGCCTTAGGGACGAACAAAGCAACGGACACGGTCAAGGAAAGTGCACCGCGATCTGCAGGTGCGGTCATCTCACGCATAAGGTCGAAAGCGCGCTGGGCAAGTTGTCCAATCGCGGCAACATCTTCATCGGTCTCGGTAGGCAGGCCGATCATGAAATAGAGCTTGCACCGCCGCCACCCTGCCTCAAGCGCAGCGCGCAAAGCGCCCATGAGGTCATCCTCGGTCACGTTCTTATTGATGGCATCACGCAGCCGTTGGCTCCCCGCTTCGGGAGCAAAGGTCAACCCTCCCCGCTTGTTACCTGCAACAAGACACGCCATTTCAACGCCGAACGAATCGAGCCGCTGCGAGGGTAGCGACACACGTACACCGGTATGGGAAAGATCGTCGTTGAGCGCAGTAAGGATATTCTCAATCCCGGAATGGTCCGTGGTAGAAAGCGAGGTAAGGCTGACTTCCTCATATCCCGATGCCGCAAGACCACTGCGTACCGCATCAACAATGTTGTCCACAGAGCGCTCACGCACTGGGCGATAGATCATGCCGGCCTGGCAAAAACGGCAGCCGCGTGCGCATCCCCTGAGCACCTCCACGTTCAGCCGATCATGGACTGCCTCCGTATAGGGCACGAGCACGGGCTCGAAAGCGGGCGAACAAGCGAAATCATCATCAACCCGCTTCAACACCACGCGGGGCACATCATCGAACAAAGGCTCCACGGGAAGCGCATCGGATGCAGGTAGCTCTTGGTTTGCCTCCAATGAGGATACGTAGAGGCTCGGCACATACGTACCGGGAATATGGGAGAGCTCCCGCATGATCTCCTCACGCGCCACTCCCGCTGCGCGCAACTCCTGAATACTCCGCACAACCTCAGGAACCGACTCCTCCCCTTCGCCGATCAAAAAGGCGTCGAAGAACAAGTGATATGGCTCAGGATTGAATGCGCAAGGACCACCCGCAATCACAACGGGATCATCCTCGCGCCGCTCAGATGCGCGAACAGGTATGCCTGCAAGATCGAGAATCTCTAAGATGTTCGTTGCCGCAAGCTCATGGGGAAGCGTGATCCCCACCACGTCGAACGCAGAGACCGCGCACATGCTCTCAAGGCTGAAAAGCGGCACGCCATCCCGCCTCATGAGCTCGATCATATCCACGGCGGGCAAATAGGCGCGCTCAGCACGCAACCCCGGCTCGGCATTGATGCGGTTCACCAGAATGCGAACCGCCTGATTCGGTTGCCCAAGCTCATAGGTATCGGGATAGATCATGCAAAACCCGAAATCGTCTTGATGAAGCGGAGGCTGCCCCCACTCGCTGCCGATGTAGCGTGACGGTCTTTCAACCTGCGGCAAGAGCCGTTCGACCTCTGGCCAAAGATTATGCATATCCATAGACGCGCTATTTCTTATTCAGGATTTGTTCCACCTTCGGCATCGCATCGCCGAGCGCTTGGGCTACCCGCTTGCCTGCCGGGGTCTTCGACACCTCCTGCGCGGTTTTCACGGCGCCATCGCGTGCGGTCTGCACCACGCTCGCAAGCCCGACGATATCGCCGCCCGCTTCAAAATACTCCATAGCAGCGCGCCCCATCGCCTCCGTTGCCGCAAAACCGATCGAGCCGCTGACAATCCAGCCGGCAAAGGGAATGACCTTCGTGACCGAACGCGCGATATTGCGCGCAATGAATCCGCCGGCAACCACTGCAGCAAGCTCCTTGATACGGTCGGTATCAAGCGGCTGCCCGTAAGCTGTTGCAATCTGGAGCACCATCTTCGCCTGATTGAGCGTCATGATAGGCATATCCGCACCGGGAAGAATGGGAACGAATCCGATGGCTGCGTTTTGCAACGCCGTTGCTGTGACCGAATCGCTCGCAAGGGGTTTACGCACGAACGGGAAAGCGTACGCCATCGCAAGCTTCTTGGGAGCACATGCCGTTATGATCCACTCGCCCATCCGGGCATCGAGGCGCTTCAGGGCTTCGTCAGAAAGTTCGATCGGACCGTCAATAACCTCATCGCTCTCCGATGCCGGGATAAAGGGCAGTTTCGCCGCAACTTTGCGCAGAGTGGACTGCGCAAGCGGCAGAGGTGCCACAACATCAGCCGCCGGAAGCGGGCACGAACCCTCCTCAGAAAGCGCCTGCGTTTGGATAGGATCATTCGAAACGATCATGGTGGGAATACCCGCCTCGCGCAATGTCTGCGCTTGCTTGCCGACCTCAAGCGATTCCCCCGCAACGATCACGGCGAAATCGTCGTCTTGGCTGCTCTTGAGCAAGTCATCGCCCAAGTACTCGATCATCACGCGGGTGCGGGCTGCACTGCTGGCAAACGCTGCGCGAACATGCCCGGTAAGCTCCCCCGGTGCACTGTCGTCAATGAAGATGGATATGGCGATAGGGGTATCGCGCACTTCTTTCAGATCAGTTGCGATCTTCAGAAGCTCTGGAATGTCAACTGGTAGCTGCATATGGAATATCCCTTCCTTTAGGAACGCCGCCTTCATGTGCATACACAGATGATATCAAACCAAGCATGGCAAAATTCACGATCATGAAAGATGAACCATAACTGACAAAGGGAAGCGGGATACCCGTGATGGGCATGAGCCCGCAACACATACCGATATTCTCAAGGATCTGGAAAAGCCACATGCCCACGATAGCGCTGATCACCAAAAGCCCGAATAAGTTCCCGCAATCCTTCGCGATCTTCATACTCATCGCAACGAGCAAGCCATAGAGAAGCAAAAGCGCGAATACACCCACAAAGCCGAACTCCTCTGCAAGCACGCAGAAGATGAAGTCGGTCGGCGCTTCGGGAAGAAAGCCGAGCGCGGATTGTGTGGAGGAGCCGAAACCTTTGCCGAACAGTCCCCCCGATCCGATAGCGATCATTGCCTGCTGCAAGTTGTATCCCTCATCGGTCGTCTTGAGCGCACCCTGATTCAAAAATACGAACAAGCGCGAACGCTGATACTGCTTCAAAAGCCGATATTCATATCCCCCACTCTCGGTTTCATACTTCAAAAGCTCATCGAGCGCGAACACACCGGCGATGAGCGTGATGGCAAGAATGAGCGTGATGACCAAGTACTTTAAGCGCGCGCCGCCCACGATGAGAACCACAGCGGAGATGAACAAATAGACCAGTCCCGTACCAAGGTCGGGCTGGGTCATGATGCACAGAAACGGAATGAGCAAAAGTCCTACGACCTTGCAGTATTCAAGCGGCTTATCCAGATTACCCCCATAGCGGGCAAGAAGGCTCGCGGCGAAAAGCACCACCGTTACCTTCGCGAATTCCCCGGGCTGCAATTGGATGCCGATTTTGATCCACGAGGTAGCGCCCATGACCGTTTTGCCGATGATAGGCAAATGGGGGGACAGTATGAGCGCGACCGACACGATCAGAAGCGGAATGGCAAGCGATCCGAAGCGGCGGTAATCAAACGCCCAGAAGAAAGCCATGACCACAAGCCCGAGCGCGATGCCCTGGAGCTGACGCGTAAAGCTGTAGTCGGCATCGAAGCTCACTGCCGAATAGCAAACGACAAGCCCGTAGGCAATAAGCACCACAGCGATGATGATGAAAGGAACACAGACCAAAAAGAAGAACCGAGGAAGCGGTCTTCTTAAAGGAGCATCGGCGTGATTGCCGATCATTTCGATGTGCGCCTGCGCCATGATGATCCCACCCGATCAATCCGTTCGAGAAGACCCGCTGGTCTTCTGTATCTCGATCGCATGACCCGATGAACCCTGGATCCGCGCGACCTTGCTCTCGACCTCGTCGGACTTCTCGCTCTCAAAGAGCGCCCCCATCACGGAGGTGACGAGCGGACCGGCAACATCGGCGCCGCCCCCGCCCTGCTCGATAACACACACGACAACGTATTTCGGATCATCATAGGGAGCATATGCCACAAACCACGCATCATCCTCACGATCGGTGTGCTCAGCGGTACCCGACTTGCCCGCCGCATCAATACCCATGCTCGCAAACGCCGGTCCGACGACCTTGTTCTGCAAAACCATATCATGCAGCGAATCGCGCACATATTTCAAATGCTCCTGATTGACATCAGGCGATCCGATCTCTTCCACCTCGGCTTCGATCACAGTTTCATCAGAGGAGTTGTGCACCTCTTTGATCAGATGCGGACGCAAAAGCTTCCCGTTGGCGATCGCGCCGTATGCCACCGCAAGCTGCAAAGGCGTGATCAGCACATCTCCCTGTCCGATGATCATATTCGTGTAGTCGCCACCGCGCCAGCTCGCCTCTGACGGCACGTTTTTCCACTGCTCGGCTTTCCATTGAGGAGTCGGGATCCTGCCATGGGATTCGTCGGGCAGATCGATGCCTGTCGGCATGCCGAATTTGTACTGTGCGAGGTAATCCTGCAGCGCCGTCTCGCTGATCTCCTTCGACCCTTCGGGACCGTGCATGAAAAATTCCTTCGCGATCTCATAGAAGACGACGTCGCATGAATTAACGATACCGCCATGCAGATCAAGCGTGCCATGACCTGAACGGTTCCAGCACTTCTGGATATCGCCGCTACCGAAGCCGTCCCACTTGCCGCCGCACGTCCAGAGACTGTCATAATCGGCGAACCCGTAGTGCAGCCCCGCCATCGAGGTGAACGCCTTGAACGTGGATGCGGCTGCATACTGCCCGTTCACGGTTCGATTCATGAGGGGTGAGCCCGACTCATCGGTGTTGTAGAGGTCCCAGATATCCTGCGGGATGCCATTGGTGAAATAGGAGGGGTCGAACGTCGGATAGCTTGCCATGACAAGAACGCTCCCGTCGGTCACATCCATCGCAACAATAGCGCCCGCAGCGCCTTTACCCGTTCCGATATCGCCCAAGGGAGCGATCAGATTCGCCAGTTCGGTATCGGCAACGTATTGCGCATAGGCATCGATCGTAAGATGGAGGTCCGACCCTTTGAGCGGATCCGTTTCGCTGAGTACCGAGATGACATTGCCGCCTGCATCAACCATGACCTTGCGCTGTCCATGGTCTCCCGAAAGGATGGCGTCATAGGACAGCTCGACGCCGCTTTTGCCAACGATGTCCTGCGGCAGGATCTCGCGCCCCCATCCCGCTTGAGCAAGCTCATCTTCCGTAGGCGTTCCCGTATAGCCGAGCACATGGGCTGCAAGCGCGCCATAAGGATATTCGCGCACCGTGCGCGTCTCGATGCTCACGCCTGGAAACGCATCAGCGTGTTCGGAAATGAATGCCACGTCGCGCAAGTTCACATCCGTCGCAATAACGCGCTGGCTTTGCGCACCACCCGCCGCATCGTTCGCGCGCTGACGCACGACACCGATGGGAAGCCCGAGCACGGTCGAGAGCCGCTGCATCACATCGACATTCTTCGCCGTATCGGGATCGGTAAGCACTGTTTGGCTCGTCTTATTGCTGACAAGAACGCGTCCTTTCGCATCATAGATGCAGCCGCGCGGGGCAGGCGTGGACACATTGGTGGAAGCGTTCTCCTCCGCCTTCGACGAATAGTCCTCCGAGGACATCACCTGCATCGTCCATGCCTTGATGCCGAGCACCGCAAAGACCGCGCCCGCAAAACCGCCGAGCGCGAAAAATCTGCGCGTGATACCTGCTGACGCGGACGGTTTCGCGTCAGCGGCATTGACGATGACCTCGTCATCAGAGGTGGCATCTGAGTTGACCGCCGAACCGATACCGATATTGTCGAGTTGACCGATGTCATGCTTGCTGCCTTTATAAACACTCGATGAACGTGAGCGCAGCAAGATGAGCACGGAGATCGTGCCAAGCAAAATGATGGCGGTGATGATCGCCGCTATGATCGCTATGGTCACGGCTTATTATCCTTACGTGATCACCGAAACGTCATTGGGCTTCTTCTCCCTATGGAACAACATCGCAATAAGGGGAAAAGCGACCAGACCAATGACGGTATCATAGAGCCAGCAGGGAAGCACCCGATACACCAGAGCTTCTGCAAAAGGAACATCCCATCCACACGCAATACACAAGCATGCATAGAGAAACTGTGCGATCAGAAGCGCGATCGCAAGCGTGATGAGTGGCAAAAAGACCGTGTCGTTGTCGTTCGTCGACAAAAACGAGGTTGCTGCATACGAGATGACGACACACACGAGCGCCATCGCACCAACCGGTCCGCTGCCGATGAGATCGAAGATGAATCCGAGGACAAATGCAAGAACGAGATTATTTTGATGCGGGAAGACGAGCGAGCAGATGAGCACGTAGATGAGCAGGAAGTTCGGGTAGGCGTAACCGATATGGATCGCCGGAGCCAAAACGATCTGCAAAACAAGCGCGATAGCGGCGCCGAGCCATGCCCCGAGGTGCTTATTCATTGCTGCCTCCTGCCGATGAGCCCGAAGTTCCTTCAGAGCTTGAGGACGCTGAAGACGAACTCGATGCGCTCGAGCTCGCAGTGCTGGCGTTTCCGTCGAGCTTGATCACCGTCGAAGACGCCGTCGCGCTGAACACGACGAGCACCTCCTCAAGAGACGTGGTTTGCTCATTGGGAGCGACGATCACCTGGCGGGTTCCATCACTCGCGTTACCTTCGATCCGCACGATTGTGCCGATCAAAAGCCCCTTGATATAGCTGCCACCGAGACCGCTCGTGAGAACGACATCCCCGATATTGACATTCACCGACGCATCAAGATTCTCAAAATGAAGCACGCCCGAAAGCGATCCTCTCACCACCCCATCCGCACGGCTCGCCTGAACCATGGCAGCCGCACCGGAGCGCGGATCGGTCAAAAGGCGTACGGTCGAAGAGCCCGCCGTAACGGACACGACCTGCCCGATAAGACCCGAGGCGCCCATAACGCTCAAGCCCGGGCTGACCCCGTCATCACTGCCGACATCAATGAGGATCGTTTGATTCCATGCATCACTTGAGCGCCCAACTACACGGGCAGACACGCCGTCGATCTTGTAGGAATCCTTAAGCTCCAAAAGACCTTGCAACCGCTCCGCCTCAAGCCGATATTCCTCTGACTGGGTGAGCAACTCGGTGAGCTCAGCATTGCGCTCACGCAGCGCCGAGAGTGTCTGCTCATCGGCAGTGGCATCGCCCACAGCATCGGAGGTTGATTGCACAAGATCATATCCCGTCTCGCCGGCGGCAGACAGTGGAGAGAGGAGCGCATGGGTGGAGTTTTGGAGCGCATGAAGCGGGCCGTCCTCCCCTTCATGGTTATAAACAACAACGCTGCCGATAGCAGCGCAGATGAATACCGCCAAAAGGATATACGTCAGCTTGCTGAGTGCACTATCTCTGAAGCTCAGAGGCATGAGTGACGTCCGTCTTTACTTCGATCTCATCAAGGTCTGCCTGAGCGCGGTGGGCGTCTCAAGGACTTTCAAGCATCCAGAAACAACATTGGTGAGCGCCGTTTCACTCACCCAAACCGGTATCTCAAGGCGATCGGTCAGATAGCGGTCGAGCCCCGAGAGCAAACCGCCGCCACCGGTCAGAAGGATACCGTTTTGAATGATGTCTGACGCGAGGTCAGGGTTGGTCGTCTTGAAGGTATCTTTGATGTGGAGCACCATCTCTTCGATCGGTGCCTGCAGTGCCGCGCGTACATCCTCTGATTGGATGGTGACCTCTTTGGGCTGCTCGGTGTACACATCCTGACCAGAAATGATCATGTCGCGCTCGCGACCGTCCTCAAACGGAAGCACCGACCCGATCTTGATCTTGATGACCTCGGCGGTTCTCTCGCCGATCTTGATACCGAGAAGATCGCGCAGGTGGATAGCGATAGCCTCATCAAGACGATTGCCCGCAAGCCGCAGCGATGACGATGACACGATACCGCCAAGCGATATGACCGCAACCTCGGTCGTACCACCGCCGATATCCACGACCATCGATCCCGTCGGCTCGGTCACCGGAAGATCAGCGCCCATAGCAGCCGCCATCGGCTCCTCGATCAAGTACGCCTGGCGCGCACCCGCCTGAATTGCCGCTTCGAACACCGCGCGCTTTTCAACAGACGTTGCACCGCAGGGAATGCAAATCACGATACGGGGTTTGGCTTGCCAGGGGTATTTACGCTCAGAGGCTTTATTGATGAATGCAGAGAGCATCGCCTCGGTCACGTCATAATCAGCGATCACACCGTCTTTGAGGGGATGCTCGGCCGAGAAGGCGTCTGGCGTATGATTGATCATATTCTTGGCTTCATGTCCGACCGCGAGCACACGATGGGTGCTCTTCTCAATAGCAACGACGGAGGGCTCGTTGATAACGATGCCCTCGCCCGTGATAGCAACGAGCGTATTTGCGGTACCAAGGTCTATGGCCATGTCGGTGGACATGTTGCCACCAAAGCCTTCGAACCTATCTAAAAACGACATAGAGGATGACCTCTCGATTAAATGCGTACAGTCGTTGAAAGATTTTACCATACGCTGACTGAACTGGTCATATCTGTCTCAAAGCAACCGTTATAGACGCGAAAGGATACGCAGAGGCATTCATGCACGGGGATGCGCGTGGCGATACTCCTCAAACATATGCGCGCGATCGACATGCGTGTAGATCTGCGTGGTCGAGATATCACTGTGACCGAGCATCTCCTGTATCGCACGCAAATCCGCCCCACCCTGAAGCATATGCGTTGCAAAGGAATGGCGAAGGGTATGGGGATGCAAGCGCTCAATCCCCGCCGCCTCCCCCGCGCGTGCAACGATTAAATGCAAACCCTGCCGGGTGAGACGTGTTCCCCGGGCATTCAGAAAAACCGCCTGGAGCGCATCGGGGCGCATCTGGCGGGCGCGCAGAGAAAGAGCCGGACGCGCCGAGGAGAGATACTCCCCAAGCGTGCTTTTTGCCATGCCCGATATGGGTACCATCCGCTCCTTCGAACCTTTGCCGAAGATGCGCAAGATTCCATCATCCAAAAAAACATCGCCCACATCAAGACCGCATGCCTCGCTCGCGCGAAGCCCACATCCATAGAGCACTTCAAGAAGCGCTCGGTCGCGCATGCCTGTTTCGCTTGTATCCTGCAAACCATCGAGCAAGCGCCCTATCTCATCGATTGAAAGGGCATCAGGAAGCCGTTCGGCAAGCTTCGGAAGACGGATTGCCTCGGCAGGATTTCCTTTCGCGATATCCTCACGCACACAGAACCGGTGAAATCCCTTGACGGCGGACATGCGCCGCTTCACCGTTGAGGGACTCTGTCCCCCTTCCATGAGACCGCTCTCGAACTCCTGAACCTCTGCCGGCTCGATTTCATCAACCGCACGCTCACCCGTACGCTCGACAAAGCGCTCATAGAGCGCAAGATCACGCTCATAGCTTTGGATCGTGTTCAGCGCACACCCGCGCTCGATCCGCAAGAAGTCGAGGTATTCCTCTATGGCATCGGAAAGCTTCATGCTTGCGCGTTATAGTCGATTGCGGCGTTGACAAAACCCGAAAAGAGCGGATGCGGACGATGAGGGCGGCTCTTGAATTCGGGGTGACCCTGCGATGCAACGAACCAACGTTGCGACGGAAGCTCGATCATCTCCACTAAGCGCTCATCGGGCGAGAGTCCCGACATGACCATACCCGCTTCCTCCAAGCGCGCGCGATAGGCGTTGTTCACCTCGTAGCGATGGCGATGGCGCTCGTAGATAAGGGGCTCCCCATAGACACTCATGGCAACGCTTCCCTCCTTCAGCTTGCAAGGATATGCCCCCAAGCGCATCGTTGCTCCTTTGTCGACGACGTCCTCCTGCTCAGGCATAAGATCGATCACGGGATGCAACGCCTCTTCGTCAAATTCCTTCGACGTTGCTCCCTCGATCCCCGCGACATGACGCGCGAACTCGCACACCGCCGCTTGAAGCCCGAGGCATATTCCCAAATAGGGAACGTCGTGTTCACGTGCATAGCGCGCCGCGCAGATCTTGCCCTCAAATGCACGAGAACCGAATCCTCCGGGAACCAAAATTCCATCCATATCCCCAAGCATCTCACAGACGTTCTTCTCATTCAACTGCTCGCCATCGATCAGATGCACTTCTACATGACGCTTGTGCGCCACACCGGCATGCCCGAGCGCCTCGACGACACTCAAATAGGCATCGGGCAAGCTCACATACTTGCCCACAATGGCGATGTCGATCGTGCCCTCAACGTGAGCGGCATCATCCAAGAAACCCTTGAGGTCACTCAGATCCGCTTTGCGGGGCGCAAGACCGATCCGATTGAGCACCATGGCATCGAAGCCTTGCTCATAGAGCTTGAGTGGTACCTCATAGATCGACGCAGCATCCTCGCAGGCAATCACCTCATCGGGCGACACGTCGCAAAACAGCGCGATCTTCTCGCGAATGGCACGCGAAATCTCATGATCCGAGCGGCAGATGATGAAATTGGGCTGGATGCCGAGGCTTCGGAATTCCTTGACGGAGTGCTGGGTAGGTTTCGTCTTCACCTCATGCGCAGCTGCGATATAGGGAACGAGCGTAACATGCGCGAAGATGACATCGCCCGCCGGACGCTCCTTTTTGAATTGCCGCGCCGCTTCAATGAATGGGAGCGACTCGATGTCTCCGATCGTGCCGCCGATCTCCGTGATAACAATATCGGCACCCGATTGTTCGGCGATCCGAATCAAACGCTCCTTGATAGCCTCAGTGACATGCGGGATGACCTGCACCGTTCCGCCCAGAAAGTCCCCATGGCGCTCACGCGAGATGAGACATTGGTAGATCGATCCTTGCGTAAAGTTCGACTCGCGCGTCAGGTTTTCGTCGATGAAGCGCTCGTAGTGCCCCAGATCGAGATCGCCCTCATGCCCGTCTTCGGTAACAAACACCTCTCCGTGCTGGAAAGGACTCATCGTACCGGGATCGACATTGAGGTAGGGATCCATCTTCTGCATGGTGACCTTGTATCCGCGCGCCTTGAGCAAATGCCCGAGCGATGCCGCCGTGATTCCTTTACCCAGAGAAGAAACAACACCGCCGGTAACGAAAACATATTTGGTCATGGAAGCCCCCGTCCGAATCGAGTGGTACGTTGATCGTGCGTGTTCGTTGCGAGGGGCATGAAGATGCACAACGGCGTTGTACAAGAATGCTCTCTTACAACGCCTTCTCATTCTATCCCTGAAACCATCCCCGTCGAGCAGGCTTCGCATCAAGTTTACAGAGTGGAAACAATACGCAAGCCGTTATAATGAAGAACCAGCATGATCAAGGAGGCTGGTATGACGCTCGGATTCGACAACGAGAAGTACATTTCCCTGCAAGCTGAGCGTATCCGCGAGAGAATCGGACAATTCGGCGGCAAGCTCTATCTGGAATTCGGCGGCAAGCTTTTTGATGACTACCATGCATCGCGCGTGCTGCCCGGCTTCGAGCCCGATACAAAGATCAGAATGCTCAAGTCTATGGTCGACGATGTGGAGATCGTCATCGCCATCAACGCCAACGATATCGAAAAATCGAAGATGCGGGGGGATTTGGGGATCACCTATGATGACGAGGTTCTGCGTCTCATGGATATCTTCCGCTCTCTGGGCTTTTTCATCGGAAGCGTTGTTATCACCCGCTATGAGAATCAACCCGATGCCGACGCCTTCCGCAAACGCATCACGGAGATGGGGATCACGAGCTACATCCACTACAACATTCCTGGATATCCCTACGATATCGACACGATCGTGAGCGAAGAGGGCTTCGGGAAAAACGAATATATCGAAACGACGCGTCCGCTTGTAGTGGTCACAGCACCAGGACCGGGTTCGGGCAAGATGGCAACATGCCTTTCACAGCTCTACCATGAGTTCAAGCACGGCGTGGTTGCGGGTTATGCGAAATACGAGACGTTCCCCGTTTGGAACCTGCCGCTGAACCACCCGGTGAATATCGCCTACGAGGCAGCAACCGCGGACTTGGATGACGACAACATCATCGATCCATTCCATCTGGAAGCCTATGGGGACACCACGGTGAACTACAACCGCGATGTCGAGATTTTCCCGGTGCTCCGCTCGATGCTTGAGCGCATATCGGGCGAAAGTGTCTACAAGAGCCCCACTGACATGGGCGTCAACATGGCGGGCTATGCGATCGTTGATGATAATGCCTGTCGCGAGGCTGCCGAAAACGAGATCGTGCGCCGCTACTTCACCGCTGCAGTTGAGGCGAAGCGGACGGGCAACCACGAAAAGGAGCTCTCGAAGATCGAGATCTTGATGAACCAGGCTGACATCACGCCGAATATCTCACCGGCACGGACTGCAGCGCTTCTGAAAGCGGAGACAACGGGCAAGCCTGCGGGCGCGATCGTGCTTCCCGACGGGCGCGTGGTTACGGGCAAGACAACAAACCTCCTCGGTGCAGCATCTGCGCTATTGATGAATGCACTTAAAGGAGTATCCGGCGTTGACGATGATATCGATGTCATTTCCGATGTGGTGCTCGAGCCCATCTGTCATCTGAAGACGGAGCATTTGCACAATTCCAATCCGCGCCTGCACTCAGACGAAACACTGCTCGCGCTTTCAGTAAGCTCGGCCACCAACCCGCTCGCTGCCCAATTGATCGACAATGCGGACAAGCTGCGCGGATGCGATGCCTATTTCTCCGTGATTATCTCCACGACCGACGAGAAGCTCTATCGCACGCTCGGCATGAATGTATGCTGCGAACCGCGCTATGAGCAGCGCTGCTATTACCACAAATAGGCGCAGTGATAGTGCGCACAAAACGCGGGAAACCAATCTTCTATACACAAAAGTTATTGCAAGAAAAACTTCTGGGCGGAATACGTGTAGAAATGCTCCTGCTCGGCGTAGAGAAAGACGGTCTGCTCCTGCGCCCGGCGAATAGCAACAGATTCGAGCGCTGCTCCCACCTCGATCAAGTCACCATCAATGAACAGCGTTGCCGCCTGCTTATCCTCTTCGCGCGGGAACGTCACGCAAACCACATCGTTCGCATCGGCAAGAATGGCGCGCGCGGTCAGCGTATGGGGCGCAAGCGGCTGTACGATGAGACCGGTGAAGTTCGGCGTGACAAGCGGTCCTCCTGCTGCAAGCGAATATGCCGTTGACCCCGTAGCTGTTGCAACAATCAACCCATCCCCCTGAAGATCAGCGATGTGAGTATTGGAGATATCGAAGGCAAAGCGC
Organism: uncultured Eggerthellaceae bacterium; assembly: GCA_964518575.1. GTDB lineage: Bacteria > Actinomycetota > Coriobacteriia > Coriobacteriales > Eggerthellaceae > MGBC163016. The sequence continues at coordinate 44,834 of CAZFGW010000015.1, forward strand.
AAAGTCCTTCCTACCTCGCCGCGCGAGACGGTAAGTTCGTTAAGTGCCGTGAAATGGAATGGTCCGTCGTGATCAGCTTCTTGATCATGTGCACCAAGGGTCACGCTGATATCCAGATTCGATCGATATGAGGGAAGAAGCTCACCGCAAAATGCGCGCGTGAGCAACTCGATGACACCGATTTGGCTGTCATTCGCCAAAAAACCGAGATGACCGAAATTAATACCGAGAATAGGCGTGGAAAGCCCCGAGAGCAAACGCGCAGTGCGCAAGATGGTGCCATCGCCACCCAAGACGACAGCAAGCTCGTAATCAGCATCGACCTGCAGTTCTGCGCGTCGCTTATGCACCTGCGAGACCTCAACAATGCCATAGAGCGCATCGGAATCGATGACGTCATAGTCGATATGTTCAGACTGAAGAAATGAAATGACCAGAAAAAGCGCTTCGACCGCCTTTTGGTTCTTGGTATTTCTCACAAGCAGGATTCTCACCGCACACCCCTCCTCGCTCCAATTCTATACGATGAGCGGACATGGGTTGGGTAACGATCGGTACACCGATCGAGATGCTCAACGTGGCTCATACCATCATCCGATCATGGCTTCATACGATTCAGTCACAGAGTAGATATGAAAAGAGCTCTCACAAGGAGAGCTCTTTAATAAGCGAATAGGTGGTGAAACTTATTCTGATTCAGCTTCGGTGTAGTTGCGCTGCACCGTGGGATCAACGGCAACGCCTGGGCTCATCGTAGAAGAAACGGTGATCGACTTCACATACTTGCCCTTGGAAGCCGCCGGCTTCATCCTGAGAACCTCGTCATATACCGCGCCGTAATTCTCAGCGAGCTGCTCAGGCGTGAAGCTCTTCTTGCCCAGAATCACATGAGCGATGCCATAGCGGTCAGCGCGATACTCGACCCTGCCGCCCTTGAGCTCATTGATCGCCTTAGCAACATCATTGGTCACCGTGCCGAGCTTCGGGTTGGGCATAAGACCGCGCGGTCCGAGAACCTTGCCGAGCTTGCCGACCTTACCCATCTGGTCAGGGGTAGCAACCGCAGCGTCGAAGTCGAAATTGCCTGCATTGATCTGCTCGATGAGCTCTTCGGTGCCAACGATATCAGCACCTGCCTCTTTTGCCGCTTTCGCAGCATCGCCTTCCGCGAAGACCGCAACACGAACCTGCTTGCCAGAGCCATTCGGCAGGCTGACGGTGCCACGGAGCTGCTGGTCGGCTTGACGGGTGTCGATGCCCAGACGGAAGTCAACGGTGACGGTCTCGTCGAAGTTCGCCGTGGAAATCTCCTTGATGACCTTCATGGCTTCGAGCGGACAAACCGCCTCTGCAGGAACTTTCTCAAGTGCTTCAAGATACTTTTTTGATTTCTTTGCCATTGGTATGGATCCTTTCGTGGTAATCAGCGAGCGTTTCAGCTCTTCCACTTCTTTTACTCGTTAAGTCTTGTTATGCCTGTGCGCCCTCGTCAACAGATTCGCCCTTGAGCAACGCGGCGAGCTTACGGGTAACTTCGTATTTCTTCTTCATCTCACGACCCTCGATACGCACACCCATGGAACGAGCGGTGCCCGCGATGATCTCCTTGGCCGCATCGATATCATTCGCGTTCAAGTCAGGGAGCTTGATCTCCGCGATCTCAGTGAGCTGTTGATCGGTAAGCGTTCCGACGCTTTGCAACTGAGGGATGCCGGCGCCATGCTGGATTCCGAGCTTCTCTTTGATGAGAACGGCTGCAGGAGGCGTCTTGCAAACGAAGGTGAAAGACTTGTCCTCATACACCGTGATCTCAACAGGGATGATGGTTCCAGCCTGATCCTGCGTCTGCGCATTGAATGCCTGGCAGAACTGCATGATGTTGACGCCCTGAGCGCCCAGTGCCGGACCTACCGGAGGAGCCGGATTCGCAGCACCCGCAGCTATCTGCAGCTTGATGAATCCAGTGATATTCTTATCAGCCATTTTTATAAAACCTCACTCATGAATAACTTTCACCTATATTCGCAAGCTTTCAACCATGAGAAGCCCCGGTCCACTCGGGCATGGCATAAAGCTGGTGCGCCTAGATTTTCTCCACCTGCTCGAAGGTGAGCTCAACGGGAGTCTCGCGACCGAAGATGGAGACCATAACCTTCACCTTCCCCGCTTCGGGCATCACCTCTGAAACCTGACCATCGAAGTCTTTGAGCGGTCCAGAAATGACATGAACCGCCTGACCGACTTCCATGTTCGTGGAGGTCTTCTTGGGAACTTCCAAGCTGGTACGCCGCATGATCTTGTTGTATTCCTCGCGCGTGAGCGGACTGGGGTTGCCTTGACTGCCCACAAACCCCGTGACGCCGGGCGTATTCCTGACTGCCGCCCAGCTTCTGTCGTCCATCTCCATTTTGACGAGAACATACCCAGGGAAAACCTTTTTCTCGCTTTCAACTCTGCGTCCATCATCTTTGATCTCAGCCACTTTCTCGACCGGGATCTCGATCTTGAACACATTGTTCTCAAGACCCATCGTCTCGATGCGGGTCTCAAGGTTTGCCTTGACTTTGTTCTCATATCCTGAATACGTATGAAGAACGTACCACTTCTTAGACATCTGCTCTCCTCAGCGTTGGAATGAACGTCTATTCGCTCGCAGACTCGGCAGCGCTCGATGCAGCCGATGCTACTGACGCGTCCGATCCCGAACCATTGAAATTGCCGCTGAATACGCTGCCCCAGTCAACGGTTGCCGGGTCGGCACCGGACATAAGGACCAACAGCGGAGTGATGATGAGGTTGTCGAGGACAGCGACGAAAACGCCAAAGAACACGAGCGCTGCGATGACAACACCCGTCCATCTGAGCACGTCGCCTTTGGTCGGCCACGTAACGCGCTTGAGCTCAGCTTTGACATCCCGCAAGAACTGGAAATGCTTCTTCTTAGGCTTCTTCTCCTCGGCTTTCTTTTCAGCCTTCTTAGCCTCTATCGCTTCCTCGGCTTTGTCGGACTTTGCATTCCGCTTGAACAAAGACTTCTTCTCAGCCGACTCCTCGTCCTTCTCAGCACGTGCTTCTTCAAGGACTTCTTCCTGCTCGCGCTCCGCCTTGCGCGCTTGACGCGCTGCTGACGCTTTTGCTCTTTGAGTCTTTGACTTCTTTGCCATGTATACCCTCTACCGCATTTCAGTAAACATTCCAATAACGCCAAACAAGCAGCCCTCGAAAGGCTGCTCTCCGATAAGCAAAAATGGCACGCCAGGAAGGACTCGAACCCTCAACTTTCGGTTTTGGAGACCGACGCTCTACCAATTGAACTACTGGCGTATACCTTTTCCTCTACCTGGGCTTATCTCGTTTCGCGGTGCAGCGTATGATGACCACACCACTTGCAGTACTTCTTGAACTCGATGCGCTCAGGATTGTTCTGCTTGTTCTTCTTGGTCGTGTAATTACGGCGTTTGCAATCAGTGCAAGCCAAAGTGACCAGAGTACGCATGAATTCTCCTTCGTAATTGATACTTGTTACAGCTTCAATCTCAAATCTTGGATCGTGCAGCAAATGGGGCTCGCATTCTCATGCGGGCCCCATTCCTTATTTCGCAAAAAGCTATTTGATGATCTTGGTAACGCGTCCGGATCCGACGGTACGACCGCCCTCACGGATAGCGAACTTAAGACCTTCCTCCATAGCAACCGGGTGGATCAGCTCGCCGGTGATGGTGACGTTGTCGCCCGGCATGACCATCTCAGTGCCCTCAGGCAGATGCG
>CAZFGW010000016.1:0-290 GCA_964518575.1 uncultured Eggerthellaceae bacterium
AGTTATCGGCCATCGCTTCGCCGACCTCCTCGTTGGCTTCGTTCCAAACATCAACGACCTGCTTGTGGCGCTCTTCGTCGGACATGAGACCGAGCTCGTAGTCCTCATCGATCGCGGCAACCTTCGCATCTGCCTTCGCCAAAATCTCGCCCTTGTTCGGCGGGATGGTGGCGTCATAGACCGAAACGGTAACGCCTGCGCGCGTTGCATAGTGGAAGCCCGCGTCCTTGAGTCCGTCGAGGATGGGCGGAATTTCGCTTAAGCGATACGTGTTGCTGATCTTCTCAACA
>CAZFGW010000016.1:300-47131 GCA_964518575.1 uncultured Eggerthellaceae bacterium
TCATTTCGTAGTTCAAGAAGGGGAAGTCATCGGGAAGGACGTTGTTGAAGATGACACGTCCCACCGTTGTCTGGATGCGCTCACCCGCTTTGTGATCCTCATATTTCCCATACGCTGTGGCAACTTTGCACGGCTCACTCAGGCGAACGTAGATCTTCGCCTGCAAGTCGAGGTCGGCACGGGCGTCGTAGGCATTCATCGCATCGTTGAAGTCGATGAAGGCACGACCCTCGCCCGGGAAGCCATCACGCGCAGCGGTCAGGTAGTACAGACCGATGATCATGTCCTGCGTGGGAACGGTCAACGGACGACCATGCGCCGGGGACTTGATGTTGTTGGAGGAGAGCATGAGCACGCGCGCCTCTGCCTGCGCCTCAGCGCCGAGCGGCACATGAACGGCCATCTGGTCACCATCGAAGTCAGCGTTGAACGCGGTGCAGACGAGCGGGTGCAGGCGGATAGCCTTGCCCTCCACGAGCACGGGCTCGAACGCCTGGATGCCCAAACGGTGCAGGGTTGGTGCGCGGTTCAGAAGGACAGGATGGTCCTTGATGACCTCTTCCAAAACGTCCCACACGTAGCTTGCGCCTCGGTCGACCGCACGCTTCGCCGCTTTGATGTTCGCCGCGTACTCGAGCTCGACAAGCCGCTTCATAACGAAGGGCTTGAACAGTTCGAGCGCCATGGCTGACGGCAAACCGCACTGGTGCAGCTTGAGCTGAGGGCCGACCACGATAACCGAACGACCCGAGTAGTCAACGCGCTTACCCAAGAGGTTCTGACGGAAGCGTCCTTGCTTGCCCTTGAGCATGTCGGAGATGGATTTGAGCGGACGATTGCCAGGACCGGTCACCGCGCGACCACGACGTCCGTTGTCAAAGAGCGAGTCCACGGCCTCCTGAAGCATGCGCTTCTCGTTGTTGACGATGATCTCGGGTGCACCAAGATCGAGCAGCCTCTTCAAGCGGTTATTGCGGTTGATGACCCTGCGGTACAGATCGTTCAGGTCGGAGGTGGCGAAACGACCGCCATCGAGCTGAACCATCGGGCGCAGATCCGGCGGAATAACCGGGATCACGTCGAGGATCATATCGGAGGGCTTGTTGTCGGATTTCAGGAACGCGTCGACCACCTTGAGGCGCTTGATGGCTTTCACGCGCTTCTGACCTTTGCCGTTCGAGATGATCTCGCGCAGCTCTTCAGCCGTTGCCTCAAGATCGATGTTCTCGAGCAGGTCACGCACCGCCTCAGCACCCATGCCGCCGGTGAAGTAATCGCGGTAATTCGCATACATCTCACGGTAGAGCGCCTCATCGGGCACGAGCTGCTTCGGCTCGATCTTCATGAACTCATCGAGCGCATCCGCACGCAGCGCCTTGCGCTCATTGAACTCTTCGAAGATGTCAGCGATCTCCTGCTCAACCTCCTCGGGGGTCAAGCGCTCTTCCTCTTCGGGAAGCTCATCGACAAGATCGTCATCCTCGGGAACATATTCGGTCGAAAGCCGACGCGTTGCCTCAATCAGGCGGTCGCGCTCGGCATCGAGCTCTTCAAGATCAGCCGCCAGCTCGTCGCGCAACTCATCAGCATCTTCCGTACGACCCTCCACATCAACGCTCGTGATGATGGAGCTCGCGAAATACAGGACCTTCTCCAGCTCCTTCGGCGGAATGTCCAGCAGGTAACCAAGGCGCGAAGGCGATCCTTTGAAATACCAGATATGGCTCACGGGAGCGGCAAGCTCGATGTGACCCATACGCTCGCGGCGAACCTTGCTGCGCGTTACCTCAACGCCGCAGCGCTCGCACACGATACCCTTGAAGCGGACACGCTTGTATTTGCCGCAGGCACACTCCCAATCACGCGTCGGTCCGAAGATCTTTTCGCAATACAGACCATCCTTTTCCGGCTTGAGCGTGCGGTAATTGATGGTCTCAGGCTTTTTGACTTCCCCTCGGGACCAGCTGCGAACATCCTCGGCACTGGCAAGAGAAATACGCAATGCGTCAAAATTACGTACATCGAATTCTGTGTTCGGCATCTTATTCCTCCTCTCCATTGCCAAGCAGGTCGGCAAGGTCAGCAGCGATCTCCTTCATAGTTTCATCACCGGAACCGCCTGACGACGCAGAAGCGCCTGAGCTTCCTCCGATAAGAAGATCCTCTGAGGGATCCTGGTTCATATTCCCGATCAATTCGCCGAGCTCAGCAGCAAGATCGTCGATGGCACTAGCGGTCTCATCCTCGGTCTTGCGCGCGTCGGCTTCCATCGACTCGCGGATTGCGCGGTCGAAATCACCATCATCGGTATCGATGTTCGCGTCGACCTCTCCGCGATGTCCTTCAAGCTCCACGTTCAGGCAGAGCGATTTCATTTCTTTAACGAGAACCTTGAAGCTCTCGGGAACCTCGGGAGCAGGGATGTTCTCGCCCTTGACGATGCTCTCGTAGCTCTTGACGCGCCCGGCAGTGTCGTCGGACTTGACGGTCAGGATCTCCTGCAGCACGTTGGATGCGCCGTACGCGTAGAGCGCCCACACTTCCATCTCGCCGAAACGCTGTCCGCCGAACTGGGCTTTACCACCGAGCGGCTGCTGCGTGATGAGCGAGTAAGGACCGGTCGAACGAGCGTGGATCTTGTCGTCGACCATGTGACCGAGTTTCAGGATGTAGGTTTGACCCACCGTAATCGGCTCGCGGAATTTCTCGCCCGTGCGCCCGTCGTAGAGCCAGGTCTTGCCCGTCGGCGTCAGCTGCGGAACGAGTTCATCGCGCGCCTTGTCGCCGTACTTCTTGTGGTTGATATTGATGAGGTTGCGGTTCGCCTTCACGATGGCGTCCGAGATTTCCTCCTCGGTTGCGCCGTCGAACACCGGCGTCGAAACGTAGATTGGTCCCTCAACGACCTCGTCGGTGTCCTCCTTGTCGGACCAGCCCCATTTCGCCGCCCAGCCGAGATGGTTCTCAAGCAGCTGACCGACATTCATACGGGAAGGTACGCCCAAGGGATTCAGGATGACGTCGATGGGGGTGCCATCGGCGAGGTACGGCATGTCCTCAACGGGAAGCACGCGCGAAATAACGCCCTTGTTGCCGTGGCGACCAGAGAGCTTGTCGCCCTGCTGAACCTTACGCTTTTGGGCAACGTAGACGCGCACGAGCTCGTTGACCTGCGGGGGAAGGTCATCGCCGTTCTCACGCGAGAAGCGCAAGACGCCGATAACGCGACCGCCGGCACCGTGGGGAACGCGCAGCGACGTGTCACGCACCTCATGGGCTTTCGCGCCGAAGATGGCGCGCAGCAGGCGCTCTTCAGAGGTAGGCTCGGTCTCGCCCTTCGGGGTGACCTTACCGACGAGGATGTCTCCCGGGAAGACCTCGGCACCGATGCGGATGATGCCGTCGGAATCGAGGTCGGTGATCATATCGTCAGAGATGTTCGGAATCTCGCGCGTGATCTCTTCTTTACCCAGCTTGATAGAGCGGGCGTCGATCTCATATTCCGAAATCTGAATGCTCGTGAGAAGGTCTTCGGCGACGACGCGCTCAGAGATGATGATAGCGTCCTCATAGTTGTAGCCTTCCCAAGGCATGTAGGCAACCATCAGGTTGGCACCCAAAGCAAGTTCACCATGATCGCAGCTGGGACCATCAGCCAGCACCTCGCCCACCTCAACGCGGTCGCCCGGGCGGACGATCGGGCGGTGGTTGATGGAGCCCGACTGATTCGAACGCTGGAACTTAGGGATCAGATACTCGTCATATTCGCCACCATCGGTCTCAACGATGATGGTCTGACCGTCAACGTAGTTGACAACGCCGGCGTTCTGCGCGACGAGGATCTCGCCGGAGTCGACAGCGATGCGGTGCTCGATGCCCGTTCCAACGAGCGGAGCCTCCGGACGCAGCAGCGGCACTGCCTGGCGCTGCATGTTGGAGCCCATGAGCGCGCGGTTTGCGTCGTCGTGCTCCAAGAACGGAATCAGCGACGTAGCAACGCTGGTCATCTGGCGCGGAGAAACGTCCATGTAGTTCACGAGCATCGGATCGACCTCGTCCGGTTCGCCGAATTCGCCTGCCGCATTCTTGGTACGGCAGAGGATCTTCTTCGCGGGAACCCACTTGCCATCCTTGTCGTACGTGCCGAACTCGCGCGTCTTGGGATCGAAGGCATCGTTTGCCTGGGCAATGATGTAGTTCTCTTCCTCATCAGCAGTGAGGTAATCGACGTCATCGGTGACCTTGCCGTCGACCACGCGGCGATACGGTGACTCGATGAAGCCGAAATCGTTGACGCGCGCATAGGCAGCGAGCGAACCGATAAGACCGATGTTCGGACCTTCAGGCGTCTCGATCGGGCACATACGCCCATAGTGCGAAGTGTGGACGTCGCGAACCTCGAAGCCTGCGCGCTCGCGGGAAAGACCGCCCGGGCCGAGTGCGGACAGACGGCGCTTGTGGGTGATGCCCGACGCCGGGTTCGTCTGATCCATGAACTGCGAGAGCTGGGAGCTTCCGAAGAACTCCTTCACCGCAGCAACGATCGGGCGGATGTTCACCAAAGCGTTGGGGTTTATCTCGTCGGAATCCTGCATGCTCATGCGCTCGCGAACGACGCGCTCCATGCGGGAGATGCCGATGCGGAACTGGTTCTGGATCAACTCGCCCACGGTGCGGATACGCCTGTTTCCAAAGTGGTCGATGTCGTCGGTTTGATATCCGTCGACACCGTCGTGCAGCGCGATGATGTAGCGCATCGTGCGGACGATGTCCTCTTTCGTAAGCGTGGATGAGTTGTTCTCTTCGAAATCCTCATCCAGTTTCTTATCCATCTTATAGCGACCGACCTTCGCGAGGTCATAGCGCTGCGGATTGAAGAAAAGTCCCTCGAGGAGCGTACGCGCCGAATCAACGGTCGGCGGCTCGCCGGGACGGAAACGCTTATAGAGCTCGATCAGGCTTTCCTCGCGTGTCGTGGCTGGGTCACGCTCGAGGGTGCGTCTGATCATCTCGGAATCGCCGAGCAGCTCGATGATCTCTTCGTTCGTTTCTGCAAGATTCAACGCGCGCAACAGCAGCGTTGAGGGCTGCTTGCGTTTGCGATCGATGCGCACGGAAAGGATGTCGCGCTTGTCCGTCTCGAACTCCAGCCATGCACCGCGGCTGGGGATGATCTTCGCGTTATAGATGATCTTGTCGGAGGTCTTGTCGCGCTCAGAGGAGAAATACACGCCCGGGGAACGGACGAGCTGAGACACGACAACGCGCTCGGTGCCGTTGATGATGAAGGTGCCGCGCGGGGTCATGAGCGGATAATCGCCCAAGAAGATGGGGATCTCTGCCTGGACGCCGGTGTTACGATTCACGAAATTAAATACGACCGTCAGGCTTGCCTGATAGGTGACGTCCTTTTCCTTGCACTCATCGACGGTGTATTGCGGTTCGTCGAACGAATGGCTCACATACGACAAAGACATGTCCTTCGAATTCGACTCGATGGGACCGATGTCCTTGAATGCTTGCTCAATGCCCTCCGTCTTGAACCAATCGAAGCTGTTGGTTTGGATGCCGATCAGGTTCGGCAGATCCATGACATCTTGGATCTTCGCGAAGCTCTTTCTCTCTCGATAAAGGCTGGTCGAAGCAGGTTTTTTAGCTTTAGCCACGAAGCTTTCCCTCCTTTGTAACGAACGCGAATGTGCTAAAAACAGCAATCGTCTACGCTAACGAAACAAAGCAGGCGAGTCAAGAAAAATTTTTACGAAGTATGGAGATTTTGTGGTTTTAGAGCTCCAAAGCTTTCTTCAGCGAGGAAACGCGGCGGCGGCTCACGGGAATCTTGTCCTCCACCCCGTTCAGGGTGAGCGAAAGCGTTCCGCCCTTGATCGAATCGACTTCCTCGACCATCGAAAGGTTCACGAGGAATGCGCGATGCACTCTGAAGAATCCGTGACCATCAAGACGTTTCTCGAGCTGTGCCAGAGAGACCGTTGAGAAGTACCGGTCGGTATCAGTTTGGAGGTAGGCGTAATCGTCGCGCGCCTTGACGAACCGAATGGTGTCGATGCCGATGAGAATCTTCTTGCCGCCCTTCTCGACGGGGATGCGCTCATTTTTCTGTGCCTGCACATGAAGTGCAACCTGCTCGCGCACGCGGGCGATTGCCTGGGCAAGGCGGTCAGTCTCGACGGGCTTGACCAGATAGTCGATAGCTGAGACGGCGAACGCATCAAGCGCGTGTTCGCTATATGCAGTAACGAAAACAACCTGAGGCGGGAATTTCAGATGGCGAAGGGCATCGGCGAGTTGCAGTCCGGTGGCGTCGGGCATATTGATGTCAAGAAACATGACATCGCACGGAAACTCTTTGAGTTTCTCGATTGCCTCTCTGACCCCAGCGGCCTCGGCGACCACTTCGACGCCGCCCACTTCATTGAGCAGATACGACAGCTCTGACCGAGCTGGAGCCTCATCGTCAACGATAATTGCCTTTAACACCATCTACTCCTTATCTGAATGCCTCTGTCGGTGATACCCCACGGGGTAACCATCAACAGCGACCGTTGCTTCATTGCCGTGCACGTTGCATACATAAGCGCCTCAAAGGGGCACTGCTGAGAACATCTGGCAGCTACCAGCGCGTATGCAGTCTCGCTATTATAGTGCAGAAATCGTCCGTTTACCGAGAAAATGACGCTTCCTTGGAAACCTCATTTTATCAGATACGAACATCCCGACTTAACGCAGGCAAGACAGCAGCAAGAAGTTGGGTTATACTCCTATGCTACGCCCGTTGCCCGGGTGATGGAATGGCAGACATGTCGGTCTCAAAAACCGATGCTTCACGGCATGTGGGTTCGAATCCCACCCCGGGCACCACAATGCCGAGGTATTTGCAAAATACCCCGGCATTGTGCGTTTCGGGGGTGAGGGTGAGAACCCACCGGGTTCGATTCCGGGTGTATCGTCAGAGACACCCGGAACTGCGAGGGTCAAGGTGCCGCGTAGCGGCCGCGCACAGAATCACAACGTGATTGTGTGCGGAGACTTGACGCGAAGCCATCCCACCCCGGCATTGTGCGTTTCGGGGGTGAGGGTGAGAACCCACCGGGTTCGATTCCGGGTGTATCGTCAGAGACACCCGGAACTGCGAGGGTCAAGGTGCCGCGTAGCGGCCGCGCACAGAATCACAACGTGATTGTGTGCGGAGACTTGACGCGAAGCCATCCCACCCCGGGCAGGTCTCTGCCCCATGCCGATCTGGGTTAAACCACTAATCGACTCGAAGGATTCTTCGCGATACGGCGGGCGAAATGAATCTCGCGCATGCGTCCACCTGAATGATTTTCGTCATTAACAATGCTCAATCGTCCCGCAACGTTCACCATTGATGACGGCATCCCCGTCCTGCGTCACGCGATAAAAAACTGCACGCACAGGGCAGCGGGAATCAACGCAGCGCTGACGATCAAGCACACTACATCGATGGCACGGAACGGATACTCCTTGTACCCGCTTGCGCGCGTGCGCAAATTGAACCCACGCACCTCCGCAGCGATCGCCGCCGAATTGGTCTTGCGCACCGAACTCACCAACAGCGGTACGCAAAGCGGAATCATCAATCGAACACGCTTCACGAAACTGCCATCAAACTCAACGCCGCGCGCGGTCTGCGCTTCCATGATCTGCGACATATCGTTCATGAACACAGGAATGAAATGCACGGCGCTCGTGAACGTGAACGCATACTTATAAGGACAATGGAGAATCTTGCAAAACGCATTCGCGATATCGTTGAGCTGCGTAACATACATCACCAAGAAAAGAGGGATCGCGCACGTCACGAGACGCACCACCACAAGAATCGCCATATAAATGCTTCCCGTCCCGATATACCCCCAGGGAAGCTCCACCAACACATCGCCGCGTGGCGTGGTCAAAAGCGCGATGATCGCCAGAAGCACCGAGAACACCGCGACGGCTTTCGCAAGTCCGAACGCCTGCCGCGTCATGCGGCAGCTTGCCGCTAGAACAAAATCGAGCGCTAACAAGCACAGCAGGAAAATGATATTCGACGTGCAAAAGCACGCAACGGAGATAAAGAGCGCGCAGAAAATCTTCGCGACGGGATTCATTCTATGAATGAAACTGGTACCGGGCACATACTCAAGGAACTTTGCCATCTCACTCACCTGCCTCTACATACGCGGCGAATGCTGCATGCATTGACGCAAGATCATTCGCCTTAACGATCGGGGAATCCGCCAGATCAGGACGCGCCGCTTCGATTTCCATGGCGATCTCAACAATTTGCGGACGCAAAAGGTGAGCGCGCTCGAGCACCTCGAGGTCGCGCAGGATGGCGAAGGTCGGTCCATCGGCAACGATCCGACCATCGGTCATCGCGATGATACGGTGCGCATAATCAGCGACGACCTCCATGTCGTGGCAGACCATGATCACGGTCGTACCGCGCGCGTGCATGTCCGCGATCGCATCCATAACCTTGCAGCACTCCCGGTAATCAAGTCCAGTGGTGGGCTCATCGAGCACAACGACCGGAGGATCCATAACGATCACGCTTGCGAGCGCAAGAAGCTGGCGCGTGCCCCGATTGAGCAGATACGGTTCCGCATCCCCATCGAAGCCGAAATGTTCGATCACCCCAGCAACACGCTCTTCCGCTTCCGCATCAAGCCTGTTCTGCGCTTTGAATCCGAACAGCAATTCCTCGCGCACCGTATTGCAGCAGATCTGCCGATCGGGATTCTGGAAGAGGAACCCCACCCGCTCAGCGAGCTGACTCGTTTTCAACTGCGTTGTAGGAACGCCATCGATGAGCACCTCCCCACTCGTCGGCTTCAAAAGCCCATTGATGAGCCGCATTGCTGTCGATTTGCCCGCCCCATTGGTCCCGGCGAAGGCGACGAATTCACCTTCGGAAATCGTGAAAGAAAGGTCGTGCAGGATCTGCTTGTCGTCAGCGTACCCTGCGCACACTTGCGTAAACTCGATCATCTGAGCACCTCCAAGCACGCTTGCACCGCGCCATCGACGTTGCATACGGCGCTACCGTGATAGGCTCCGAGCGCGGAAAGGTCGTTCACCAAACTGGTGGAGCGCGGGCAGTTGACCCCGATCTCAAGCAACTCATCGGAATGGGCGAGTACCTCTTGCGGCGTACCGTTGAAACGGATCATGCCCTCGTCGACAATGACAAGCATATCGGCGAAATCGGCGATGAGTGCGATCTTCTGCTCGACCACGATGACGGTGGTTCCATGCGTTTGTGCATACTCTTTAAGCAGACGGAATACCGAAAGCGAAGAGGCGGGATCGAGTTCCGCAGTCGGCTCGTCCAAAACGAGCACTTTGGGCTTGAGGGCGATGATTGACGCGATGGCGACCTTTTGCTTCTGACCGCCCGAGAGTGAATCGATCGTCCGGAAGCGAAGGTCGGTTATCCCCATCAGGGCGAGCGCTTCGCTTACGCGCCCTTCAATCTCATCTTTCGGAACGGCGAAGTTCTCAAGTCCATAGAGCATCTCGTCTTCGACGATCGACGACACCATCTGGGAATCGATATCCTGGCAAACGCTTCCCACCAACTTCGACAAATCCGTCAAGCTGGTGTCGACGGTGTCGCATCCGCATATTTCGACACTCCCGTAGAAATCGCCGGGGTAGCAATGGGGAATGACACCGTTGAGCGCGTAGGTAAGCGTTGATTTGCCTGACCCCGCGGCACCCGTGATCCCTAAAAAGCACCCGTCGGGGATGCGCAGATTGATTTCCTTAACCGCAGGCTCTTCGGCTTCCCGGTATCGGAACGTGAAATCTTTGACTTCGATCATCTTCTTCCTCCCAGTGATGTCATGCGCATGCGAGCACTAGCGCTTGAGAACCTTGCGCAGAGGCAGCGCGAGGATTTCGACGAGGATGCAGTTGACCGTTGCCGTTCCAAACACCATGACCGCATATGTGATCAGGATAGCGCCGAGGTCAAGTCCGTTCAGGCTGCCTACGATGAGGGCGAAGGTGTATCCCGAAACTGCTGTTGAGATGAACGTGGTGACGAGCGGATTCAGATCGAGCTTGCCAACCTTCATGGGAATACGGATGAGCAATCCGCAGACGAGCGCGCCCAGTGTTTCCGAGGCAATGTTGACCCACGGCGTGGCATTCAGCATAGGAATCTGGCTGATCAAGCCCGTCAGAAGACCGATGACGACAGCCTGTCCAAGATTCGGTCGCACAAGGATGATGGCAAGGCAATACATGGCGATCATGAAATTCGGTTTCATACCGCCAAAACTCAGAAACGTCGAGACGGTGAGCTTCAACACCGCACCCGCCGCAAGAAGCACGGCAACGAGGATCAAATCCTGAACCGTCAGCCCCTTCTTCGCCTCGCTTGCCTGGATCGTCCGTTTTTCCGGTTTGCTGCTTGCCTGCACAGACGGCTCTGCAACCATCCGCTGCTTGCCCGCATACTGCTCAGATGCATTCATCGTGTTCTCTTCTGTCATGGTCTTCATTCCTTTCCTGCTTCAAATTTCGCTGTTGTAGCTACGTGCGAAATCACAGGGAGGGTGGTGATCGTGCGAGGGCTTGGGGGATTCCTGCAAAAGAAAAGAGCCCTCGGCGGATTACCGAGAGCCCTTATGATTTCGCAGGAGGCTAGAAGCTTCGATAATCCACTATCTTCGCTTGTTCCACCACCATGCAGACACAACACCGATGCCGGTGTTGATGAAGTTCATGTTTGCATTCGTGGTGATCAAGCCGAGTCTCCTTAAGAAACGGATATCAAAGCCGTAGGCAAGTATAGCAAAAGCATGCGTGTGACAGCGGCGAAAAATAACCAGACGGATGAACGGCGTTTCTGAAATGTTGAGGATACGGTTACTTCGCCTCTTTGCCCGTGGTTATCTCAAGGGCAATCTTATCCACGCGTAGCTTATCCATGGAGACGATGGTGAAGAGCACGCGCTTCGGACGGATGCTCTCCTCTTCAACCACCTCAACCGTTTCGCCCTCTTCGGGAATCTTGTCCATCAGCGTGAGAAGAAGTCCGCCCGCGGTTTCAACCTTTTCCGCATCCTGCGGCAAGAACCCGATCAAGTCCTCAAGCTCGTCAATGGGCATACTGCCATCGATCACAAGCGTTCCGTCGGGAAGTTTCACAACCTCGTCCATGCTGTCATGGCGGTACTCGTCATCGATGCGACCGACAATCTGCTCCATGACGTCTGCCAACGTGACGATGCCGGCAGTGCCACCATGCTCATCGACGACGAGGCATATCTCGGTCCGCGCTTCCTGCAGAAGATCAATCAGACGCGCGATGGGCACTGTCTCAGGAATGGGCGGAAGGTCGCGAATGTTCCACTCGCTCATAGGCGTGTCCGCGGGAATGCCGTACAGATCCTTGATGTGCACGAACCCGAGAACATGGTCGCGACTGCCGTTGCAAACGGGATAGCGCGAATAGCGATACCGACGGATGATCTCGAGGTTCTCCTCAAGCGGATCGTCCATATCGAGGAAGATGACATCGGTGCGCGGCGTCATGATGGCTTCTGCATCCTTATCGCCAAGGTCCAGCACATTGTCGACAAACTCATTCTGCTCGGGATTGATAAGTCCGCTTTCCGTGGATTCATCGACGAGGAGCTTGATCTCGTCGCCCGTGTAGACCTCGTGCTCGTTCGCAGGGTCATGCCCGAGCAGTTTCACGACGCCGTTCGTGATGGTGTTGAACAGCCACATGATGGGATAGGTGATCTTGTAGAACCACAACAGCGGCGTTGCGGTTGCCAAGGCGTAGCGCTCCGTTGAAAAGATGGCGAGCGACTTCGGGATGAGCTCGCCCACAACCACATGCAGCGTAGTCATGATGAAGTATCCAATAGCAACGGCGCAGATGGTGATGACCGCTTCAGGAGCGCCGAACAGCTCGAACAGTGGACGGATGAGTTCGGAAAATGCCGGCTCGCCCAACCAGCCCAATGCCAGCGATGCGAGCGTGATGCCGAGCTGGCAAGCGGAAAGGTATGCGTTGACGTTGTTTGCGATGAGCAGCGCATTTTTCGAGCCGCGCACGCCCTTCGCCTCGGAGATTTCCAGCTGAGAGCGACGCACGCGCACGAGCGCGAATTCCGCCACCACGAAAAAGGCATTCATCAACAGGAAAACGACCACCAAAACGAGGCTTATCGCCAACGATGCACCCTCCGGCACTTCTCTCACCACTCTTTTCGAATCATCAATCGGTCTTATCGAAAACGCAGATATGTAATAGATTTGATTATGCATGAAAGAGCGGAGATTGTCTGCTCCGTCTTGAAATCACATCCATACTGTTACAACAAAAGTTCGGCTAAAGGTGACAGTGCCCGTGGGACCTCTTCGCCAAATTGGAGAAGAAGGCAAGGATGATGGCGAAGGGAAGGCGATAAAAGACGGCTGCCTGGGCGTTCTCAGACACGAAAACGATGCGCGCTATAACCCCGAGGAAAATGCGCGAAATTGATGTTGACGATTATTGGTCTATGTCTTATAGTATCCCTTGTCTGAAACACACGCGCCCGGTGCATCTCCCATGCATCGGGCGTTGTTGTTTTTGGTTGTCATGCGCACCATTTCCCCGGGTTGACAAAGTGTCAGTTGACGGTTGACAAAGGGTCAGGCTCAATGTCACTAATCCCTCGCACGATGACATTGAGCCTGACACTTTGTCACAAAAAAAGAAGACCCCGATATGGGGTCTTCTTCGTAGGTATGAAAGGTGCGCTTTAGCGCTTGCTGAACTGCGGACGCTTGCGCGCTTTCTTCAGACCGTACTTCTTGCGCTCAACCATACGTGCATCGCGAGTCAGGAAGCCTGCCTTCTTGAGCTCGGCGCGATAATCGCCTGCCTCGAGAAGCGCACGGGCAATACCCAAACGCAGAGCACCAGCCTGTCCGGTGATGCCACCGCCGTTGATGCGAGCGATGACGTCGAAATGTCCTTGGGTATCCGTTACCTTGAAGGGCATCAGAGCAGCTGCCAGCTGACCTGGACGAGTGAAGTAATTCTCACCTTCGCGACCGTTGATCGTCACCTTGCCCGTTCCCGGAACAAGGCGAACGCGGGCAACAGACGTCTTGCGACGACCCGTACCGTAATAAAGCGCTTCGGTCTTAGCTTTCGTAGCGTTTGCCATCTGTTATGCTCCCATCTCTATCTTCTCAGGCTTCTGACCTGCGTGCGGATGATCCGGTCCGGCGTACACCTTGAGCTTCATGCCCTGAGCACGACCCAGCGTCGTCTTCGGAAGCATACCCTTGACAGCATGCTCGATGACGCGCTCGGGGTGCTTCGCCAAGGCGTCCTCGAACGTCTCGGACTTGAGCCCACCCGGATAACCGCTGTGATGGAAGTATTCCTTCTTCTGAGCCTTGCCACCCGTAACGCGGACTTTGTCAGCGTTCACGACGATAACGAAGTCCCCGGTATCGATATGAGGGGTGTACTGCGGCTTGTTCTTTCCCCGGAGAATCGCAGCTGCGGTGGTTGCCAAACGACCGAGGACAACGCCCTCTGCGTCGATCAGATACCACTTGCGCTCGACTTCACCTGGTTTTGCTTGGTACGTCTTCACTGTTTGTTCCTTTACTTTTGTTCCGCTTGGCAGCTGAAGCCACTATGCTGCGAAACCCTTGCCCATAGCCCTGCCGAACGGATCGTCGTTAGTTTTCAAAAGTGCGGCGCATGTGCGATTCGCCGGTTTCCTACACCAGCACGCCTGCATCAGGTCTGGACTCCCGTGCATGCGGTTCGCCCTTCGCCACGTTTACGGGGCTTTTGAAAGTAACCGTTGAATTGTATAAAGAGACCCCGTACAAGTCAATAAGCCACTGCCAAATTCCCCCGGCGATACGAATCTCAAATGATAAAATGAGGGCGCTTTTGATCGCGAAGGGCTTACACCATGTCGAAGGCGAAGCGAAATGCGCACCGTCTTCGGGCAAACCAGTCCGATCATCAAGCATATATATGTATGGAGTACCGTCCCGGAAGGAAAAGCAATGAGCACCATTGAAACGATCACAACGATCCTGAACGACAATCTCGATATCCCCGAAGAGAAGGTTACCGAAGACGCAACGTTCGAGTCCCTCGGCATCGATTCTCTGGACATGGCAGAACTCACCTGCACGCTCGAAGAAGAGCTTGACATCGACCTGGGCGAGCCCGAGGATCTCACCACGGTTGGCGAACTGGTCGAGTACATCGATAATCTGTAAGCGGAACGCGAGGCGAAAGCGTTTTATGAAAACCCGTGTTACCGAACTGCTCGGAATAGAGAAACCGATCATCCAAGGCGCAATGGCGTGGATCGCCGACGCGTCTTTGGCATCCGCCGTGAGCGAAGCGGGCGGTCTGGGGATCATCGCATGCGGAAGTGCACCGCTATCTTGGGTGGAGGATCAGGTGCGCATGGCGCGCGCGAAAACCGATAAACCCATCGGCGTGAACATCATGCTCATGAACCCCGAAGCGCCCAAGCTTGCGCAGCTGCTCTGCGATCTGCATGTAAACGTAGTCACCACAGGCGCGGGCTCACCTGCCCCCTATATAGAGATATGGAAGAGCGCGGGCATCAAGGTAGTGCCCGTGATTGCCTCCACTGCTCATGCAAAGCGCATGGAACGCGCTGGCGCTGACGCCGTTGTTGCGGAAGGTCAGGAAGCGGGCGGTCACATTGGGGAGCTTTCCACCATGACACTGACTCCCGCGGTGTGCGAAGCGGTTTCCATTCCCGTGATCGCTGCGGGTGGCATCGCTGACGGGCGCGGCATGACGGCGGCGTTTGCACTCGGTGCCGAGGGCGTCCAGATCGGAACGCGCTTCTTGACCGCCGATGAGTGCACCGTGCACGAGGCGTACAAAGAAAAAATCGTCGCGGCGAAGGATACGGACACCATCGTGACCGGTCGGATGTCCGGTCACCCGGTCAGGCAGCTGAAAAATCCGTTCTCCCGCGATGCAAAGTCGCTTGAAGCTAAAGTTGCCGCCGGCGAAATCGACAGCGCGGAGCTCGAGGGCATCTATACCGGTTCGCTGCGCCGTGCCGTCGTTGATGGCGATGTCAAAACCGGTTCGCTCATGTCGGGCGAAGTTGCCGCGCTGGTCAAAGACCGCAAACCCGCAGCCCAGATCATCGACGATATCCTTGCCGAAGCCGAAAGGTGGAGTTCGCTTGATATCGAACAGATGGCAACAGCGAACGCCACGCGAGGATGGCGTCAAGCCCAATGAGCGTGTGGTTGTGCTCGGGACAGGGCGCACAAAAGCCGAGCATGGGGAAAGACCTCCTGGTGCTTGGCGAAGTTGCGCACACCTTCGCCACGATGTCGAAGATCATCGGAATCGATTTGGTGAAACTCACCGAAGACGGCACGCAAGATGAAATCAATCAGCCCGAAGCGGCGCAGGCGCTCACCATGGCGGTGTCCGTCGGCGTCGGTCGGGCGCTTTCTGCGCGCGGATACCATCCCGACGCCGTGATCGGCTTTTCTCTTGGTCAAATCTCGGCACTCGTATTGACCGACATCCTCTCGTTGGAAGACGCCACGCGCCTTTTGAAAGTGCGCTCTACCGCTATGGCGAAAGCGTGCGAAGAGGTCGAAGGCGGCATGGTCGCCCTTATGGGCGCAAGCCTTGATGAGGCAACCGAACTCTGCGCCGAAGCGGCAAACGGCGAGGTACTTGTCTGCGCGAATCACAACGCACCCGGACAGATTGTGATCTCCGGACAGACCGCGGCGCTCGAACGCGCGCAGCAACTTTGGAAAGACCAGGGAAAGCGATCGAAAATGCTTGCAACCGCAGGCGCGTTCCATAGCCCCCTGATGGCAAACGCCGCCGACGAAGTCCGCGCGTTCTGCACAACGCTCACCTTCCAAGAACCCGCAGTTACGCTTGTCTGCAACACCGATGCGAAGCCTTTTGTAGTGGCGGAAGCCGCCGAACGCCTCGGAAGACAAGTCGAAAGCGGCGTGCTGTTCGAACAGAGCGTGCGTGCGATGATCGACGCGGGCGAAACCGAGTTCATCGAGGTGGGCTTCGGAGGCGTTCTCACCAATCTGGTCAAGCGTATCGACGCGGACACCACACGGCACCCCATCGGAACGTTCGACCAGTTCAGCGCCTTTGTCGGCTAGATAGCAAGCCACTTTTCCCCTATAATCCAGCCTTACCATCAGGTAATACTGATCTAAAACCATACCCGAATAGATAGGTCAACCATGGTCGAAACCGAATCATTCGAACCGTGCGCACTCGTTACCGGTGCAAGCCAAGGCATCGGGGCAGCCATCGCCGAGAAGCTGGCATCGTGCGGATTCAATGTCGTCATCAACCACCGCAGCGCATCGAGCGCAGCGAATGCAGAGGCGCTCGCACAAAGCATCAGCGAGCAATATGGCGTCACGGCATCTGTCGAGTGCGCCGATGTCTCTTCGTATGACGAAACGAAAGACATGGTCGATCGCATCAAGGCGGCGTTTGGACGCATCGATGTTCTGGTCAACAACGCGGGCATCACGCGTGACGGGCTTTTGATGCGCATGAGCGAAGAGCAGTTCGCCTCCGTTATACAAACCAATCTCACGGGTGCCTTCAACTGCATGCGCCACATCGCGCCCATCATGGTCAAGCAACGCCGTGGTCGCATTATCAACATCTCGAGCGTCGTCGGGCTGTACGGCAACGCCGGTCAGGTGAACTACGCGGCTTCGAAAGCGGGTATCATCGGCATGACCAAAGCGACTGCCAAAGAGCTTGGCAGCAGAAACATCACCGTCAATGCCATCGCGCCTGGCTTCATCCAAACGGCGATGACCGAAGCACTTGACGAGCAAGCACAGCAGGCACTTTCCGGACAAATCGCACTCAAACGTCTGGGAACGCCTAAGGACGTTGCTGAAGCCGCCGCGTTTCTCGCCCTCGATGGTGCATCATATATAACAGGACAAGTTCTTTGTGTAGATGGAGGCATTTCCCTATGAGTCCTCACGCAAGCGCAGCTCTGTCGCAAACGGGCGAAGAGAATTACATGCCGCTTCACCGCGTCGTCATCACCGGCATGGGCGCGGTATCCCCCGCCGGCATCGGTGTTGACGCGCTTTTCGAAAGCGCTGTCGCGGGCAAGAACTGCATCAGCAAGCTTTCCACTGACGTTTCCGAAGCGGTCAACGTCCACACCGCGGGACTCATCCCCGATTTCGATCCGATTGCTCTGGGGCTGACAAAAAAGCAGGCACGGCGCTGGGAGAAGTTCGTCCAATATGCCGTAGTCGCCTCGGATGAGGCAATGCGCGCGGCTGGTCTTGTCGAAGAGGATGACGAAGAGGGCTTCACGCTTTCAAACGACGTGGACGCCACCCGGTTCGCCGTCTTGTTCGGCAGCGGCATCGGCGGCATGGACATCTTCGAAGCGGAGTGCGTCAAACTCCACGAAAAGGGAGCGAAGCGCGTCAATCCCCTGTTCATCCCCACGATGATCTCGAACATCGCAGCCGGCGAGCTGGCTATCAGATACGGACTCAAGGGCGAGTGCAGCAACTGTGTCGTCGCCTGCGCAACGGGTACGCAATGCATCGGTGATGCCTATCGGCTCATCCGGTTCGGTCTTGCCGACCTCGCTCTTGCGGGCGGTTCCGAGGAGTCGATCAGCAACGTCTCGATCGCCGGATTCTCCAACTTGGGTGCCCTGACCCACTCCGATGATCCGGATCACTCATCGATGCCCTTCGATATTGATCGCGCTGGTTTCGTTGCGGGCGAAGGTGCGGGTGCGGTCGTTCTGGAGTCCCTCGAAAGCGCACGTGCGCGCGGTGCGCATATCATCGCGGAAGTCGTCGGATTCGGCGCTACCGGCGATGCCTACCACATTACGAGTCCCGACCCAACGGGCGAAGGCGTGGTTCGCGCGATGCAGCAAGCTCTCGACGAGGCAGGTATGGCGCCTGAAGACATCGGACACCTGAACGCCCACGGCACTTCAACGGTAATCAACGACACCACCGAGGCACGGGCATTCTGCGCCTTGCAGGGCGTCGACTTCTCGGAGATCCCCGTCACCTCCACCAAGGGCATGACCGGTCACATGCTGGGTGCTGCGGGTGCAATCGAAGCCATCGTGACAGCGCTTTCTGTGGCGCACGACCTCGTTCCGCCGACCGTCGGGTTCCGCAACCCCGATCCGGAATGCAAGGTGACTGTTTTGACCGAGGCGAAGCGGGACTATCCTCAGCGCGTTGCCCTTTCGAACTCCATCGGGTTCGGCGGTCACAACGCAACGCTTGCCATCGCGCCCTATCAGGAGGCATAACATGAGCGAAGTCGTATTTCCCTGCGCGCAAGACGGCGTGCTTGAGTTGCTCCCCCACCGCGACCCGTTCGTTTGGGTCACGCGCATTCTTTCATGCGAACCGGGTGAGCATATTGTCGCAGAGCTGGACATCGATCCCGAACTGCCGCTTTTCAAGGGGCACTTCCCGGGATATCCGGTATTCCCTGGCGTGCTGATCATGGAGGCGCTCGCGCAGGCATCATGCTGCTGCCTCATGGCTGCCCCCGACCGCGCCACAAGCGTGGGCTATCTCACCGGCATCGATAAGGCGAAATTCCGCGAGACCGTGCATCCGGGCGACACGATCACTCTGGAGGCAACCATTATCAAGGCGGGCAAGCGCTTCTGCAAGGCAGAGGTCAAGGCGTTCAAGGGCGAAAAGCTCGTCGCCGAGGCGAACCAGAGCTACATCATGGCGCCCGCAGAGGTGAATGAGGCTTCAAACTAAGCGTCGCCACGGCGCGCTTTTGAGGTATCTTGAAAGGAAAGCACGTTGGATCCCGATAGGTATTACGAGTACTCAGACTTCAAAACGATGGACATCCCCTCGCCGCTCGCGACGGACACCCCCTATGCGATCGCGTCTGAGGAGGAGGGCGAATCGCCCGAGGCGCTGGACACGATCTTCGTACTCGATCAGCTCAACATAACGCGTCCGGGGACAATTCTCGCCGTCGGCTTCGGCACGCCTTTGCGCAATGTCGTGCGCGCAGCGAAGGCGGCAAACATCGAGCCGCTTTTCGTGACGGGAACCGAGGACAAGCACCGTGGCTTCACCTTCGGAGGTTCGGTGAATGTCGTCCACATCGGGAAGCGCTTCGACGAAAAGCTCTTCACCAACGAGTACGCCGTTCTGACCGCCGCTCGTTCGATGGGCGCGCGAACCATTCTTTGGATCAACAAGCAGCAGCCGAGTAATCTGTTGCGCGCTGAGGCGAAACGGCAAGACATTCTCCTTCTGAGTCCGGCGAACATCGGGCAGAACTATACCACCTGGAAATGGGAGCTCACCGACACCTCCCCGGAAGCGGCGATGGATAACGTGACGCCAATCGTGTGGAGCGCATGCCCGCACTGTGGCTTCACGCATTCACGCGCACATATCGAAAAGGGAGGCTGGATCTGCCCCACCTGCGGCAAACTCTACCGCATGACATCCGATGAGCGGATCGCCAGCATCTTCGACGCCAATAGTTTCCAGGAGCTCGGCACCGATATCGAACAGAAAAACCCGCTCGACTACCCCGGGTTCGATGATGTGATCGCACGGGCATGCGAGAAGAGCGGCTTTGAGGAAGGCATCCGCACCGGCATCGCTTCCCTCGAAGGCATTGAGGTTGCAGCCGCCATCATGGAACCGACTTTCATGATGGCATCCATGGGTTATGTGGTGGGCGAAAAGCTCACACGCCTGATCGAGCAGGCAACCGCGGCAAGGCTGCCGCTCGTGATCTTCTGTGCATCGGGTGGTGCACGCATGCAAGAAGGACTTGTTTCCCTCATGCAAATGGCGAAGGTGTCCGCCGCGCTTGAAGCGCATGACCGCGCGGGGCTGCTCTTCATCTCGGTCATCACCGACCCGACGACGGGCGGCGTTACCGCTTCTTTCGCCACCTTGGGCGACATCATCCTCGCCGAGCCGGGGGCTCTCTTCGGCTTTGCGGGCAGACGCGTTATCCAAGACACCATCAAGCAGACCCTTCCCGATGATTTCCAAAGCGCGGAGTTCGCTCTCGAACATGGACTGATCGACGCCATTGTTGAGCGACATGAGCTCAGAAGCACGCTGGGAAATCTCCTGCGCCTGAGCGGGTATGAGCAGAAAAGCGCACACACTGGGACGCTTCCCGCAAATGCGCAGCTCGTCGAATACAGCAAGTCTGCTTCCGTGATCGCTCCGGGTGTGACAGAAGGTGATGCGTCGGCGCCCTTAGTAGACAGTACGGATGAAGGCGAAGAGCCCACGGATGTCGAAAGCACCACCTCCGCTGACGCCGCAGGCGAAAACGCACCCGCAACTTTCGCTGGCTTCCAGATTCCCGCGCCCCTCAAAGGCTTGATCGACGGCATCGCGGATCTCGCGGGCAGCGTGGGAAATGCGGTCAGCCAACAAACTTCAGCCGCAGGGCTTTGGTGGGCGCTGCGCAATCAGAGCGTTCCCGATGCGCCGGGCGTCAAGCCGGCAACGCATCAATCGTCGAAAGAGGACAATCCCGCATGGGTGAACGTGCAGTTGGCGCGCAATCCCCATCGTCCGACCTCGCTCTATTACATCCGCTCCATCGTCGATGGCTTCATCGAGCTGCATGGCGACCGGACATTCGCTGACGACCGCGCCATCGTGGGTGGCTTGGGCACGATCGACGGCAAGCCAGTGACCATCATCGCTGAAGAAAAGGGTGCTGACCTCAAAAGCCGGATCGCCCATAATTTCGGCAGCCCCGAACCGGAGGGTTATCGCAAAGCAATGCGGCTCATGCTGCAGGCGCAGAAATTCGGGCGTCCGATCGTGTGTTTCGTTGATACCCAAGGCGCGTTTTGCGG
The DNA here is from genome assembly GCA_964518575.1 of uncultured Eggerthellaceae bacterium. GTDB lineage: Bacteria > Actinomycetota > Coriobacteriia > Coriobacteriales > Eggerthellaceae > MGBC163016. The sequence continues at coordinate 21,249 of CAZFGW010000016.1, forward strand.
CAAAGAAGCGGAAGAGCGCGGCATGGGCGGCGCCATCTCGGAGAGCCTGAAACTGCTTGCAGGGCTTACCGTGCCCGTGGTCGCTGTGATTCTTGGCGAAGGGGGATCGGGCGGCGCGTTAGCGCTTGCCGTCGCCAACCGCGTTGCGATGCTTGAGCATGCCGTGTATTCCGTACTCTCTCCCGAAGGGTTCGCCAGCATTTTGTGGAAGGATGGATCGCGCGCGCCCGAAGCGGCAGCGGTCATGAAGATGAGCGCTGCGGATGCCTGCGCAATGGGCATCATTGAGGATGTGATTCCCGAAGGACAGGCGCCGGCGCATGAGAACCCCGATCAAGCGGCAGCAGCCGTGTGGGTTTATATTGCAGATGCACTCAATGACCTTGAGCAGTTGAGCGAAGATGAATTACGCGAACAGCGCTACCGTCGCTTCCGCGCGTTTTAGCTCCCTCTTCGCTAACCATTACTCTTCGTCATCCCTTGCCGCACCATCCTGCGGGCACAAAAAAACGCGGGGGCGAAAACACCCCCGCGCATGCAACAACAATGGTGCAGAAAACCTACTCCGTATCAGGCATGAAATCGGGCGTGGTCACATCTACGTCAACCTTGGACACAACAGCGGTAACGGTGTCGCCCGCTTTGATATCAAGGTCGGTTGCCTGTTGCTTGGTAACCTTGCCGTATACCTTCAGCATACCGGGGGTCTCGACAACGATAACTTCACCATCAGGTGCGGTCTCGATATCAACAACCTTGCCCGTGAACTGATCGAAGCTGTCAGACGGATCGAGCCCATCGCTCGACTTCACAAATTTAACAGCATCTTCGTTGAACAGTACGTGACCGGGGCGACCTTGCGCCATATCGCGATCGGTAACAACCGTGGTTGGAACTTGTGCGTGAATCATCTCATTCTCGACAAGAACGCCAACCAATGCTGTTGAGCCGGTGGTATCGATAGTCTCAATGTTGCCTTTGAATATATTTCTCGTAGAAGCCATGATCGTTTCCTTTCTCAATTGCTCTTGAGGACTCTTCTATCATACGAACCACCTTTCCCCGCTTCCGCTGGGTGGCGATATGTTGCCATCGCGTAAGGACCTCGCATGATTCATGTCAAAAATGCGGGAAGCGCATGCGGAACGCATTTGAAAACGCCGACGTCAGAGCCCTCTTGGACAAACGAGGGGCGCGCGAAAAAACATGCAATGTATGACTTGAAAAATCATACATATTCATTACCATGGAAATACTGAATGGTTCCTTTTGGTTTAAGCGAGCTTTAAGAAAGGTCGGTCTAACTTAAAGCCGCCTCGGGGAATGCGGGTGAGAATCCTGCGCTGTACCAGTAACCGTATAGTCATTCAAGGTGTTTGCTGACGTGCTCTTTAACTACAGCGTGCGTGCCTTGGATGCGAAGTCGGAGTACCGAGCCATACGACCGGAACCCTGGAAGAAAGAGGTCGAAATTGAGCTCGAAACGAGCGGTCTTTGGCGCGGGTATTGCGCTGTGCGCCCTGTTCATCTGTATTGGTGTTGCGCTGGTGGTCAATACTGCCTTGGCAACCGACAATCCTAAATCAACACTCCCCGATGCGAATCAAACAAGCATCGCGGCAACTGCTGTCGCTGAAGTAGAAGGTGATGGCGAAAGTGCCACCGCAACTGAGGGCACGGAAGATCAAAACTTGCAGGAGCTGTGTGCGCTTCCGCTTGCGGATGGCACTTCCGCTTCGCAAACACCCTCGACAGCAGAAGGCAACGCCGCGCCTTCCAATCCGGCACGCATCGGCACGATCAGCATCAACTGCACAACCGCCCTTGACCATGCTGACAGCCTTGCATCCGGCATTCTTCAGAAGCTGCCTGCAAATGGCTATCTCCTTGCACCTTCGCAAATCGAGATCACTGAGGGAGCATCCGCTTTCGATACGCTCAAACAGGCATGCCTGATGGCAGGAATCCCGATCGATTATTCGGAAGGACCCTTTGGAGGGTCAGCCTATGTGCGCAGCATCGGACCGATCGGCGAATTCGATTGCGGTCCTGAATCAGGATGGACCTTCACCGTCAACGGGCAGATGATCTTCAGCAGCGCATCTGATTACAAGATGCAGCCGGGCGATGTACTCGTCTGGTCCTATTCCTGCGGTCTGAACTGACCCGCATATGCGCCTGTGCGCGCAACTGCATTCTGCACTTTCTAGAGCTTGCAATTCCAACGGCACGAACGAATCCGCATGGTGGCGGGTTCGATAACAAAAAGGGGGAAAGAAACGTGTATATGAGCAAGAAAAGCAGATTCTCGACAAGGGCTCTTGCATGCCTGATCTGCCTCTCCTTGGTGCTCGGATTGAATCCGGCGACCGCACTGGCAACCGAGGGAAACCCATCTGGCACTGATCCTGAAGCCAGCTTCGCGCTTCCCAATAACGCGGGCAGTGTTGAGAATGAGAGCAAAGACCTTCCGGATCAAGACGATGACGGGATTGGCGAAGAAGGCAGCGCAGATACCGACACAGGCATGGTCGACGGCATCGGCAACACCGACGGCGCCGCTCTTACCGACAAAGAGAGCGAACGTAGCGCCGATGAGGCTGACACCGACACCGCTCAAGCAGCGGCAACGCCTGCAGAGCAAAGCGCTGAGGAAGCAGCCGCACGTGCAGACGCGGAAAACACCGCAGTTGCCACGGTTAACTACACCACGCAGATGTATTCCATGTTCGCTCCCCTCGCGCCCCAATACGGCGTTACCGTAGCGGGCAACCTGGCGGAGAGCTATGGATACACTGATGCGGTCGAAGGCGGCGTGTCCGTGCTTGATGTTCTTGTTGCTGCACACGAAGCAGCCATTGGCGAAGAGTTCACCCCTGAAACGGCGCGGATGTTCCTCGATTGCGCTGATTCAGGATTCGTGACCACCATCTTCGGTGATGCGAACAGCGCGAATGGGTTCATTTACAACGGGTCGTATCCGGGTGGCAACAATGGCACCACGGTGACCACCCAACCCGTTTACTCAGGCGACACCATCGACTTCTTCTTCTATCAGGACACCAAATACTACATGGACTTCATGACGTGGTTCTGCAAGGACGGCGTCTATACCTCATCGGTTATGAGTAATGGCAAGGATCCACTTGAACTTTCTGTTGCGGGCTACATGTATGCGTACTCATATATCTTCGATAGCGCAGCTGCGCTCCATGGTTCTGGTAATGAGATCGAGGGTGCACATCTCGGCTGGGTTGATCTTGCCTCAGGTGCCATTTCCGAGATAGAGGGCGCAATCACTGATGAGACAGGCAAGGTTACCCTGGCCCCTCCCCAAGATAATGGTGTGTACTATCTCACCGCTTTCTATACGGATGAAGATGTTGAGGACATGGGCTATCCCATTATCATGTCTTTACTGAAAGTCGTAGTTGATGCCGAATACACGGCTGACAAGAACATGAAAGCGCTTACGAATCTTGAAGTCGCAAGCTTCCAGAGCAATCCGAATCCACTTCTGCTTACACCCGCCTTCGAAAGCACCGTCTTCGAATATACGACACCGGAAGTTGCCTACGAAGACTTCACGTTCTTCCGTAGCTTCTATGTTCGTGCAACGGCGGTTGATCCCTCCGCAGAGATCATAGCTGTACTTAATAATGGCGATCCGGTTGCTCTGACCTCAGGTAACGCAGATTGGTCGAACTTCTTGGGCGACAAAGGGTTGAAGCCGGGCAAGAACAAGCTCGTTGTTACGGTGACGAATCAGGGCGAAACACTCGAATATGTCGTCAACGTTCCTATGTTCGACCCCAATGCTCCCGTAGATCCCGAGCCTCTTGAGCCCGTTCCACCTCTGGAAGACATCTCCCAGATCATCGACACGACGGGCGGATATATCTCCTCCACCGTCGCGAATCCGACCTTCAGCTCCACCGGTGGCGAATGGGCTGTGATCGGACAGACGCGGGGCAAGTTCAACACGGCTGATACCTATGCGGAAACCTATGCGAAGAATCTTGCTGACGAGCTGGTGCGTACGAACGGCGTGCTGAGCAAGAGCTCGTACACCGACTATGCACGTGCGATCCTTGCCCTCACCTCAGCGGGCTACGATGTGACTGATTTCGCAGGGTATGATCTACTCGCACCGCTCGCGGATATGAATGCCGTTTGCAAGCAGGGTGTCAATGGACCCATCTGGGCACTGATCGCATTTGATTCGCATGCCTATGATATCCCGCATGCAATGAACCCCGATGCTGCGCAAACAACGCGCGAGGCGCTGATCGACGCTATCGTATCTGCGCAGTTCGATGATGGCGGCTGGGCAGTTGCGGGCAAGATGCTTGATGTCGACACGACCGCCATGGCGCTTCTGGCGCTGGCGCCCTATGCCAAGAGCAACACACAAGCTGAAGTCGCGACTACTGCAGCGCTCACGGGTCTCGAGAAGTACTTCGCTGATGATAATCATGCTGGCGTGATCGCTGCCCTCGGTCCCGATTCGTACGCGCAGCTCATCGTAGCGCTCACTGCATGCAACATTGATCCGGCAACCGATGTCCGCTTCGGCGTTGGAGGAGTCTCACCGGTGGGCAAGCTGCTCGAATTTGCAGCAGATGACGGCACGTTTAGCCGCACCGTCGGCGGCGAGGCAAACCAGCGCGCCACAGAGCAAGCGCTGCTCTCCCTCGTTGCATACCGGCAGTTTGTGAATGGCGAACAGGGGCTCTACACCATGAGCGATGTTGCGATCGACAAGTCGTTCGCTGCCCCCGAAAAGCCCAGTGAACCCACTGGACCGAACGAGTCGAATGATCCGAACAAGCCGGAGCAACCGACAGCGCCAAACGTACCGGAAGGATCACGCGCTCCCCAAGGTGCTACCACCGTCCTGCCCACCCCGCAGGTGCTCGCGCAGGTACCGACCACAACCGCGGATAACGCAAGCACGAATGGCGAAGAAGTGCTCACCAGCGCGAAGACGCCGTTAGCATATGGCGCAGACAGTGCCGAGGCAGCAGCGGGGAGCATTGTCGAGCAGACATGGTCGCCCATGTTGTTGGCAGGAATCGGGTTGATCGTGTTGGGTTGCATCGGCGCAGTGGCGTTGATGCTCAGCCGAAAGAAGCGTGCGGTCAAATAGATTTTGATCCCAATTTCGGAGTGATATGAGGGCGCATATGCGCCCTCATTTTTATGGTGACCGTTTCTGGTCGGAATGATGTATTAATGAGGGAACTGGATCTGGTGGACGTTGGGGCGAGATGAATCTCGCCCCAACGTCTATGCCCAATCGTTTTCGCCGTGGGACCGCCGCTATGCTTGTTCGCGAAACGCCACCTTCTCCATCAACGACCCGCCGCAACTCGATCCGCTGCCTGCCGCGCAACTGTAACAAATCGGACTCGTCCTAATATCCCGCTGCGCAAGCGGCTTATCGACAAGATCGGCGATATTCGCAACATCCGGAATAGGCAACCCGAGCACATGGTTGACTTCGCAATCGTAGACGCGCCCGTCGTAATCGACGTTGATCTGACTTCGGCACATCATATGCGCCACGACCGATCCGTTGTAATTCTCCGCCAGCAGTGAGAGGTAATAATCAAGCTTCCCCTGCTTCTCGAGCTCCTGCGCGAACCGCCCGAGCGGATAGTTGTTGAACGCGTAGAGTCCATTGAATGCAACACCTTGCGCCTTCTTCAGCTGGTACGCATAGAATTCCTCAAGTTCGCGCTGATCGGGCGGCAAAAACGGTCCGTCAACGTTGTAGACCAGATCGATCTGCAGCCGCGGATCGTATCCATATCCAAGCTCATTCAGTTCGCGCAGCATACTGATGACGGCGTTGAACACACCTTTGCCGCGCTGAAGGTCACAGTACTGCTCGTCGTAATACGGCAGCGAAGTGACGATCTTCACACCGTTGCGCGCATAGACCTCTTTGAAATGAGCATATTCCGGCTTCGTCAAAATGGTCAGGTTGCTGCGCACGATCACCTGCTTTGCGATGCGGGACGCTTCCTCGATAAACCATGCGAGATGCGGGTTCATCTCAGGCGAGCCACCCGTGATATCCATGATTTCGAAGTCACCGGTCTCAAATGCGGCAAGACACGCTTCCATCGCCCTGCGGTCCATCATTTCCGTGCTGCGAGGCGAGCATTCCAAATAGCAGTGCGAGCATGCAAGGTTGCACGCATAGCCGACGTTGACCTGCATCGTTTTCAAAGGAGCACTCTTCAACAGATCGGGGTCGTGCACGCGCTCGTTGAACGGTTCGATCTCCAAATCATCACAGCGGCGCTCAAGCTCACGGAGTCCAAAGGTACGCTTGCCGCGCTTCAGATCGAGCGCATGCTGTGCCTGTTCGTATGAATACACCCCCACATGTTCCTTGCGGGGCGTGACTTTGAAATGCGGCGCGTAGCGGCTCTCGGTGAGGCAAAGCGCCATATTGCCGCTGATAGCAACGGGGCGATCCTTGATAAGGCGCACCTCGTCGGTAAGGTCGAAATAGCGCGGATTCTCCGGCAGCGTACCCAAATAGGTTGCCGTCTGACAGTAGTTCTCTTCGCGATCTTCCAAATCCATGGCTTTGATTGCGCGCACCGTATGGCTGTAGAACGTGGCGAACCCGAGCTTCGTTGCAAGACGAAAATCTCCCACATGCAACTCCTCAACCGCCACATCATAGAACGCCTTCACGCCGAACCCGGAGAGCATGCGCCGGAAGTCCTCGACGTACAGCGCACCCGCCAAGCATTCGCCGCGCAGGATAGGATCATCGTAGAACCCCTCCGGTACGCGCCGATCGCAGAATATATCTGAGAAATACAGCTCACCGCCCGGCTTAAGAACGCGGAATACCTCTTTGAACAGCTGCTCCTTGAAGGGAGAGAGATTCACAACGCAGTTGGAAATGACCACGTCAATGCTCTCGTCCGCAATCATGTCCATATCCTCGATGAATCCTTCGATGAATTCGACATTCGACCGCTCATATCCGAAGCGCTCCATCTGGGCATCTTCAAAGCTTTTCGCGAACTCGATCTGCGCAGGTGTCATATCAATGCCGATGACATGTCCCTGCTCTCCCACGAGTTGGCTTGCAACATACACATCGCGCCCGGTCCCACATCCTAAATCGAGCACCGTGGCGCCCTCAAGCGCAGGAGGAAGCGGAGAGCCGCACCCGTAGAAGCGCTCGATGATGCGATCATCGACATTGCGCAGGGCATCCAGCACATATTTCGGGGGAGCCGCCGAGGCGCACGCGCACGCGTCGGTGCTCAAATCGTCGCTTTGCTTGAGAATCTCGCCATAGTAGCGGCGAACTTCTTCGCGAATCTTCTCATCTTCGGTCATCGATCGACCTTCCTGTGACAGTTCCTCCATCATTCGAACAGGGGCGAGCACCTGAGCACCCGTCCCTGTTCACATAAGCGGATATGTTTCGTATGAGCGGTTCTCTACCGACCCTCATCTCCCATACCGAAACACTCCGTGAAAAACACCTGTGCATCGAGTCCATATCGTTCGCACACCTCATCGAGCGTATCGTCGATGATCCGCGCAAGGGGACGCGACTCGCACACCGCGCGCGCATTGATGATCATTGAGAACTTCTTATGGTCGCGAATGAAGAGCTGCGTGTGCTCGATATCATAATCCACCCCGATGAGCGAACACTTGTTGAAGTCGCCCACGCCGGCGGTGGCGAACGTTTTGAGGTGCGGAACGTTGCGCTTCCGCTCGATGAGCCCCATCCGAATGCTTTCGATCATGTCATCGATGACCGCGTTGCAATCGATCTTGCTCCCGTCGAGCGTTTTCAAAAACATGCGGCGGTTGTACCACGTCAGCTTTGTTTCCGCTTCGGCGAACTTCTCATCGTCACGCACGGAGAAGTTCTTGAGCGCACTCTCATGGGTGGTGATGTAGTCGGCAAGCTCAGCGATTCCCGTTTTCTCACGCGCCGAAATTGCCATAACAGGAACATCGGGGCACGCCTCTTGCAGAAACTTCACGTCGCGCTCGATCTCCTCAGGCGTCAAGAGATCGATCTTGTTGAGCACCACCAGATCCGCTTCCTCCAACTGGAGCTTCATCAGATACACGAGCTCTTCGGGAAGATTGATGTCGGCTTTTTCTGGAAGGAGCATGCGCAACCGCTCTGGATCGACGATGACGGTGAACGGCGAAAGCGTGATCCAATCAGCGCATTCGTCCGCAAGACGGTGATAGGTGTGATCGAGTGCTCCCACACCGCACCCCGGAATATCGGACATCACGAACACGCAGCCGTCGCGGTCCTTGAGCCGGCGGATCTTATCGATGGTGTTGTCCATCTGATAGCAGATGCACCCGCTTGCAATCTCTTCGACGGTGCAGCCGCTCGTCTGCGTGAGATTCGTGTCAACAAGATTGGCACCCAGGTCATTCGCGATAAGCCCGATGTGACCGTAGTGCTTGTCCATATACTCGCCAAGCGCGATCATGGACGTCGTTTTGCCCGCGCCCAGAAATCCACTCACCACCATGAAACGGATTCGCTCGGGAACATGCTCGGCAACGCGCGAGACCGCCTTGGTCTGACCGGTGTCTTCATGCGCCGCCGTCGCGCCCCCGTACGTCGAAAATGAATCGTATGGCATCTGCTCTCTCCTACCACGCTGCCCGCGTTAGCAGCAACTCGCTTGGATCGGAATATCGTCTTCGTCGCGCACACCCGTGAAGTCGGGCGCATGCAGAATCAGTTCATCATACGCCTTGTGCGTGTCGCCGAGGTGCGTCGTGCGATCTCCCTCGACAGTGAACACCTTCGCGTACCGACTGTGCTTCGCAACGGAGGTCACATTACCGCAGACGGGGCATGATTTGCCCGCGGGGAATTTAATATTGTGCTCGAACAGGAAGAAATCGGGGTAATCGGGGAGCGATCCGTCATAGGTGACCACTTCGCCGTAGCTTTCGCACACATCCTCGGACCAGTCTGACTTGAGCATGCGGACAGTCAAGGTGGAGAAGGCGACGTCGCCGTATTTCTCCTGCTCCGCTGCCGTCAAAGGCGTCTTCCAATTCATGAGATAGCGCGGGTCGTGGAAGCCGACGCTTTGTACGAGCCGGCGGAAGTCTCCCACAAACATTGCCCCGGCAAGACGATCCGCACGGCCGTTGACATCCTTCGCAAGATCGAGCGGAATCCGTCGATCGGTGAATACATCCGTGAAGTACCATTCGCCATCCTGCTTGAGTACGCGGAACACCTCACGCGCGTACGCTTCTTTGTCAGGGGAAAGATTGAAGGTGCAGTTCGAAATGACGATGTCAACGCTGTTGTCTTCGATGGCGGACAGATCTTCCGGCACGCCCACCATAAGTCCAACATTCGGGGCATCGTAGCCGAATTGCTTCATCTCTTGAGCGAAGTACTTCTGCGCGATAGCAAGCTTGTCTTGGCTGGGCTCAACGCTGATGACGCGTCCATCCGGTCCCACGAGCTGCGCTGCCAGATAGGTATCACGTCCCGTTCCAGCACACAGATCGAGCACCGTGCACCCCTCCATGAGCGGAGGCATCGGTGTACCGAATTCATGGAACATATTCTTGATCTCAGCCGAGATGTTGTACAGCTTGCCGCGCACGCTCTCGGGAATCGTTCCCTCGGCATCGCGCGTGCGCGCGGTTGCCTGCGGGTCATTCGGAGAAGCCTCTTCAATCTGCGCATAGTACGCAACGGGATCGACATCCAAGGTGTACCAAGCTTTGTAATCCATATCATTCCTTCCTTACATGGAGCATGTATGATAGTAGATTACATCATATAGTTGCTAGAGGTAAATAAAATCCAGCATTGGTTTTTCTTTGTCGTTCTGCGTTACTGATCAGCCCGGAATCGTTTGAGCAACAGCGAATTACACACGACCGTAACGCTGGAGAGCGCCATTGCAGCACCGGCGAGCGCGGGCGCCAGGATGCCGACCGCTGCGAGCGGAATCATGATGCAGTTGTAGATGAGTGCCCAGAACAGATTCTGCTTGATCTTGCGCATCGTTGCGCGCGATAGGCGCACGGACGTGACCATGTCCATCAGGTGGTTGCGCATGAGCACAACCTGCCCCGCCTCCAGCGCTACATCGGTGCCGCTTGCCATGACAACGCCGATATCAGCCGTCGCAAGTGCAGGAGCATCGTTGATGCCGTCGCCCACGAATGCTACCACGGTCGATCCGGATCCCCCACGCACCCGAGCGAGGTTCTGGCGAACCTCATCCACACGCTCTGCTTTCTCGATCGGCTTCACCTGAGAGAAAACATGATCGGGCTCAATGCCCACCTCTTCGGCGACAGAGAGCGCCGTGTCCTTCGCATCCCCCGTGACCATGAAGCAGGCGATGTCATATTCTCCCTTGAGATCAGCAAGCGCCCGGGCGGCATCGGGCTTCGGTTCATCGCGGAACTCGAACCGACCAACCACCGCACCGTCTACGATCATCTCTGAACCGACAAAGACCTCGTGACCCTCCACGATGCCCTTGACCCCTTCGCCAACGACTGCCTCAAACGAAGTGACCGCGGGGATCTCATCGATGCCCTGATCTTCGACATACTGGATGACCGCACGCGCCAAAGGATGCTCGCTCTTCTTCTCCACCGCCATCGCCCACGGCAGGTATTCTTTCGGCACCGTACAGGAAACCACCTGCGGCGCACCGACGGTGATCGTACCTGTTTTGTCGAACACGGAACCATCGAGCTTGCAAAGCCGCTCGAGCACTTCGCCATCTTTGATGAGCACCCCGATCTGCGCGCCTTTACCCATCCCCACCATGAGCGCGGTCGGCGTTGCGAGTCCGAGCGCGCAGGGACACGCCACCACGATGACCGCAATAGCGGGCAGGAGCGCCTGTTGCACGCGCGTCATACCCACGCCGACGGGTACGGCGAAGAACCAGATGAGGAACACCACGACGGCGATGCCGAGGATCACCGGGACGAAGATGGATGCAATCTTGTCAGCCATGCGCTGGATGGGGGCTTTGCTGCCCTGCGCGTCCTCAACAGCCCGCACGATCCGCGCAAGCGTGGAGTCAGCGCCCACGCGAGCCGCGCGCATCGTGATCGAACCCGTTGCATTCAGCGTGCCGCCCGTCACTTCGCTGCCAACCTCTTTGACCACAGGAAGCGCCTCACCGGTGAGCATGCTCTCGTCGACATCGGAGCGCCCTTCGATGACAACGCCGTCAACGGGGGTCTTCTCGCCGGGACGCACGATAACGGTGTCACCCGCCATCACTTGAGCGAGCGGGATCTCCTCTTCACGATTGCCGCGCAGCACGCGCGCCGTCGGTGGCGTGAGATTGATCAGGCTTTCAATCGCCTGGTTGGTAGCACCCTTCGCCCGCGTCTCTAAGATCTTGCCCAGAAGCACAAACGTGATGAGCATCGCGCACGTCTCGAAATACGGCATCCCCTCATTGACAGATAGAGCGCGCGGACCTTTCCAATCGCCGAGAATGGCGGGGAGGAAGGTGATGTAGATGGAGAACAAAAACGCGATTGTCGTGCCGAGCGTCACAAGGACGTCCATGTTCGCCGAGCCGCCTCGAAGCGAGCCGACCGCGCCTTTGTAGAAGCGGGCGCCGCAGAAGAACTGCACGGGAATGGTCAAGATCAGGAGAAGGACGTTTGCCGCGAACATGCTCTGCACATGGTTCGGATGCTTCACGAACAGATCGGCAAGCGCATGTCCCACCCCCATGTGCCATCCCGGGATCATGCCGATGCAGAAGATCACCAGGGTCAAAAGTGCCGATGCAGCGAACACCTTGAGGTCATGCTTGGCGCGCGAGCGCTCCTTCGCACGCCGCGCCTCGTCAATGAGGGGAGCGTCGTCGGCGATGATCTCGGCGGTGAAATCGAGGGGGTCGAACACGTGCATCATGTCATCGACCGATGCTACACGGGGATCGAACTGGACGATGCCCGTGTTGTTCGCCAGATTCACGCTGCAGCTGATGACGCCGGGGGTCTTCTGGAAGTTACGCTCGATCGTTGCCGCGCAGTTTGCGCAATGCATACCCTCGATGGCGAGGCGCAGTTTTGCGACGTCCGCAGGAGGCTCTTCTGATGCAATAGGTTCGGGTTCTGGGGGTTCAGAGGCTGCGGGGACTTCGAGTTCTGCCGCTGCGGCGTCCTCAGGCATTTTGGACTCTGAAGTTGACGCTGCGGGCGCTGTGGATGGTGTTTCGGAATCCGCCGATGCGTCAGTCGTAGGCATTTCGGGTTCTGCCGATGCGGCGTCCTCAGGTGTTGACTCATTGGGCTTGTCCGCGGGTATAGTCAGGACGAAATCCGTGTCGTCGAGCGCATGGATCAGGTCGTCGATGCTGATCGCATCGGGATCGTAAGTGACCTCGACGGTTTGGGTATCAAGATCAGGCGTTGCCGTGTCAACGCCATCGAGCGCCTCGAAATGCGTTTTTACGTTCGCAACGCATTTTTCGCAATGCATGGTATCCACGTTGAATTTCATGTTCATCATACGTTCGCACCTCTGAAATCTGAAGAAGTTTTTGCTGGAAATATACCCCGAGAGATTGCGCGATTCAAGAACGGTATTGTTTCTGTAACCACCCACGGTGCAATTCAAATATAGAAATCGTTCAGGTGGACGCGAACGCGAGATTCATCTCGCCCGCCGTGCGACGACCCTATTCATGAAACGGTTGGCAATCGCGTTACGTCAACGGCGATCCCAAAATCGCAACATCCCCAACACCGCAACGTTTGCGGGCGAGATTCATCTCGCCCCAACATCTATTCCCAATCATCATCCCGATCACGATTGATTTGCAGCATCGCCGTCGGGCGCACCGATCGTGCGTATAACCCGCGGGATGCGCCACGCGAACAACACGCTGCAAAACACGATCGAACACGCATCCGAAATCGGCTCCGCCACATACACACCCCAGGCACCGATATACTGCGGCAAAATCAACGCAAGCGGAATCATGAACACTAACTTGCGTACACCCGCAACCGCGAGCGAACACATGCCCTGCTTCATGCCCATGAACACCGTCTGCATCCCCATCTGCAATCCGAAAAACACCATCGACGCACAGAACACCGGGGTCGCACTCACAATGAGGCTCTTGATGGATTCATCCGTTGAGAACAAATTCGCGAAAAACCCGGGGAACGTTATGACCAGAAGCGCACATCCGGCAACAAGAATGAACGTGCACGCGATGATCATCTTCGCCGCCTTCTCCACGCGCGCTCGCAGCCCCGCTCCATAGCAGTAGCTGATGATGGGCTGCACGCCTTGGGTAAATCCGCTTGAAACAGCGAAGAACATCTGACAGAACGATTGCAGCACGACCATGGCGCCCACGTACGTGTCGCCACCGTACGCGAGCAGCGTGCTGTTGAATACGATCACCATGAGCGCCTCGGTGATATTCATGAAGAAGGGAGCGGAACCAAGCGTCAGGATCGACTTGACCGTGCGACCATTCAGTCGCAACTCACGTGCCTGGACTCTGAGTACGCTCGCGCGTCGCCGCAGCAACAGAAAAGCACAGACTGCGCTCGATGCCTGCGCGATCAACGTGGCGAACGCAGCTCCCTTGACACCCCAGCCGCATCCGAAGATAAAAGCGGCATCAAGAGCGATGTTGACCACAGCACCCAAAGCCATGACCACGAGCGCGAAGCGGGATTCGCCCTGCGCGAGCAAGAGCGCATCGAGCACGAGGCTTCCCATAGCGAACAGCGTACCGACCAGATAGATGCTCAAATACTCCCGCGCGTAGGAAATAGTGGCATCACTGGCGCCGAATAAGGGCAGGAGCGCATCCATGCCAAGCCCGAAGCCGATCATCGCAACGGCGGCGAAGATGACCACGAGCACGACCATGTTCCCCACGATGCGATTCGCCCCCGCACGGTCTCCCTGCCCAAGCGCATAAGACGCGAGTGGAGAACCACCGGATCCGACGAAGAACGCGAACGCGGAAATCATCATGATGAGAGGAAAGCACACCCCCACCCCCGTGAGCGCAAGCCCATCCGTGCCGGGAATATGTCCAATGAAAATACGATCGGTCAGGTTGTAGAGCAGGTTCACGATCTGCGCGACCATGGTGGGGATTGCCAAACGCACCATGAGCCGCCCGAGCGGTTCACGCCCCAAGAACGATTGCAGTTCGCTCACATGCTCCCCTTATGCCGCGCGCTCAACGATGGATCGGTTACAACAATGACCTCATTATAGGCGCACGAAATGCACAACTTTGTTCTTCAAAGAGATCTTCTTCACTTCCCACCCATAGGACTCAAGGTCCTTCTTGTAATTCAGAAAGGAATGGTCAAGGGGCACGCCGCCTTTTTCTTCGATCTCGCCGAAGGTAAGCGTAAGCTCATCATCTGGTTGCTCCGAAAGATAGTGCCAGAGCTGCTCGTACTTCTCCGCCATGATTGTTTCGCCTCGATTCTGCGCTTACTCCATTGCATCCGCTAATGTATGCATGATATTGCGCCGACTGAGCGTTCCGACCAAGCGCCCTTCATCGTTGACAACCGGTACCTTTTTGATGCGCCGCTCAGCGAGCACGCGGGCAACGCGATCGAGCGACATATCTTCCGGAACCGAGATCACGCGCTTGGTGGCAATGGACATCACGTTGAGGTCAAACAGATCGGTGAGCTTCGAAGACAGCGCCGCATCATCGATAACACGATACAAATTGAGCGACGAGTCGAAAAGCGATATATCATTCCGACCGAGATACCCGGCAACGTCGCCATCGCTCACGAACCCGACCAAGCCACCGTCCTTATCAACAACAGGCAGACCGCTTTGATCGTTGCGCGCCATCAACCGGATGACATCGCCCATATTCGCCTCAGCGGGAACGCACAAAGGCTCGCGCGTCATCGCATCCTTCGCCAGCATAACGTCGTAGCGCTGTGTGCCAGCAATGGTTTCTTCAGAGGAAGCATCAACGGTGACACCATCGAAGCCGGCAGCATAGTCGGTTAATTCCGTACCGCGCGCCGTCTGTCCCTTCGCCTCCGCACCGACCGCTGCCGCGCCTTTAACTTTGTCGCGCACAAAGAACAGGATGATGAGCACATCCACCGCCATGATAGAAGCTGTGGTGCAAAACGCCATGTGATCGCCCACATACAACTGCTCGAGCGCCGAAGCGTCAGGAGCAACCGCGGGAGCGAGCGCCGATATCGAAACAAGGATAGCCGTTCCGAGTGATGCGGCAACCTGGTTGAGCGTATTCGACACACCCTGAGCGTGCTGGATCATATCGTTCGGCAGCGAATTCACGCCCCACGTGTTCAGCGGCGTCATCATGAATTGCAACCCGAGTGTGAGAATCGTGTACGAAAGCATGATGAAGATGAAATCGGTCTCCATCCCGAGAAGCGTGAGGAAAAACCCGCCCAGAAGTGCGACGAGGCATCCCGGGACGACAACCTTCCGAACACCGAAGCGATCGAAAAGACGACCGCTGATAAGCCCCATGAATGCACCGATCACTGCACCGGGCAGCATCGCAACGCCCGACATCGTCGCGGAATACCCCCGCACCCCCTGAATGTAGAGCGGCGTGATGACGCCTGTGCCCATGAGCGCTGCCTGCACGATGACGATGATGATGACCGTGATGGCGTACTTGCGCGTTGCGAGGATGCGAACGTTGAGCATGGGTACATCCAGTTTCAGCTGACGACGGGCGAAAAGACCCACGATGACGATGCCGACCGCGATGAGAGCGCCGGTCACAACAAGGTTCGTACTGGACGTGAAGGTCGACAGCCCGTAGAGCAGACAAACGAGACCGATCGAGGAGAGAAGAACGGAGGGGACGTCGAATTTCGTCCGCTTGAATTCGCCATAATTTCGCAGCGTACTTATGGAAACCACGAGTACGATCACCGCAAGAATGGTGACGATGCCGAACAGCCAGCGCCAGCCGACCGTATCGACGAGCAGACCCGCAAGCGAGGGACCGATAGCCGGGGCGAATCCGATGATAAGCCCGATGGCTCCCATGGCGGTGCCGCGCTTCTCGCGCGGGAAGACCAGCAGAATAATAGTGAACACCATGGGCATGGCAACGCCGGTGCATGCCGCTTGCAGCACGCGTCCCAAAAGCAGCACCCAGAAATTAGGCGCAAGCGCAGCGGCAAGACTGCCTATGGTGAACACGCTGAATGCCGTGATGTAGAGCTGGCGCGTGGTGAAGCGCCCGATCATATAGGCGGACAGCGGGATGACCACCGCCTCCACGAGAGAGTATCCGCTCGTCAGCCATTGCACGGTGGTCGCGTCAACCTGCAAGCTATACATGATCACCGGCAGCGCGGGCGACAGCAGCGTTTGGTTGAGCACCGCCAGAAGCGTGCCCGCCAACAGCACTGCCACCATCACCATGTCTTTTCGTTCTACTCCGAGTGTCATAAATGCGTAAACCTCACATCCCATCCTGCGCATGCAATGCGACGATGATTCGTTATACGTTGTAGGTTAGGAGCCTTAAAATGCATATTCCGAGATATGCTGGCTTGGAACAACATCAAAGAGATGCCCGAGTCAGGATTGGTATGGTAGCACAATCACGCCTGCCGCATAAGGAAAGTTGCGGGAGGTTATGGTGAAAGATTTCGGTTCGCGGATGCCATATTCCCAACATGCGTAAATGGGTATAATGAGGGCAACATATGCCCGTCGCCGGGTGGGAAGAAGCGCTTTCCTATGCAGACATCGTTAGGCCTTTGAAGATGTCTGGATCGGGAAGCGTTTTTGTTTGAAAGGAGCGAATCGCCATGAAGCAGTTCAAGACGGAGGATTCATTTTGGGAGCTCTTCCCCGACGCTGAGATCGGCGTTGTGGTCGCACAGAACATGGACCAAAACGAGGACATCCCCGCTGAGCGAGCCGCTGAACTCGCCAAGCTTTTGCGTGAGGCGAATGAGCGTGCTGATAAGCATCTCACGTCGAACACGATTTCGGAAAACGAAGTGGTCGCCGTGTGGCGCGAGGCGTTCCAGAAGTTCAAGACGAAGAAGGGCGCGCGTTGTTCCGTCGAAAATCTCCTCAAGCGCGTTTTGAAGGGCAATCCGGTCGGATCCATCAATCCCTCCGTTGATATTTACAACACCATCTCCTTGAAGTATGCGCTGCCAGTTGGTGGCGAAGATATCGATGCGATGGATGGGGATATCCGCCTTGCCATCACGCAGGGTGGCGACCATTTCCAGGCGCTCGGCGATGAGGAGGAGGCACCGACGCTCGAAGGCGAGCTCTGCTACCTCGACGATACGGGAGCGATTTGCCGTTGTTGGAATTGGCGCGATGGTGTGCGTACCGCGCTCACCGATACCTCGCAGAAAGCGTTTTTGATTATCGAGTCCGTTGATCCTGCGCGCCACGACGATCTTGCCCATGCGATCGATGAGCTTGCCTCTCTCATGGAGCAGTATCTCGGAGCCATGATTTTCGCGAAGAAGATCATCACCAAAGACGATCCCACCATGGTCATCGACAAATAACCTTACGGTTGATTGATGTAATTAATCGAGAAAACGAATCTGGTGGACGCGAGCGCGAGATTCATCTCGCCCGCAATGGTGCGTTTGAGGTTGTTGCGTTTGAGGATCACCGTTGCAAAACCCATTCGCCCTTTGCATCATTATTCCGCGATCAGCGAAAACACCTCGGCATCGCATGCCTGCGCGAGCTCTTCGCGCGGATGCAAAAACGCCAACTCCATGAGAAACCCGAATCCCGCAACGCGGGCACCCGCCCGATGCACGAGATCCGCCATCGCCCGCGCCGTTCCACCCGTCGCAACAAGATCGTCCACGATCAAAACCACATCCTGATCGGAAATCGCATCGGCGTTGATCTCGATCGTATCGGTGCCATACTCAAGCTCATACGACGCGCACATCGTCTCGCGCGGGAGCTTCCCTGGCTTGCGCGCGGCAACGAACCCCGCCTCCAGACCGAGGGCAACGGGCGCTCCGAAAATGAATCCGCGCGCTTCCGCCCCCATCACCTTTGTGATGCCGCGCCCCGCGAAATGCTGCACCATATCATGCACCGCTGCGGCGAACGCCTCGTAATTCTCGAACAGGGGCGTGAGATCCTTGAAGACGACGCCCGGCTTCGGGTAGTCGACGATGTCAACGATAAGATCAGTATAGGGACGCTTGGTCAGCTCAGACATACCTGCCTCCGATGTCAAACATATGAGCACACATGGATCGTAGAAAACATGATTGTACCGCTTGCGCAAACCTCACGCGCCGAGCCATTCCATCCAGCGCGGAAATTCCGCTTCGCATTGCGCGCGCCCTAGCTCATACGCATGCGCGAGCGCATCATGATCGAACGTCTTGTACGTGACCGGCATGGTGGTCGGACAGAACACATATGCCCTCCCCGCACGCTCAAGCGCATCAAGATGATCGAGCACACGATTGTAATACGCGGGACGGTTCACGAGCGCCTGGTAGACAAGGGGATGACCGCGATACGTTTGCTTATACAATGCACGCTTCACGCTGCTGAGCTTCGCCATGCGAAATCCCCGCGGGCGCGTGAGCACCACAAAGAACCGCTTGTATATCCGTGCGCAGTGCAGCCATGATCCGTCCTTGCTGTGTCGTGAGATAGCCTTCGCCGTCTCCTAGCGTAGCGGCTCTTGCTACGCCAACAACACAGCAAGCGGAATCGTCACCATACTGGCGACCAGCGTGACCACAGCAATCCCGGTGGCGTATTCGCCCTCGTGCCCATTCTGATCGGCGATCATGGGAACCACCGTCATCACGGGCAGCGCCATGATGATCACCAAAGCCGAAACCATATCGGACGGCAACGGCGTGAGCGCGAGCAGATGCCCCGCGATAATGGGAAGCAGCAGCATCTTCACGATGATGCCAACGTAGAGCTCAGGACGTTTGAAGATCGACGTGACTTTCGAGAAGCACACGAGAGCACCGAGATACATCATGCAAAGCGCACTCGTTGCGTTGTTGATCGTTCCCAAGGTGAGGTTGAGCACGTCGGGCAGTGGAATCTCAGCAAGCACGAAGATGAGCGCAAGGATGATCGCAACCGTATTCGGCGTCAGGAGCGCACGGGGACTGAACTTCGCCACCTGACGATCCCGCGCGGTCGAGAGCCAAACACCATAGGTCCAAAAGACAAGCTGATCGACAATCGAGAACAGCATCATATATATGAGACCACCCTCGGGAAAAACGGCTGCCAAAAGGGGAATGCCGACAAAGCCGGTGTTGCCAAAGATGAAGCAAAATTGGAAGACCCGGTCTTTGTCATGCGGCAGGCGCATCGCCTTTGCCAGAAGAAAGAGCACGAGCGAAGCGACCGCATAGAAGAGCGCCGCTAACGCGACCATGGCAATGTTGTCGAAAATGATCTGACGCGTGCAACTAATGTAGGTCGAGTAGAATATCATGACAGGCAACAGGATTTTAGTGATCAGTTTCGCCAGGTCGGACATATAATCGCGGCTGATAATGTTGAGCTTGCCCGCGGCGAAGCCGACAGCCAGGATCAAAAAGAAGATCATCATTCGTTGAAGCGTGATATCAAAGATCATAGTGGTTCCCTCCTCATACAAACATTCCCGATTATCGGTATGAGAGGGAATCGTTCGCGGACATTTCCGTACAATGTGTATGAAAAGGCTTGATCTTGATCGCCGCTTTTCGGCGAAAAGCGGCGATGGCTCTTGTTGAAAAGGAAGCTCCATGACCGATATCCGTCGCAAACGCACACGCCATGCCATACAGGAAGCCCTGCTATCGCTGATGGCGAAAAAACCGTTTCAGGAGATCGGCGTCGCAGAGCTCACGCGTGAAGCAGGCATCAGCCGATCCTCGTTCTACGTCCATTTCACCAACACGTATGATGTGTACGCCGCAATGGTGCGAGAGTTCTTCCAAGGCGTCAAGCCATTGAAGGAACAGCTGAAGTGCCCGCCATGTAATTGCGAACTCGAAAGCACGCCAACAACGACGAATCCCTTCTGCGTCGCCCTGCGCAACGATGCACGCATGAAGCCGCTCATTAACGATCCAATGTTCCTGCCGACGATGTTCGATTTGGCGAAACAGGGAATTATTCCCCTCCATAGCAATACGTATGGGGAATTAGGCATTTCAAAAGAGGATGCGGAAACCCTCTATCGATTTCAGATGACCGGATGTTATGCGGCAGCAACCTCGTCGGTCGGGAGAGCGGATTGGGAGCATAAGCAGCAGTTGATCGACGCATTCATCAAAGGCGGAAGGAATGCTGTCGCCGCGCTCGCAAAAACGCATTAGCCCCCCGCAACGTTTCTGGTTGAATCGTAACGGGTATGACCGGTTCAGGATGATGCGGTTTCTTTAATAACAAAAATCGTTCAGGTGGATGTTGGGGCGAGATAAATCTCGCCCCAACATCTATGCCCAACTGTTATGCCTCTTGGGGCAAAACCAATACCTGGGTCGGTTCCAAACAACGCGCCAAAGCGGGCGAATGCGTCGTGAACACCAACCCCATCTGGCGCTCGCGCACCTCTTCGCGAATCACCTGCCATATCTGTGCCTGCGTGACCGCATCGAGCATTGTCGAAATCTCATCGGCAACCAAATACGCCGGCTGTGCCATCAACGCACGCGCGATGCAAAACCGCTGCAATTCCCCGCCCGACAACTCATGGGGAAACCGCGTCATCCACGCTACCCTGATCCCCAATCGCTCGAGCAACTCCCAATCGATCTGGGTGCTCGCTTCGCGCAAACTCTCCTGCATCCTCATGCGCGGATCGAGCGTGAGTTCGGGATGCTGCCCGATCAACTGCACGGGACATACTCCGCGCCGGGCAAGCGGGTTGCCATCAACGCGCACGCACCCCTCGGTCGGTTGAAGGTACCCGGCAAGGATCTTGCACAGGGTGGTCTTACCCGTCCCCGACGGCGCTTGCACCTGCCATCGATCGGTCGGACTCACCGAAAGCGTGACATCATGCAGAATCTGTCGCCCCTGCGGATAGGAAAACGATATGTTCTGCGCCTCTAACATGATTCCTCTTCCGCTTTCACGCCGCCGTCTTCGCACGCCCCCGCTACATCAACATCGACGAAGCGCTCCTCCCCGTCGATGGACAACCCGTGTTCGGGCATGGCATGCCAGAGCGCGCGCGAGAAAGGATGGCGCAACAATGCGGGCGAAGAGAACGACGCCACATCCGTTTCTTCCACAACGGTGCCGTCTTTGAACACAGCAATCCGGTCTGCTACCTGCAGGGCGAGCTCCAGATCATGCGTGATCAGCATGACGCCACCTCCGCTGCGCGCGAAACTCCGCAGATCATCGAGCGCCTGAAGGGCGAGCTTGAGGTCGAGCCCCGGGGTGGGCTCATCCGCGACGATCAACCGCGGGCGACCCATAAGCGCCATGCAGAGCAGCACCCGGCGCGCCATGCCGCCCGAAAGCTCATGCGGATACATCTCTTCCACCGCGCGCCCCAGCTCATACCGCTCGAAAAGCTCCCGTTGCCGCATACGTGCTTCGGCGCGCTCCGCCTTCGACCGCGCGAACCCGCGCACCTGCTTTCCCACTTTCATCAAGGGATCGAGCGCCGCTACGCTTTGGGGGACGAATGCGATTTCGCACCCCCTGAGCCGGGCGAGACTCTGCGCATCCTGCGGTTCGCCATCGAACCAAATGTTGCCAGTAACTAGGCTGTTCGGCTCGAAAAGCGCAAAGATCGAATCGGCAAGCAGCGTTTTTCCTGACCCCGATGCGCCTACGACCGCAACCATCTCGCCCGCGTGCACCGAAATCGTAAGATTGCGAATGGCCTCGACTGTGCGCTTCGGCGCGAAAAGCCTGCGTCGCCCTCCTTCGCCACCTTCGTCATACATCGCAAACGAAACGCTCAAATCCTCCACTTGGAGAAGATGATGGTGCGCGGGATGCCGAGACACGGCAGCGTGGGAGTGATGGTGATGAAACTCCGCGTTGTGATGGCTGTGCTCGATCATGCGATCACTCCTGGGCACTCATCGGGTCGATCAGCTTGCGGATGCCTGAGCCCACCACGTCGAACAACATAACGATGCCAATGAGAGCAAGACCGGGGAACACGGCAAGCCACCACATGCCCGCGGAGAGATACATCATGGATTCGGAAAGGATGATTCCGATAGCGGGTTGCTCCGGCGAAAGCCCGAACCCGAGAAACGTGATCGCCGCCTCATGCAAGATTGCGTGGGGGAACAGCAGGATGAGACCGATGAGGAACTGGGGGAACACGAATGGGATCATGTGCTTAAACGCAATTTGGAGCTTCGATTGCCCCAGCTTCCGCGCGCATGCCACAAACCCCGCCTCGCGACACTGCAGGATCTCGGCGCGGATCACACGGGACAAGGACGGCCAATGGGTCAGCGCAACGCCAATGGTCACGCCCCAAAATCCGCCGCCGAGCGCGAAGGAGATGAGGATCAACAGCACGATGTGCGGGATACCCATCATCAGGTCAATGAGCCACGTGACCGCGCTGTCGGCGAACTTGCCGCCGAGTGCTGCCACAGCACCCAGAATGATCGCGATGACCGAGGAGGCGCATGCCGCACCCAGCCCGATCAAGATGCTGAGTGACAGTCCGGAAAGCGTGCGCGTAAGCATGTCCCGCCCCATGTGGTCGGTGCCGAAAGGATGCTCAGGCGAAGGCGGAAGGTTCTTTTGCAAGAAATCGGTTTGCATCGCCGAGGTGGTGAGGAGCATCCCTGCAACAACGATGGCAATCAGCACAGTACCCGCGATGACGACGGAGGCAAGGACGAATGCGCGGTTCGAGATACGCGCGCGCTTCGGCATATGGAGGACCATCTGACCAGCCATCATCCACGCACCTTCATCTTCGGGTCGATCACGCCATAAAGGATGTTCGCGATCAAATTGCCGCCGAATACGAGGATGGCTGAGATGAGCGCGATGCCTGCAAGCAGCGCTGTATCGCCCCCGATACCGGCCGTGACCGCCGCTTGTCCAAGCCCTGGATAGCTGAAGACCTGCTCCACGAGAACGGATCCGCCGAAGAGCTCCGCGATCTGCGCGAACTGAATGGTGATCGCGGGAATCATCAGGTTGCGCAGTCCGTGATGGAGGATGATGCTGCGCTCGCTTTCGCCCCGCGCACGCGCGAACTTCACGTAAGGAGAACCCATAACATCGATCGTCTTTTCGCGGGTATGCAACGCCACATTTGCAATCCCGACCACCGAGAGCGTCAGCGCGGGAAGCGCCATATGGTGGAGCGCCTCGAGGAAGGTGACATCAGCTGCAGCTTTCCCGATCGGCTGCGAGAACCCGATGGGAAACCATCCGAGCTGAACAGAGAAGATGATCAGAAAGAGGAGTGCCACCCAGAATGCAGGGCTGGCGGCGAGCACGAAGCAATACGCTTTGACGGCGCGGTCGAACACGGAATCGCGGTGGGTTCCCGCATACACGCCCAGAGCGAACCCGAGCACCCCGCTGATCACCCAGGCAGTCGCCATGAGCGCCAAGGAGTTCAAAGCGCGAGACGCGATGACCTCCGAAACCGGCGCGTTATACCTGAGTGAGAGTCCCATGTCCCCATGCAGAAGCGCGGCGAACCACGAGGCGAACCGCTCGAAGAAAGGCGTATCCGAGCTCCAGTACGCACCGAGCGCGGCACGTTTTTCCTCGGACATCGACGCCAGTGCCGCTTGCCCCACATTCGCCTGCAAAGGATCGACCGGGGACGCGGACACGAGCGCAAATGCGAGCAAGCTGGCAGCGAGCATCAGCAGCACGAAGCGCCCGACCTGCCAAAGAATGTATCTGCTCACCGCTGCGCTCCTTGCACTTTCAAACCATTCAGAATGTCTGGAGCCGGAACTATTCCCAGTACCACGCATCGACGTTATTCACGAGCGACCATCCATGCCCGTGGGGATGCAGCTTCTGGTCAGCCACTACCAAGCCGTCACGCTTGAAGTAGAGATGATCGAGGTTGCACAGCCACACCCATGACGCCGCTCCCTGCGGAGCGAATCCGTCCGCGCCATCCCACTGCGCAGCACGCCACTCGGGATAGGACTCCTCGATCGTCATCGCGCTGAGCGCCGCATCGAAATGCGAGTCGACGGCTTCGCTTTTATAATCGGCGTAGTTCTGCTCGGACGTACTGTAGTGGAGCGCATACATCTCAACGGGCGAATTGGCGCCCCAACCCCACAAAACCGGATCGGAAAACTGATGGTCATAAATCCCGTCAGGACCATAGCTCCATGCGCCGCCCACCGGCGTCACCTCCACACCGATCTCCTTCATTTGATTGGCGAATTCATGCGCGAGCGCCTGACGATCAGAGTCGGCTGCCGGGTAGTACAGATCGAATGCCGCACGAATGCCATCTTTGATATACACGCCATCTTCGCCAAGCACCCAACCGCCCGCGCGCAACACCTCACGCGCCGCGTCGGTATTAAGCGCAACCTCCATTGCAGGGTTGTACCAGGGCATGCCGTCCGACACACTATAGGCAACGGTACCGTAGCCGTTGAGCACATTATCGATCAGGGCGAATCGATCGACTGCCATGTTGATTGCACGGCGAAGAGATTGGTCGCACGTTGCCGGATTGCCGGCGAAAAGCGCCATATCGCCCTCGACGACCTTCGTCTCACCGGGCGGTGTGCACGGCAGCGAAATGCCCCGCGAGTCGACCGATGCGCAATTCAAAACGGTGTAGCCACGAGGACGATTCGCATCCACGATAGTAGCTGCGGTGTAGCAAACGTCCGCCTGCCCGGCATTCGCCGCCGCAAGCGATGCGTCCTCGCCCATGAACAGGACGATCACGCGCTCCATGTTCGGCGCCTCCCCATAGTAGTCAGGGTTCGCCTTCAAAATCACCTGCTGCCCGCGATCCCATTGCTCAAGCATATACCGCCCGCTTCCGATGGGATGATCGCCGTACGTCTGCGCATCGTAGGCATGCTCAGGCACGATTCCCACGACCGCAAGGGTGTAGAGCATGGCGTTGAACGGCTTCTTCATATGGAGCTCCACCTGGGTGTCGCTCACCGCCACCGCCTGTTCGACCATGGAAAGATCAGCCTGTGACGCCGGATTCGCGTTGATGCCGTTGATGGTGAAGGCAACGTCATGCGCGGTCAGAGGCTCGCCATCGGTGAATCGGACGTCATCGCGTAAGATGAACGACCACGTGAGCCCGTCGGGCGCGCAGTCCCAAGAAAGGGCAAGGTCGCCGACGAAATTCATGTCTTTATCCGTAGTGATGAGAGTCGATTGGATGAGCGGTTCGTGGACGTGTTCCCCACAGCCCCAGGCGAAAAGCGGGTTGAAGCCCGCCTCGGGTTCGGAAGAGGTGGTCATCGTGACGACGACCTCGTGTGCCGCCGCGGATGTTCCCCGCCCCGCATTCGAGGAGGTTTGCGGCGACGCGCTCGAGCCGCAGGCAACGAGCGGACCGCCGAGAGCGCAGGTTACGGCACCGATGCCCGCCGCCTTCAAGAAATGGCGTCGGGTCAGAGAGTGTTGGGTCAGAGAGTGTTGGGTCATCGCGTCCTCCTCCGATTGTGGGGTTGATTGCGTAAGATTATGCGAGTGTTACCAATTTCAAAAGTGTAACACTTTATGCGACCCAACCCCGCGGGATTGCGATGGTTTTACACAATGCCGATCATGCAAAACGAAATGGATGGTTATCGGGATTGATGCCGCAGACGTGAATGGATCTTTCGCGGGCGAGATGAATCTCGCCCCT
>CAZFGW010000017.1:0-45211 GCA_964518575.1 uncultured Eggerthellaceae bacterium
CCAGCGACCTCACGCTTATCAGGCGTGCGCTCTAACCAACTGAGCTACGGGCCCAGAAAAAAGTGCTTGAATATCCTACAACATAGTAACAGATAGGGTCAAGAAATTTTTACCATCAAATCGCGCGCGTGCTGCGACAAAACACGCAGTGCCCCTTCGCGAAACAGCTGACAAGACGGAAACAAGTCATACGAACAACGCTTATCCGCAATTTTACCTGCGCATTACAATAGATGCGGTAGCTTTCCATCCGATGCGCCAGACAGTATTATCAGCGTAAAGAATCTTTTTAAAAGACCTTCGTGATCATGCCTATCATGGTCAGAACGCTTCGGAGTCTGCGTGCTCAAGGATGTTGGGAAAGGAGAAACGCGCTCATGACGCCGCTTCGGGTTCTCACTTTGATCTTCACCGGTCCTGCGAATCCGGCAGTGCTGGTGCTGGAGCCGGTCGAGACGACCGAGAGCGAAGTCTCGCGTATCCTGCCCATTTGGATCGGGGCGAATGAGGCAATGCAGCTCGGCGTTGCCATCGAGCACGCCAAGCTTCCCCGCCCGATGACTCACGACCTATTCCTGAACGCTATTGCTTGCTTGGACGCGCGCGTCGATCATGTGATCATCTCGGACGTCAAGGGGCAGACCTTCTTCGCGAAGCTCTTCCTCAGGCAAGGCGGCAGGCTTATCGAGCTCGATGCGCGCCCCACGGATGCGCTCGCGCTCGCCCTGCGCGAAGATGCACCCTTCATGGTTGAGGACAGCGTTCTCGAACACGCCTCGTTCCCCTACATATTCAAGCATCCGCGCAATCGGGAAGCGGAGATACAGGACTTCCATTCTTTCTTGGACACGATCTCGCCGGAGGACTTCATTACGGGCGAACACTAATCTTGCAGAAACCGCCTGCATCAACGCGCACTGAGGAATTCGCCAAACTCTGCCTGCACGACCCGCGTCACAGCGGGAGGTAGATGATGCAATATCGAATCGCCCACAGAATAAGCAGGTGGAGCGGGTAATACACGTAGAAGAACCACTTCATCGAGCGTCCGCGTTCGCCGTTATAGCGCATGATGAAAAACATCGCGAGCGAGTACCCGACCACCGCGTAGCCGATATGGCAAATCTCAAGGAACGTCTGATTGGTGACCACAAGCGGCATGCCTGCAACATCGAGCAGATGGAACGCGTCGTCGATGCCGGCGGCAATGGCGTTCTCGCCCATGATGAAACCGCGGCTGATCTCGGGCGGGAGCTTCACGAGCGCCATCACAAGCATGACTGCATAGGGAATCAGCATGGTCAGCGCGATGCCTTTCTTGCCCTTCCCCCGCAGCACATAAAACGCAAGGATGATGATCGGTCCTTGGATCTGCCAATCGCAGAAGAAGCTGATTCCCACGCCCGCCATAAGGACGAGTGCGAACAGCGGCGTGGACTTGATGTTGTCATACGCCCACAGCAGCCCAAGCCCGATCAGAAGCGTGATGAACACATTGCCCGTCGGTCCCCAGATCAGCGAGAACGGCACCTGTGAGATCACGGCAAACACCGCAAGGCGACCAGCGTATTTTTTGATGTTCGACGTATGCAGATACCCTTCGACAATCAAAAACGCCATGATGGGGAAGGTGAGTCCGCCGAAGGAATACAGGATGGCGGTAAGCAGCTCCGGCAGCATGGTGGAGAAGATGTGCGCAACGTGGTTCGCCGTCATTCCCACGATGGCAAGCCACTTCAGCGTGAAGCCGGTTATGTTGGATCGTTTCGCAATCACCCCAGCATTATATAATCAAGTTTCTCCAATCCTCGCCCTCGGAAGCGGCATTGTAATCTGCGCGGCGTCTTCGAAGCGCAGCCGCATTTGCCCAAAACAGCCGGCTATCTATGTTTTTCTGCGCGCTGAACACCAAAGACTTCGTCTAAGTGGTAGCATAAATCGGCTTATACCGAACAGGGGAATCACATGAAGCAAGAACATATCAGAAATGTTGCGATCATCGCGCACGTCGATCATGGCAAGACCACGCTCGTGGATCGGCTGCTCTATACCGCGGGAGTTTTTCGCGAAAATCAGCAGGTCGAAGAGCGGGTGCTCGACTCAAATGATCAGGAGCGCGAGCGCGGCATCACCATTTTGTCCAAGAATGTTTCCGTTACCTATAAAGATGTGAAGATCAATGTGATCGACACGCCGGGGCACGCTGATTTTGGTGGCGAAGTCGAGCGCGTGCTCAATATGGCTGACGGCGCGCTGCTCATCGTGGATGCGTTTGAAGGTCCGATGCCGCAGACGCGTTTCGTGCTCAAGCATGCACTCTCGCTGGGGCTTCGGATCATGCTCGTCGTGAACAAGATCGATCGCCCGGGGTCACGCCCTGAGGAAGTGGTCGACGAGGTCTTCGATCTCATGTGCGAGCTCGAGGCAACCGACGAACAGCTCGATTTCCCCATTGTCTACACCTCGGCGATGGGCGGTTACGCACGCACGTCTCCCGACGATGACAACATGAACATGATTCCGCTTCTGGAGGCAATCCTCAAAGAGATCCCCGCGCCCGATGTTGATCCCGAAGGACCCGTCGCCCTGCAAATCTGTACGGTCGATCACAGTTCGTTTGTGGGGCGCATCGGCGTCGGACGTCTGTCATCGGGCACGATCCACAAGAACGAACCGGTGCTCGTCATCAAGAACGACGGCACGCGCTACAACACCGTCATCAAGCAGGTTTTCACGTTTGAGGAGCTTGGCAAGAAGGAACAGCAGGAGGTCAACGCGGGCGACATCGTTGCTGTGGTCGGCGTTGATGATGCTGACATCGGCGATATGGTCACGAGCCGTGAGAAGCCGATCCGCTTCGACCCGATCGAGGTCGAGGAGCCGACCATGGCGGTGGTCTTCGAGGCGTCCACCAGCCCTCTCGTTGGACGCGAAGGCGACATCGTGGGCGCGCGCCAGCTCAAGGAGCGCTTGATGCGCGAAGCGGAGAGCAACATCTCGATGCGCATTACGGAACTCGAGGACAAATCGGGCATCGAGGTTGCGGGGCGTGGCGTTCTGCATCTGTCGGTGCTGATGGAAACGATGCGCCGCGAGGGATTCGAATTCCAGGTTGGGCGTCCGCGCGTCATCATCAAGACCGATGATGCGGGCAACAAACTCGAGCCCATCGAGGAGGCAACCGTCGACGTTCCCAGCGAATACGCGGGCAAGGTCATCGAGGTATTCGGTCTTGCCGGCGGCGAGATGACGGATATGATCACGCGCGGAGAGCAGACGCATCTCGTGTTCAAGATTCCGAGCCGTGGAACGATGGGGCTGCGTACGCGGGTGCTCAATGCCACACGCGGCGAGGCGGTCATGTTCCACCACTTCAGCGAATACGGTGCCTATCGGGGCGAATTCAGCGGTCGCGGTCGCGGCTGCATGATCGCCATGGCAACGGAGAAGTCGGTCGCCTACGCGCTCGATACGCTGCAGGAGCGCGGCAGGCTCTTCATCGGGGCGGGCGAGGACTGCTATGAGGGCATGATCGTCGGTGAGTCGGCGAAGGAATCGGACATGGTGGTGAATGTTGCGAAGGCGAAGCAGCTCGGCAATCAGCGTTCTGCCGGTGCCGATAAAGCTATCCAGCTGACGCCGCCGATCACGTTCACGCTCGAAGAGGCGCTCGAGTACATCGAGGATGACGAGCTCGTCGAGATCACGCCGAAATCCATCCGTTTGCGCAAGCGTCTCCTTTCCGCAACGGATCGGAAGAAAGCAAGAAATAAATAGATACGATTGAATTTCCATGTGCGAAAATAACTCAAAACGTAACTCTCAACCGTTTTACGAAAGGTGATGCGTTCAAGCATGAAAAAGCGATTTGCCATATATCTTGCAGGTGCAACTCTCGCGGCTGTGTGCGCGCTGGGCTTGGTGGGATGCGCTTCCACCGACACCAATGAAGCCATCTCCTCCGACACGGGACTGACCGGTGGCGTTGCTGCAACGGTCAATGGAGTTGAGATCGAGGAAGACAAGGTCACCCGCGCCATCAACAATATGCGCTTGAGCAATAACATGACTGATGATGACGAATGGAAGTCGTATTTGAAGGGGCAGAATGACACCCCCGAGAGCATGCGTGATGAGGTGCTGGGCTCGCTGATCGATCAGCAGCTCGTGCTCCAGTGTGCTGAGCAGCGCAACGTCACCACGAACGACGAGGAGATCCAGTCCTACGTCGACAAGATGCGTGCGAATTATTCGTCTGATGAAGCATGGCAGACCGCCCTTGAGGGCGCCGGCTTCGAAGACGAGGAAGCGTATCGCGAAGCGCTTCGCTATTCCATTCTGCAAAAGAAGCTGGAAGAGGGATTCGAGCAGGAGATCGCTCTTAATGATGATGCGCTCTTGCAGGAGCTGAAGACCTCCGCGCCGTCCTATTCGGGCTCCAAGCGTTCGTCCCACATCCTGTTCGACAAGGATGACAAGGCGACCGCCGAAGAGGTGCTCCCCAAGATCAAGTCCGGCGAGCTCAGCTTTGAGGACGCCGTTCAGCAGTACTCGAAGGACAGCGGTTCGGCTGCCAATGGCGGCGATGTCGGTTGGGATCGCCTCACCTCGTTTGTGAGCGAGTACCAACAGGCGCTGATGGAGCTGAACAAGGGCGATATCAGCGATCTTGTCGAGAGCCAGTACGGGTACCACATCATCACCGTGACGGATGTGTTCGAGGCGCCTTCGGAGATCACGTCGATCGATCAGGTTCCGACGGAATTTGTCGACGAGGTGCGCACGACTTCAACGGAGACGAAGACAGATGACGCTCTGAAAGATTGGCTGACCACCATGCGTCAGACCAACGATGTGGTCATCAACGATATGCCTGAGAATGCACCGTATATCGTCGACATGAGCGATGAATACACCGCGGAGGAGATTGAAGAGATCAACACGAAAGCGCGTGACGAGCTCCTCGGCAAGGTGGCTGAAGAGGAAGAGGTGACCACGACCGAAGAGGCGGTCGGCGATATGGCTGACGCATCGGGCGAAGGCACCGCTGCCGAAGGTGGCGCCACTGAGGGAAGCACCGCCGAAGGGGGCACGCAGGACACCGCTGCTTCAGATGCTGCGAGCACGACGGGAACACAGGGATAGCTTTGGTTTTCTGAGCGCCGTGGGTGTTCATAAGAGTCGTGTGAGCGAAGGGGGGGGGCAGATACGGCGCTCCCCTTCGTTTTTGTTTTTCCTATTTGCAATATCACCGCAAACGTATTTGCGTTATACTTTCAACCTGCTATTGATATAGCGATCGCTTGAAACGGAGAGGTGTCCGAGCTGGCCGAAGGAGCACGATTGGAAATCGTGTATGCGCCAAAAGCGTATCCAGGGTTCAAATCCCTGCCTCTCCGCCATTTTTTATCTACGGATGACTGCTCTGAGCGACCGTGTCTTTCGATAAGAAGGATGGCGAATCGTTCACGACAGGTTATTGCTGGAGGGGTGGCAGAGCGGTTGAATGCGGCGGTCTCGAAAACCGTTATGCCGTGTTAAGCGGTATCCAGGGTTCGAATCCCTGCCCCTCCGCCATAAAAAATCAAACCCCGACAGGGGTTTTATTTTTTATAGGGGACGGGGTAGCGGACGAGAACCCTCTTTGGTTCGATTCGGGGTGTATCGTTAGAGACACCCCGAACTGCGAGGGTCAAGGTGGCGCGATAGCGCCCGAGCATACAATCACAACGTGATTGTATGCGCAGACTTGACGCGAAGCCATCCCTGCCCCTCCGCCATAAAAAAATCAACCCCCATCGGGGGTTTATTCCGAATTCGTTTTCGTAACAATCGTCTTTTCAGTTAGAAACATGTTTGGGTATCGACGTTGGGGCGAGATTCATCTCGCCCGCAATGGTGCATTATCGGGGTTGTTGCGTTTTGGGGTCACCATTGACGTAACACGATTGCCCCATGAATCTTCATTGGGGTCGTCACACGGCGGGCGAGATGAATCTCGCCCCAACGTCCACCTGATTGATCATTCCAATTAAAAAAACGAAATCAACCGGAAACGGTCAATTCGGACACGACCATCCAAAACCATTTTCGCGATCAAAAAACACCGCGATCAGAATCGGTCATGCCCACCATCGTGCACTCAGGAATAACGATTGGGCATCAACGGGACAATCGGCTCCGTCCCCGTTGTTCCTTCCAGCTACTTAATATAAACTACCTACCAATAACGAAATGTCGGAAGGGAGTGCCGTAATGGCAGATCGTACCGTTGAGAATCCGGGTGCTGCGGTTCCTCAAATGCCTGAAATCCTTGAAAGAGTGCTGCTCTATGCACTCGACGAGGGCAAGCAGAAAATGGTCATGGGGGAATCCGTCGTACCGTTCACGGCTCTTGTGGTGAAGGACAGCGTGTTCATCGAAACGCATCCCGGCGCAGGTGCCGAGGAATGCTTCAATCTTGCGCAGCATACGGTCGAGGGTGCGCGCGGTGCCACTGCTTACGCCTTCTGCTATGACGGTTATGTCGAAACGGCTGAAGGTGTGAAGGACGCGCTCATCGCCGAGGGCGGCGTGCCCGGCATGATGAACGGCTATGCAATCGGCATGCTCTATGCCATGGATGCGAACAATCGCCCCATCTTCAACAGCAATCCTTCCTATATCGGCGAGGCACCGAACTTCATGGATCGTCTGCGCGACGCAACCGAATACTCCGACATGGAGATTGATCCGAAGTATCTCGAAATGTAGCGCTTCCTCTCCATATACCAGACTACCAAGGCGGTCACGTACCGCCTTTTTCATGTCTGACCTTGTTGCTCTTCGGCTTCCTTTCGAACTTCCCTCTGACTGATCTCCAATCCAGCCTTCGCTTTCGCCATCACCTTCGCCATAGAAATGACGACATCCCGCAATCGCAAGCGCAAAGATCGCTGTGCGATTGGTGGGAGCTTTTGCAAGATATCTCTTATATATGCACGGGAGATACACCAGATGCGTTGTGCGCATCGGTAAGAGATCGGGAATGTTTTTGCAAGACGAACATCGTAGAGTTGAGTCGTGAACACAGAAGGCTGATCGATCGGATCAAACTCGTTTTTCGGCCAAACAGGGTCTCGCGGCATCAGCCTTCTGGATCACCTAGAGCACGATCATGTGAGGACCGGTATGGTTCGCGGACAAGGAGGTGCGATTCCGCTTTCGTATGGCTGAGGAAGCTGTGATCATAGTTGCTATTCGTTGGTAATCTGGTACACTGAACAGGTTGTCCTGCCCCAGGAAACACCTGTCTGGGGCCGTTTAGTCCAGAGGAGGTGAGCTGATGAAGGCTTACGAACTACTGTTTTTTGTCGCTCCGACCATCGAAGAGGAAGCCCGCGCTGCTGTCATGGCGCGTATCGAGGCAACCATCGCAGAGGCACAAGGTCAGATCGACAACGTCGATGAGTGGGGAAAGCGCAAGCTGGCCTATGAGATCAATGGCTTGACTGACGCAGAGTATATCCTGATCGACTTCCATGCCAATCCTGACAGTATCGCGGAACTCGACCGTGTTCTCCGCATCAATGATGCCGTTGTGCGTCATATGATTGTTGCTCGTACTGACAGGGATTAGCTTGAAGAAGGAAGAGGACTGAAATGAGCATCAACAGAGTTGTGATCAGCGGAAATCTAACGCGCGATCCAGAAGTTCGCAGCACGGCATCCGGCATGCCCGTCATGTCGGTTGGCATCGCGGTGAATGATCGTCGCAAGAATTCGCAGACCGGCGAGTGGGAAGATTACGCCAACTTCATCGACTGCACGATGTTCGGCACGCGTGCTCAGAATATCGCCAACTATCTTTCCAAGGGAACCAAGGTGACCATTGAGGGAAAGCTTCGTTGGAGCCAGTGGGAGCGCGACGGACAGAAACGCAGCAAGATTGAAGTGATCATCGACGATATTGATTTCACGGGGAACCGCAACGGCGGGCAAGGTCAAACGGGAGCGTTCAACAATTCGTCGTTCTCGAACAACGTTGCCGACTACAGCGCCCCGAGCACTCCTGTGATCGATACCTCTTCCTCGGTATACGACGAAGATATTCCGTTCTAGGGAAAGTTTGAGGAAAAAATGGCCGAATACGCAAAGCAGCCTCGTCGCAAGCAGTGCCAATTCTGCAAAGAGGACGCTGGGTTCGTGGATTACAAGGACACCCAGATGCTGCGCAAATACACTACCGATCGCGGTAAGATCAAACCGCGTCGCGTGACCGGTGCCTGCAATCAGCATCAGCGCGATATTGCTAACGCAATCAAAAGGGCGCGCGT
Organism: uncultured Eggerthellaceae bacterium; assembly: GCA_964518575.1. GTDB lineage: Bacteria > Actinomycetota > Coriobacteriia > Coriobacteriales > Eggerthellaceae > MGBC163016. The sequence continues at coordinate 8,316 of CAZFGW010000017.1, forward strand.
GATGGCTCTGATTCCGTACTCTGTGCCGGCAGTCAGCGGACGTGGCGATCGCCGTCGCAACCGTTAAGGAGGCAGACATGGAAGTTATTCTTCTTAAAGAGCTCCGTGGACGGGGCGGCGAAGGCGACATCATCAACGTTGCGCGCGGTTTCGCGAACAACTACCTCTTGACCCAGGGCTATGCTGTCAAGGCAACCCCGGGCAATCTGAAGCAGCTCGAGCAGCGCAGGAAGAACATCGAGAAGCGCGAAGAGGTTCGTATCGCCGACGCGAACGCATTGGCGGAGAAGCTCAACGACGCATCGGTGCGCATCGTTGCTCAGGTTGGCGAAGAGGGTCAGCTGTTCGGATCTGTGACCGCTCCTATGATCGCTGAGGCTATCCAGGAGCAGTTCGAGATTCCGGTTGATCGTCGTCGCGTTGAGCTTGGTAAGCCGATCAAGCAGGTTGGTGAATACGACGTCGCCGTTGGTTTCTATCGTGAGATCAAAGCGACCGTGAAAGTGGTCGTGACGGGTGACACCCTGGCGGACGCAGAAGCTGCCGCTGAAGAAGCTGGCGAAGCTGTTGTTGAGGCAATCGAAGAAGAGGTTGTCGAAGCAGCGGAGGAGACGGTAGCGGAGGCTGTAGCCGAGGAGATTGCCGAAGAGGTCGTCTCTGAGGAAACTGCATAATGCCTGTTGATACAACAGGAACGAAGAACGAACGGACTGCGCCCGATGCTAAACGGGCGCAGCTTCCTCATGACATCGAAGCAGAGCAATCTGTTTTAGCGGCATGCCTTTTGAATGCGGAGGCGTGCGATGAACTTGTCGTCACGCTCAAGCCGGAAAACTTTTTCAGACCAGCCCATCGGACGATCTTCGAGAGCATCTACGAGATGGTTCGCGATGGACTCTCTCCCGATGTCATATCACTCGCTGACAAGCTCAAAGCAAAGGATCAACTTGAGTTCATTGGCGGTCGCATGTATCTGGTCGACCTTAATGCCAATACCTTTGCTTTGACCAATTGGCGCAGGCACGCCGAAATTGTCAAGCGAACTGCCATTCAGCGCGACCTCATCAAGGTGGCGGCTGAGATCAATGCGCTTGCCTATGACGCCCCCGAGGACACCAATGATGTTGTCGGTGAGGCTGAGCAGGCGCTTTTCAAGGTGACCGAAAAGAGGGTCGCCTCCGACTTCCGACCGATGAGCCAACTCGTCGGCGGTGCATTTGAGGAACTCCAAGCCATCTCCGAGCGTGGCGATAACATCGTCGGCGTTCCCTCGGGCTTCACCGATGTGGACAATCTCTTCCAAGGATTCCGCCCGGGTGATCTTGTCATCTTGGCAGCGCGTCCCGGCATCGGCAAGACCGCGTTCGCGCTCAACATCGCCGTGAATGCTGCACGACTCGGTACTTCGGTAGCGTTTTTCTCGCTCGAAATGCCTGCAGAGCAGCTCACTCAAAGAATCCTCAGCTCCGAGGCGCGTGTCAGTTTGAGCAACGTGCGCGGCGGCAAGCTTTCCGAAGGTGACTGGGGCGAACTCTTCCGCGTTTCCAACATGCTGACGCAGCTTGATATCGCCATCGATGACACCCCGGGTCTTACGCTGTTGCAGGCACGTGCGAAAGCGCGACGCCAGATGCGCAAGATCGTCGGCACCGAGAAAAAAGGTTTGATTGTCATCGACTACCTGCAGCTCATGCAGCCCTCCGTGACGCGGCGTGACGGCAACCGCGCGGCAGAGGTTGGTGAAATCTCCCGCGGATTGAAGATCCTTGCCAAAGAGCTCAAGATGCCCGTTATCGCTCTCTCGCAGCTCAACCGCGTTGCTGAGACGCGTACGAACAAGCGCCCTCAGCTCTCCGACCTGCGTGAGTCCGGCTCTATCGAGCAGGATGCGGATATCGTCATGTTCATCGACCGTTCGCGCGATGAGATGGAGGCTGCCGAAAGCGGGCGTCCGGAACTCGGACGCGCGGAGCTCATCGTCTCCAAGCACCGCAATGGCCCGATTCGCGATATTCCGCTTGCTTTCAATGCGGAGTTCACTAACTTCAACAACTTCATCGATGATTCCCGCGTAGGGTCGTTCTAGGAATCTCCGTGGACGCGGCGAACGTTTCTCCAAGCTCTCGTGCCGACAAGCCTATGGCACCCGAGGGTGACACCGACGTTGCGGACGGCGCTGCCTCTAGTGCCTCCGGCGATTCCGGTGCTCCCGATACGGCAGGAGTCTCACACACCTCAAATGTTTCAAGCGAATCGGGCGCTTCGCCCCAAGGCCCCTTCGCCACACAAAACCACAGCAAGAGCGACGAGCTCGCGGTCCTTGAGATAACGGAGCGCATCAAAGCCGAGTCGCGCGTGCGCACCCACTATTATGTGAAGATTGCCGTGTCGGCATTTTTGTGCGCACTGCTTCTGATCATTGGGGTGCCCGTGTTCATGATCAGCCGTATGACGGGCAGCCTCTCCTATACGGCACTCGGTGTTGTGCTCGTCGGTTTCGGACTCATATTAGCCGTAGCCGTTCTCGTTCTTCTGTTTCGCCCGCCGTGGCGTAAAACAAACTAGAATGTATTCATACTGCATCATTTCACGAAAGGATCACACATGCCATCAACAGTTCTCGTTGGAACGCAATGGGGGGATGAAGGTAAAGGCAAGATCACCGATCTGATAGCCAGTGATTATGATTACGTCGTCCGCTTCCAGGGCGGCAACAATGCCGGGCATACCGTCATCCATGGGGACACGAAGCTGGCGCTGCACCTGATGCCTTCGGGCGTTATGTATGAGCAGGCTATCCCCGTTATCGGCAATGGCGTTGTGGTCGATCCGGGCGTGCTCGTTAAGGAAATGGCGCTTTTGGAAGCTGAGGGAATCAGTTGTGAGCGCCTGAAGATTTCCTGCGATGCCCACGTCATCATGCCGTATCACAAGGTGCTCGATGGCGCCGAAGAAAAGAAGCTGGGGAAGAACCAGATCGGTACGACCAAGCGCGGCATCGGTCCGTGCTATCAGGATAAAGCGGCGCGCCGAGGCATCCGTATCCAGGATCTCATGGACGAGAAGATCTTCCGCCTGAAGGTGGAAAACGCGCTTTCCCAGAAGAACCCGATCCTGCAGAAGATTTACGGGCTGCAAACGTTCACGGTCGAGGAGATTTGCGACGAGTACCTGCCCTATGCGCGCATCCTGAAGCCGTTTATGGCAGAGACCGCTCAGCTTCTGAACGATGCGCTGCGCGAGGATGCGAATATCCTGTTCGAAGGCGCCCAAGGCACGATGCTCGATATCGACCACGGCACCTACCCCTACGTCACTTCTTCAAGTTGCTGTGCTGGCGGCGCATGCACGGGAACGGGCGTGGGTCCCACCGCGATCAACAAGGTGCTGGGCATTTGCAAGGCGTATGTCACCCGCGTGGGTGGCGGTCCTTTCCCCACGGAGCTCACGTTTCCCGAAGATGGCGGTTCGGGACAGGATGCCATCGATGGCGAACTTCTGTGCTCGGCAGGTCATGAGTATGGTGTGACCACGGGACGCAAGCGTCGGTGCGGCTGGTTCGATGCTGTGATCGCACGGTACGCCGCCGAGGTTAACGGTCTTACCGACATCGCGCTCACCAAGCTCGATGTGCTCTCCGAATTCGACACGATTAAAGTATGCGTTGCCTACGAATGTGACGGCGAGCGCTACGAGTATTTCCCCATGCAGCAATCGGTGCTCTTCCATGCGTGTCCGGTATATGAGGAGCTTCCGGGCTGGCGCGGCGAGGACATCACGGGCTGCCGGAATTATGACGAACTTCCGGAGAACACCCGGAAATATATCGAATATCTCGAACAACTCGTCGGTGTGCCGATGAGTATCATCAGCGTTGGTCCCGATCGGGATCAGACGATATTCCGCTCGTGGAATCAATAGTTCGACCAGGAAACACGGAAGGGCGAAAGATGAACATTCTCGTTCTGGGAAGCGGCGGTAGAGAGCACGCAATCACCTGGGCGCTTGCCAGCTCGCCACGAACCGAAGCGCTCTATGTTGCGCCAGGCAATGGCGGCACCGATGGCATGGCGCTGGCATCAGGGGGAACAACGAGCAATGTTGTGCTCGACATCATGGATGCGGAGGCGATCGGGTCATTCGCCCATGACCATAACGTTGACATGGTCGTGATCGGTCCGGAAGCACCGCTCGTTGAAGGTGTTGCGGATGCGCTGCGGGCGCGCGGGCTTAAGGTGTTTGGTCCGAATGCGCAGGAGGCGCTGCTCGAGGGGTCGAAGTCCTATTCGAAGGCATTCATGGATGAGCACGGCATTCCAACGGCTGCCTACGCGAAGTTCGACAATGCCGATGAAGCATGCGCCTATGTGTCCGAACAGGGTGCCCCCATCGTCGTGAAGGCGGATGGTCTTGCCGCGGGCAAGGGCGTTGTTGTTGCTGAGACGGTTGACGAGGCGCTCGCTGCGGTCAAGGCATGTTTCGAGGGCGCGTTCGGCGATGCGGGATCATCGGTCGTTATCGAGGAATGCATGACCGGCCCCGAATGCTCCATGCTTTCGTTTGTCACGGGAGGCAAGAGCTTCCCCATGGCTCCTTCGCAGGATCACAAGCGCGCTTTCGACGGCGATGAAGGTCCCAACACCGGTGGTATGGGTGTGTATTCGCCCGTGCCCATCGTGACTGATGAGGAAATGGACAGCATGGTTGCCATCATGGAGAATGCTGCGGCGTGCGTTCCGGAATATAAAGGAACGCTCTACGGTGGATTCATGCTGACACTGCAAGGTCCGAAGATCGTTGAGTTCAACGTGCGTTTTGGTGATCCGGAAACCCAGGTTGTTCTGCCCCGGCTCGAAAGCGATCTTGTTGATGTCATGGAAGCGGTCGCTGACGGGCGCGCCGAGGACATCGCGCTTTCGTGGGCGGATAAATGGGCGGTCTGTGTCGTCCTTGCCAGCGAGGGCTATCCAGGCGCATATGAAAAGGGCAAGGTTATTCTCGGTGTCGAAGATGCCGAGGAGCTGCCCGGTGTTATCGTGTTCCATGCGGGAACCACACGCAACGCCGATGGCGAGTTGCTGACTGCGGGCGGTCGTGTCCTGAACGTTGTCGCACTCGGAGATTCTTTCGAAGCTGCGCGCGATCGTGCCTACGAGGCATGCGACGCGATCACCTTCGAGGGAAAGCAGTTCCGCCACGATATCGGCTTGAAGGCGCTGGCGGGAAGAGACTCCTGGAATTAGAGGCACCCAGAGTGCGGTCGCGTCCTTGACCGATCGCTCATCCGGGGGAAAGGTGTGCTGAGTTGCTTTCCGAACGATTGCTTTCAGAGGCGGTGAAGGTCTGCAGCAGGGAATACCTGAAGCTTGACCCGTGCGAGCAGTCCATGATGCCCGCTCCCAAGCCCGATCAGGCGTACATGTTGTATATGCATGTCCCCTTCTGCGAGCGGCTCTGTCCGTATTGTTCGTTCAACCGCTTCCCCTTCGACAAAGATCGCGCGAAGCCCTACTTCGAGAACATGCGCAAGGAAATGCTCATGCTGAAGGATCTCGGGTACGACTTCGAGAGCGTCTACATTGGTGGAGGGACTCCCACGATCATGATCGATGAGCTGTGCGAAACGATCGACCTTGCGCGCGATACATTCCACATCAAAGAGGTTTCAAGCGAAACGAATCCCAACCATCTGACGTTTCCCTATCTTGAGAAGCTGAAGGGGAGGGTGCAGCGTCTTTCGGTGGGCGTCCAGAGCTTCGACGACGGTCTGCTCAAGCAGATGGATCGGTACGACAAGTATGGAAGCGGCGACGAAATCATGGAGCGCATCGCGTTCGCCACGCCATATTTCATCTCCATGAACGCGGATATGATCTTCAACTTCCCCGCTCAAACCGAGGACATCCTGATCTCGGATATCGAGCGCGTCATTGCTTCGGGGGCAAGCCAGACGACGTTTTATCCGTTGATGGCGTCGCCGAGTGTGCAGCGGTCGATGGCGAAGACGGTCGGGCGTGTGGATTATCGACGCGAAGAGGAGTTCTACCGGATTATCTGCGAGCTTCTTGTTGATACCGGGGCGTTCGAGTTCGGATCCGCGTGGACGTTCAACCGCGTGCGTCCCGCCTTGGGGACAGACGATCTCACGGATGAGGTCTTCCGCGCAGGCGATCAAGCACCGATGATCGACGAGTACGTCGTTGATTACGAGGAGTATCCCGCTATCGGTTCGGGTGGTCTGACCTATCTTGACGGCAATCTTTTCGTGAACACGTTCTCGGTCACCGATTACAACCAGGCGATCGAAGCGGGGCGGATGTCGCTTATGGGATGCACGAAGTTCAGTCTGCATGATCGGATGCGCTATCGTTTCATGATGCAGCTGTTCGGGCTGCGCCTTGACAAGCGCGCATTCGAACGCGATTTTGGAATGAGCATTGAGCGGGGGCTGCCCTTGGAGATGGCGTTCATGCGCATGGCGGGTGCGTTCGCTACCGACAACGACGAGGAGCTGACTTTGACCGACAAGGGCAGATACTTGACCGTGGTCATGATGCGCCAGTTCTTCATCGGTGTGAACAATGTGCGCGATCAGGCTCGCGAGGCATTGACCGGCGAAGAGCGGGAGTTGATCTTTGGCTAGCGCCGCCGACATCGTCACCCTCGTTGTCTATGGCGCATTCGTTGCCGTTCTCATTTACATCAGTTACCAAGATCAAAAAACACGGCGTATCTCTCTGGTGTCTTTGATCGTTCTTGCAGGTCTTTGGCTTACATGGATGGTCGTTTTGATGATCATGTGGTTGATCGCGGGCATTCCCTTCGGCGAGATCTTCGTCACAACCGCGCCTTTCGGTGGCATGAGTTTCTTTAAAGGGTTGATCTCGGGAATCATCTTTGGAGTCGTGAGCCTTGTATTCACCCTCGTGTTCGAGTCTGCGACCGGCGGGTTCGGCATGGGTGGTGGCGATATCAAGTTGATTGCGGTGACGGCGCTGTTTATGGGATGGGAGCGCGAATTGGTCGCCATTTTGCTCGCATGCATCATCGCGCTCATTCAGAATCGGTTCATGCAGAAGAAACCGCAGCGACGGAATTCCTCGCATCGTGAGTCGCGTGTGTCCCAGCAGACCTTCGCATTTGGTCCGGCAATCTGCGCGGGATGCTCTATCATGCTTGTATTGGGCATGGTGGGAGCATGATGCATCCGCGCGGCGCCGAAAGGGTAATTGTGCTTGCGTTAATGGGCGTTCAAAGCTAGAATATTCAACCGCACCGATTTCCGGGGCATACGGTCGGGTAGCTCAGTTGGTAGAGCAGCGGACTGAAAATCCGCGTGCCGAGGGTTCAAGTCCCCCTCCGACCACCATGAATTTGAAAGACTCCCTGTTCAGGGAGTCTTTTTTGTGTTGTCGGGAGTTGATAGGTGAATCGCAATATTGAATGCAACACCTCGTTCGGGGTTGGTTCACCGTTATACCCGGGCGGGCATTCGCCCGCAAAAAACCTACATTCATGCCTGCGGTATCAACCCTGATTACCGTCCATTCCGTTTTCGCATGAATGTCTTTTATTCATGACCGAACGCGGTAAACCCGCTCGCGTCCGGTCATATCATCCCAACCTGCAATATCGCCTGGTTGTTCCGTGACCCCGGTGACCGTATCTGGATGATAGAACATATTAATCAAGGGAATCGTTCAGGTGGACGTTGGGGCGAGATTCATCTCGCCCGCCACTGTAACAACCCCGATCATGAAACATCGGGCAATCCCGTAACACCATCGTTGATCCTCAAAACGGAACAACCTCAATCCCGCAACCTTAGCGGACGAGATAAATCTCGTCCCAACGTCGATACCCAATCATTATCCAAATTGAACCATTTCTGGTCACGGTTTGTTCATCCCTGCGTCTATGCCCAAGCATCATCGGAATCGAATCATCTACCGTCACGGTTGGTTTATTGTAGAACTTGAATGTATCAAAATTATTGCAAAATAAAGCTAAACTAAACAAAATAAATTAATCTGAAATAAAATGCAGATATATCAAAAGGAGGTCATCATGGCGAAGACTCAGTTTGCGACACGAGTGGAAGAAGATCAGGCTGTGATGTTCAAGAGCATCACCACGCGGTTAGGAACTACTCCTGCAGATGCGCTTCGCATGTTTGTGAGTGCATTTAACGAGGCAGGAGGCTTTCCTTTTGACGTACGCGTTGCGCGACCCCCGAGAGTTGAGGCTTTTGACAGCGAAGAGGATGCCATAAGGTTTGCGAGCGAACTTGCTCTGGAGACTGCTCGATGAAGCGTGGGGAAATCTGGACGCTTCAGGATTCCCATTACGCGAGCAAGGCTCGTCCGGTGGTAATCGTCCAAAGTGACGAGATTGCGACTTTCGATTCCGTCATCTTGTGCCTCTTTACAACATTTGCATCAGAGGATATTCCAACGCGTGTCTGTGTTAAGCCGACGAAGACTAACGGTCTCGAGAAGATGAGCTATGTGATGACAGACAAAATCGTCACAGTGGACCGAAGTCTGCTTGGTTTCAGGATCGGAAAACTTGATGAGGTGACCATGGATTCCGTTTCGAAACAACTCGCGGTGATTCTTGGGATAGCATCATAGTTCTGAGCGAATGCGGTGCATCAACGGTGATCACAAAACACAACAACCCCGATTATGCAACGTTCGCGGGCGAGATGAATCTCGCCCCCACGTCTATTCCCATCCATTATCCCCATTGAACTGTTATTGGTTATGAATGGCTCGTCGCGGCATCTTCGTAATTGAGTCATTCCCAGTTGCAGAGGAGTCACCTTGTGGCATACTGCTTGCGACGGGTAACGATAAAGGACGGGTACGAATGCTCGGCGAACTCGCGTGTGCATATCTGTTCTTCGGCGGGGTCGGCGCAGGGGCTCTTGGCATATGCTGTACCGCCGACCTGTTCTTCATGAGGCAGCCTTTCGGATGCGCTGCCTATGCGCAGGGACCCTCGGTCAACAAGCAATACCGCATCCTCGACTACGCATTCGCCGTTGGTCTGTTCATTTTGGGCGCGGGCATCCTCTGTCTTTTCTTCGACCTTGGGCGAACCGACCGAGTGATGTCGCTCTTTTTCAGCTCCACGCCTACCCTGATAAATGTGGGCGCCTACTGCCTGGCACTCCTCTTCCTTGTGGGCGCTTTCCTCACAATCGTGCGGCTCATGTATCTCCCTGGAGTCTCGCGGCGCGCCGTCTCCGTGGTCGAGGTTGCGGGCATCATCCTTTCTGTGGCAGTCATGCTCTACACGGGATTTCTCCTGCGCACCCTAAGCGGCGTTGCGGCATGGAACAGCCTCTGGCTTCCCGTGCTGTTCGGTCTGTCTTCGCTTTCCGGTGGCATCGCGATCGTGATTCTCTGCAGTGCATTCGTTTCGACTGATCGAGCGGTTGCAACACTCGCGTGTCGTTTCGCCCGCATCGACCTTTTCGTCATCCTGCTGGAGGTGATCTGCACCATTGCCTTTTTGTTCGACATGGGCAGCAGTGCGAATCCGGGCGCACGCGCCAGTTTCGCCATGCTTATCCAGGGCTGCGAGGCGCAGATGTTCTGGATCGGTTTCGTCTTATGCGGAATGCTGTTCCCGCTTCTAGTAGAATTGATATTCGGCTTTATGCGTAAGGCCTCGTTCGAAGGGTGTTCACGCGCGCTCGCGATTGGAGCCGTGCTTGTTCTCATCGGAGCGTTCTCGCTTCGCTGGGCGCTCGTGGAAGTCGGTCAATTCAGGGACATCGAATTGCAACGACCGCCCGGCATTCATCTCGAGATGCCTGATGAGCAGATGTCGAAGGGGGAATGAATCCGGTATGAACCGTCATGGAGAACAGAGAATCACATCCGCGTCGAAGCGCGCTGAGCGGAGCGCGACCGACTTGTTCCAACTTGACGAATCGTCCAGCATTCCCATTTGGCTTCAGCTCAAGAACCGTCTCATCTACCTCATCACTTCCGGGTATTATCTCGCGGGCGACCAGCTGCCGACGGTGCGCAGCATGGCCGCCGATATCGCGATCAATTACAACACGGTCAGCAAGGTGTACAAAAGCCTTGAGGAGGACGGATACATCATCTCGAAGCGCCGTCAGGGGGTTTTTGTCTGCGATGTGAGTCATATGGAGGAGATGAGCATCGCCGTTTCGGCGGAAACGATGACCGTCGATTACATTCAGCGCTGTCAGGAAATGGGACTTTCTTTGGAGGAGATCGGTTCATTGTTCGGCGAATGTCTCTGCCGGATGCGGAGCAGGCGCATGAAAGAACAGGGAGAGGGAATTGAGAGCCATGTCAAAGAAGACACAGCAGGAGCAAGCATCATCAGCTTTTCCAGCGCAGAGGCCGATACCCGGCAACGTCCAGCTCGAAACGGGGCTTAGAAAAACGTCCCGCAACGGGGCGGTTGCGTTCACCATTGTTGTCTTTTCGGTCGCCGCACTGCTCGTGCTTGGTCTCGCATGGGCATTCGTGGGCAGGATCGGTCTTGTTGCCCTGCTGATCGCCGTGCTCGCCGGTTTGGCGGCGGCATCGTCGATCCATATCGTCATGCAATGGGAGAAAGCGGTGGTCATGCGTCTCGGACGGTTCAACCGCGTGGCGGGACCGGGCATCGTTTTCACCATTCCTATCATCGAGTTCTACTCGCTTCGGGTCGATCAGCGCGTCATGGCAACGTATTTCGGAGCTGAGGAGACGCTGACGAGCGATCTTGTCCCCGTGAACGTTGATGCCGTCGTTTTCTGGATGGTGTTCTCGGCGGAGAAGGCGGCGACGGAAGTTGAGAATTACGCGGCGGCTGTATCGTGGATGGCGCAGGCGGTTTTGCGCAAGGCGATCGGTCGTGCAACGCTGGGCGAAGTTGCCACGCGGCGCGATCAGCTCGATTCGGAGTTGAAGCGCATTTTGGAGGAGAAGTTATCCGATTGGGGCATCGAGATCATGGATGTCGAGGTGCGCGACATTGTCGTTCCCAAAGAGTTGCAGGAAGCGATGGCGGCGGAGGCGATCGCCAGTCGTGAGCGCGCCGCCCGTATCATTCTCGCGGAAGCCGAAACGGATATTTCTGAGATGCTCCACGACGCCGCCGAAGTTCTCGAGGGCGATGCCGAGGCGATGCGTTTGAGGACCATGCACCTCGCGTACGAGAGCGTGAAGGCATCGGGCGGAACGGTCGTTATCCCGAGTGCGTTCAGCGAAGGGTTCACCGAGGGTGGCGACGCGTTGGAGAAGTTGGCGAAGGGGCTTTCCGAGAAACCCATTCCGATCGATTTCGTGTGACGGGGATGAGTGGCGAATACGTTGGTGCAACGGGTTCGCCATCCGGATCATTGATCGGGGTTGTCGTGGTGGCGGGCGAGATGAATCTCCGCCACGCATCTATACCCAAACAACATCGGCTTACGTCATCCGTGGTTACGAATGGGCACATTATCCTCAAAATAGGACAATGACAACCCTGCTCACCTCGGTAAACCGATTGACTTCTCTCAGCTTGTATGACAGACTATGACACAGAGACGGGTCCAAACGGATCCTGCATTAAAGGGGGATCCCGCAGATGACAGTCTAGCGGACCATGAGCCCTGCCGACAATTCCGCCATCTGCGAGATCTCCGATTTTAATCGGAGGAGGGAATATGTCGGAAACTATGAGTTCCAAAGCCGGTCTCACACGCCGGACGTTCCTCAAATCAACCGCAGTAGCAGTAGGTGCAGCCACCTTGGCAAGTGGTGCAACACCGCTCACAGCGCTTGCTGAGGGTGCGGCTGATGGCGCGGTCGTGACTGCAGAAGGAGAAGAGGTATTTCGGGGTGTATGCCGTCCGAACTGCTTCGGATTCTGCCATCTCGACGTTCATGTGAACGATGGCAAAGTCATGAAGACGACGCGGGGCGCTTACAACGAAAGCTGCTACGACCGTATCTGCCAGCGCGGACTTTCCCATGTCCAGCGCATCTACGATCCGAAACGTATCCAGTACCCGATGCGTCGTGCCGAGGGTACGGAACGCGGCGCCGGCAAATGGGAGCGCGTTACGTGGGACGAGGCGCTTGACGAGGTCGCGGGTAAGATCAAGGAAGTCCAGGACAAGTATGGCGAAGGGGCATTCGCTTTCTTCACCCAGTCCGGCAACCAATCCGCCGGCATCACGGGCGCTTACGGACGCCTGCAGGCGCTTCTGAATGCGAGCAATATCGGTCCGTGCCTCGACATGGGCAGCTACTACGGTATGTATGTGGTGGCTGGTAACTACATCAGCCCGCTTATGGGCATGATGATGTGGAATGGCAACGAGCCCACCGACGCTAAGAACGCGAAGACTATCATCACGTGGGGCGCCAACGTCACCGACGCTCAGATCCAGAACTGGCATCTGATCAAGGAGGCGAAAGCGGGCGGAACGAAGCTCGTGGTCATCGATCCCACCTACACGCAGATTGCCAGCAAGGCTGACCTGTGGATTCCGATTCGTCCGGGTTCCGATACGGCGCTCAAGCTTGCTCTCATGAACATCGTCTTCGACGCTGACGCGCAAGACAACGACTTTTTGATGCAGCACACGGTGGCTCCGTATCTTGTCCGTTCGGATACGGGCAAGTTCCTCCGCGGCAGTGACGTGGGAATCGAGCCGGTACATACCGGGCAGATGAATCCCACCACCAAGCAGGAGATCATTGTTGACGTGTACATGGGTCTTGCTGGCGGCGCGCTTGCTCCGGTGACCGACGGCGGCACATTCGACCTCACAGGAACCTACGACTTCAACGGCATCAAATGCAACACGGCGCTCGATCTTCTGAAAGAGCGTATCAAGGAATACACGCCCGAGGTTGCAAGCGAGCTCACGGAGATTCCGGTCGAGACCATCTACGAGCTTGCCGACATCTGCATGGACATCCCGGTGTACCACTATGAGGGCTACGGCCCACAGGCGTACAACAACGGCGGACAAACAACGCAGGCAGGCTTGACGCTCTGCGCCATCCTGGGCAACCTGGGCAAACCGGGCGCGTCTTACGGCGCATTCTGGGCTATCGCCATTGGAAACAGCATTGGCAATCCCACCTACACGGCACCGCTCGGTCCGTCGAAGGGGCACACCATCGCGTCGGTCGACCTCAAGAATATCGTCGAGGGCAAAGAACTCAATGGCGAAAAAGTCGACATCAAGATGCTTTGGATCTATTCGGCGAACCCGCTCAATACGCACACCGACACCAACGCATGGACCGAGGTCATCATCCCGTCCATGGACTACGTGGTCACGGCTGACTCGGCATTGACCGACACCTGCATGTATTCCGACATGGTGCTGCCAATCGCGCAGTGGTTCGAGCTCGAGGAAGTGGCGAACGCTGGGCAGACCGCATCGCTGAACTACAACGAAAAAGCCATCGAGCCGTTGTATGAGAGCAAGACCGACTTCGACATCGTGAAAGAGATCGCGCCGCGTCTCGGCTTGGGCGATTACTTCACCATGACGAACGAGGAAGCGCTCGACTCCATGTTCACCGGTCCCATCCTGGGTCTGATGGGACAGACCATGGCGAACCTTCGTGAGAAGAAGCAGGTCCGCGTCATTCCCGGCAACGCCGAGACCGATCCCTATGTTGCCTATGAGGGCGGAACGTTCTCAACGCCGTCGACCCGCTTCGAGTTCTATCGCGAAGATCCGCTGCCCCGCGCCGCGACCACCAAGATCCCGACGCCGGAAGAGATCGAGCGCGAGCGGCTTCCCTACTTCGTGCCGCCGCTGGAGGCATGGCCCGAGAATCCGCTCTACGAGAAGTACCCGCTCGTACTCATGAGCGAGCGTCCGCGCTACCGCGTCCATTCGCAATGGTTCTCAACGCCGCTTCTGCGCGAGATCGACCCTGAGCCAATCGTCAAGATCAACCCGGTTGATGCAAAAGCACGCGGCATCGAGGACCAGAGCTACGTCGAGGCGTACAACGATCGCGGAAGCGCCATCGCCAAAGCGATCTATTCCGAGGGCATCCGTCCGGGCACTTTGGTCTATCCGAAGGGCTGGCAGCTCGATCAGCACAAGGGCGGCGGTTGGTCGCTCCTCAGCTCGACCGAGTTCGATGTCTGGATCGTCAACAACAACTTCATGGACGTTCTTTGCGAGATACGCCCGTGGAATGGGAAGGAGAAATAAATGACACGCTACGGTTTTGTCATTGACGCAAAAAACTGCATCGCCTGCCATTCCTGTGCTGTCGCATGCAAGGTTGAGAACAACCTTCCCGATGAGGTGTGGTGGAATCGTATCCTGACCGACGGTGGTCCCAACATGGATTCGCCGGCAGGCACGTACCCGGATCTGTCGATCACCACCTTCCCCATGGGATGCCAGCACTGCGAGAATCCGGCGTGCGTGAAGGTGTGCCCCGTTGGAGCAACGTACAAGGATGCCGACACCGGCGTCGTTCGCCAAGATTACGAGAAGTGCATCGGGTGCCGTATGTGCATCGCGGCGTGCCCGTACACCGGCGTGCGTAACTTCAACTGGGAGGAGCCGCAATACGCTATCGGGCAGCCCATGGGCGCGCTCGACATCCCGGTCCATCAAAAGCATGTTGTCGAGAAGTGCACGATGTGCTGGCATCGGTTGGCGAAGGGGCAGATCCCCGCATGCATCGAGCCGTGCCCCGCGCGTATCCGCTTCTGGGGCGACTTCGATGATCCAGAATCAGAAGTGTCGAAGCTGATTGCCGAGAATGGCTACCATCAGCTTCTCCCCGATGAGGGCACCGAGCCGAACGTGTACTACCTCGTTTAGAGAGCAGGAGGAAGATAAATGACTGATACAACATCAACGGTCACTGCAGCTTCGCCTGCTGTTGTGAAGGAAGCAAAGAAAGAAACGAAAGCCCGTTTCGAAAGCAAAGGCGTCAATATCGGCATCATCATCTGCGCGGTTTTGGCAGTGCTCGGAATCGTGCTTTGGATCATGCAGCTTTCCGGCGGCATGATCCAAACCGGCATGCGCAACCTCGATTCATGGGGTCTGTACATCACCATGTTCATGTTCTTTGTCGGTCTGTCCGCGGGCGGTCTCATCATCAGCTCCGTCCCGAAGGCATTTGGCATCAAAGGCTTCGGCGGCATCTCGAAGGTCGCGGTGTTCTCGTCCGTTGCCTGCACGGTGGCTGCGATCGGATTCGTCATCGTTGACCTCGGTCAGCCCGGACGTATCTGGGAGCTGTTTGCCTTCTCGAACATGATGAGCCCCCTCATGTGGGATATCATCGTGCTCGGCACCTACCTGATTCTGTCCTGCGTGTATCTGTGGGCGCAGATCGCGAATGAGCGCGGTCGCGTTTCCGACACGGCGCTGCGCGTCATCGCGGTGATCGCTTTGGTGTGCGCCGTGTTCGTCCACACCGTTACCGCGTGGATCTTCGGGCTGCAGCCCTCTCGCGAGATGTGGTACACCGCCCTTCTGGGTCCGTGGTTCGTTTCGTCTGCACTCGTCTGCGGCACCGCGCTCGTCATGATCGTGGGCGCGGCTCTCACGCGTGCAAAGTACATCACCCTTACCCATGAGAACCTCGTCAAGTTGGCGAAACTTTTGGGCGCGTTCCTCTGCGTTGACCTTTACTTCTACGCATGCGATCTCCTCACTGAAGCGTTCCCGGCTGCATCGGGCACCATGGTGGTCGATATGCTGGTCGCAGGACCGCTCGCACCGTTCTTCTGGATCGAGATCATCCTTTCGGTTGTGGCGATCGTCATCTGCTTCGCACCGTCGCTGCGCTCCAACGCGCTGCTCATGGTGGCTGCGGCAAGCGGCATCATCGCCATCTTCTGCAAGCGCGTGTCGCTGCTCGTCGGCGGCTTCCAGCTTCCGAATCTTGATTTCCCCGCGGTGATGACCCCATTCACCGTCACCCATTGGCAGGGGAATATGGAGCAGGCGTACTCCTCAATGGTGTACTGGCCGGCTCCCATCGAGTTCGGCGTCGCGCTCGGTGTGATCGCGCTCGCTGGCTTGGTCTTCCTGCTGGGAGTCAAGTATCTGGCGCTTAGGTCCAAGGATTCACAAGAGTAAAAACGTATCCGTCCTTCCCTTCAGCAATGCCCCGTTCGACCCCTTCCATGCGGGCGGGGCATTGCCCTTACCATGCTTCGGTGATTCGGCGCTCTGGTGCTTCGGCGACGAAGTAACGAGGTGACGAAGCGACGAGGTAGGGTCAAGTGCATCATGGCGTGTGTCGGGCATCTCGCGTACGGGTTGCCCCGGGAAAGCGTGTCTGGGGAAGGTCTGTCGGAAAGTAGGTGATAACCATATGCGAAAGGCGGTTCTTACCGTAGGTATCTTCGCCGCTATGGTTCTATTCGTGTTCGGAATCGGGTTCGTCGCCGATCCGTCAAGCGGGTTTCATCAGGTCGTGGAAAGCTCTCCGTGTCCCGTGACCGGATGCGCGTCGGGCGAGTGTCACGGATTCGAGAATATTCCCGAGCCCGATGGCGTGCACGAGCTGCAATGCCCGGAGGTCAGCTGCGGTTCTGTCGAATGCCATGCCTGGGACTCGCTCATTGGGCGCTACCATCAGGCAAGCGACGCGAGCCTCAACGTTTGGATTCTCATGCCCGTGGTTTTGGTGGTGGGGCTCATCATCATGATCACACTCCTTTCGCGTAAAGATACGCGCGGGGCGAAAGGGCGTGCGTGTGCGGATGCAGGTTCCAGGGCGGATGCAAATGATGGCGCTGGCGCGGATGTGGATGCTGGTGCGAATACGGATGTGGAAGTCGACCCGAATGCGAGCGCCGTCGCGGGCGCGGATAAGAGAGGTGAGAGCGATGAGTAGGGTCACGATCGTCATCGATATCATCGTATGCCTCGTCTTCGCGATATCCATCTTTCCGAATGTGACCGGCGTACCGATACATGAGTGGATCGGCATTCTGGCAACGGTGATCCTCGTCGTCCACTGCGCCGCGCACGGAGCGATTCGCCTCGGCATGCAGCGCAAAGACGGCAGCACGAACGGCATCGCCCTTGCGCGCACCATCCTGAACGTGCTGGTACTGGCGGCGCTTGCAACCTGCGCCGTTTCCGGCATCATGGTTTCAGGAACGGTGCTCCTCTCGTTCGATCTTTTCGCAACAGGGTATTATCTATGGGATCCGCTTCACGCGATCTCGGCGAAGGTGCTCCTGGCGCTGCTCCTAGTGCACATCGCCATCAATGCGCGTGCGTTTTTCTCCGGCGTCAGGCGCGACCGGAGGCAGAATCGCGAGGATGCGGGCGAGTAGCAGCTCGTATGTTGAAAGCGACGTGAAAGGTGATGGGGATGGTGTGTGCCCAGACTTCTGATCAGTGGCAGGCGCGTGCAGCGATGTGCGAGCTTCTTGCTTTGAGTTTTCGCTATCCTGATGCCGTGCTTGCCGAGGCGCTTGCAAGTGGCGAATGGGGCGAAGCGGCGGATGAGATAGCCGGCGTTGTCGGTCTGTCGTGGACGACGGGTGCTGCGCCCGGTGCCGCCGAGGCCGCGCAGTGCGACGACGCGGATGAGTTGTTGCATACGTTGCGTTGCGAAGCCACGCGGTTGTATGTCGGGACGCCGGAACCGGTTGTGTCGCCGTATGAAGGGGTATGGCGTGCAGAAGACGAGGGCGTGAAGGCGTTGTTGTTCGTCAATCCCCATTCGATGGAGGTTGAGCGGTTTTGCGGGGCGTGTGGTTTGGGACGTCCCGTGGGCACAAACGAGCCGCTCGATCATGTTGCGACCGAGATGGAGTTGTTGCAGTACCTCGCCGAGCGTGCGGCGATCGATGTATCGGATGCCGATGCAGTCGATTTGTCGGCATGCCCCGGCGAATATGTGTTGTCGCAGGATTTGCCCGGCGGGTCAGCAGCGGCAGCGTACCAGCAGTTCATG
The DNA here is from genome assembly GCA_964518575.1 of uncultured Eggerthellaceae bacterium. Taxonomy (GTDB): domain Bacteria; phylum Actinomycetota; class Coriobacteriia; order Coriobacteriales; family Eggerthellaceae; genus MGBC163016. The sequence continues at coordinate 26,258 of CAZFGW010000017.1, forward strand.
GACGAGCATGTTATGACGTGGATGCCGCGTTTCGCCGCGAAGGTGAAGGAGGAAACGGAAGTTCCGTTTTACGCCGATGCAGCGGATTTGCTCGCCGCGTTTTTGCGTGTTGGCGAGTAACGTATCTGGTCAGTACGGTTTATTAATTGGAAAAATCAATCAGGTGGACGCGAGCGCGAGATTTATCTCGCCCGCCGATGCAGCAACCTTGGCAACGATGCGGATGGCAATCCCGTTTCGTCATCGTTGACCCCAAATGCAACAACCCTAATCCCGTATCGTTTGCGGACGAGATAAATCTCGTCCCAACATCTATTCCCAAATGTTTATCCTGGTGAAAAATGATTACGGGGCGGGGATGATGGTGCCGCCACCGACGACGATATCCCCATCGTACAAAACGATCGCTTGACCGGGCGCACACACCCGAATGGGCTCACCGAACACCACCTCAAGAACATCCTCATCGCTCAGGTTCGCGACGGCGGGTTGGGGCGACTGTCGGTAACTCACCTTTGCGCAACACCGAAAATCCGCGGGCAACCGATCCCCATACGCCAACGCAACCTCGTGGGCGTACACGCGCGAGACCTTCGCCTCCGCCGCGGTACCCACCACGAGCGCATTGCGCGCACAATCCTTCTTGATCACATACAACGGCTCGGCGGCGGCAACCCCGATTCCCTTGCGCTGCCCGAGCGTATAGCGCGCAATTCCCTGATGCTGTCCGAGCACCGTGCCCTGCATATCCATGATGGGACCCGGTTCGCCTGCGCGCTGGGTATAACGCTCGATGAACTCGAATGGCGCTTCATCTTTGATAAAACAAATATCCTGGCTCTCCGCCTTCTCGGCGCTGGCGAGCTCTGCTGCCGCAGCATCGTGGCGAACCTGCTCCTTCGAGAGCGAACCCAGCGGAAGGAGGAGGTGGGAGAGCACCTCCTGTCCGAGGCTATAGAGCACGTAACTTTGATCCTTGCCGTGATCTGCCGCGCGCTTCACCTTGAATAATCCGTCGGCTTCGTCATGGATCACTTGTGCGTAATGACCGGTTGCCAGAAAGGCGAGACCGAGGCGTTCGCGAACGTCCTCGAGCGCTCCGAACTTGAGCGCTTTATTGCAATCGATGCACGGATTCGGTGTGAGCCCCCGCATATATTCGCTACAGAATTTATCGATCACACAGTGTTTGAACGTGTCGGTCAGGTCAATGGCGTGATGCTCGATGCCAAGTTGCTCGCACGTGGCGCGGGCATCGAGAACCTCTGCGGGCATGGCATTACTCCCATTATCGAGCAGCATCATGGTCACGCCCACAACGTGGTAGCCCTCATCGAGCAGCATCTTCGCCGCAATCGAGCTGTCCACTCCGCCGCTCATTGCCACGAGAACGCCGTCGCTTTTCAGCGCGCGCGCATCCGGCGTGAGAGGTGGTGAAGCCATCTCCGGCACAGCGTTCTCCTTTTCTGATCGACGTTGTTGCTCGGTCCGTCCGACATCGGCATGGCCCGACGCAGCGGAACTACCGAGAATATATCATCATCTTCGCCTGCGCGGACGTACGTTTCGCGCTCATCGACCCCTGCGCAGGGGATCGCGCATCTGGGCGCGTTCACGTGCGTTTCGCCACCATCATCGCGTACTATAATCGGCAAAGCGAAATTCTCGAAAGGACAATGATGGTACATTTGAGCCTTGATAACTTCTCCGACGTCGTTTTCGGCAAGCCGGGGAAGGTTCTGATCGAATGCTTTCTGATCACCTGCAAGTCGTGCATGAAGATGTTCAAGGTCATGGATGATTTCGAGCGCGAGCATCCGGAGGTGCGCGTATGTGCGCTCAACGTGGGGCAGTACCCCTCCATCGGATCCGCGCTGGACGTGACATCGGCGCCCGTTTTCCTCTACTTCGAGGATGGGGTGCTCAAGGATCGCATCAACGGCGCAGCAACCAAAGGGCAGCTCGCCGACCTCATCTCTGCATGATCGTGGCCACTGCCGGGTCAAGGATGTCCGTCAACTCCCAGGCGGCTCTGACATGATCGCTTCTCTGAAGACGATGCGGCGAAGCGACTGGGTCGTTTTGGTGCTGCTGTCCCTGATGATTTCCTTTTTCGGGGTGTGCGGCGTGTCGTATATCGTTGGCGAAGGGTGGCCGGTTCTCTCGCTGGGAACGACCATTTTGCTCATCGGGTTGTTCACGGTGCTCGTTGCGCTCATCTTCCTGATCGTCGATGCGGCGCTGGCGCGCTCTGCCGAAAAGCACGCGGCGGCTGAGGTTGCAACAGCTGGCGAAGGCACACACGGCGGGACAACAGTTGAGGTTACAGTAGCTGGCGAAGGTGAGTCCGCCGAAGCAACAGCGGCTGAGACACCGTCCGCTCCACGTTCCACGCGCTCCCGCTTCGCCCTGATCACCCCGCAGTGGTGTGTGAAAAGCATCCTTCTCTTCGCCTTCATCATGACGCTGTTCTGGCTGCCGTGGTATATCGCGAATTTCCCAGGCGGCACCTATTGGGATACGTATTACCAGATGTTCCAGGTCTACCCCGAAAACCATCCCATCTCCATCGTGCCTTGGGAGGAGATGCGGGCGAAGACCGTCACCGACGCGTGGCTGGTCGACCATCATCCCGTGCTCACGACGCTGCTCTACGGCGGCTTCGCGTGGGCGTCCGATCAGCTGACGGGCAACTGGATGGCGGGCGTCGCACTGTTCTGCGCGCTTCAGGGTATCGCGCATGTGATCATCTTCACCGCCTCGATCGCCTATCTGCGTCGCGTGGGCTGCCCCCTTGTCCTCTGCTGTATCGGCTATGCGTTCTACTGCCTCATGCCGTTTGTGTCCACGTGGGCGATGTGCATGGTCAAGGACAGTTTTTTCGGCATGTTCTTCGTCATCTATTTCCTCATGCTGTTCGAGGGTATCCGAACGCGCGGAGTATTCCTTGCGCGCCCGCGGACGATTGTCGCGTTTCTTGCGCTTGCGCTCATGCTCTGTCTTTCGCGGAAAACGGGCATTTTCGTCGTGGTGCCCACGGCGCTCGTCATGGCGTTTGTGTTTCGGAAGAATCTTCGCGCTGCGGGTGGAATGATTGCGCAAGCGGCGCTCGGGCTTGTGGTCATGGGCGTGCTTTTGCCCCAGGTGGTATTTCCCGCACTCAATATCCATGAGGGCGGGCGTCAGGAGGTCCTCGGTCCGCTTCTCCAGCAGACGGCGCGTGTGGCGGTTGACCATGGGGACGAGATCACGCCGCGTGAGCGCGCTGAGATCAACAAGGTCATCGACTATGGCAGGCTTGCCGATGTGTATACCTTCGATTTCGAGGACGCGGTGAAGTACCGCTACAACCAGGATGCGACGTCTGCGGATATTGCTGATTACCTGGGCATGTACGTCAAGCAGGGGCTCGAGCATCCTGAATCGTATTTCGCGGCGTTCATGTCCCTTGCCGGCTTCTACGTGGCGCCCACCGCATTTGCGAATATCCGCATGGTCACGGTGGACACGAAGATGGGCGAAGAGAACCGTTACATGCTTTGGAACCCTGACGAGCTCGATCCGCTTCGCCTGGGGCTCGATGAGGCGTACACAACGCTTGCCTCGATTCCTGTGCTCGACCTGCCCTTCCTTATCGTCACCTATGTGCTCTGGCTTCCCGCGCTTTTGTTCTATATCGCGAAACGCCGCCGCCTTTCGTGCGGAGCGCTCTTCGTGCCCTCATTCGTCCTTCTTTGCTTTTGCATGATCTCACCCGTGTACGATGCGCGGTACGCCGTCCCTCTTTTCGATATTGCCCCGCTCCTCTTCTGTTCGGTTGTCACTTTGCTCTACAATGCTACACAGAGGAAACGGAGGGAATATGACACATGAACAGCCCGTTGTGGGAGTGATCCTAGGTTCGGAATCCGACATGCCCGTCATGCAGGCATGCCTTGATCAACTGGACGCGTTCAACATTCCCTTTGAATTGGTAATTGCAAGCGCCCATCGCAAGCCCGCCGTGGTGCATGCATGGTCAGAATCGGCGCGTGAGCGGGGCTTGCGCGTCATCATCGCAGCAGCGGGAAAGGCGGCTCACTTGGGCGGCGTCGTCGCAGCATTTACGCCGCTTCCCGTGATCGCGGTACCCATGAAGACGAGCGATCTGGGCGGTCTCGATTCGCTCCTTTCGATGGTTCAGATGCCGAGCGGCGTTCCCGTTGCCACGGTCGCCATCAATGGCGCCAAGAATGCGGCCATCCTCGCCACGCAGATCATCGGTGTGGGGAATGATGAAATGGCAACGCGCGCGATGAACGCTATCGTTACCATGAAACAAGATATGGCGAAAACCGAGGAATAATATGTCAATCCAGCTCTTGATGGGAAACGAGGCGTTCGCCCACGCGGCGCTCGAAGCGGGGTGCGGCTTTTTCGCCGGCTATCCCGGCACGCCCTCATCGGAGCTGATCGAAACCGTTGCCAAGATCCATGCGGAAGGGCGCGCGGAAGGCATCCACGTCGAGTGGTCCACCAACGAGAAGGCGGCGCTCGAACTTGCCGCTGCCGCGTCGCTCTCGGGCGTGCGGTCGATGATGACCTGCAAGCAGGTCGGACTCAACGTGGCAAGCGACGCGCTCATGTCGCTCAACTACCTCGGCGTTCGCGGAGGACTGGTCCTGTTCGTTGCCGACGACCCCGGTCCCATCTCTTCTCAAACCGAGCAAGATACCCGGCGCTTCGCCGAATTCGCGAAGGTACCCGTGTTCGATCCTGCAACGCCCGAGCAGGGGTTCGCCATGATCAAGCAGGCGTTCGAGCTTTCCGAATCATTCGGCTGCCCCGTGATCGTCAGACCGACGACGCGGATCGACCATGCGTCGACCTTCTTCGACATCGAAGACTACACCAGCGCGCTCCCTTCGATCACCGGGGGATTCAAGCGCAATCCCGAGGAATTCGTGATCTTCCCGCCGCGCGCCTATGAGGCTCACGGACAGATCAACGAGCGGCTCGCCTCGCTCGCACACGATTTCTCTTTCGACGATACCTACGCGCGGTTCAACCCCATCTATGAGAACGGACAGGCGCTTTCAGCTCCGCTTGAAGTGACCTCCAGTTCGAACTATTCGGGTTCCTCCTCGGCTATCCTCGGCATCGTTGCGGGAGGCGTTTCGACCCAATACGCCCTTGAGGCGATCGATATCATCGCGCATGAAGCAGCGCGCGTGAAAAAGCCGCTGCCCAATTTCCGATTCATGCAAATCGGTACGCCCTATCCCTTCCCGAAACGTGCGGTCGGTCGCTTCATCAAGAACCTCACTGACGTGCTCGTTTTGGAGGAGCTCGATTCATTCTTGGAAGAGGAGCTGCTCAAGTTTGCGGCGACCAGTTTCTTGCCGCCACGCATCCACGGGAAGCTGACCGATGAGGCGCAGGCGCGCGGTGAGAACACTACCGAGGACGCTGTTATGCGCATCGCGGCATTCTTCGACGCCTACCGTCGAAAGACGCCTGCGGAAACCGCACTCGAGAACACCGACGAAAAAAGTAGGTCGCGCGATGGCGCGCAGCAGACCTTTACGGAGCTCGTGCGTCGCGTAGTGGATCCGGCGGCATGGCTTCGCTATGAGAAAACACTTCCGTCCCGTCCGGCAAATTTGTGTGCGGGGTGCCCGCATCGCGGGAGTTTCTACGCGATGAAGAATGCGTTGGCGAAGCTGAAGATCAAGCGCGAGGACGCCGTGTTCTGTGGCGATATCGGATGCTATACGCTGGGCAATGCCGCGCCGCTTGACGCCGTTGACTCGTGCTTGTGCATGGGCGGCGGCATCACGATGGCGCAGGGCTTCTCCGTTGCGGATCCCAGCAAGAAATGCATCGGCTTCATCGGCGACTCGACGTTTTTCGCAAGCGGCATGACCGGGGTTGCCAATGCGCTCTACAACGACCACGACATCACGATCTGCATCCTTGATAACGCCACGACCGCGATGACCGGCTCGCAGCCGCATCCTGGGACGGGCGTCACGCTGATGGGGGACAAGCACGATCCCATCGATACGGCGAAGGTGCTCGAAGCCATGGGGGTCAAGACCATCGTTATGGCTGACCCGCTCGATCGCGAGCAGGCGGAAGAGGCGTGCATGCAGGCTCTTGAGGTCGAAGGACCCTCGGCGGTCATCTTCGAGAGCCCGTGCATTTGGCTCAAGCCTTTCGACACCCCCGCAATGGTCAATGTTGACGTGTGTACGGGATGCAAGAAGTGCATCACCGAAATCGGGTGCCCTGCGATCGGGTTTGATCCCGACGCGAAGGGTGCGCGCAGTGCCCGCCGCGGCATGGCGGTTATCGACCGCACGCAATGCAACGGATGCCGGCTGTGCTTGCAGGTTTGTCCCTTCCACGCGATCGACATCGTTGAGCACGAGCCGATCCCGCCCGAAAAGCCCGTTCGCCAAAGCAGGCTCAATCGAGGGGGCGCCGTCATTGGCGGTGAGCGCGCTTGGGCTGACTCGAAGGAGCAGCTCGAGAATTGGGAGCGGGGTGCGGGCGCTGAGCGCGAAGGGGCGGACGAGCGCGCGGATTACCTTCACGATGACATCGGGGACACGCTGCCCGAATACGAAGATGTTGCCGAGCCTTTGGAGGAGCGCCGCGGACGGAGCGCGTCTGAACCGTTTATGCAGGCGTCCGATGAGCTGCGTGCCCGCATGGAGCAGGAAGGGCTTTTGTCGAGCGACTCGAAGATGCCGATCATGCCCATGATCGTGTATGAAGAGACTGAAGATTTCAGCCAGGATGAACTCTACGATGATATGAGCGGCGGCAAGCCTGCCATTGCTACGGGGCGTGTGTCAGATGCACTCGCGCACACGGAGTTTGGCGAAGAGCTCAAAGAGGGTTATCGCCGCTATTCGATGAAGACGCCGGTGGCGCCCGCGGACCGGGTATTCGCGCGCCCTGCGGGGAGTGCGGACGGCGCAGAGGATGCTGGTGGTGCGGGGTCTGCCTACTTTGCAACGGACGGCGCTGATGCATCCGTGACCTTCGCCGAATTCGACGCTGACGGCGCACTGTTTGCGAGCGATGCAACGGATGGCAGCACGCGTGCGGATGACGCTTTCGACGACGGGTTCGATGAGGATCTGCTCGCCGCGCTCGACAGCAGCGTGTATCTCGAGATATCCGACGAGGAAGAAGAGCGACCTTCGCGCGCCCTACGCAAGAGAAATAGAGGGCAGGCATGATCAATATTCTTCTCACGGGCGTCGGTGGGCAAGGTACCGTTCTTGCTGCGAAGGTTCTTGCGGTGGCGGCCGCTTCGAAGGGCTGGCAGGTGCGCAGCGCGGAAACGATCGGCATGGCTCAGCGCGGCGGCAGCGTCGTGTCCCATGTGCGTATCGGCAATAATGGCGAAGAGGTGCACGCACCGCTGATCACCCACGGAACTGCCAATTTGGTCATTGCGTTCGAGCCGGGTGAGGCGGCGCGCGTGCTTCCCTACCTTTCGCGCCAAGGACTTTTGGTCACTGCAACAACACCGATCCAGCCGGTAACTTCATCGCTCGGTTCCGACGCGTACAACGCACACGACATCATCGAAGGCATCCACCTTTCGCTCTACAACTCTATGGCAAAAAGCATCACCCGCGGTCGCACTGCGAAGCAAGCGAGTCTCATCCCCGTGAACGACGCGATGATCATTCGCCGTCTCGGGGGGAATCGCAAGGTTCTCAACACCATCATGCTTGCGGTGGCACTTGCGCAGGAACGCATCCCCATCACGGTGGAGGATCTGCGGCATGCGATTGCGGAATGCGTAAAGGAAAAGTTCGTGCCCATGAATCTGCGGGCAATCGATGCGGCATTAGAAGGGACGAAATATCATGCACATGAAGCCTGAGCAACTCGAGCTCATCAGGGAACAGCTGCGTACGATCAAGGATCGTTCGAAGTTCTACGCGAAGAAATTCGAGGGGATCGACGTTGAGGATGTTGCTTCTCAGGAGGATTTCGAGAAGCTTCCGTTTTCAGAAAAGGACGACCTGCGCGCCGTGTATCCGCTTGGTTTGCAGGCTGTTCCCGACGCCGAGATCGTGCGTATCCATTCCTCCTCGGGAACCACGGGTACGCCCGTCATCATCCCCTACACCCAGCAGGATGTGACCGACTGGGCAATCCAGTTCGCCCGTTGCTATGAGATTGCGGGCATCGGGGTGCTCGACCGCATCCAGATCACGCCGGGATACGGTCTCTGGACCGCGGGCATCGGTTTTCAGGCGGGTGCCGAGCGTTTGGGCGCTATGGCCATCCCGATGGGACCGGGCAACACCGAGAAGCAGCTGCGCATGATGGAGGACCTGCAGTCCACCGTGATCGGCGCCACGTCATCCTACGCGCTTTTGCTCGCCGAAGAGATCACGAAGCGGGGCATTCGCGACAAGCTTGCCCTGCGTAAAGGCGTTATCGGCAGCGAGCGTTGGGGCGAGAAGATGCGCGCCCGTATTTCGAATGAGCTCGGGATTGAGATCTACGACATCTATGGGCTCACCGAGATCTATGGACCGGGCATCGGCATTTCGTGCAGCGAGCACAACGGCATGCACATTTTCGAGGATTTCAATTACATCGAGATCATCGATCCCGAGACGGGTGAGAATCTGCCCGATGGCGAAGAGGGCGAGCTCGTGATTACCACGCTGCGTAAGCAGGGCGCGCCGCTTATCCGGTATCGCACGCACGACCTGACCCGCATTCTGCCCGGCAGCTGCAAGTGCTCCTGCGGGGAGCGTCATCCGCGGATCGATATCCTCACCGGACGCACCGACGACATGTTCAAGGTGAAGGGGTGCAACATTTTCCCCGCGCAGGTGGAGGAAGTGATCGCCATTACCGACGGCACGTCGAGCGAATACCAGGTGATGATCGAGAATATCAGCGGTACCGACGTGATGACCATTCTGTTTGAGACGCCGCTTGAGGGCGAGGAGCGCGAGGCAGCGGAGAAGCAGCTCGCCGCCATTTTCAAGGCGAAGATCGGGTGTACGCCCGAGCCGAAGGGCGTGCCGGTCGGGGAGCTTCCGCGTAGCGAGAAGAAGACGAAGCGCATTTTCGATTCGCGGTATTAAGTTGTTGCGGCGAACCATTGAGCGATTCAGGATGATTGACCTCTTTAAATAGGGAAATCAATCAGGTGGACGTAGGGGCGAGATTCATCTCGCCCGCCCATGCAACAACCCCGGCAATGAAACATCGGGCGCAGGGATTGCACCAATGGTGATCCCCAAACCACAACAACCCCAACCCCGCATCATTGCGGACGAGATAAATCTCGTCCCAACGTCTATACCCAATCGTTTCTGAATTTGATTCGTTTTCGATTACGTTCGGTTCAGTCCCAACATCTATACCCAAATCGTATTCCGGATTGCATTGCCGTTGGTCACGTTCGGTTCGCCGTGGCACCACGGGCGCGCTCGTCGACCGTGAAAAACTTTTTCCAACCACCGATACTTTATTGTGATAAAGTATCGCGCATGCATCACATCAGGAAACATATCCGTCCGACCGGTTCGCAGGAATGCGCCATCCGTGCCGCGCATTTCGCCGCGAAAAAAAGCGACAACAGCTGCGCGGTCATGAGCGCACATTTCGCTGAGAAATGTATCTGCGCGCTTTCCCCTCAATTGGTCTACCGATATTAATGGCACATGGGTTTTTGCCCGCGGCCATTTTTTTATGGTCCCAGCGGGCGAAGGGTCATGTGCGCCTCCATTGGGATTGCTATTCGATGAGTGTAGAGATGTGTTAGGAGTTATGAAATGATCGCAAAGATAATCCTTGTCCTCGTGTTCGTGGGCGTTGCGGTAGGGGTGGGCATTTACTGCCGGCGCACCACCACCACGGTCGACGGGTTCGTTCTCGGTGGGCGAAAGGTCGGTCCTTGGATGAGCGCGTTCGCGTACGGGACCAGTTACTTCTCGGCTGTGGTCTTCGTGGGATACGCGGGGCAATTCGGCTTCAAATACGGCATTGCCGCAACCTGGGCTGGCATCGGCAACGCCATTATCGGCAGTTTGCTCGCGTGGTGGGTGCTCGGTCCGCGTGCACGCGAGATGACGCATCGACTCGGCGCGCAGACAATGCCCGAATTCTTCGGCAAGCGCTTTAACTCGAAGGCACTCAGGATTGCCGCCGCGGCCATCATCTTCATCTTCCTCATCCCCTATACGGCAAGTGTTTACAACGGTCTTTCGCGCCTGTTCGGCATGGCATTCGACCTTCCCTATGACGTGTGCGTGATCGGTATGGCAATCATCACCTGCATCTATGTGGTGATCGGCGGCTACATGGCAACGGTAATGAACGACTTCATCCAAGGCATCGTGATGCTTTTGGGGATCACGGCGGTCATCGTTGCGGTCATTCTGAACAACGGCGGATTCTCCGAGGCGATGATCTCGCTTTCGCAGGTGCAAGCGCCCGGTACAGAAATGCAAGGCGCGTTCACGAGCTTCTTCGGTCCGGACCTTTTCAACCTGCTCGGCGTCGTGATCCTGACCTCGCTGGGTACGTGGGGTCTTCCTCAAATGGTTCAGAAGTTCTACGCCATCAAAAGCGGTCCCGCGGTGAAACAGGGCGCGATCATCTCGACGATCTTCGCTTTCGTGGTCGCCGGCGGTTCCTACTTCCTCGGAGGCTTCGGGCGGCTCTACGAAGGGCAGATCGAGTACGCCGCGAATGGCACGCCCATTTACGACTCGGTCATCCCTACTATGCTCTCGACGTTGCCGGATCTTCTGATCGGTCTTGTGATCGTGCTCGTCCTGTCCGCCAGTATGTCGACACTGTCTTCGCTCGTGCTGACGTCTTCCTCGACGCTCACGATCGACCTTATCAAAGGCAATTTCATCAAGGACATGGATGAGAAGAAGCAGCTTGTCAGCATGCGGTTTTTGCTCGTAGTGTTCATTGCCGTGTCTGCTGGGATAGCGCTTCTGCAATACCACTCGTCGATCGTGTTCATCGCGCAGCTCATGGGCTATTCATGGGGCGCGCTGGCGGGCGCGTTCTTGGGACCATTCCTCTGGGGTCTGTACAAGCGCAAGGTGTCGAAGGCGGCGGTGTGGTGCTCATTCGTGTTTGGCGTGGGTCTCACAGCGGTGAACATGATCATGGGATTTGTGGGAACGCCGCTCATCGCGAGCCCCATCAACTGCGGCGCGTTTTGCATGTTGGCGTCACTCGTTATTGTGCCGGTGGTGAGTTTGTTCACGCCCGCGGACGATTTCGAGATCGATCCGCCGTCGCGTTTGTCCGCAGTGGATCGCGAATTCGAGGCGGAAGTGGCGCGTCAGGAGCGTGCAGGTGCGCCGGTGCCCGGAAGCGCAGAGGATGGTGAGCGCGAAGGGATTTCGCCCGCAGTGCAGGAAGCGATCGATACCGTTCGCAGTTCGTAGATAGATGGCGAATGGGGCGTGATTGGAAATGATCCCATAGGGTAAACGAATGGGTATAGATACTGGGGCGAGATGAATCTCGCCCCTACATCAACATGATCAATTATCTCGATCGAAAATCAAAACAAACCAGAATCTTCTCTCTTCCTGACAACATCCCAACCCGCGCATGCGCCGCTGCGGGCGCGGAACGGAATCACCCGCTTTTGCTACAATGGCTCACAACTATTCCTCAACCGTCGTGCCGCTTTTCGGTGGCGCGGGAAACGTGGAAGAACAGGGACAACATGATATCTGGTGATATGGAAAAACTGTATCCTTCAGCCAAAACGCTGGTGAAGGAGAAAATCGCGAGCCGCATCTTCAAAAAGGATGCGACGCTGTACGAATTCACGCCGGAAAGCGCTGAGTGCGCCGAGAGCTTCATGGGATGGGCAGGGCTTGGCAGCACGCCGCAATGTGACATCCATGAACTGACCGATTTCGCCAACAAGGTGGTCGAGGACGGCATCGACATGGTCGTGCTGGTCGGACAGGGCGGCTCGACGCAAGCGCCGATGACCATCACGAAATACAACAAGCAGGATAAGAACCGCGTTTCGTTCAAAACGCTCGACTCCGATTCGCCGGTCCGCATGCGCGAGCTGTACGCGGTCTGCGATCCAAAGAAAACCCTCTTCATCATCTCGTCGAAGAGCGGCGGCACGATCGAGCCGCGGATGTTGCTCGCGGCTTTGCAAAACGAATACCGCGACCAGCTCGGCGACGAATTCGGCAAGCACTTCGTTGCCATCACCGATCCCGGGACGCAGCTTGAGCAGACGGCGAAGGAAGAGGGATGGCGCCATGTCTTTTCCGGCGAGCCGTCCGTCGGCGGACGCTTCTCAGTGCTGAGCGTTTTCGGTCTCTTGCCAGCGGCGCTTGTCGGTATCGATCTGGAGCGCTTCTTGGAGCACGCGCGCGAGGCTGAGGCGCGCTGCAGCGAGGATGCCATCGATAATCCCGCGATCAACTTGGCGGCATTCTTGTATGACAACTACCTGCAAGGACGCAACAAGTTCTCGTTCTTGACGCCGAAGCGCGGCCGCGTGCTGGGTCTGTGGATCGAGCAGCTCGTTGCGGAATCGCTCGGCAAGGAAGGCCAGGGAATCCTTCCGAACATCGAGGTGGATTCGCTCCTTTTGACAGAAGACCCGGGCGACCGTTCCGTGATCATGTATCAAACGCAGACGGACCTGTGGGACGAGCGCCGCAACTTCGAGATGTCGCTTGCCTACATTGATCCAAACATCCCGCGTCAGAACTACAAGATCGACAGCGTGTACGAGCTGGCCGAGCACTTCATCATGTGGGAATACGCGATTGCCATGTGCGGGTATTTGATGCAGGTCTGCCCCTTCGACCAGCCCGACGTCGCTTCCACGAAGGCGGCGGTTCTCGATATTTTGAGCGGCGGGATCCCCGAGCCCGATTATGTCGAAACCTTCACCGAAGAAGTTGATATGGGTGGTATCGAGGTTCGCCAAGCTGAAATGTTCCGCGATGCGGAGGACTTGCGTGAGACGCTGTTCAAACTCTTCTCGTCCATTGACGACGGCGACTACTTCGCGCTCAATGCGTTCCTCCCGTTCACGGGCGAGGGCAGACGCGAGGCGCTCGAAGACATTCGCCATAGTGTTGCCGAGGAATTCGGCGTCGTGTCGTGCCTCGAGGTCGGTCCGCGTTATCTGCACTCCACCGGCCAGCTGCAAAAGGGCGGTCCCGATTGTGGGGTTTTCCTGATTCTGTCCGCCGATGAGCTCAAGGACATCGCGCTTCCCGAGGGGCTTGACGCGAAGTCGCTCGGGTCGCTGGCGAAGGCACAGGCGGTCGGTGACATGCTCACGCTGGCGAGCCGCGATCGGCGTGTGGTGCATCTGCATCTTCCCGACAATTCCGGCGTTACGCTGCGTATGCTTGCGCATGTTATCCGCGAAGCGATTGAAGATGCGCTTTTGGAGCGCGATCTGTTCCTCGCGGAGCTGTTCGATGACACCCTCTCCGACGATGATCTTGACTTCGCGCTCAATGCGGCAGAAGATGCAGTCGTTGCAGCACAGATCGCCATCGAGGCGGCAGCAGGCGAAGCGGCAGCAGGCGAAGCGGAATCTGCCCGTGCGGACGAGGCGACCGACACCACGTCCGATCAAGACGTGCAACCATCGAGCGAAAGCGATGAGCGATGATCGAAGCGCTGGACATATGGGTTCAAGGCGTTGTGCAAGGGGTGGGTTTCCGCCCCTTCGTCTATCGGTTGGCGAAACGCCATCTCATCAATGGATGGGTACTGAACGCCGCTGATGGCGTGCACATCCACGCTGAGGGCGAAACCAAAAATCTGGACGCGTTCGTTATCGCCCTTTCTGAGGACGCTCCGGCAGCAGCCGACGTCAAGGAGATCGATCTGAAAGAGGTGCCGCTCGAGCCTTTCGACGCCTTCGAGATCAGATTCTCCGACGAGGGGAAGGTCGAGCAGCCCACGCTCATCTCGCCAGATCTGGCAACGTGTCCTGACTGCGAGCGCGAACTGTTCGACCCTGACGATCGTCGGTTTCGCTATCCGTTCATCAACTGCACGAATTGCGGTCCGCGGTTCACAATCATCGATGAGCTGCCCTACGATCGGGCTCATACCTCCATGGCTGACTTCACGATGTGCGAGACGTGCCAGGCGGAATACGACGACCCGCTCGATCGGCGCTTCCATGCGCAGCCCAATGCCTGTTTCACGTGCGGTCCTGTTATCGGATGGCGCGAAGGGAACGGACCGCTTTTGCTCGGTGACACCCGCGAGGCGTCCGACAAGATTTTCGCCCGCGCCATTGAAATGATCATGGAGGGCAAGATCCTTGCCGTAAAGGGGCTCGGCGGCTTTCATCTCGTGTGCGACGCCAACAACCCTGAGGCGGTACGGACGCTGCGTGAGCGCAAGCATCGCGATGGCAAACCGTTCGCGGTCATGATGCGCACCGTTGATGATGCGCGCCTGGTGTGCACTGTCAACGAGGAGGAAGAGAAGCTGCTCACGGGAACCGCGCGTCCCATCGTGCTGCTCCCCAAACGCCAAGACGTCCATTTCACGGAAGGGCTTGCCGATCAGCTCCCCGAGCTCGGCGTCATGTTCCCCTATACTCCCGTCCAGCATATCCTCATGCACGACCTTGCCGAGGTGTGGCCGACGTTCGAACCGCCCATGCTCGTGATGACGAGCGGCAACGTGCACGACGAACCCATCGTCATCGACAACGAAACAGCGTATGAGAAGCTCGGCGACATTGCGGACGCATTTCTGGTGAACAACCGGCGCATCCTCGAGCGATTCGACGACTCGGTGGTGCGCATTTTGAATGCCGGGGACGTGAAAGCCATCCAGTTCGTGCGCCGTGCGCGCGGGTATTGCCCCGCTCCCTTGGAAACGGTGTCCCATGCGCGTGAGACCATCTTCGCCACAGGTCCGGAACAGAAGGTCACGTTCTGCTTCCAGCGGGGCGAAGAGGCATTCGTGTCCCAGCATATCGGCGACATGGAGAATGCGGCGGTTTTCGATGCATGGCTGTTGGCGCAGAAGAACTACCGGCGGCTCTTCGACCTTGACCCTCAGGTGATCGCCTGTGATTTGCATCCCGAGTATCTGACCTCGAAGTGGGCGCACGATCAAGCGGCGGCAAATCCCGCTCTCAAGCTTGTGGAAGTGCAGCATCACCACGCCCATATCGTTTCGGTCATGAGCGAAAATGCCATCGATCGCGCCGTGTGCGGCATTGCGTTTGACGGAACGGGGTATGGACCGGATGGGAATATCTGGGGCGGCGAAGTGCTCCTTGCGAACCTGCGGGATTATGAGCGGTTCGCGAATTTCGCGTACTGCCCCATGCCGGGGGGTGCTGCGGCAATCAAGCATCCGCTCCGTATGGCGTACGGCGTTTTGTGGGAGTTCGACCTGCTCGACCATCCGGGGGCGCAGCGTGCGCTCGAGGCGCTTGGCGAAGAGCAGTGCGCGCTTTGCGAGAAGATGATCGATCAGGGAATCAACACGCCTTATACCTCCTCGGTCGGTCGGCTTTTCGACGCCGCGAGTGCGCTTTTGGGCATTTGTGAACATCCCCGCTACGAAGGGGAGGGCGCGGTGCTTCTGGAGGCGGCGCTCAATCCCGCGTTCACCTCATCGCTCGTGATCCAGGAACACGAAGAACCCTTCGACAAAACCTTCTCGAGCGATCCGCTTGGACAAACGCTCGACCTCGGCACCGAGACGGAGAAGTACGAGATCGATGAGGACGAGGAATACGAGAACCGCTATGTCATCGGACTGACGAAGAATGTGGCAACGTCGTCATCGACCGCTGAGGACACCTCCGTGATCCTGTTCGATGCGCAGAGCTTGTTCACCTCAATGCTCGACGATGTTGTCAAGGGCACGCCGCTCTATCTCATTGCGCGGCGGTTCCATGAGGCATTCGTGCGCGCCCTCTCCGATGTGGCGCGGGTGGTGGTGTCGCTCTATGGCATCGACACGTTCGTGCTGAGCGGCGGGTGTTTCATGAATCGCTACCTTGCCGAGCATACGATCACCGCACTCGCGCTTGAGGGATACCATGTTGCCATAAACCGCGATCTTCCGCCCAATGACGGGTGCATTTCGCTTGGGCAAGCCGTGGTGGCGTCGCGCTCGTAGGCACGCGTTCATCCTTTGACAGACCATACCGTGACCGCAATCAGATGAATCAGCGCGTTCGTCTTTACGTTGCCCGCGAATGTTCTTACTATGTTCCCAAACCGATGGAAGTGAGTGCTCATGTGCTTGGCAATTCCTGCTCAGGTCGTCCGTCTTGACGAAGACGGGCTTGCGACCGTTGACATATTAGGGGTCACCCGCGAGATCTCGCTCGACCTCACCCCGCAGGCGGGTATCGGCGACTACGTCTTGGTGCACGCCGGATTCGCGATCGAAGTGATCGACGAGCAATACGCGAAAGAAACGATCGAGCTCATCCAGCAATTTCCCGATCTCGCTGGCGCGGACCTTGTGCAGTGAACGCGCTGGGGTCGAAAGAGGGTAGTGGTCGCATGAGTGCTGCAGAAAATACCGGCAACACCGCTCCCACCATGCAGGAGGAGCTTGACGCATTCAAGGATCCTGCGCTCGCTGCTGGTCTCATCGAGTCGATTCACGTACTCGCGCCGAGCGAGCCAGTGACGCTCATGGAGGTCTGTGGTACGCACACGGTGTCCATTGCGCGCAACGGTATCCGCTCGCTCATGCCCGAAACGGTTCGCCTTGCCTCCGGTCCCGGATGCCCCGTTTGCGTGACCGCGAACCATGATATCGATAAGATCATCGCGCTCGCGCGCATCCCAGAGGTCATCATCGCCACATTCGGCGACATGACGCGCGTGCCGGGTTCCACTTCGAGCCTGCTTGCTGAGCAGGCAAACGGCGCATCGGTCGAGATCGTCTATTCGCCGCTCGATGCGCTCAAGATCGCGCAGGACAACCCGTCGCGCGAAGTGGTGTTCGTCGGTGTGGGGTTCGAGACCACGACCCCGCTCGTGGCTGCCACGATCAAGCGCGCGCGCTCGCTCGGGCTTGAGAATTTCTCCGTCTTCGGCGCGCATAAGAACATGCCGGGCGCGCTCGAGGCTATCGTGAACGATCCCGAACTCAAGGTTGATGCGCTCATCTTGCCCGGTCACGTCAGCACCATCATTGGAAAAGAGCCGTATGAATTCCTGGCGAAGCGCTATGGCATTCCCGGCGTGATCACCGGCTTTGAGCCAAACGACATCCTGCAGGGCATCGCCATGCTCCTTAAGCAGCTGCACGACGGCGAGGCGTCCATCGAGATCGCCTATGCGCGCGGGGTCATGTCCGAGGGCAATCCCGTTGCAATCGACGCGATCAACGAAGTGTTCGAAACGGTCGACGCGCCCTGGCGCGGCATCGGAACCATCGCGGGCAGCGGCTATAAGATCCGTGATGAATATGCCGCCTTCGACGCGATGCGGAAATTCCATCCTGTGGTTGAAGAGCCTGTGGAACATGCGGGATGCAAATGTGGAGATATCCTGCGCGGCGTGATGGCGCCCAATGAGTGCCCACTTTTCCGACGCGTGTGCACGCCGGAGAACCCGGTCGGCCCGTGCATGGTCTCAAGCGAGGGCTCCTGTGCCGCCTACTTCAGATACTACGCATGAGGTTTATAAACATGATAGCGAAGGGAAGTCAATGAAGATAGCGATCACTCCCGGTACGTTCGACCCGATCACGAACGGTCACCTTGATATCATCAAGCGCGCGCTCGCCATTTCCGACAAGGTCGTGGTGGCGGTTGCGGGCTCCACGCCGAAAAACACCCTCTTCACAACGGAAGAGCGCACCGAGCTTGCACGCCAGGCAACAGCGAACCTCGCAGGCGTTGAGGTTCGGTCGTTCGACTGCCTGCTCGTTGATTTCGCCCACCAAATGAACGCGACGGTCATCGTCAAGGGGCTGCGCGCGATCACCGACTTCGAGTACGAGTTCCAGATGAACGCCATGAACTACCAGTTGGATTCCTATATCGAGACCGCCTTCATCATGAGTCCACCGCAGTACATGTATCTCTCGTCCTCGATCGTGCGCGAGGTTGCCTCGCTCGGCGGCGACGTTTCGAAATTCGTTCCTCCCTGTGTGGCGGAGGCGCTCAAGAAGAAATTCGGAACAGCCTAAAGGGATTGCGCCTTCTCTGCGCTCGTCGCCTTCTCCACCTTCACCGTCAGCCATTGCGTCAACCGCTTCGCCAAAGGCGGCGCAGGCGCGAGCGAAGGGGAGGGGCGTTTCGCCATCTTCTCCCCCTCCGCCAACCGCTTCGCCAACCGCTTCGCCAAAAGCCCCGGGAACACCCTTAAAAAACGCTTCATAAAACGGCTCCGTCCAGCCCTTCCGTACTCTGCGCTTGGATTACAATAGCAGGCAGGTAGGTAGCAAAAATAAGGAGGGAGAATCCTATGTTTGCCGATCAAGTCCTCTTGGCGCGCATACAGTTCGCTCTCACAGCTAGCTATCACTTCATCTTCGTTCCGATCACGATCGGCATCGGTCTGATCACTGCGATCTTCGTGACGAAGGCCTATCGCAGCAAAAAGGTTGAAGATGACGCGCTAGCTCGCATGTGGGTCAAGATCTATGCCGCAACGTTCGCCATCGGTGTTGCAACGGGCATCACCATGGAGTTCTCATTCGGTACGAACTGGGCGAATTATTCCCGGTTCGTCGGCGATATCTTCGGTGCGCCCCTTGCCGCCGTAGCGCTCTTCGCCTTCTTCTTGGAGTCCATTTTCCTTGGCATGCTCATTTTCGGGCGCAACAAGATCAAGCCGATTCTGTACGTCGTTTCCGCATGGCTGACCTTCTTCGGGTCGGCGCTCTCGGCGCTCTGGATCCTGATCGCCAACTCGTGGATGCAAACACCGGCGGGCGCAGTGCTTGCGG
>CAZFGW010000018.1:0-12860 GCA_964518575.1 uncultured Eggerthellaceae bacterium
TCCTGAACTGGGAACTGTTGACCAATTCGGACACACTTTTTGAGAATTAACCCCACATGTAAACCATCATATCAAAGCCTACATAAGAGCATGTCCTATGGAAAGGACACGTATCATTGCTCTATCGTCTATGGTCATGGTTGGGCGTATATGATTTATCGCGCCTGCGATGGTGCATTGCATGGGTTATTGCATTTTGGGGTCAACGTTGGTGTAACGCGATTGCCCGATGTTTTATTGCTAGGGTTGTCGCATTGGCGGGTGAGATGAATCTCGCCCCAACGTCCACCTGAGACATTTTCGCCATTAAGAAGGTTTAACGACCAGGTGCGGTCACCAAAACCACCGTTACCTCGCGCATGCATCCACCTGAAACATTATTTCTTGCTTTAGGACTCGTAGTCGTCGATATCTACGATCGACTGGAACAGAATCGAATGACGACCATCCAATTGAGCATCCTCGTGAAAATGTCCAAAGAACCAATGTTGATACGCGAGCTTATCCTCAATTTCATCGAACCAGTCGGTCAGCTCGTCAGTCATGATGCCAACTCCCGGAATCGCATTACGCTTGAGCGCGGCAGGAAGCATTCTGTTGGCACAGGTATGCGTCAGCACGAAATCGACCTTCCAACTATGTTGCGCGAGATTCTTTTCCGCGCGAGCGTACTCGTAGCTATCGGGCATCTCCTCTTCGTACCACGTGCCGTTTCGCTGCTGAAACGCCTTGTCCACGGATTGCGCGCCGCCCATGCAAAAGAGCGTCTTGCCGTCGATGTCGTACACTTCGCCACGCATCAGGTGAATGATATTCGGAAACTCCCGGTAGCGCTGAACATGACCACCCTGCCACTCTTCGACATCAAGATCGTTGAAATAGGGGTAGAACTCGTGGTTCCCGTCAATGAAAAGCGTCGTCCAGGGCTTGTTGTTCAACATGCGCAAATCGCTATCATTTTCGAGGTAGTCCCACGGCAGACCGAAATCGCCGAGAACGATCACGTAATCCGCCCTCGTCAGATTGTCGCCTTCCGGAAAGTTCCACACCTCGAACCGGTCGAAATCATCGACAAGACCATGCGTATCACCTGTGAGATATATCGTCATTATCCACCCCGCCTATCTACCTTTATAGTTCACCGACCTGATGTAGGCAAGGTCGAAGGGTCGTCCAAAGAGTCAAGAACGAATCGCCATGTATGTTTGAGATTGTTGATAGCAAGAATCTCGTCGATCGTCAGACCGGCGACCGAGCGCCCTTCAACAATCTCCTGGACCTCGGGGTAGGTAACAGAAATGCCCTCTATATGGACCTCTTTCCAGATAGAATCAACGAGATTCCTCTTTGCGTAGAAGACGTTGTCTTCTCGTGTCATTCGGTACATGCTCGCCCCCCTTCACCTCTATGATAGATGCATGCGTTTTATTCTGCCAGCCGAAGAATGTATGGGCAGACATGGGGCGGAATGAGAAGCGGCCCGATTTGGCGAAACCTGCGTGGGTCGATGCGGGAGGTGCGTTGCCTGGGTTGTCGCGGTTTGGGGGGGTCGTCGTTGGGGTGACGTCTGCCCTGATGTTTCATCATTGGGGTTGTCGCATTGGCTGGCGAGATGAATCTCGCCCCAACGTCCACCTGAGAGATTTTTCCGATTAAAGAATTTGCCAAACCAGATACGGTCACCGAGGTCACCATTGATGTCACAGGCATGAATGAACCATTGGCGGGCGAGATGAATCTCGCCCTTACGCCAGCATGAGACATTTTCTCGATTACGCATAAAGGAAAAAGCATGTACTATAGTAAGGACATGTTGGGCGGATAGAAAAGGCACCCCATGGCTTACAACAACAAGGCGAAACTGAAAATCCTCCACATTCGCCAAATCCTTGAAGAAGAAACCGATGCTGAACACGGGCTTTCTATGCGGCAGATCATCGAACGGCTCGAGGGGCTCGGCATTTCGGCTGAACGCAAGTCGATTTACCGCGACATCGAAATCCTGCGCGAATTCGGCGTTGACATCCGCACCTACCAGCGCAACCCCGTCGAGTACGCCATTGAGCGTCGCGACTTCGACTTCAACGAACTCATGCTCATGATCGATGCCGTTGAATCATGCCGCGCCCTCACCAAGCGCCAGGCGAACGCGCTCACAACCAACCTGCGCCTTATGGCGTCGGACCATCAGCGGGAGCTGCTCAACCGTCGCATCCACGTGTCGGGTCGGATCAAGTCGAAAAGCGAAGGGGTGTTCACCAAAATCGACGACATCCATCTTGCGATGTACAACAAGCGCAAGATCGCATTCAAGTACTACCACGTTGGCGTCGACGGCAACCGATTCGCGTCGCACGATGACCAGCCCTACGTCGTCACCCCCGTCGCAATCACCTACGACGACGGTTTTTACTACCTCACCGCCTGGAACGATGAGGAAGATTCGCTCTATGAATTCCGGATCGATCGCATGGGCAGCGTGAAGGAATCCGACGAGAAGGCGACGAAGAATGAGACCATCTCCTCGTACGCTTTCGAGGATAACAGCCACGAGTATTTCGGGCGTTTCGATGGCGAACCGGTCACGGTGACGCTCGATGTGGATCCGGAGAAGATCGAGATCATCCTCGACCGATTCGGAAGCGCTGCGAAAATCAGTCCGCGCGGCAAGCAACGGGCGAACGCCGTGGTGAACGTGCGCAAGAGCCCGCAGTTCTTCGGATGGATCGCCGGTATGGACGGAGCAGTGCGCATCGCAAAGCCGGCGAAGGTCAGGAGCGAATATCAGGAGTATCTGCGCAAGTTGATCGACGACTAATCGGTCTCCGGTCGCCTCGAGCACACCTTACGCACGCCATACGCGCACACGCGCCCATCAATCGCGTCGGAGATACCGCATACCTATCTGCAGCGCCAGCATTGAAATCGCTATGAGTGCGAGGACTCCCAAGATCACGCTCTGCTGGTCGCCTGTATCCGAAAGCCTCCCCGAAGGATCATGACCCGAAGGATTATCCGGGTCATAACCGGACGGATCATCTGGATCATAGTCGGGCGGCTCGGGCGGCTCAATCGGTTCGCCCGTATCCACCACGCGCACCGTATTGCGCAGTGAGAACAACGGCGTCAAATCCCTGCCCGTAAGGTCATCGGCATCCACGCCAGCATATACAGCACCAGGCGAGCGCATCTGCTCCATCAGCGCCGTATCCTGCTCGACACTCGTACGCACGAACCCTTTGGTCACCCACAGAAGCGGGCGATACGACCCATAGGCATCGGGATATCCGATCCCGTTCGCAAGGTCCTCATTGGTAATATCTCGCGTGAGTCCGTAGTCCACAAGCGTTCCCGGCGCGTCGAACTCCAGCTCCATCTGCTTGGGCTCGGTCGTCGGCGTGAACACAGCATCGGGATCACGCGATGACGTGCCACTGCCGAGAACATCGGTCCGCCAATCAGCATTCCACTCGTTGAAATCAAGCGAACTGGTTGCCGGATTGTATCGCGAATCGTCAACTTCGCCATTGCTATTGAACTGCAAGCTCGGCTGTATCTGCGCTGTCGCCGTGATATAGCGAAGGGTAAGATCCACATACGGCGAGGCGGCGAATTTCTTCATGGGCGACGCAAGCCGACCCACGCCCGCCAGCACATCGACGCCGTCGTCGGGCTCGCAACTATCGGCATATATTCCCAGCTTGCCGATGACCACAGGGATCAGCGTCGGATTGATGTTATATCCTGCGGGCGCCTGAATCTCCTTCAGATAGAGCACGCGACCCGTGAGATCGTTGCCCCGGCTGTCAATCCACGCGACATGACTTGTACCCGGACCATCTTCCACATAGGGCGCGAACACGAGCGAACCCGGCTGATTGTCATCCTTGTTCCCCGTGCGCGGCATTCCCGTCACGCCCGCGGCATACATTCCGGCATCCATGAGATGCCCATCCGCATCGTAGAGCGCCGTGACCACGCCGCCTGACACATCAGCCCTCGTCGCCCTTTCCGCATTCTCGCGCGAGTCGAACAGACCGAATACCACGTTGTCTACCCGCCTATGCGCCTCATCCACCTTCCAAATACGCAGCTCGCGTTGCTCGTTCGGAATGTACACGACCGATTGGAAGTTCCTGTTGAAATCGTTCGCGTCAATGAAACGAACGCCGTCGGTAACGCCGCGTATCGCCGCTCCGATCGCATCAACGCCCCTGCTCTTAATAACCGTACCGAGCCGCCGGTAGGCCTCGTCGGTCGACACATCTCCACCCGTATCGACCCCCGCCGCCGCAAGTGCACGGGGCGAGAGACACAGGTACACCATCTGCATGTCCCCGCTGGAGTTCTTGAGCTTGTATCGGTCGGGCGAACCCGGAAGGTCGTCAAGGATGCCGCCCAGCGTCCCCCGATTCGCGTCCCAGCTCAAATGCCACGGCTTGACTGATCCATTGACGCACCCAAGCGCCTGCGTCAGCGACGCATTCAGGACTGAATCCATCCCCGTCCCATCGATCGCCTCGTAACCGTTGACGATGTCGCCGTAAAGCGGCAGCCACCGGTTGTTGGTATTGATGATGGGCACGGGCAACACAAGACCGCTCTTTTGCGTCGCCTCATCAACGGTGCCTAGGTCAGGCGTCGGAACGCTCACCACGCCGTTCTCGTACTGCGCGTAATGAATGGGGCGATCGACCGTCACGTACGACATGAAGCTCGCGCAGGCTCCCGTGTCGAAACGATTGTTGATCGCCAGCTGCCCTGTGTTCATTTCGAAACGCATCAGGATGTCGGTCGCAAGGCTTCGATACCCCTGCGGTGTCTTGTTCTCTCTGATGACGTAGAGCCGTCCGCCGTTCATGCCCTTATCGCGAGCACGCTGTGCAAAGTCGATAGTGTCGGGATCGCTCGGTGACGGCTTGTTGATCGCCGCGAAGATCCCTTCGCCATTACTTCCTGTATCGATAGAGGCGATCGGCTTGGAAGCCGCCGTGATCTGACCGCTCACCTGCGACAACTTCACCTCACTCAGGTTGTCGTCCGTGGTTCCCGCCGGCGCGTTCACGGCATACATCTCGAATCCGGCATTAAAAACAGCGGCTCCATTTTGGTCAACCTTGCGAAGAAGTGGCTCTTGATGACGAAGATCTCCAATAGCAACAGTATTACGAATCATGAAAAGATTAGTGATGCTCTGATAGTCATAACCGCCCTGACTATTAGGTGTTCGCAAAACATCGCCAAGGGTGTAATCGCCCATATGCTTCAACATCTCTTCCGTATTCTGCGTGATTCCTGTTCTGATATAACCGGTAGATGTGCTGAAAAGAGGGCGTTGGGCAGATCCATGCTCAGGAGGCTGATATCCTATACCATTATCCATTTCTTCTTGGGTAAATCCGCCGGAGCTGCCATAACTCACTAGCGCATTTACGCCATATTCGAGATTCATCGATTTATCGGTCGATGTCCATCCCCTATTGAAGTCGTCGAATACAACTGATGACGCACCATCGGGAACACTATCGCTTCCTTGTATTTGAGCGTCAGCTGTTATATAGCGAAGCGTCAGATTGAAATCAGGCGAAGCAGCGTATTTTGTCATCGTTGTATTGAGCTTACCAACGCCTGCGTACACAGTAACATCATCGTATTTTGTGCCTGCATCGGCATAGATTCCGTATTTCCCAATCACGATGGGAATAATAGTGTTATTGCTTTCATAGCCAATAGGCGGCGTAATCTCTTTTAGGTATACTACCCGACCTTCGCTGGAATTCGATCCTTGGATCCATGTGGTATTCGCCCCGCCTGGACCTTGTGCAACATAGGGGGCGAAAATGAGCATACCGGCGAGGTCATCCCCTCTGTACTTCGTCTCGCTCAGCTGTCCAGTTACTCCAGCAGCCAACGTAGGAACAACGGTTCCCGAGGCATTCTTGATAGTAAAGCTAACGCCATCTGCGGCTTGCTCAGCTGTTGCTGCCTGTTCGGCCTCAGCCTTACTGTTGAACAGACCGAATACCGCGCCATTAACCCGTGTACCATTCTGATCAAGCTTCCAAACACGCAACTCGCGTTGCTCATTCGGAATATTGATGAGCGAGCGGAAGTTGCGCTCGAACTGCGATCCGCTTGATTGTATGCCGCTGAATCCGCGGGTGGCGAACTCCGTTCCATCAACACCAGGTGTTGTTGCCGGGTGAATGTAGCTACTCATAACAGCCTCAACCGCGCTGTTGATCTGCTGCTCATCGGGAATCGCGTCAGGCGCTGACAACTGCTTATCGATTTCCTGTTTTACTAAATTCCCTAAGTATTCGTACCGCTGCTTTTCGGTGCTGTTCCCCAGATTTGCGAACACATCGCTGCTGATGACGCCATAAACCATCTGCATATCGCCATCCGGGTTGTAAAGCAAATACCTTGAAGGATTTCCTGGAAGATCAGACAACGTGCAATCAACCAGCTTGTCGCCTGCCGTAAAGGAGACAAGCCTCCCCTCGTTGCCCCACGTCAAATACCATCCAGGCACCGAGGATTGGTTCACGCTATGACGATATGCTTGTTGTAATACTGCCTTGAGCAACGCATGCCGCATTGCATTCTCGTCAGAAATGTCATAGCTTATTGTGGAAAGAACGTCTTCATTGCTCCCGTATACCGGGTCCCATCGATATGATCGTGGTTGGCCTTGTTTCAATGTTGGCACCGCCACTATGAGTCCGTTTTGCTGCAATTCCCTGGGAATCTTTGTATTCGCCGATATGATCTCGCCTGTCGCCCCGTCGAATTTGCCGAAATACAACTCGTCGGGAGAAAGCTGGGTAACGTAACTATTGAAGCTGGCGAATGAACCCGTTTCATAGCGATTATTGACAACGAAGGTGCCACCGGTAGCAGGATCGTATCTGAGCAATATGTCGGATGGAAGCATGCGGTATCCCGAAGGCGCCGATGTTTCGTGAAGCACATACAATCGACTAGCAATCGTATATTCAGGTTGGTTTGGATCAGACCCTGGAACAATATCCAAGTTATCAGCAAAGTTATACGGTTCATTTACTGACCCGCTATCTTTATCCTTAAAATTCGCAATACCAGCCATTCCATCTTCACCGGTTTTCAGTTTAGTTACCGGCGTGGGCGTGTATTCCACATCGTCTATCTCAACATCTTCTATCGCTTTACCATCAGCACTGCTCTTGAGTCCGCTGACTTCATAAAGGTCGAATTCAACATCATTGAGTGGATTGCCATCCTGATCAACTTTCTTAATTTGTTGGTAAAGCTCGGGCTGTAAGTTGAATTTGATAGAGATAGAAGAATCATAGTTACCTCGTTCCAGATAGAACATTTTGAGCGTATGCGACGTGTTGGACGCAAAGGTATCTCCTTTGAAAAGGCTTGCATCCGTTACGCCTGCAGACATGAACATATCTTTGATGGTGGAAGTAATCTTTGGCGGTGTGTTGTAATTTCCGTTCGCATCAAAGATTTCGCCATTACTGTTATATGCCGTACCAATGTTCACTTCGCCTGTCGAGAAATTAATGGTTCCATATATCTCAGAATGAATGCCGCCCATATCCAATACAAGAACATCGTCAACGAATACCCAGATATCGTCATCACCTACGAATTCGAAAGTCATATCTCCCGAACCGACCTTCCCTTTATCGGGTTGCCGGAAATTGGTTTCCATAGTCATGCCGAGATGATGATCAACAGGATTTACGTTGTTTACATTGTTTGCATTCATGTTGTTGACCACTTGACCAGTAGTCGAGTCATACCCGAATGCATCAGTACCCGGATTAAAAGGGAAGAAATTGCCAATACTGTTCGTACCGTCGGTTCTTACGCCAGCAGGCATATCATAAATAACGAACTTATTTTGAGCTTCATCGAATGCAGCATAGTTTTTGCGCATGTCATAATAGTAATAGCCTTTATCATCCAGCTGGAATAAGTCGGTCACGTTGGTATAGGACCGCTTTCCCTGATTGGCTTGACGCGGATTGAAAAGATAGCTGAGCGACAATTCTGCGTCAGTAAGGTTTCCTATGCTGCCCGAGCCATTCGCCTGAATCGCCCGCTGCTGAGTTCCGTCTGAAACGTTCTTCCCACCAGCATAGTTGTAGATCGGCTGATTGCGCCATGGTCCGTACCAGTAATCGGCAGGATACTTCGCATCCTGATATACCGTCGGGTATCCGTTATAGCCGGTGGAGATCAGGTTGCTCGCCACTGTCTTGTTTATGACAGGATAACCCGCTGCGCTACCACTCGTCGCAAGCTTGTTGTCAACGATGTTCTGCATTCCGGGGCGCTCAAGAGCGATATCGCCATATCCCTGCGTCATCCCCTGATTCCAAACCCCCAGAAAGCGCATACCGTCACCGAAGGTCAGGAGGTGCCCGTAGTTGATATTGTTCCCGTCATCACCAAGCCATACGTCGTAGTTCAACTGTTCGTAATACGCGGGGTTGTTGGTCAGCCCAGCCGTTGGTCCCGTCGTACCGATCGTGTCGGTTCCCTTCGTGGTCGTACCATCAGCGTTTCCAATAATCACAGGTGAACCATTCACCATGACGGTCTCCCCGCTTCGCCGTCCGGTGTCATAGTTGAAGAGGTTGATGGTCGTACCAGAGGGGTTCACCGTGTCGTGAATAATGTGACCCGAAAGCTGCTCTGGCGTTGCCGCAGGGTATGCAGCAGCTCGTGCCATGCTTCCCGCGCCCACTGGCTCACCGTCAGCATTGATGGCAACGGATTGCGTTCCGTATTCTGAGACAACGGAATCGTCGAGGTCTGCGTTAGCGAGGTTGTTTGAGCTGCCGGGGTTGTTTGAGCCGTCAGCGTCGTTTGTACCGTTCGCGGGAGGGGTTTTCGAAGGTTGCACGCTCATGTCGGATGAGCTGCCCTCGGTGATATTCGCATCAAAAGATAAGGAGTCAGCAAAACTCACGGAAGGGGCAATCAAAGAGAGCGCGACGAAAAACGTCGGGAGAACCTTCGCGAAAACATACGATAAAGAGCCCTTACGCGGAATGCGATTTGCTCGTTTGTAAGGTCGTTCTTTGCTTTCAGCTGCGATATTTTTTCGTTTGTGATTTGGTCATCGCAACTTTCATCATACTCCTTTACGGCGTACTCGCGCAATCAGTCAGGCTGCTGAGCGGGTGAATGCTGGAAAGCGGCTTGTGTGAGATACGGGGTGCGAGGCGCGATTGCGGACTTGCGACGCGCGGGGTGCAGGATGTGGGGTGCAGGATTCCACGACCTGCAGGCTTGCCAGCATGGGCTTGTGTGAGATGGAGGCTTTATCCTTTTATAATAGGTTCATGCGAACATTCGTTGCCCTCGACATTCCCTATCTTTTGCGAGAAGACCTCGCCGCGGTTGCGCGGGAGCTGCAAGGCTCGTTGCGCGGGCGATTCATTCCCCGCGAGAATTACCACATGACGCTGGCGTTTTTGGGGAATGTGCCACAGACGATGATCGAATGCGCACAATACGCGATGGATGAGGCGGTGGCGAAGACGGCGCAGTATTATGACATCAAACTTCGGGCTGAGGGATTGGGGATGTTGCGTTCGCGGGCGAGATGAATCTCGCCCCTACATCCACCTGAACGATTTTTGTATTTGAAATGGTTTGGGATAAAGACGCATAAAAAGTTCCACCTCACACCGTTGAGGATGAACCCACCTGTCAAAAGGTGGGTGTCCGCAGCAGGCTTCCTGGCTTTCGTATCAACGGACACGAATCTCCATTTCACCGGCAATCTGAGACTCCCTCGTATATAACGTCGGTCCATCGCAAATGCGGCGGGGTGGAACTCACTTCAAAGAATATGGCACTGAGCGCGAAATTTAAAGACTTGACAAGCATGATTGAATGACCGTAGGTCACATCGTTACGTTCCCGTTTGAATCCTCACCAATTCGAGGGCTTTTCGAACTCATACGACGGTTGCTCCCAGAGCACGATCTTTCCCGCGCGCTTCGTTTTCGCGATATCGATCAAACGCTGGTTCGCAGACCCGCACCAATCGAGGTCGAGCGACCGCTTGCTCTCAATGAACGGTCCGTCGACGAGCACATCGGTGGCGTCGATCAGCTGATGCACGAACGGGTCCTCGCTGCGCATGAGATCCTCATAGAGATACCCGGTGTAGGTCCATATCCCATAGCCCGCGTCCTTCAACAGCCGCGCGAGCGACGCGGTTGCCTGCGCTTGCTCAAACGGCTCGCCCCCGGTCAGAGTCACATCATGAATGAGCGGATTACTCTTGATATCTGCAACGATATCCTCGACTGCGCGCTCTTCGCCACCTTCCTTCGGCTGACTCTCCGGATTGTGACAACCAGGACACGCATGAGTGCATCCTTGCACGAACACGGAATAGCGCAGCCCCGGTCCGTCGACGATGGAATCCTGAACCGTGCCATACAGGTTGATCATGGGAACAGTCATACGCGCTCCTCTGTAGTGGTGTCGGGATGATCGGGCGCCTTGTCTTCAGGCGAAGAACCCGCTACTGTCTTTTGTGTCGAAGCGGAAGCGCTCTCCCTCTTTGCCTGACTCTCCAGCTTCGCCTGGCTCTCCTGCTTCGCCGCACTCTCTTTCTCCCGGTCGGTCTTCCGCTTCGTCGCGAGCCTCCGATCGCGCCATGCGGATCGATTCAAATGATGGAGACTGGGAACGAGAAAATGCTTGCGCGCCTGCTCAGGCTCCCGGATCTTCTCCTTCTGCGCATGCGATGCGATGGCGCTGAGCGCCGCGTTCTTCACCTTCCCGAGGTCAGAGCCCTTCCCCACCGAGAACAGCAGGATGCCTTTGTACCCACGCTCCACGACCTCGACGAGGCTGATCTGCGCCTTTTCGTCCAGAATGGTGAGCGCCGATACCGCCTCGTTGACGCTGTTTTCCATGTCTTTGAGCAGGGCATCCAGATCCTTCTGCCCCGGATTGATGATGATAGGGATGCGCAGCGACGTCTGCGGCGGCAGCTTCGTGAGCGCTTCGGTGTTGATGAGCGAGTTTGGGATGATCACGTTGCGCCCGCTCGGCGTGATGATGCTG
Organism: uncultured Eggerthellaceae bacterium; assembly: GCA_964518575.1. Taxonomy (GTDB): domain Bacteria; phylum Actinomycetota; class Coriobacteriia; order Coriobacteriales; family Eggerthellaceae; genus MGBC163016. Next base: position 11,092 of record CAZFGW010000018.1, read on the forward strand.
GTATGGCGCCAGGTGACGTCCTTCACGATGCCCTCGTCGGAGCCGACCATGATGTGGTCGCCCGGAACGACTAGTTTCGCCAAAGTAATCTGCAGCCCGCCGATGAGATTCGACAGCGTCGCCTGGAAGCCGAGTGAGATGGCGAGACCTCCGATACCGAGCGCGGTGATGGCGGCGGAGATATTCACGTTGAAGCACGTGGAAAGGATGACACAGATGCCGATCACCCACACCGTCACGCGCCCGATGTTCACGAAAATGCTCGAGGACGGTAGCGGATTCTTGTCCACATGCAGCATCTTCTTGATCAGCTTCGTGACCAGGTGCGAGATGGCGGCGGTGATGATCAGCGTGATGACAACCGTGACCGCCGTGGCGAACCATTCAACATGCGTGATCTTCTGCATGAAGTCTTTGAATGTGTTCACGATGTTGCTCAAATCCATAGCGCGGCGCCTTGGTCTTCATCTTCGGACGATGGTTTTGATTGTATCAAAGCGACCGTGCCACCGCTCAAGGTGTAAGCATGATGTTCCAGAGGGTCGAAAAGCAAGGGCTTGGAATGAGGCGATTGCGAACGTAAGGACTCGGAACATGAGGGGCTGGAAGGCGAACGGAAAGTCTCAAAAAAGTGAATCGGGCGCACCTAATGTACGCCCGATGACAGAGTTCAAATAGTCTTTTGCGCAAGCTTAGATCTTGTGCTTCACGCGCTGGCTCTCTTCGGCGCGCTTCGCATCGTTGAATCGATCGAGCGTACCGACCAAATACCCGGTGATGCGACGAATACGCTCGAAGCCCGGCTGGTTCCCTTCGTGCTCGGAACGACCGCACTTCGGGCAGGTGTCGCCGATGATGCCGTTGTACCCGCACACCGGGTCGCGATCAACGGGATGGTTGATGGAGCCATATCCCATGCCGCATTCCTTCATGTAGCGAATGACTGACTCGAACGCCTCGAGGTTCTCCGTGGGATCGCCGTCGAGCTCGATGTAGCTGATGTGACCGCCATTGGTCAGCGCATGGTACGGAGCCTCGATAGCAATCTTGTCGAACGCCGAGATGTTGTAGTACACCGGAACGTGGAAACCGTTCGTGTAGAACTCGCGGTCAGTCACACCGGGGATGGAGCCGTAGCGCTCGCGATCGATGCGCACGAAGCGTCCCGAAAGACCCTCTGCCGGCGTTGCGATCAGCGTGTAGTTCATCTGACGCTCCCGGGAGATGCGGTCGCAGTAGCTGCGCATGTGACCGATGATCTCAAGACCAAGGCGCTGCGCCTCTTCGCTTTCGCCATGATGCTTGCCAATGAGCGCAACGAGACATTCCGCAAGACCGATAAATCCCGTGGTAAGGGTGCCATGCTTCAGAACCTCACGCTGCTCGTCATCATAGGCAAGTTTCTCGGAATCAATCCACACGCCCTGTCCCATCAAGAACGGCGCGTTGTACACCTTCTTGCGCGCCTGGATCTCGAAGCGCTCGGTGAGCTGCCCCGTAACCAGCTGAAGCTTCGAATCGAGCAGGTCGAAGAAGAGGTCAACGTCGCCCTTCGCGCGGATTGCAAGCCGCGGGAGGTTGATGGAGGTGAACGACAGGTTGCCGCGACCGGGCGTAACCTCGCGCTCGGGGTCGTACACGTTGCCCATCACGCGCGTGCGGCATCCCATGTACGCGATCTCGGTTTCAGGCGTGCCTTTGTAGTACTGCGCATTGAACGGTGCGTCCAGGAAGCTGAAGTTCGGGAACAGGCGCTTCGCCGAGCAGTG
>CAZFGW010000018.1:12870-42843 GCA_964518575.1 uncultured Eggerthellaceae bacterium
GCCCTCTTTGACCCGGAAAATCTGCACGGGGAAGATGGGTGTTTCGCCATTGCCCAACCCTTCTTCGGTTGCAAGGAGCATGTTCTTGATGACCATGCGACCCTCGGGCGAGGTGTCCATGCCATAGTTCACGCTTGAGAACGGCGTTTGCGCACCGGCGCGGGAATGCATGGTGTTCAGGTTGTGGACCAGCGCCTCCATGGCCTGGAAGGTGGTGCGATCGGTGTCGCGCAGAGCATTTTTCTGCGCGTACGCGAGGCAGGACTCAAGGGCGGTTTCAGGGATGCCCGCTTCCTGCAGCTTCGCAACCAAGGATGCCTTGAAGGTTTCATCGAGCTCGAGCGAAGCAACGACGCCCGTTTCCGCCTCAACCTGCTCGAGAATATTCTGGGCGAAGGTGCGCTCATCTTCGATATCGGTCAGCAGATCGAGCGCCTCGGCAAGATGCTTCTTGTAGAAGCGGCGATAGGTCTTGCGCACGCCGTCAGCCAGACCATAATCGAAGTCGCACACCGACTGACCGCCGTGCTGGTCGTTCTGGTTGGACTGGATGGCGATGCATGCAAGCGCGGCGTAGCTTGAGATGTCGTTCGGCTCGCGCAGAACGCCGTGACCTGTTGAGAAGCCGCCCTTGAAGAGCTTCCTGAGCTCGATCTGGCAGCACGTGGTGGTCAGGGTGTAGAAGTCCATGTCATGGATATGGATATCACCTTCGCGATGTGCCTTGGCGAACTTCGGGTCGATCACGCACATCTCATAGAACTGCTTCGCCGATTCCGAGCCGTACTTGAGCATGGTGCCCATGGCGGTATCGGCGTTGATGTTAGCGTTTTCACGCTTGAGGTCAGAATCGGCCGCCTTGGAGAACGTGATGTCCTTCAGGGTTTGGATCAGGCGCGAATTGATGTCGCGAACACGGCTGCGCTCGGCGCGATACAGGATGTATGCCTTCGCCGTTTGCACGAAACCGCTCTCGATGAGCGTTTCCTCAACGAGATCCTGCACGCCCTCGACCGTAGGGATGCCCTCAATGGCGCCATCATCGAGCTTCTGAGCTACCTTCTGAGCGATTTGATCGGCTGTTGCGCGATCCTGCATTGCCGCGCAGGCCTGAAATGCCTTCTCAATTGCAGCAGCAATCTTCTCTACGTGGAATTCTGCGGTGCGCCCGTCTCGTTTAATGATGGCTTGTGGCATGATTAAGCTTCCTTTTCTCCTCAATGTGAGCCGCACTCAACGTTGTAACACTTCCTTGCGTCTTCCCTGTGTCCGCTGCGGAAGCGCGAATTATTCCACCACGTTTCCACAAGTTATCACAGGGTTATTCACTAAGTTATGCACAGAATGCACAATATATTGTGGTTCGTGCGTCAACCCAGCAGGATATATAGTATACAGAATCAATCGCGTTGACAATACAAAATGTCGGATTTCTGATTTCGATTTTTTGCGAATCAGGGCGAATTGTTTGCGGAGGTTGCGTTGTTGGGTTTGTTGCGTTTTGGGGTTAACGTTGCAAAACGTATATGCCCAATGATTCATTACCGGAGTCGTTGCAAGGCGGGCGAGATGAATCTCGCGCATGCGTCCACCAGATCCATTTCCATAATTAATTAATTCAATCAACCAGATACGGTCATCGGGGTCACCATTGATACCTTCTTATGGTACAGGGGTTGCATCCCTATACCATACAGGCTCATTCGCTACCTGATGCGAATCGCGCAGGAGAGCGGTCAACAATAAAGGCAATCCAAACACCAACGGAAGATAATACCTGATCAATTGCGCTGGTCCCACCAAAAAGCTCAGTACCAACAATGCCAGCAAAACCGAAACGCTAAGCGCCGCCCGATCGCCCGATATGATAGATCGAGCTAAAACGAGCAGAACCACCCAAATGTAGAAAGGAATGGATACGAGCAAACCCAAAAGGGGGATATTCTGAAATACAAGTTCGCCGGAAAGCTCATGCAGTGCATCGGTCAATACCGGGAACTTCGAATCGGAAGTTGACCCCGCTTCCCAATTCGCATGATGCAATGATGTTGTACGGATTTCACCATCGACACCACCATTAGGATACACATCTGAATACGAATAGGGATTCCACGCCATCTGTGTCTGCGCGATGAAAGCATAGAGATACTCTGCTGGATGCTTCATCCCGAGCCCGATATAGAGCTCCATCATATCTGCGGCAGAGAAATCCTCTCCTGTTGTAGTGGTTTTCTGCATAAAAGCATAACGCGCATCGTCTGATAGTGCTGGCGCATACATGATCGTCGTTGTTCCGAGCTTATCCTCGATCAACGTGACCTCGTCTTCCGGCAACATCAGCTCTCCGTCGAGCGTGTTATTGTTGACGACATAAGATATCTGTTGCATAGGAACAGAAAAGATATTAAGCCGCTGGTACGCACTGGGAAACGCATCAAGAAGTGTTGTTACCGGTCCGAGCCACACCAGTGCAAGCGCCAATGAAATCATGCTCAAACCCAAAGCCCATTTTCGGAGTATTCCCCGAGCGATAAAAGCAAGGCAAAGGATAAACAGTACGAAAACAGGCAATGCGTTCGGACGAAGAACGATAAAAAGAAAACCCGAGATGATCAAAGACGCGCAAAATCCCCTGGATGGTTTTTCGTGCACCGACAAGAAAAGTGAAAGAACAACAAGATAGAGTACCGCTGCACCTGCAAACAAGGTATCGCGTGTCGAACAGAGCACGAACATTGAAACCATGGGATCGAATGCAAGATAGATAAGGGAGGCGACTGAAAGCCACGTTGGCACGCCAAGCAACCTCATGGCATTAAGCATCAACGCGAAAATGGTCGCACAGAGAATGCCTTGAAGTGCAATGTAGACTGCCACCCCCGCATTTACTGAACCGAAAACATTCTCAAAAAGCGTCACAACGCTTCCCATAATGATTGAATGCAAAATGGGGAAATGAGAACTAAGATCACCGTCTTGAAACCACGTTAATTCGTACATGTCATAGCAGAAATAACCCGGATAGGCTGCAAGATAAATAGGAGTCCAACAAAGAATAAGCACTACGAAGCACACAACTGGCCATTTTGTCCCAGATACGAATTGCGTAACCGCATCCGACGTAGCTGAAAGCCCGCCTTCCTTACGTCTTGTCTCCTGATTCTTGCGATGGGTATACCGATCCAGAAAACTCCAAAAAAACCTGAGTGCTAAGAAAATCGGAAATGCACACGATACTATTGCAATAATATGCATCACATTGAATGGCGTAGAATCAGTGCACATATACCATGAACCAACAACGAGAAAACTAGCATACGTAAGTGCAAGCACTATTGTTGCCACAAAAGCACGATCGACCACATGCACTCCCCTTGTTGAACAATCTTGTATCAAAGAAGGAAGTTGCGTTCGATACAGAACGAATAACACAACAGCAACTGCAAGGGGGAGAACTCCGATTGCATATTCAAGTCCGAACGGAACAGCGTAGCGACCAATCGCCGCACCATACACAGCTAAGACAATATAAAGCGGTATAAAATCACGCTTTGACTGACTGTAGGCCAACGACGGTTTCTCCATAAAGATCCTTCTATCAATTTAGGACGACCTTACGATACCGTACCATATACCTGCCCCCAGGCATGTCCGCACAACGCGGAATTAAGCTGATTCGTCAACCGGGTGCGCGTATATTCGCCCGATGGAATGAACCTCACGATACGCAAAAGATCCTCGGGAAGATCGGCAGCTTCGGCGGCAAGAACGACATCCAATTTCGACACATGGAATGCTTCCGCCTCGTCGACGAACTCCATATACGGGGCATCGTCCTCGCTGAATAGGGAATCGACCACCTGCTGCAACGCGCCGTACGCGGGCGAGCGCTTCGTATTGGAACCCGTATCCTTCGCCATCATCATGCCCTTACTCGTGCGCCTTGAGATGGTCGCTCACCTTAGCGCGCAATCGCATCGCACGCTCCTCGATACTCTCATCATCGGATGCAGCCGCCTCGCTACGCGTGCGCTGCACCTGCTCCACATCATGACCGGCACTCGACGCGACGAGCACACCCGTGTACGCGGGCGTCGCATCCCCGACAGCACGGAGAAACTGCGCCCCCGCCTTCATCAACGCGTGCGCCGCCTCCATCATCGTGTCCGGCTCGAAATACGGATTTTCGTCCGTCGCGCGCTCCTGTTCAGGATTGCGCTCAACCACGCGTAGCTGCACCAAAACGGGCAGGTACGCCGTCTCTTCCATGCGGCGAACAATCGCGCACGCCGCATCTACCGGCGCCTGCGTACAGAATCCCGCAACCTGCGCGCCATACTCCGCCATCAAGGATACCGCGTCCTCGATCGTTTCGACATCCGTTCGCCATCCGTCGCTTCCCCGATCCGCACCGCACGCCTGCGCACGGGCAGCCGCAGGAACCAGCACCCCTTCGCCATCAACCTCAACCGAGGCGAACACCGGCTTATCGGACACCTTCCGAATACCCATAAGCGCGCATCTGAGCGCCGTGCAATCGGAAAACCCATTGAGGAAGAATGCGTCGAACGAAAGTCCGTCGAACGCACTTGCCGCACGGGCGTACTGATCGCAATGCTCAACGAGCGACCCCTTCGACGAACTATCGAGCGGCAGACCGCACGGTCCGATCTCAGCCAGAATGTGCTGCGGTTTCACTGGCTGCAGCATTTCGATCGCCGCCTTCGCCAGCGCAGGCGCCCGTTCCGTCATATTCATGTGCGCCAGCCGCGCGGGCGTGATGGACGCCGTGTTCGTCACGAAACATTGCGCGCCCGCCGTGTTCTCAAGCTGGTAGATGTCGTCGAAAATTTCGGGCTCGATGAGCATGGTGAGCTCGGAATCCCGATCCGTGTCGATGCCAAGCCTGCGCAGCTCGGCAGACGTTTCGGACGCAATTACAAGCACGTCCTTATTGAAGCGCAGCTGGATATCTGTCATGCGAGACCTTCGTTGAAGCGTTGAATGGACTGGTGGTGCACCCGCGGAAAAACGTGGTGCCCCCGATAGGAATCGAACCTACACACCCGGTTTAGGAGACCAGTGCTCTATCCATTGAGCTACGGGGGCGTTGATCGTCTTTGCGCGCGGCACTCATTCTAACACGCGAGCGGATCAATCTCCGTTGATGTACGCGGTGGACATGACCGCCGCTTCGCCCTTCCATTCCTGCGCGTACCGCGTGACATAATGCCCCATCGCGCGCATCGTCAGCAGGTAAATGAACGCTTCGCCAAAGCTGCAAATGACCACGAAAACGATCAGAACCGGCGTCATGCTCATGAGAAGTTGCATGACCGCGAGCGCTTGATCGAACGAGTCGTAAGCGTAGTAGGCAAGGTTAGCGAAAGTGCCCAGCGAGGAAACGGCGAAGAGCGAGAACAGGATCACGCCGATGATTGCCGCGATCACACTCATGATCAGCGTGGGAAGCACCGCCGCGCAGAAAAGCTCGCCCATGTTGCGCTTGAACGTTTTCCAAATTTGGCTGATGTCGAAACCGGCGCCCAGCCTGTCAGCAACCGCGGTGCGCATGATGGCGACGTACTGGAACATGCTGGAGAAAATGCTCAGGACCGCCAGGGCGAGCGCCCCGAGCACCGGCACAAATGCCAGAAGCGATCCGCAGATGGAAACGACCAGTGAGATGACTAGCGCGATGACTACGGCGAAGAAGCCGTTGACGAACGCGCGCGGCACGAAGATCTGCTTCGGCATGGGCTCGATGCGTCCGAGCATGAGCTGGCGCGACCACCGCATGGCGTACCCCATTGTCACGAAGTTGAGGATGGGGACGATGGCGACAAGCCCGAGCAGAATCACGCGTGAGAACCATGAAGGCGAGTTCATGATGTCGGACCACGCCGCCGAGAGACATCCCTTCGCGTAGGTCACCGGCGGTTGCGGTGGCTGCTGCTGGAATTCTCGCCACGGCTCAGAGTAAGGAGGTTGAGGTGGCGGCGTTTGGGATGCGCCCTGCGATCCGTACGTTTCGTAGGGACGACCCGCGTCATATGTTTGATTCGCGTCATACGATTGCGCAGCAGCGTAAGGGCTCTGCTGATGATAGGATTGCGCGGTATCGGTAGTGTGAGCAGCTGCAGCGGGTGCAGGCTGCGCGGATTCTGCGGGCTGGGTTGGTTGAGCTGGTTGAGCTGCGGTAGGCGTAGGTTGCGCTGACCCGATCGAATGGGGTGCCGGTTCTGCGGGAATCGCAGCGGCAGCAACGGGTGCAGCCGCAGGTGTTGGCGTTGTTGGTTCTGCAGGAGTTGTTGGTTCTACAGGAGCCACCGGTTCTGTTGCATCAACCTGTTCGATCGGTTTGATCTCGTCGACCGGAGCGTCGGATGCAGCGTTGACGCCCGCCAATGATTTGCCGCATTCAGAACAGAAAGGTGCATCTTGTGGATTGTCTTTTCCGCAGTTTGGACAGAACATGGCATCTACCTCACAGCTGTCGAACCATTCCAATCTGTACATTATATACGGAAGTATCGCCCAATACCGTGGTCGCCAGTGTTTTCAATCATTTTACAAACAGGGCGAATGTTGGGGTGGCGAACCGATCGTGATGGGCAATGACTCGATAGGCGAAATCCTTGGGAATTGACGTTGGGACTGACCCATACGTGACCTACGGAGATTCAATTGCGAAAACAATTGGGTATAGACGTAGGGACGAGATTTATCTCGTCCGCTTGTTTCAATCGTGGGAATAATGGGGATGACGAATGGGTGCAATGACGTTGATTCCAGATGTATCAACCCCAACCATGCGCGTTTGGCGGGCGAGATGAATCTCGCCCCAACGTCCACCAGTACCATTTTTCCAATTAGGGAATCATTCCAACCAGAAACGGTCATCGGGGTTACGGAACAAACCAAAAACATCGCAGGTGGGAATGATATGACCGGACGCGAACGGGTTTACCGCGTTCGGTCATGAATGAATGACATTCATGCAAAGACGGTATGGAAAGTCATTGGGATTGATGCCGCAGGCATGAATGTAGCATTTTTTAGCGGGCGGATGCCCGCCCCGGTATAACGGTGAACCGATCTTAATCGGTAATGATTCAAATACGTAGAGATATGGGGATCGACGTTGGGACTGACCCAGACGTGACCTACGGGGATTCAATTGCGAAAACAATTGGGTATAGACGTTGGGACGAGATTTATCTCGTCCGCTTGTTTCAATCGTGGGAATAATGGGGATGGCGAATGGGTGCAACGACGTTGATTCCAGATGTATCAACCCCAACCATGCGCGTTTGGCGGGCGAGATGAATCTCGCCCCAACGTCCACCAGAACCATTTTTCCAATTAGGAAATCATTCCAACCAGAAACGGTCATCGGGGTTACCAAAACCAATGAATGACATTCATGCGAAAACGAGATGGATGATAATCGGGATTGATGCCGCAGGCATGAATGCACCTTTGGCGGGCGAGATGAATCTCGCCCCAACGTCGATCCCAATCATTATTCCGATTGAGGGCGAATATACAAACAGAGGGGCTCGTCCATTGAGCCCCTCTGTCACGTATTCATTGTCCCGATAACGTTATTGCTTGCGGCGGCGGACGTACGAGAACAACGTGATGCCACCAGCGATTACCGCAATCGCAATCAATCCACCGATGATCGGACCATTCAAATCGCCCGTCTGTGCAAGCGCTTGCAGCTTGCGGATGACGCGCTGGATCGGATCATACGGATCGCCCGGATTGATGAACCAGACCTCGAGCGACTTGTCCTCATATACCGGATCGAAAATGTATTGGTTTCGATCGCCTTGTATCTTGACCGCTTTTCCGTTCACCTGGACGAGTCCAACCGCATAATTCGGCATCGCCTTAAAGGTCACTGCGGGCGTTGCACCTGCTGGAACTTCCATATACGTCGGCTCAACAGTACCGCGTCCAATACAATCCCGATTCACGAACGCACTGATCTTGTAATACATCTCACCCGGCTGCTTGGCAAACTTCGCGCGCAGGTACGTCGTGGGCGCCGTAATTTTCGCCTGATCGTAGCGCTTGTAGTAGTTGAATTCGTTCTGTGCTGGCGGAACTGCATTCTTCACAGCACGAGCACGGCTCATCATACCGACATCAGACGCTATCTGATCAGCGCCACCATCGACCAGCTCTCCGATCGCAGTCATATCCTCAACGCCGTCTTCGCTCGTCTTCTTCGCGAATTCCGTCAGTTCCCATCCCTTATAAGGAGCAACCACGAAACCGAGGTTATTTTCCGGGATGATCTTCAGGTACTCGCCCGGAGCAGCATTCGGCGTCATGTAGCCGCCCTCGTTGTTCCAGTTCGTGTATACACGCACGGTCTTGGCGAAAGCCACCTCGATCTGATGATCGGCAGTAATGTCCGTAATCTTGTATATGAAGTCAGGATACTCACTGGGATCAACTAATTTATCCTGCCAGTTGCCATCCGCATCTTTCGCCTTGTCGATCAGGTACTTCACCACGTAGGTGTCATCATCAGGCGTGATGGTTATGGAGTGTGTTCCGCCCATCATAACAGGTGCACTTGCAGGCGAAACCGTACCGCCAGTGCCATTGACCGACGCCGTCACCGTACACATACCCGAGGGCACGATGGGCTCACCCTTGCTGGTATCAGCCTCACGGAAGGTGACCTCCAGCGGACCGGATGCGCTCATGTCGATCTCCGCATACGTCGAGCCCGGAATGAACGGAACCGGCTTGCCGTTGTAGGTGATGGACTCGATCACGAGCGGATTACCCGTTGCGGGATCTTTCGCGTCGAACATAAAGAGCTGCTTCTCGCCGCGCGTGAATTCCGTCGGCTTGCCTGTGACCGGATCAGTCAGCGGCGGATTGATGGTCAAATCGGTGCCGGGCGTCAGTGGGTTGCCCTTATATGTAAAGCTAGAACCATCGACATCAACCGTGACCTTCGAGTTGCCCTTCTCGGCATTCAGTTTGAAGGTAGCTTTGATCTGAACATCATTCTTGCCCATGGTGAACTTGAGTTCGCTGCCCACCAACTCATCCGTAATTTCGGTAGTCTTACCGTTCTCGGTCTTCATGATGCTTTCGACATAGTACCCCGTCAACGGCTTGATCATGATGGACTGAGTCTGACCCTCAGGCATCTTCATCTCGCCGAGCGGGCTGACGATACCGCCACCCGTACCGGTCGCGGTCAACGTGTGCACCCCAGTCTCGTGATAGGTGTAATTCTTCTCAATGATCTTGCGGAAGATCACCGTCACGGTCACGTCACGCTGCACGGAAGGAATGACTGTCTCATATACAGAATAGAAATCGCCATTCTCATTCAATGTGACATCGGCAACTGTGCGCATGTGAGCACCACCGCGATACACCGCGGACTCAGTGGTCGCACCTGCTTTGTATACGCCTGCAGCAGCGGTCTTACCGCGTAGATCAGCATTGTTCGCTGCCGCCGTGCGCGTTACCGTAACAACACCATTAACAATTTCTTTATGGATTGTGCCGTCATTTTCTACGCCCCAGAATTCGTTGGAAGCGCCATCAACAAGCACTTCTTGGACGGTATATCCGTCATCCGGAAGGATGAAGAAAGACGCCGATCCACCATAGGGAACCGTACGGCTGAGCGGCGATACGGTACCACCGGTCGCAGACGTATCCGTTTCGGTCGAGCCAGAAGGACGGAAATTCACTACCGGTGTCACATTGACAGACACATTAACATCAAGATCGCCCTTCACGGTATCGGCGCGCTTGAAGCCGACGATAACCTTGTTATCCTTGCCGATTTCCGGCTTGATGGGATAGACATAGGTGCCAGGACCCGGACGCACCGTTTCGCCATTGAACGTGATGTAGTCGATCTCATATCCGTCGTTCGGCTTGAAGTAGATGTTCTGCGACGAACCCGCAGGCACCTTCACCTGCGTGGGAGATACAGTGCCATTTCCGCCGACCACCTCAATCTTCACATCAATGCCGTTGATCATCCATGTCTCACCCGTTGCATAAATGGCTTTGATCGTCATATCCTCCGTAACACTGCCGATCGTGTAATAGGGAGAGGTGTATGGAATGGGCTCATTGCTCCCGATCTGAATCTTCTCCAGATGGTATCCCGCCTTCGGGAAGAAGTTCACCGTTGCGGATTCGCCCGCAGGAACAGTCTGGGATGCAGGGGAAACTTCGCCCTGATTTGCATCATTCGTGGTGGCTTTGACCTCGTAGTAATCCCGCTTGGCAGCCGTTGAAGTGAACGTGGTCTCGTATGAGTGGTCTTGCCCGTCAGCCGTCATGGTATAGACACGCGATTTGCCTAAGTCAGCGAGTGCGCTGCGCCCATCAGCCGTAAACTTCGAAATCTCATAGCCGCTATTCGGAACCATGAACAGCTTGACTTCCTGACCCTTGACCACCTTCATCATGCCATGCGGGTTCACCACGCCGCCACCGAAGTACGCAACGTTGATGATGGAGATATTCTCCGCCGCGGGCGGCTTCACACCGTTGGCAAGGTCTTCTGCCGAGGCGGTCTTGAATTCCACTCTCAGCGAAAGTCCGCTTCCGCCATTGACCTGCGCAGGAGTGAAAGTGACGTAACCAGCCTTCGTAATGGTATTGCACTCAGTTTCCGAGTAATCCTTGACCGTGCCGTCAGCATACGTCGCCTTCAAAAGACCAATCTTCTTGCCCTCGTCGGCGATGATGGAGATCGAAAGGTTGCTCGTGATGGCTTCGATGACTGAGGTTCCGTTGTTAAACGATACCGTACCACCCGATCCCGCCTGAACGGTCACAGACGTGTATTCCGGCGTCTCAGGGGCGTCCGGAGCCTGCAGCTGCGTGAACTCCGCCTGCAAAGAATGGTTGCCAGCAGCAATTGCCTTATAGGTGAACTTCGGTGCGTTCCATGAATACGTTGCCGTGTTCGCCGCATTCCTTGGATCGATGGTCGTGCCATCAACGGTGATGGAGGACAGCGTATAGCCGAAGAACGGCGTGATGTCGAAGGTGATATCCTCGCCCACTTTCGCCGCAACCTGCTTGGAGCCGCCGTCGGGCGAGATGGAGCCGCCCGCGCTGTAGCTCACGTTGATGCTGGCAGAGTCAGCCGCCGCTTGACTCTCGTCGCAGAATACCGCATGGATGCTGTGGTCTTCCTTGACGTTGGAGAATACGTATTGTCCGTTCGTGACGTCGGATGCTGGTACGTTCACGTGATCGACGATCAGGTAGGACAGCTTCGCGCCATCGGCGGGGATCACCGTAAAGATGCCCATGCCACCCTCGGCAACCTTGATAGTTCCCGCAGGAGAGATGGAGCCCTTCGCACCGGCGGTAGCCTGAATGTCATGCGTGACTGTCTCCACGTACTCGTTTTCCGGACACGACGCGAACACCACATGGAAGCCCATGTCGCTCTTCACATCGAACAGGGTATAGGTCGAACCCTTGAAGTCTTCGATCACGTTGCCCTTTTCGATACTGGCATTCGCCGGGTACACGATGATGCGCGACACCTTCATGTTCTTGTTAGGCATGAGCGTGAAGGTCATGCTGCCGCCGTACGGCACCTTGATTTCGGAAGAACCCGTCGTGATGGGAGAGATGGTTCCCCCATTGCCGTCTTTATCAACACTGGCGAAAATCGTGCACATCTCGCCCTCGGTCTTATCGGGCGTCTTGCTCTTGAATTTCGCGGTGATGTAATGATCTTCGGACACAGCGAAGTCGTAGACACCTTTGTTACCAATAACCTCTGCCGTGACATCCTTTGTGCCGTCAAGGACCTGATACAGCACGTTTCCTGTTTGCGGAAGGAAGGTCATGGACACGCGTGTAGCATCTGAACCAGTGCCCTGCGCAACTGTCATCTTCGAGGGCGAAATCGTGCCCGCACCCTCGATAACTTCGCCCACGATGTCATAGCGCGTGATGTTGGAAATGTCGGGGTCACTAGCGTTACGCTCGCGGAAGGTAACTTCAACAAGCGTACCTTCCTTGATATTCTTCAGTGTGAACGTCTGGTTATTGCGGTTAATCTGATTCTCAGGGAGCACCGTACCATTGACGAGCACCTTTTCCATAATGTAGGTGTTCGCCGGGTCGGAATCGGGAATCTCCTTTGGAATAACCGTGAATGTTTGCGAAGCGCCCGTACGGACCTGGATCGTGCCGGAGGGAGAAACCTCGCCCTTCGTGGGATCACAGGTGATGTTGACCGTTTGATAGGTCACCGACGTTGCGTCTTCGAATTCGACCTTAACGCCTGTGTTCTGCTTGATGTTCTGGAGGATAGTCGTGCATCCACGAATCTCAAGTTCCGTCCACGTTCCCTTTGCCGAGGTAAAGTCCGGCTCTCCCGATGCGTTGTTCTTCACAATCCATGCACGCGGCTTTTTCCCTTGCGGTGCGTCAATAGAGATAGAGAGCGATCCCCCGTTGGTCACGGTTGCCGCGCTCGGATAAAGGGTGCCCGAGCCGTCAGTTTGCGCTTTGACTTTCCATGTTTGTGGAACGGGCGGCACCGGCGTTCCTTCGGTGAACAGCACCTCAATCGTCATGTCCTTGTTCACCGCATCGATGGTGTATGAGTAGTTCGTTGTGCTCACGAGTTCGCCATCAACATAGACGGCGTCCAGCTTGTACTGCGTGGGCGTAGCTTCAGGAATGAAGTAGAACGTCTGCGGTTTGCCCGCTTCAACGCGCACGATATTGCCAAAGCCGGAAGGCGACACCTCGCCGTTGCCATGCTTGGTGATGGTAACCGTGCGCGTGACCAGCTTCTCAGTAGAAGGAGTCTCCGTTGCTGTCTTAACCGTGAGCTTCAGATCAGCTTTAACATCTTCTTTAGGAATGGTGAAGGTGTACAGACCGTCCGCAGTTTTCGTAGGCGTGATGTGCTTGGTCGTGCCATCGACCTCGATCATGATGCCCGTCTCGCCGGTGGCGGAATCGTCCAGCTTGTAGCCCTCAGCCAAGGTCAGCGTGAAGGATGCGTCAGCGGTAGCATGGTCGGCGCCATCTGCCTTTACAAACATCAAACCGCCAAACTCGGGACTGAGCGTAGCACCCGAACCTAAGGTCAGGTTCTTCGCGTCAAGATAGATCTTCTCCACCTCGGGAGCGTTGGGGTCTTCCTCGAATTCGATATATACTTTGTAACTTGCTTGCAGGTCATAAATGGTAAACGACGTACCACCAACGAGATCCTTGGTCACGTCTTCTTTCGTGCCCTCAGTGCCGTCTGCCGCAACAATAGCCCACTGGACACTCTTTACTTTGTAGCCGGAATCAGGGGCGATGCTGATGGGCACCTTTTCACCCGGCGCTTGATTCGGGCTCGAAAGAGGACTGGCGGTGCCATGCGCGCCCGGTATCACCTCAACATTGAACGTCGTGCCGTCGGGAAGCGGCGTTTCCGACTTGAAGGTCACCCGCAGCGTTTGCTCAAGCTCGTCGTCGGTTGTGGTGGACGGAATCTCCATATTGTAGGTATTCCCGCCATCCCAAAGAGTGGTATCGGTTACCTCAGAGCCATTCACATACAGCTTGCTCGTTACCATGCCGGGCTCGGGAATGAACGTGAATTGCTGCGATTCGCCTACATATATAAAGGTAGGCTCGTTCGGCGAAATACTGCCGCCTGCCTGCGCAATAGGCGTAACCTGGCACTTTTTCTTGCCTGCAACGGGAGACGTGCCGTCCTTATACTTGACCTGAACGGTGCGGTCGTTTGCCGACGCACCCAGCGTAAGTTTGCACTTCGCGTTGTCGTAACCAGGATGCGCGTCCGTGCCCGTGGGAGCATAGGTTGTGGTCGTGCCGTTCTCGGTGACCGTGAAGAAATCTATCTCTTTGTCATCATTCGGGAAGAACCAAATGACCACTTCGTCGGTCGGGTTAACCTGCATCGACGGCGTGATCGTGCCGCCTTCGCCATCAACTGAGGTATTCACCCATACCAGCTTGTCGGGCTGCGGGGTATCCGCCGTGAATGTTGCATCGACAACGCAGCTGCTGCCCGTAACGTAGATGACCTTGTAGCCATCCGGATTGGTGACCGTTGTTCCGTTCTCGCCATTGACGATGATGAGGTAGTACGGACCATCGTCGGTGGTGGGATCGGGAGTGAGCTCAGACATCTTATCGGTGCTATCAATCTCAAACGTGCCCAGCGTGTAACCCGCATTTGGGGTGATGGTCAACGTTGTCTGTTCGCCCGCTTCAAGCTTTGATTTGCCAGCAGTCACACTGCCACCCTCATTATTGAAATTAAGCGTCAGATCCAATGTCTTCAACTTGTAGGAAAGCTCGAGCGAACAATCGGAGACAATGTTCGGGACACTGATGGTGTCAATGGTAGTACTTTCGATCACGCACGCCGTAACATCAGTCGTTGCCGCACCGATCTTCAGAATTGCTTTGTCGATCGTATAGTTCGCATCTTTCTTGATGGAGAAATCAGCAAAGCCGCCCTCGGGTACTTTTTTCGTCACCGATGTGATGGCACTGCCATCGTCCTGCTCGTACTTGCCGGAAGCCTCATCAAGAAGAGCAGCATGACCGCCGATGATGCTGGCGGACACCGACTTTTCGAGAACTTCAGGCGGCATGCCCGGTGCGAACGTGACTTCGATATTCTGCGCTTCGGTCAATGCCGCGATGGTGTAGTTGTTTCCCGCCGGCTCATATTCCGTACCATTGATCTTGAGCGACTTCACCACACTGGAAGGATCAGTTCCCGGAATGAAGTTCAGGAACACAGCGAATGCGGAATTGCACGTGAAGCTCTTGTTCTCGCCCTGGCTGACCGTGCCTTTGGTGTTACCCGATCCGTCGTCCCATTCGGGTTTATTCGACCAGACCTCCACCGTGCCGACTGCGCCCTCTTCGCCAATAACTTTGACATTGGTCTGGAAGTCTTCAGGCGGCTCAGGAAGCGCCGCTTTCGCGAAGTTCGCCGTAACCACCACGATATCGCCGTCATTGATGCCCAGCTCCACCGGATCGATGGTCAAGACATTCCCG
The DNA here is from genome assembly GCA_964518575.1 of uncultured Eggerthellaceae bacterium. GTDB lineage: Bacteria > Actinomycetota > Coriobacteriia > Coriobacteriales > Eggerthellaceae > MGBC163016. Next base: position 27,946 of record CAZFGW010000018.1, read on the forward strand.
GAAAGCCACGCGGGGTCATAGGTTTTCTCGGTCCCGTTGATGGTAACCGTTGCGTCCTTGTATTCGTATCCGATCATGGGATACACGTTGAACGTTTTGGCTTTTATGATGCTCTGAAGCGACGCGTTGTTGAGCGGAGTGATCTGACCGCCTTCGGACGCCTTCGACGTGATGCGGAAAACGTCGCCCGCTTTATAGCCGATGGCGAAGGTTCCCAGATCCACCGTCTTGAGCGTTTCGCCATTAAGGATTTCTTTGAAACCGTACTTCTCATACGGGATCCAAACGGACACCGCCAGACGACGATTGCCGTCAGCATCCATCATGGGAGCGCCGCCTGTTGTCTCAAGCTCGATGACCTTGCCCTTGAACCGCTGCACGTTCTGCGTGTTCGGATCAAGGCGATAGACCCACACATCGTCGTCCTTGGCGTACGGGATGTTGGGGTCGGAAAGGTCGAGCGTAACTGTGGTGCCGTAGAGGAACGGCTGCTGTCCCTTACCATAGCCCGGATCAAGACCGAGCGTCAGGTTGTAGGGATTGGTAATGGATGGTTCTGACGAAATGTTCGCTGCCTCAGAAGCAAGCTTTTGGTAGACCGGGTCGGCATCATTGGTAATGTCCGTACCCTTGATGAGCTGGACGGTGCCCATCGCTGGGTGATAGAAGAAGCTCTCCGCGCGCACGCCCAGCTTCTCGTCGCCGTTCGCGATTGCAATGCCATGCCGATAGTCGGACATAGTAGATACGTTGATCTCGGTGGACGTGACCCAATTGTTCGTGTCATCCTTCACTTCGATGGTGAAGCGATAGTAGGAATTGTCCTTGAGGAAACCATCGTTGAGCAAGCTCTCTGGAATAGCAAGCTCGAACGTTCCACTGTGTCCCGTCACTGTTTGAGAGTCGATCTCACGCGTATCACCGTTTCCAACAAGGATACCATCAGGACCTTTGGTCATAGGCTCGACTGTCCACGTGTAGGTGTAGTTGCCTGATGGCTTGTTCGCAGCGTCGCCCTGATAGAGGATAGCGGTCAGAGGACTTGCTACGGTGTCGTCAACAGCTGCGCGCGCACTGGGATAGTTCCAGTCTTCGGTTGCTTCGGCGAAGCGAAGAGGATCAATGACAATACCGAGAACCTTCGTTTGAGCACTGGCGGTACCCTCTTTGTCCGTCGGTGTTTGAATGAAGTAGTCTTCTTCATTGCTGACCGATGTCTTGTTGTCATCGATCGGTGCGACCTGACTGACTTGATCTGCTCCTGAGCCGCCTTCGCCCGCTGACCCCGACGTTGCAAATGCAACAGCCGGCGTGAGCGTGCATACCAAGCATAGGCTCAAACCAACCGCAAGAATTCTTTCGATCATCCTCTTCATCACTAACACCAAATTCCTTCTGCTTCCCAGCAAAACGGCTGCACGTCTTTATGTTTTATGGGCTAATTGGGTAGGAATAAAATGGTTGTTAGGTAAATCGGTTGAAACCGAATGAGTGTTCCCGTCTTAGCCGCCTATTACTACTACTACCTGGGCGCCTGCCTGTCCAACCTGCTCTTCGGTTTCGGGGTCAAGCGCATAGAATGTTGCAGTGCAAGGATATGTTCCCGGAGCGAGCGTCTTATCGAGTTTCGCATACTGCACATGGTAGTTCGGTTCCAAGACTTCTGAGGTATAGATGACCTCACCCGTATCAGCAAGAGCAATCTCAACCTGCATCAAGTAATGATTCGCAGGAGAATTCTCAATCTTGACCTCCCCTTCCGAAGTCGGAGAATCAAACGGGATAACGCTGGCAATAGAGATGTTCATCATGCCCTCCTCAACAATCTTGTTGAGTTCAGCTTGAATTTCCTCGGTGGTCTTATTGTCAAGCTGACCAAGAGCACCGCCGCGCTTCGGTTGCTGCGTGGAATCCATGAACATATATATGCCAAAAATGAGCGCCAAGATAATGGCAATAGCTGCGATGGTCATGCCAATGGTAAAGCCTTTGCTGCGCTTTTTAGCAGGGCTGCTACTGGTGCTGTTGCTTTTATCTTGAAGTTCATCGTTTGCCATAGTTTTCGTCCCCGTTTAGATAAGGTAAGCTCCCGCTCACTCAGCTAACACATACGTATTTTATATTTTAGCAGTGTTTGGTCATTTAATTCCACCATTGATGCTGGATACATTTCATTAATGGTTCTTCCTTGTTGTTGAATGTATGAGAGGACAAGCCCGGTATTGTTTATCATTCGATTGAAAAAGGGGCGGTCATCATGACCGCCCCCGTCCAACACTATCGATATTCTTCACAGATTATGATCGAGTCGGAAATTGCTTCGTACCAATTAATTAGTAGGAGCAATGGTGTACTTCACGACACAAAGGGTGTCAGCAAGAGCACCAGCAGCCAGAGGCTTGGACGGATTCACATAGGTGCCACCATCAAGCGCCAGACCAGCACTTGCGTTACCAGCGATCGAGAAAGCCTCAGAACCATCAGAATTCATACCCTTGTTCAGGTTGATGGTCTTGCCACCGCTCGTAACGTTCATGGACATCCTGTTTGCAGAACCATTGGTGATGCTGGTGTAATCATCAACCATCTGGAAGCTGGAGCCAGTAGCCTTAGCCTGGATCACGTCAATAGAATCCGTGCCCTTGTTGGTGATACGGTAAGCCGTTGCATCAGGGCAAACAAGTGCGCCACCCGTTGAAGGGGTAACAACGGTAAGCTCGATCGGGATAACAGCATTCAGCTGAGAGTTGATTGCAGTACCCTTAATGGTGGTTGATGCAGAAGCGGTGTCGTTCGCATCGCCTGCCTGCTGCACGAACTGATCCTCGACGGTGCTGACGTCAATGCCAGCTGCAAATGCGGGGATAGCGCCCATTGCCAGAGCGGCCGTCAATGCAAATGCTCCAAGTGTCTTGGTGAGTTTCATGGTCTTCCTCCTTTACTAATTTTTCTGACCAATCCTAACAACCGAGTATAGTTATATCGCGCTGGATGCCATTTGTATACGCTTTCGCAACGTTTTCGATATTGTCTACAAACGCGTACGACAAAATGCAAACAAGTAATTCACATTTCATTCATATTTTCTGGCGAAATCGCAAGATGTTGTATATGTTTGTTTGAGGATAACTATATTTAGTTTTCAGAGTTTTTACAGGTTTGTGAAGATATGTGTATTTGTGTGGATTTGGGGGGGGGTGCGTTGCGAGCAAAATGAATCTCGCCCCAACGTCTATGCCCAATCGTTATTGGAATTGAGACGCCATTGATTACGGGCGGTTCGCCGTGATACGTCGATGCCCAACCGTTATCCCGATTGGATCATTTCCGGTTACGGGCGGTTCGCCCTATTCGCCCTATATATAAATACATAGGTGACGAGGGCGGGCATGGCGGCGATCACGGGCAGCATATACCGGATGTCCCCGTTCACCGGGCCGAGCATGCACGTCAGCACGAACACGATGGCGGGCAGCAGCGCGATCAGGCAGCGCGGTCGGCGCGTGGCGATGAGGTACGCCATCATGATGAGCAGAAGCCAGGTATAGAATCCTGCTTGCGTAAGAAGCCCAATGAGCGGGATTGCGCGCAGAATATCGATGACAGACTCGGCGTTTTGCAAAACGACGGCGGACGTCGTGCGCGACCAATCGATCGAATGGGTCGTTTGCATGAAATACGTCCATTCCTCGCCATAGGTCGGCACGGTCTGCACCGCCCAATACCCGTAGGTCATCTCGCCAAGCGCGTCCGCGTAGGCAAGCGGATGCGCCCTGCCGATCGACGCCCACGCGCCCATAAACTCCGACACGGATGCGCCGCGCTCGAAGTAGGACTTGACGGGGTCAGAAATGGTGGGATCGTACCATGGTCCGATCTCGGTCTCACCAAACGTGCGCGCAAGCACCGCGCGATCCGCCTCCGCAATGGCATCGGGATCGTCGTGCGCAACACGGGCGACCTGTTGCATCGGGATGGAGAGCATTTCCGCAACGCTCCCCCGTTCGGCGCCCGACGCGCTCACCAAAAGAGCGCCCAAGCACGGAATGGCAATCACAACGGCAACGAGCGGAAGCAGCTTTTTCATGAGCGACGGGCGCACTGAGGTGGATTGGTCGGCGCTCTGTTTGCCACCTTCGCCATGCTGCGCGGTAGTTTCGAAAGCTTGATCGGCGTCGCATTGGCTGTCTCGTTCGCCACCTTCGCCACTTTCGCCATCTTCGCCATCACACCCCGCGCCTGCAGGGGCACGTAGATGCGCGAACACAAGGAACGGCATCGAGAACAGCACCGCGTAAAAGCCGTTGTGGCGAATGAGTCCGACCAAAATAGCCACGAGGGCGAACGCGATCATCTTGCCGATCGAGCTTGAGAAGCTGCGCGGATCTTTCAGGTAGAGCACGAACAGCCCCACATAAACAGCGAAGACGGCTGCGAACAGCGTATCCTTGCCGGCGAATTGCGCGAATGTGCCGAAGACGGGCGTCAGCGCAAAGAAGCAGATCATGAGGATGGCGACCCATCGCGGGGCGCGCAGGCTTTTGACGACGTAGACTTGGAAGGTGCATGCAACTGCCAGCGCGATCGTCTGCATGAGCACCACGAGCATGAGCCCCGCGTTCGCCCCCGCCGCGTTATATCCGAGCGAAAAAACGAACCCATATATATAAGTAGAGAGAACCGGGTGATGGTCGGTCAGGGGTTGCATGCCGAGGAACTGGGCGAGCTGACGCGTGATGTCGTTTTCCGCAGAGCCCGGTGCAAAGGCGAGGAGATACGGAAGCCACGCAACGATGAGGATTGCAAAAACGATGAGGTATTGCACCTGAGCAAGCTGCGGAGTGAAAAGCGGGGTGTTTGGATCTGCGCTTTTCTGAGAGAAATCTTGCACGAATCTGAAGAAAACAAACAGCATTGTGTATATAACCGCACAGAAAGCTAACACCGATAGCAATGTCAGCAGGATATCGAGCGGATATTGCCAAAGCGCCAAGAGCGTGTGCGCCCGCGCGAGCGAGGACGAAAGCACAATGGCAAGGGCAATCAAAAACGCACCTATATAAAGCGGGGTCGTTCGGCGCGAGGGCTTCAGTAAAGACACGCCCGTGCGCCGAGCACTGTTAGATGCCGCTGCACAGAGCCAAGGAATCAGCGTAAGCAAAAGCCAGTTGAAGGGAAAAGCATTACCCAGAGGAAATGCGACCGATCCCATACGGCTCGCCATCGATTCAGCCGCCGCCACGTTCGCTTGCGCGACCTGTGGCGCCGTCCCCTCCAAGACAGCGTTTTCGGTAGCCTCGAGCGTTTGCTCGAACCCACTGCCAAGATCGGTGAGATATACGATGGATATGCCGAGTAAAAGCGCAAGGATTATGCCAGAAATCAGTGGTTTTATGTCACATTTTTGTTGATGCGCGTCAGAAATGTATAAGAAAAGTTTCATGAGCATGCACGACAAGAGCGCCGTGATCGAGATCACCGAAAACATAGTGAGAATGCCCGCAAGCGGCGTTTTAAAAAGCGCCCAGAAACCACCCGTTTGCACGAACGCGCTCGCCAAGATGATGGCAAGGGTAACCGCGAACGAAACACCGATCAAAACAAAGTCGCGCCCCCGCGGCGTTCGATAGGTGCGCAGAACGAAGGGCGGAATGAGCAGCGCGAACAAGCTCGTAAACGGCGGCACGTTCATGAAGAGCGTTTGAAGTTGGAACAAAAACGGATTGTTCGTATCCTCCAAGAGCAGCGATCCCAGTCGGCTCGTCGACGCGACGTTGTTTTGGAGCGTGTTGATGGTGTCCAGGCAGCCTAGGAATGCGAACGAGATCAGAAGCGCGATGGCGAAGACGATAGAAAGGGTGATATTCGAGGGAGTAGCGGGAAGTCCCGCCCCCGATTGAGGGCGTATTGCGTCGCGCTCGCGCATCGGGATTTCGGTTGTTGGTTCGTCGTTCATAAAGCGCTCGATCGTTTGGAAATGATTGCGTTCATTGTAGCAACAATGGGTATGGCAATGATGTAGGTTGCATGTGCTCGCGATGACCGATTTCGGGCGGGTTGGTCGCGCCATTCGAAACGTTCGCCATTATTGAAATACCCAACCAATTGGATCGTTGCCAATGCCGTGCGGATTGCGGACGAGATGAATCTCGCCCCAACGTCTATTCCCAATTATTTTTCCAATAGAATCATTTTCAATTACGAATGGTTCATCGTAGGATCCGTAACCACGATGAACGGTTCTGGGAGGGATGATTCAGTAAATTGGGATGACCGTTCAGGTGGACGTTGGGGCGCGATTTATCGCGCCCGCCGTGTGGTGAGTCCGATGATGAAACGGTTGGCAAATTGGTTACGTCAATGGCGACCCCAAAACCGCAACAGTCCCAATACCGTATCGTTTGCGGGCGAGATGAATCTCGCCCCAACGTCTATCCCAACCATTTTCCCCAATAGGATTATTCCCGATTACGATCGGTTCGCCCCAACGTCTATTCCCAAACGTTTTCCCCAATAGGATTATTCCCGATTACGATCGGTTCGCCCCAACGTCTATTCCCAAACGTTTTCTCGAGAAAATAACGCAATTAATCGGAATCGATATCGTCCAAATCGGGCAAATTCTTCCCCGAAACCTTCTCCATTTTCTGAATAATCCGGTTGTAAAACAACAGCGACAGCCCCGCGACCAGCGCGAGCACGCAGAAAATGATCACGCTTTCCCAGACGCGCCCCTCGACGAGACCCGCGGCGGCGTACGTGGAAACCACGATGCCGGGGATGCGCGCGAAATTGGTCAGCAGCAGAAACGTGCCCAGCCGCATGTCGGATAGCGGCGTGATGTAGGTGAACACGTCTTTCGGCATACCGGGAATCAAAAACAGGATGAAGACCACGATGTTGAACCGCCCGGATTTTTCGAACGAGCGGAATTTCGCCATGTATTTCTGCGGCACCATGTCATGCACGAACGGCGCGCCAAGTTTGTGGACGAGAATAAAAATGAGCGCGCTCGAGATGATGCAGCCGACAAAGATGATGAGTGCGCCCCACCACGGACCGTAAATGATGCCCGCCGCCATCTGCACGACCTCACCCGGGATGAACGCGACGACGACCTGGATGAATTGAATGGCCAGCAGGATGAAGACGCCGCCAACCCCGGCGTTGCGCACGTCGTTCGTGACGCGCTCGATGCCGCCTTCTTGGAAAATGTCGGCGATGTAGGGCCACAGGCAATACACGACAATCGCCATGATCACGAAAAAAGCGATGAGCCCGATGAATTTAAACGTATCCGCGCTTTTCATCTATTCCCCGCGCATGCCTTTTTTGAATTCGTCGGCGAATTTCCCGAACATTCCGCTTGCACGCCCGATCTGGCGCCCCGTCACGAACGCGCCTTTGTTGATCGCCTCGCCCGCCACCTTCGACGCTTCCTCGACCTTCGGCTTCGCCTTCTTGACCACTTTCTTGTAAGTTTTCTGCGCCTTGTCCGCAACGATGGCAGTCGCCTCGCCCGCTTTCTGCGCGACCCCGCCGTCGACTTGCGCCTCCTTTGCCGCATCGCTCACCACGAGCGCGCCGAGCGCATTCAAGTCCGTCTCGTCGGCGGCGTACAACGGCGTTCCCATTCCGCGCTTGAATCCGAGGATCTCACTCGCGGAAATACAGCGCTTGCCCAGCAGCGTGTTGGCGGTGGCGCCTTGGCTGATCTCCAGCTGGAGCACGCGCCCGGTCGTACGGTCGTAGATGACGTTGCCCACGAGCCCGAGCGTTTCGCCATCTTTCGTCATGACGGGAAGTCCCGACCAGATGACGCAATCGTCCAGATTGATGCCGAGGCGTTTGCACGCGCCCGCGCCGATTGCTTGCGGGCTGCTGCTTGCGATGATGTGCCCGTCGATCACGGTGAAGCCGTCGAACGCGACGAAGGCGTCTTTGCGATGGAACATGAGCGCCATGTCGGGACGTTTGACGAGGAAGCCGACGCAGCGCGGTTCTTTGGGATGGTAAACAAATTGGTGGACGCGCCCGAGTTTTTTCACGTGGTCCTGGTCGTTTTTGTTGGGCGCGGGCACGTAAACCTTCTGGTTGTAGAGCGCGCCCGTGTTAACGGCGTTTTGGTCCGCGGTCGTTTGAATGGTTGTTTGTTGCGCGTCAGTCATGAAATGATCAGTTTGTCGGCGTTAATGCAGTGCACGTTGTTCAGGTGCGGTGTAAATCATACCGTACCTGCGCGGGCGCATCGCGAAAATGAGGATTATGTAATACAACGGATAATGGCGAAGGTGGGCGAAGGGTTTTTGATTTGGGAAAATGTTTCTGATGGACGTTGGGGCGAATCCGCGACAGATTTGCGATTAAAAACCGCTACGACAAAAACCGCCGCAGGTTGTCCTCGAGCTCGTGAATGTTGACCGGTTTCGACATGAACCCGGACATGCCGGACGCATACGCGTGGTCGCGGTCTTCCTTGAACGCGTTCGCCGTCATGGCGATGATGGGAATCTGCTTGTGCCCGCGGTCGTTGCACAGCTTGATGATAGCTTCCGTAGTCTCGAACCCATTCATGTGCGGCATCTTGCAATCCATGAACACGAGGTCGAAATACCCTTCTTGCGCGTCCGACACCTTTGCAATTGCCTCTAATCCGTCGGTCGCCGTTTCGACCTCCGGACCGAGCTGCGAGATCAATTCTGCACCGATCTCAAGGTTGATGTCGTTGTCGTCCACCAGCAGTACGCGTCCCGACACCGGCTCCTTTTTGCGAATCTCCGACACTTCCGCTGTTGCTTCGTCCTCGAAACACTCGCGGCGAATGACAGCATATAGCCGCGATTTGAACATCGGCTTATGGATGAACGAGTGGATGCCCGCCGCGCGCGCCTGATCTTCGAGATTCGACCACACATATGCGGACAGAACCGTATGCGGGGCGTTCTCCCCAAGCTGCTCGTTAATGCGCGCCACTGTTTCGATACCATTGAGGTCAGGCATCGTCATGTCGACGATCATGAGGTCGAAGGGCTGCCCCTGTTGCTCGGCGTCAACTGCTATACGGATGGCCTCGCTGCCCGACTGGACAATGCGTGCTTCGATACCGAAATCGCGCATGACGGTAAGCGCGTTTTGCGCGACTACGTAATTGTCATCGGCAATCAACACCCGCAGCGCATCGAACCCGTCAATGTCATACATGGGCTCGGGAGAAAGCTCGAGTACGTTGTCACGCTCGTCTTCGACACAAATATCTTCGCCATGAGTAACCGCATGCGCTGCGCTGTCCAAATGCGCGCCGTACACCGCCACGAACATCGGAAGCCGCACTGTGAATTCCGTGCCAACGCCAACCTCGCTGCGCACCGAAATAGTGCCACCCATCAGGTCGACCAGGTTCTTCGTGATGGCCATGCCGAGCCCCGTGCCCTCGGTGAAGTTGGTCGTTTCGTTCTGCTCGCGCTCGAACGGATCGAACACGCGCTTCAGGAACTCCTCGTCCATGCCGATCCCCGAGTCCTCCACAGTAATCTGCAGCAGCGTTTTGCGCTCTTCATCGCAATCGTCTTCTGTTATGATCACCCGGACGATGTCTCCTTCGTTCGTATATTTGACGGCGTTACTTACCAGGTTTAGGAGAATTTGACGCAGTCGCATGGCGTCGCCGATCAGTTCTTCGTGATCGACGTTGTACACAAGGAAGTCAGTCTTGAGCTTCTTCTCCCGCGCCTGCGGCTCGACGATGTTGATGAGCTCGCTCGTGATGTCAGGCAGGTTGAATCGCTCTTCGCTCAGGATGGCTTTGCCGCTTTCGATCTTATTCATGTCCAAAACGTCGTTAATCAGGCTGAGCAGATGACGCGACGACGTTGTGATGCGCGTGAGGCATTGCTTCATCCGCAGCGGGTCGTCGAGATTGTCGTTCGCGATGGTGGTCAGCCCCACAATAGCGTTCATGGGAGTGCGGATGTCGTGCGACATATTGGAGAGAAATTCCGATTTCGCGATGTTGGCGTTCTGTGCCTCGATCACCGCTTTCTCCAGGTCATCACGTAGAATTTGCTCCTGTTGGTCCTTCCGACGGATCAAGAAGAAGTACACACCCACCATGAAAATGACGCTGACCATCAGGATGGACGAGAGGAAAATCGTCTGGTTCGCGGCCGAGTTGACCACCTGATACATGTCATCGACGACCGCCGTTGTTTCGTCCATGATAACGTTCACATTGATCATGAGGCTTTTGATCATGGGTGAAATGTAGGTGGTGAAGTAGCTCTCGAGTTCTGTGGCAGAGGTGTTTGGGTTCTCGCACAAGTCGCAGAACGCACCCAGCCGCCCTGACAGTACGCCGTATGACACTTTCAGCGTGGTCACGACTTCGGGATCCTTGAGGTCATACGGGCTGATGATGCTGAGCTGATTCTGAATATCGTCGTCGATGGATTGCAATTTGTCCGAAATAGCCTGATTGTTATCGGCGAATTTGTCTAAGCTGATCAAACCCTGCGCGTACGTTTCCAATCGAGCAAGGTTCGTCTCGATGTGCCCCGCCGCAACGGAAGCTGGATACGGGCCGTTCTTGATGGACTCGACCTCGCGCGAAATCGTGATCATGTTGTTCAAGGTGAAAGCAAAGAAAACAACAAGGAGAATGACGACCATGCCTGCCGTCAACCTGACAGCGAGCTTGGTTGAATCTCGTTTGTTCGATGCGTTCTCCATGCTCCCCTTCTTCGCGCCTTCGCGTTCTCTCATGCTGCGCTTTTGTACGTTGCGCTTATGCCCCGTACGTGCGTCGGTCTTGCAGCGTTCTTACAGCGCTTTTACAGCAAGCTTGCACTGTTCTTGCAACGTTCTTGCACCGACCTTGTATCGCGCTCCTCCACTGCTTCGGCGAGGTGCCGACAGGATGTTGACGCGATGCATCTGGCACAATTCGGCACGCGCGCATAGCGCAGTTTGCGCTCAAACAGAATAATGGGGCGATCGAGCAAAATCGCATGCATTGAACAAATGTCGATTTTTGTTACGAAACGTACAATTACATGTAACCTTTCGGGCGAAATTATGGCGAAAATGCGGGTTGAACAATGAGCGAATCGCTTTTAGATGAGTTGTTTTGTAAAGATGGCGAACCGTTTATAACGGACAATGATTGGGACCGACGTTGGGGCGAACCGGACGTAACCTACGTCTATGCCCAAACGTTATTCCTGTTGGATCATCCGCGCACAAAAAAAGAGCGCGCCAGCATATCGTGCTGAAACGCGCTCTTTGGTACGCGGAGCTTCGCTAACTTACAGACGAGAAGCCTGGTCAGCAGCGGCATCGACCGTTTTCTCAGCCGTTACCTTCGCTTCGTCAACTGCTTTGTCCGCGGCAGCTGCAGCATCGCTCACGGCATCTTTCGCATCAGCGGCAACTTCTGGAATAGCCGATTTGGCATTCTCGGCGGTTTCCGCAGCATTCTCTTTCACCTGAGCTGCAATGCGTTCACGAGCAGCCTCAATCTTCGCGCGGAGCTCGTCGTTCTTGTCAGACGCGACGGACGCGCCATTGCTCACGACGCTCTTCACGTTGTCGACAACTTCTGCACCACGATCAGTTGCCTGACGAAGACCATCTTGAATGGTCGCGCGCGCCTGATCGGTGAACTGCTGCGCCTCATTCGCGATGTTGCCTGCATGATCGGCGACCAAATTGCGCGTTTCTTCGCCAGAACGAGGAGCCAAAAGGAGCGCACCGATAGCGCCTACGGCACCGCCAACCAAAAAGGATAAGAATCTGTTCATTTTTGCCTCCTGTAAACCAGTCGTAGGTTTTCTAACTTCACGTCCGACCATTATAAATGCGGAACCTGGCAAATCCCGCGCCGAATCACAAAAGCAAGCAATGCGAAACCGGGATGTTACAAACGAATCGCCGCTAACACTTGGCAAATGTATGGCGAAAGTAGGGCGAATACTCGGTAGATGTATGGCGAAGAGACTCGCTCAGACCTGCGCCGACCCACACAAACCCGCACCAACCAGCTTCCGTTCGCCATCTCGAAATGAAGGCACATCTGGAGCGCGTCACGTACCTTCCGCTCCGTCTCGCCTCCATTCGCCATCCTGCAAGTCCGCTACGCTGGCGCGACGATTCCTTCCGCCCAATCGAGCAGCGCGTTCACCTCGTCGACGCTTTCCGCCTCCGCGTACACGCGGACGAGCGGCTCGGTGCCGGACGGGCGCATCATTACCCACGCGTCGCCCTCGAGCATGAACTTCACGCCGTCGCGCCGATCGGTGCCGACGACCTGTTTCTCGAGGATTGAATCGGACGTGAACTGCGGAATCGTCTGCGTTTTGAACGTGTCCATCTGCTCGTCGGTTACCGTGAGACCACGGCGCGCGAACTCAAGATATCCCAGCTCATCAAGCATTTCTGACACGAGCGTTCCCAAATCCTTGCCCGTCTGCGCCATCATTTCGGTGAGCAGCAGCGCCATGAGCAGTCCGTCGCGCTCCTTCACGTGACCGGGCAGTCCGATGCCGCCGGACTCTTCGCCGCCCACCATGACGCCGCCTTTTTCCATTTCGCCATAAATCCACTTGAAGCCGACCGGCGTGGAGACGTAATCGAGCCCGAGCTTGCGGCACAAACGATCGAGCAGCGCAGACGCGGTCACTGTCGAAACGACGCGCCCCGATTCGCCGCGATCGACCAAATGCTGCGTCACCAGCGCGATGATCCGGTGCGGATTCACGAAATTCCCCGCGCGATCGCCCGCCCCGATGCGGTCGGCATCGCCGTCATTGATGAACAGCGCGTCGTACCCGAGCTCCTTCACCTTGGCGAGCCCGCGGTCAACCCACGGCGGAATGGGCTCGGGATGCAGCCCGTCGAACGTGGGATCCTCAGCGTTGTTGATCTCGGCGACCTCGACATTCATATCGCGAAGGAGGCCGGCGAGATAGCCGCGTCCCGCGCCGAAGAGGGGGTCGACCACGACTTTCAGCCCCGCCTTACTGATGGCGTCGACGTCGACGAGCTGGCGAAGAGCGTCGAGGTAGGGCGGCATGAGGTTGCGAACTTCGATCGAGCCAGCGGGGGCGGTTATGGTGGTAGTGGCACCGACAGCGGTGGTTGCACCGGCAGCACCGACAGCTGCCGCGTCGTCAAGATGCGTCTCCACGATGTCCGTGAACTCCTTGGGCGAGGCACCGCCGTCGGCCATCCGCAGCTTGATGCCCAGGTACTCCGCAGGATTGTGCGAGCTCGTCAGCATGATGCCGCCGACCGCCGACGGGTCGTGCGCCACCGACCAACACAGCGTCGGCGTGGGGCAATAGTCCTCGGTGAGCACGACGTCGAACCCGTGCTTCGCCGCCGTTTCCGCCGCGAGCTCAGCATACGCATGCGCGTCCTGCCGGCAGTCATGTCCGATGTAGAGCGTGCGCGCGTCCGGGGAATACTGGTCGTTTTCCTGCGCCGTCTCCCGGTACGTCTGTGCGGCGGCGTCGACCACGCGAACCACGTTCTCCCGCGTAAAATCCTGCCCGATGATCGCCCGCCAACCATCGGTTCCAAAATGAATTTCTGACAAAGCAGCCCCTTTCGATCAGCGCGTTTGCGGCGGCAATTTCTCGATGATGTGATTATACAAGAGGTGATTTTTACAATTGGATTTATGGCTGGGATAGACGTTGGGGCGAGATTCATCTCGCCCGCAAACGATGCTGTATTGGGGTCGTGACATTTGGGGTCATTGATGGTGCACCGTATTCGCCAATTACGTCATCACAGGGATTGCTGCATTGGTGGGCGCGAAGGACGCGACGTACGCGTGGTAGCAACCCGACTGCTCGGTTATTCGACTACTCGACTACTCGACGATTTCGATCGTGACCTCGGCGGGCGCAGGAAGCTCGGCGGTGCAATGGTTACAACGCGTGGCCCCGACATTCACTTCTTCTTTGCAGAAAGGACACACAGGAGCGTGCTCGATGGTCTTTTCGCCGGTCTTTGTCCGACCGGGAATCCGGAGGTCGCCGTCCTTCATTTTGTTGAACGCCTTCACGATAAGGAAAACGCAGAAGGCGACGATCAGGAAGTTGATAATCGCGCTGATAAATGCGCCGAAATCGATGCTCTGCGTGTCGGTGACAGGAATCGCGAGACCGGAAATGTTGGTTCCGTTTCCGCCCGTGATCAGCGTGATGAACGGGTTGATGATGTTGTCCGTCAGCGATGTGACGATGGCGGTGAATGCGGCGCCGATGATCACGCCGACCGCCATATCCATGACATTTCCCCGGTTGATAAACTCTTTGAACTCGTTCATAAAGCCCTTCATGGTGCGCTCCTTCTTGCTCTGATCTGAGAAAAAAGTGTGACATTGTTTGATTCGTATGCTATTTCGATAAGATTTTTGTAACAAATCTGCTAGAAATTCGATAGTTTCCTTTGGATTTTCATGGCGAACCGGACGTGATCAACAATGAATCACGAAGTTGAATGGGAATAGACGTTGGGACGAGATTTATCTCGTCCGCTTGTAACGACCTTGATGATGGGGATGGCGAATGGATCCAGCGGCGTTGACCATATATATGTAACGACCCCGATGATGAACCATGGGCGGGCGAGATAAATCTCGCCCCAACGTCAACATGATCGATCTAACCAATCAAAAAGACACCTCCACCAGATACGGTCATCGGGGGTACATCGTCCCAGCATACGGGCATATTCGGGACAAAATATACGAACATTTGTTGGTTAATTTGGGGTGGCTGGGGGGTGGTCGTTGTCTTTCCGCTTTTGATGCGGAAAGACAACGCGGTCCGCAGTCGAGGTGCAGGCAGACGGCACGGGTGTGCCTGCCAGCAGTTTCGCGACCAACGAGACGCG
>CAZFGW010000019.1:0-39280 GCA_964518575.1 uncultured Eggerthellaceae bacterium
CGCCGCCGAACAGACCCGTCTTGCCGCCCTTGACGTAGGGCTCGATGAGGTCGATGACCTTGATGCCCGTCTCGAACGTTTCGGTCGAGGTGATCAAGGTGTCGAACGGCGGTGCGGGATGATGGATAGGCATCCACTCGACATCGTCGGGCATCGGCTTGCCGTCAACGGGCTCGCCGAGCACGTTCCAGATTCTGCCCAAGGTGGATTGTCCCACGGGCATCATGATGGGCGCACCGGTATCAACAGCGTCAACACCGCGCACCAGGCCGTCAGTGGAAGTCATAGCAACGGTACGCACGATATCGCCCGGAAGCTGGGTTTGTACTTCAAGCACGGTGCTGAATTCACCCGCGGGCGTCGTTGCGTTCACGGTAAGCGCGTTGTAGATCGCGGGCATTGCATCCGGTGGAAATTCAACGTCCACGACAGCGCCGACAACACGAACGATACGTCCAGTTGCTCCTGTTCCCTGACTCCTTTCTTTATAGATAGTATCAGCCATTTATTCCTCCAAAGCTGCGGCGCCACCGACGATCTCGTTGATCTCGGTAGTGATGGCGCCTTGACGTACACTGTTGTAAATACGGGTCAAAGTTGAGACCATCTCGTTGGCGTTGTCGGTCGCCGATTTCATAGCGTTACGACGCGCGCCTTGTTCGCCTGCAGCCGAATCGAGCAAAGCGAAGAAGAACGAGTTGCGCAGATAGGACTTCATCAGATAGAACAGAACCGTCTCGGCGCTCGGCTCGAAGTCGACGTCGCCGGGGATGCTGCCATCCCGCTCCAGGAAGTGCTTGAACACATCTTCCTTCTCCTCACCCAATCCGAGAAGCTCAGCGTAGCTCTCCTCTTTGATGGGCAGGATCTGCTGCTCTACCAGACGCTGCTCCGCGGCGTTCTTCGCATGATTGTAGACAACATAGATCTCGTCGACCTTGCCATGCGCATATTCTTCGCTAGCATACAACGCGATCTCGGCTGCCTCCTCATACGTCGGATCCGCAGAGAGCCCTTCGTACTCGAGTATCGGTTTGATGTTGCGGTAGTTGAAATAGCCGATGGCTTTCTTCCCGCACGCAACGACTTCGACTTCGACACCCGTGCGTTCTTTATCTTTGATCAGCTGCTCGGCATGCCTGAGCACATTCGTGTTGAATCCGCCGGCAAGCCCGCGATCGGATGCCACAACTACGACCAGAGCACGTTTCACCTCGTCATGGATCTGCAGCAAAGGCTCCTCGCTGACAGGCGTGTATTTCGCGGTGGAAATCAGCATGTCAGAGATGGCGATCGCCCACGGAAGCGCATTCTCCACGCGGTCGGTCGCACGACGGATCTTTGCAGCAGCAACCATTTCCATGGTACGCGTAATCTGCTTCGTCGATGAAACGGAGCTGATACGCCTTTCTATGTCGTGAAGGTTGGGCATGTCTTACCTCACCTTTACTCGGTCGGTGCAAAAGCCTTCTTGAACGAGGAAATGGCTTCGTTCATCTTGGCTTTGATCTCATCGGTAAGCTTCTGCTCGGTGATGATCGCGTCGAGGATGTCGGAATTCTTGGCGCGGATGCTGTCAAGGAGTTCCGTACGGAAACGCACCACATCATCAAGCGGCAGATCGTCCAGATAGCCTTCATTGCCTGCGTAGATCGCAACGACCTGCTCAGCAACAGGCATCGGCATGTAGCGACCCTGCTTCAGAAGTTCGGTCATGTGCGAACCGCGGGTCAGCTGATCCTGCGTCGCCTTGTCCAGGTCACTACCGAACTGGGTAAATGCCTGCAGTTCGCGATAGGATGCAAGGTCAAGACGAAGCGAGCCAGCAACCTGCTTCATCGCTTTGATCTGCGCGTCGCCACCAACACGGGAAACGGAGATGCCTACGTCAACAGCAGGACGCTGTCCTTGGAAGAACAGGTCGGTCTGCAGGTAGATCTGACCGTCGGTGATGGAAATGACGTTGGTCGGAATGTAGGCGGAAACGTCGCCTGCCTGCGTCTCGATGATAGGCAGTGCCGTCATCGAACCGCCGCCGTTCTCGTCGGACATCTTGACCGCACGTTCAAGAAGACGTGAATGCAGGTAGAAAACGTCACCGGGGTATGCCTCGCGTCCGGGAGGACGGCGCAGCGTCAGCGACATCTGACGATAGGCAACAGCCTGCTTCGACAAATCATCGTAGATGATGAGCACAGCGCCGCCGCGATTCTCGGCGTTCGCCGGCTTGCCATCCTTGCCGTTGTAAATGAAGTACTCGCCCATTGCAGCGCCGGCCATAGGGGCAATGTACTGCAGCGGTGCGGAGTCGGATGCATTCGCGGAAACGACGATGGTCTTCTCCATAACGCCGTAGCGCTCGAGCGTCTCAACAACACCTGCGACCGTCGAGGCCTTCTGACCAACGGCGACGTAGATGCAGATGATGTCGGTATCTTTTTGGTTGATGATCGTGTCGATGGCGATAGCGGTCTTACCGGTCTGGCGGTCGCCAATGATAAGTTCGCGCTGCCCGCGTCCGATCGGGATCATCGAGTCAACAGCGAGCAAGCCCGTCTGCACCGGTTCGTGCACGGGACGGCGTGCCGTAACACCTGGCGCCTTGAATTCCACGGGGCGGGTGCCCTCAGCTTGAATAGGACCTTTACCATCTATGGGCATTCCGAGCGGGTTGACAACGCGTCCGAGCATTGCGCGCCCCACCGGTACCTCCATGATGCGTCCCGTTGTACGCACCTGGTCATTCTCTTTGATGGCTGTGACCTCACCAAGCAGAACGGCGCCGACCTCGTCTTCTTCAAGATTCTGCGCCAAGCCATAGACAGTCTTGCCGTCACTTGAAGTAAATTCCAGAAGCTCGCCTGCCATGGCATCACGAAGTCCGTCAACGCGAGCGATGCCGTCTCCGACTTGGATAACAGTGCCCACTTCACGGGACTGCACATTCACATTCAGTGCTTCGAGCTGCTTGCGCAGCGCTTCGTCAATTGCCTGAGCGGTGATCTGTGTCACTAGCTTTCACCTCCATCTGTTCCTTTGAGAACGTGGCGGGCGCGGTTGAGCTGCGATTGCACGCTAGCATCGATGCGCATTCCATTCACGCTCATGATTATGCCGCCGAGGATGGACTCGTCGATGCTTTCGCTCAGCACCGCTTTCGTCCCCAAGTCGGCTTCTGCCTTCTGTTCGATGAGCTTGCGCAGCTCGTCATCCAGCGGAACCGCCGTGACGACATCCACAACGCAAAGCTTGAGCTTATCCGCGACCACATCCTCGTATGCATGGTAGACATTGCCCAAAAGGTCAATGTCGCCATTCTTGGCCATCACAGCCAGCACTTCCCTGAGCGCAAGGTTGCAGTCAGCGAACACAGCCAAGGCCAGCTCGTAGCGCTGCTCGGGAGTGTAACTTGGGTCGTTAAGAGCAAGGGAAAGATCCATATCGGCATTGATCAGCTTGCGCAGTGACGCCATCTGATTCCGCACCTCAAGAACCGTTTCCTGACCGTTCTGCTCGTTTGCTGCGTCGAACGCAACCTGAGCATACACCTCGATTTTGCTCGTTTGGATAAGTCGGTTAGTTGCCATTGAAGCTACCTGCCTCTTTTACGTAGCGCTCTATGATGGCGCGATGCTCGCCCTCGGTCAGATCCTGCCCGATGAGCTTCGCCGCAACATCAACAGATGTATCTGCGATAGAGGCTTGCAATTCGGCGATAGCGGCTTTCTTCTCCGCCTCGATCGTCGAATGCGCTTTTGCGATCATATCGGCTGCCTCTGCCTGTGCCTTAGCCTGAATATCGGCTTTCACAGCCTCGCCGGTCTCACGTGCTTCCGCGATGACCTGGGCTGCTTCGGCTTTGGCGTCAGCAAGCTGCTTTTTGTACTCTTCGAGCACGCGCTCGCTTTCGATCTTCGCTTCCTCGGATTGCTTCAGGGCTTCCCTGATCGTGTTCTCGCGCTTCTCGAGCATGCCATTGAACATCGGCCAGCCGAATTTCGCGAGGATGATCCAAAGAATGATGAAGGCGACCAACATGGGAACGAATTCCAGCATGTCGGGTAGGATGGCGGAAATGCCGCCTGACTCCTCACCTTCAGAGGCGAACGCGAGCGAGGGGCAAAGAGCACTGAGCGCAACAGCGGATGCGCCGAGTTTTGCCGCAAATCTCACTTTTCTTTCCACGTGTCTACCTCCTTCTAGCCTAGAGGGCTTGTATAGTGAACAAACCGTATGGACTAGAGGATGAATGCCAACACGAAGCCGATGAGCGCCAGAGCTTCAGCAAGAGCAGCGCCGATGATGAAGTTGGTGAACAGACGACCCTGAACCTCAGGTTGACGAGCGGTGCCAACGCAGCAGCCATAGCAGGCAATACCGATGCCGATGCCAGGGCCTACAGCGGCTAGACCATAGCCTACCAGCTTGAGCGCAGCAAGAACCATTGTAATTTCCACAGTTTCCTCCTTTTACCGTTTTCGAGCCTGTTTTCTCAAAAACATTTTCCTATGGTCACTGGCCAAGTGGAGTAGCCAGATGAACCCTGATGGGTGTGCCCGCGGCGCTTGCGTTCACGAAAGCGCGGGGCGGCTCCTTCTAGTGTGCAGATGTTGCGATCTGAACGTAGACGGAAGTGAGCGTGGTGAACACGTATGCCTGCAAAAACGCAACGAGCGTCTCAAGCGCATACATGGCGACCAGCAGCAAGAACCACGGAATGGCAAGCACGCCGGTCAGAACATCGACCGACTGGATGCCGCAGGTCAAGAACACGCTGGCTGCCAGGGCGAAGATGCCGAGCACCATGTGGCCTGCGAACATGTTGCCATAAAGTCGAACCGCGAGCGTAAGCCAGCGGATGACCGTGGAGATGAGTTCCAAAAACCAGATGATGGGAACCATCACAACGGGAAGTCCCGAGGGAACGAGTGATTTCAAATACCCGAGACCGCCGTGGGATTTGATGCCCCATGCGACGAAGTACACAAATGAAATGGTCGACAGCGCCCAGGTCACGGAAAGGGTGCCCGTCGGGGTCTTGCAACCCGGGATCAGACCGACAAAGTTGGAGATCAGGATGAAGAAGAACAAGGTTGCCAAAAACGGCACGTGCTTTTTGAACCCGTGACCGATGATGCCCTCGCCCATATCATTGCGGACGAACTGATAGCCGTATTCGACCGTGTTAATGAATTTGTTCGTCGGGATGAGCGTGAGCTTGCGCGCAACGGTGAGCACGATCACGCAGGTGATGATCCAGCAAATGATCATCCATAAGATGTATTGCGTCAGACCGAACTGGCTGTTGCCGATAACGATCGCCGAATCAAACGACGCTTGAAGATGTGGAACCTCGGCTGTGAGCATTGAAAGTGCGTCCACTAGCGACTCCTTTTTCCTTTGTCCCCAAATGTTTTGCGTATGCCGAAAACGATGGCGGCTCCACAGAGCCCGACTGCTTCTGTCATTGCGAAGAACAGCGCGGAATCACGATCGACCATGATGTAGGCGATCGCAACACCGAATAGAAATACGAATGAGAGGAACATGAACAAAAAGAGAACCCCCATGTGCCCGAAGTTCGTAGCTTTGGTCATCTTCTTCGTCAAACGCAGTCCGAGTATTAAAGGGATGAACCCGATAATCCCTGACAACAGCCCGCATACGATAGCTAAAACCATATTCTGCTTTCGTCGTGGTCAGCATGCGCAAAACGTGTGCAAATCATTCGATATGATACCGATGAAACGCCGTAGTTTACAGCCCGATAACGAAAAAAGTGGTAAACGGAACTCAGCATTCATCCTGCCCGTACACCCGCAATTGGATGCCCGCTTCCTTAAGCATGTCCATGGAAAGCTCATCGGGATAGGGATTTTGGTAAACCACCTCTTTGATACCGGAATTGATGAGCATTTTCGCGCACACGACGCACGGCTGCGTATTCACATAAATTGTGGCACCGTCGATGTTGATCCCGTATTTCGCCGCCTGCACGATGGCGTTTTGCTCCGCATGCAATCCGCGGCAGATCTCGTGGCGCTGCCCGCTCGGAACACCGAGCTCCTCGCGCAAGCATCCCGTCTGTTCGCAGTGGGCAAGCCCGGTCGGTACGCCGTTGTATCCCGTTGCGAGAATGCGTTTGTCCTTCACGATGACAGCACCCACGCCGCGGCGCATGCACGTGGTTCTGCTGGCAACTTGATTCGCCAGTCCCATGAAGTATTCATCCCAGCTCGGTCGTTCTTGGTGCGTCATGAAGCATCCTTCCCGAATCGTTGAAAGTAATCAGTGACGGGCAAGCTTTGCGGTGGAGTTTTTCTTCCGCGCTTTTCGCCCGTGGGGTTCACCTGCGTCTGTCACCCGCGGACTTTGCTTGTGTCTGCCACCCGTGCGTTTTACCCAAAGCTCTTCTCAGTACTCAAGCCCGGGATAAAGCTCGTGAGCGGCGATGATGGCATCCACGGCATTGCGCACCTCGGCAAGCACGGCATCATCATTCGCATTGAAAAGCGTGCGTGCGATGAGCGTGCCCACGGTGTAGAAGTCCTCTTTGGAAAGCCCGCGCGTTGTTCCCGCTGCGCTGCCTACGCGAATGCCACTCGTGACGAAGGGGCTGCGCTGCTCGTTTGGGATGGCGTTCTTGTTGACCGTGAGACCGACCGTCTCCAAGATGCGCTCGGCATCCTTGCCGGTCACATCCGTTGCGGTAAGGTCCACAAGGCACAGGTGGTTGTCCGTACCGCCGGAAACCA
Source organism: uncultured Eggerthellaceae bacterium (assembly GCA_964518575.1). Lineage (GTDB taxonomy): Bacteria > Actinomycetota > Coriobacteriia > Coriobacteriales > Eggerthellaceae > MGBC163016. The sequence goes on from CAZFGW010000019.1 coordinate 6,756, forward strand.
AACGCAAGCCCCCCGCTTTGAGTCCCTCGCCCATCGAAGCGGCGTTCGTTACAACGTCATGCGCATACTGCTTGAACTCCGGCTCGAGCGCTTCGCCAAACGCAACGGCTTTGCCCGCGATGACATGCATGAGCGGTCCGCCCTGCGCACCGGGAAAGATTGCTTTGTCGATTCGCTTCGCGATGTCCTCATCGTTGGTCAGGATGAAGCCGCCCCGCGGACCGCGCAGTGTTTTGTGGCTCGTCGAGGTGACAACATCGGCGAATGGGACGGGAGAGGGGTGCTCATGACCGGCAACGAGTCCGGCGATATGCGCCATGTCGATCATGAGATACGCGCCGACGCTCTTCGCGATATATGCCATGCGCTCGAAATCGATGACGCGCGGATAGGCGCTCGCACCGCCCACGATCATCTTGGGCTGACACTCTTTCGCAAGCTTCTCCATTGCCGCGTAATCGAGGGTTTCGGTTTCAGGGTCAAGCCCATATGAAACGATGTTGTAGAGCAGCCCCGAGAAATTCACAGGGCTTCCATGGGTCAGATGACCGCCCTGGTCAAGGCTCATGCCGAGCACCGTATCGCCCGGGTTCACCAAAGCCAGATACACGCCAAGGTTCGCCTGCGCTCCCGAGTGGGGCTGCACATTGGCGAATGTGCAATCGAAAAGCTCGCACGCCCGATCGCGCGCAAGATCCTCGACGATATCCACCTTCTCGCACCCGCCGTAGTAGCGCTTTCCCGGATATCCCTCGGCGTACTTGTTCGTGAGCACGCTGCCGACTGCCTCCATGACCGCCCGCGACGTGAAGTTCTCGCTCGCGATAAGTTCGATCGACGAACGCTGACGTGCAAGCTCCTGACGCAGGGCGCTCGCAATGGCGGGATCGGTTTTCTTCAAATATTCGATGCTCATGGAAAGACTCTCCTTCTCGTATCGTTTTCTCTCAGGTGGTTTCAAAAGCGCTTTGCAGGCGCAAACTATCTTGGTGCGATCACTGCGTCGGTCATGCGGGCAACGGTTGGGGAACTGCCGATGCCGTGCGTAGTGACCGGACTACGTCGGACTGCCGCCGGGAGTTCCTAGCATCCGTCGTCGATCGAGCTTAAATATTGCTGCTCGATCTGTGCGATCTTGTTGACTCTCTCTGCATGGCGTCCGCCCGCAAACGGCGTGTTCAAAAACGTATCGACGATCTTGCAATTCTCGCCGAAGGTGACGAACCGACCCGACAAGGTCAACACATTCGCGTCGTTGTGCTCGCGCGCGAGCGCCGCGAATCCCTCGTTCGTGATATTCGCCGCGCGGATTCCGCACATTTTGTTCGCCGCGATTGCCATGCCGATCCCCGTTCCGCACACAAGGATGCCCGCCTCAGCAGCACCGTCGCAGACATCAGTAGCGACCACGCACGCGTAATCGGGATAATCGACGCGATCCTCATTCGTCGGTCCGCGGTCGATGACATCATGTCCCGCATCGACCAGATGCTGTACGAGCATTTGTTTTTGCCGGTAGCCGGCGTGATCCGAGCCAATGCTGATACGCACTGCAAGCCGCCTTTCATCGCAGATGGGATATGACCTGGAAGTATTTCTGCCAGGGCGAAAACAGTATACCAGCGCTCACGTCAGACCGCTTCGATATCAGCGCGTGAAATTACTCCTTCACGAAGAACGACCGGGCGCGCGCCCGTGCAATCGACCACCGTGGAGGGGACGCCACTTCTGTCTTGCGCGCTGCGTCCCGTTGGCACAGGGTGCGGATCGGCAGCAAGGTATGCGCATCCCGTGCGCGCAAGCCACGTTTGATCGAGTCCGTCAAATGTTGCAGACGGCGCATGTCCGCTTTCATTCGCAGACGAGGTCGCAAGCGGAGCGCCTGTGCGCTCCATAAGCGAAAGCGCGACCCGATCGTCGGGCATGCGCAACCCGATCGTTCCCGTCTTTGAACAAAACGCTCGCGGCACTTCGCTTGACGCCGCAACCACAAGCGTGAGTCCACCCGGCCAATAACGCTCAGCGAGCGTGCGCGCATAGGCGGGAACATCCGCGCCGTAAAAGTCAAGATCCTCAATGCCGCGCACGAGCCAAGCGATTGGTTTGTCGCTCGCGCGTCCCTTCGCCGCAAAGATTTCATCGGGACCGGTAGTATGCGCCACCGACACGCCGACGCCATACACGGTATCCGTAGGAAAGATCACGGCGCGCCCGGCAGTGAGCTCGCTCGCAAGTTGCTCGATTGCCTGCGCTTGAAGCTCATCGGCGACGATGCGCTCGGCGATGCGCAGCCCATCGCACGCAGCACTCATGATGCCGCCGGCATATCCCGCCCCCTCGCCCGCGGGAAAGACCGCAGGGCAGAAGACCGACCGGAAGGTGGCTTTATCGCGGCAGATGCGCACGGGGCTCGAGCTGCGCGCTTCAACGGCAGTCATGACCGCATGGGGGTCATCGAATCCTTTGAGTTTGCGCCCGAGCTGCGGCAGGGCTTCTTCAAGCGCATCGGTCACGAAGGGAGGCAAAACGCTGTGAAGATCACAGGGTGTAGTACCAAGCGGGTAAGTGGGAATAACGGTTTCGGTGGGTGTGGTAGCGAAAGCATCAGCGAAGGTGTCATGCTGCGACGCACCGTTGTCAGGCGCGCCACGCCCGAGAAATGATGCGACCGTTTGCGCGGGTGCCCGGTAGCACCCGCCGCCAGCAGTAAACGCCCTCCGCTCGAGTTGCTGCTGGAAGCGCACACCCGCGAGTACTCCCTCTTCTGCGGGAAGGTCATCGGGCAGCACGTCGACCAAAAGTGCCGCATTGGCATTCTTGCCCGCACGCGCGTGATCGCTCATACCATTGGTGCAAACGCCACCCACTTCACTCGCCGCAGCCACCACCGTGCCTCCCGGGCAATTGCAAAACGTATAGACACCGCGCCCACTCCGGTCATGCCATGAGAGCCGATAGTCCGCTGCAGGCAGTGCCGGATGCCCTGCCTGACGTCCGTATTGCGCGCGATCGATGGCGTGCTGGGTATGCTCGATGCGCACCCCGACCGAAAACGGCTTTCGCTCAAGGGTGAATCCCCGCCGAACAAGCATCTCGTAGGTATCACGCGATGAATGACCGAGCGCAAGTACGAGCGCGCGCGTTGCGATCTCGGTAACCGAACCTTCGCGCACCTCTTCGATATGCGCATGCACGATCTTTTCGTCATGCTCGTCGGGAACAAGATCGACAAGCCGATGCTGAAACAAAAACTGCCCGCCCTCCTGCTCGATCATATGCCGCAGGTTCGGAATAACATACATGAGCTCGTCGGTACCAAGATGGGGGCGCGCATCGACGAGAATGTCGTCGCTCGCACCGGCGGCAACGAACGTCTCGAGGACAAAGCGTGCAAAGGGGCTGTTCGTGCCCGTATTGAGCTTGCCGTCCGAAAAGGTACCCGCGCCGCCTTCGCCAAATTGGATGTTCGAAAGCGGATCCAAGACGCCTTCCTGGATAAAGCGCTCGATATCTGCGATGCGCTCCTGCACCTGCTTGCCCTGCTCGATAACAAGAGGCTTCATGCCAGCGCGGGCAAGATAGTATGCGGCAAAAAGCCCCGCCGGTCCTGCACCGACGACCACTACGGGCAGCACCTCCGCATCTGAAGCGGCGGGCGAAACCTTCGGGATGACAAGCTCACGCGGATGCGGGCAGAGGCACGCCTGCACGCCCTTCGCGAGGCGCAAACGCACGAGATCGCGCTCATCGGTGATGTCCTCAAGCTCGATCTCAAGATTGACCACGAAGTGCACGTTGTTCTTCTTACGCGCATCGATGCTTTTGCGCACGATGCGGATATCCCCTAAGCGACGCTCTTCGATGCCCGTCTGTTTCGCCACCTGCTTGCGAAAGAGCGCACGCCCCTTGTCAATCATCGCGTCGAGCGGCAGCAGGACGTGGGAGAAACGAACCTTCATGTCCTATGCTCCCCACAAGCTTGCCGCAGCGCTCGCGCCCGCGATCAGTCCGGAAGCAAATGCCCAGGTAAGGTTGTACCCACCACAGGGTCCATCGACATCAAGCGCCTCGCCCGTAAGATAAAGCCCGCGGATCGCACGGGCTTCAAGCGTCTGAGAATTCAGTGCAGACACGGCAAAGCCGCCACGGTTTACCTGACATTGGTCGGACGGTCCCATGCCCGAAACAATAAGATCGAAGGATTTGAGCAGAGGTACCATACGCGCAATCCCCTCATCGGTGAGGATATCCTCCCCCGCGAGTCCCGCTCTGCGCAGAATCTGATCAGCCACGAGCGGAAGCACCATGCCCACAAGAGCAATCTGGTTCGTGCAAGGGCGATCGGTAAGCGTCCCGAAGTCGTCCCGCCGCACCATGAAAAGATGCGTAAGCTGGTCGTAGTCATAGCGTGGCAGGCAATCGATCGAGATCGTATCCCCCCTTTTCGCGAACCGCGAGAGGTTGAAGACAGCGATGCCCGAGACGCCGTATTTCCTGAACATGACCTCGCCCGATTCCGCAGCGAGCGTATCCCCGTTGCGCTTGAGCGTGACCGTACCCCGCAGGCGGATGTTGTCAAGCGGCTTCACGAACGTGGTATCCGTGCGCAGAGGACCGAGCAGCGGAGTGGGCGTGGTAAAAGGCAGCATGTCCTCAAGACCGAATCCATCATCAGATGCGCCGGTGCATACTATGAGGCGCTTCGCCCGGGAGATGCGCCCCGATCGATGGCGGAGCGTGAAATGACCGCCTTCCTCCCGCGGCGGCTCGATCCGCTCGAGAGCAGCATCAAGTTCGACAGGAACGTTATAGGCACTCAGGTAGAGCCGGAAGATGTCCACGATGGTCGACGCTTTGTTGGAAAGCGGGTAGAGACGCCCCTCAGCCTCTTCGCGTGAGACAAGCCCATGCCGAGCGAAAAAGGAGACGACCGGATTGCACGCATCGTCGTTGCCAGCGACCTCCGCGAGAACAGGACTTGCAAGCGCATCTGCCACAAAGGCAGCGTTATGGAAGCGATCCACGTTAAGAGAGGCGTTTGAGAAGTTGCAGCGCCCATTGCCCGATCGCAGGATCGAGCGCCCGACCTTATCGGAGCGTTCATACAACGTGAGCGTGGGCTGTGGTTCGCGCTCCCGCCGCGCCGTTTCGCAAACGGAAAGCGCCGCTGCAAGACCCGACGCACCCGCGCCTATGATCGCAATATCGTCCATGCAACGATTATATGCCAGCCTCGCGGCAGGATGCACCACCGGAATCGTTGAGGGAACTGATGCAGGATGACGTTATCCCCTCTTCGTCGCATACGCGAACAGGCTATTTGCTCTCCAGCTGAGGAATGGGATCATCATCAATCTCATCCAAATGATCCTCATACACATAATGTTTTGTTTCGCGCGCGATCATCGACGACAACATCAACACCACGATGATGTTCGGAATAGCCATGAGCGCATTGGTGATATCGGACACCTTCCACACAAGGTCGCCAATACCCACGGCGCCCAAAAACGCCACGATGAGGTAGATCACCTGATAGGGCTTGATGGCATGCTTGCCGAACAGATACGTGATGCAGCGGTTGCCGTAGTAGGACCAACCGAGGATGGTCGAGTAAGCGAACAGGATCATGCCGAACACAAGGATGGGCGTCCCGATGAACGGAATCTGTCCGAACGCAGCGCTTGTCAACTCCGCACCAGCGGTGATGTTGCCGGCAACGACCTGCGCATACAGCTCCTGGTTGCCGAGCATCGTGGAAACGAGTACGAGACCAGTAAGGGCGCACACCACGACGGTATCCCAAAACGTTCCCGTCATGGAAACGAGTGCTTGCCGTGCCGGGTTGCGCGTGGAAGCCGCGGAAGCAACGATCGGCGCAGAACCCAGACCCGACTCGTTCGAGAACAAGCCGCGCGCACAGCCATATTGCATAGCGATCATGACGCCGCTGCCGAGTGCGCCGCCGAAGGCCGCCTTCGCCGTGAAAGCGCTCTCAACGATAACAACGAGCGCCGGCCAGACATACTGCCAATTCATGCACAAAATGACGATGCAGCCGAGTGCATACGCGATCGCCATGAAGGGCACGAGCCGCTCGCACACACGGGAGATCCACTTGACGCCGCCGAGGATGACAACGCCGACGAGGATGACAACGGCAAGACCGATAGCCCACTCGGGAATACCGGGAATGTTGGTGGTGACAACCGAGGTCAGCGCTTGGGATTGCACCGCTGAGCCGATGCCGAAGGAAGCGATAGCGGCGAACAGGGCAAAGGCACCGGCGCCAATGAGTGCCCATGCGGGCGTCGAGCCGTCCTTGCGCTTGAAAGCGCGCCGCCATGCGTACATCGCGCCGCCAAGCATGTTGCTGCTGTGATCCTTGACGCGATACTTTACCGCCGCAAAAGTCTCGGAGTATTTCGTTGCGATGCCGAACACACCGGTGAGCCACATCCACAGAATGGCGCCCGGACCGCCCGCGATGACGGCGGTACCGACACCGACGATGTTGCCCGTTCCAATCGTTGCAGACAGCGCCGTGCAGAGCGCGCCGAACTGCGAGATATCACCAGGTGAATTGGGGTCTTTTGTCACAGAAAGCTTGATACCCGTGCCCAGTTTCCTCTGGATGAAGCCCGTGCGGAACGTCAGAAAAACATGAGCGCCCAGCAAAAGCACGAGCATGGGAATGCCCCATACAAAATCATCGATCGCACCGATTATCCCAACAATATCCATAGCAGGTCCCTTGTTCGTGCGCATCATCGAGGGGCACGTGATCGCACTGCATACGCCTTAAGCGCCCTGATGCTCTTGAATGAAAACGAAATCGAGTATATCCAAACGCTCGAAGCGACAAGGTACTCGCCGCGGGATTTGGAAGTGAACGGCTGCGAACCCATCCACTATGGCGCCACCCCACCTGTATGGCATAATCCGTATGAATAGGGGTAGAAACGCTCAGTTTGCCCACATTGCAGAGGCATTTACGCGCAAGAAACGAGGACGCATGGACGCACACGATGTGCTGAACATGGACGCGGTCGCCTTTTCCTACGACGGTGCACGACCGGTGTTCGAGGATCTTTCCTTTCGCGTTGGCGAGGGGAAGTTCGTCACGCTCCTCGGTGATAACGGGACCGGGAAATCCACGATCGCGAAGCTGGCAGAGTGCCTGATTGAGCCATCTGCGGGTACGGTTTCGGTTTTCGGCACGAAGACGAGCGAGCCCGATGCTGCGCTCAAGATCCGTCCACATATCGGCGTTGTCCTACAAAACCCTGACGATCAGCTCATGTCGGCACGCGTCATTGATGATATTGCCTTCGGACCGGGCAACCTCGGCTGCCCTGAAGACGAGCTTATCCGCCGGACGCACGATGTCCTTGAACTCCTCGGTATCGAAAAGCTGGCTTATCGGGATGTCAATGAACTCTCCGGCGGTCAAAAGCAACGCGTCGCAATCGCAGGCGCGCTTGCCATGGAACCGCAGCTGCTCATCCTTGATGAAGCAACGTCCATGCTTGATGCCCCTGCGCGCGAGGCTTTTCTGAAAACCATCCAAGCCTTGCACGCGCGCGGCCTGTCGATTCTCATGATCACCCACGCTGTCGGCGAAGCCTGCCTTGCCGATGAGGTCATCTTCCTTGAGCGCGTTGGGGCAAACGGAGAGAAGAAGGTGCGCCGCTTCACCAAAGAGGGCGGTTACGATGAGCTCGAAGCGCACCGGACACGCCTCATCGAAGCCGCGCGCCCCCTCATCAGCGGCTCAGGCGAACGTGCCCATACCAACAAGGGCTGTCCCCCTGCTATCGCTTTCGATCACGTAGCTTTCCGCTACCCCGACTCACCCACTGCTGGCAGCGCTCCCACCGCACGCGCATCTTGTGGCAACGCCTCTGCCACAAGCGCACCCGCTACGAGCTGCTCCGCTTCCGCCCCGAGCAACCCCCGCGAAACTTGGGTGCTTGACGATATCTCCCTTCGAATCGAAGCAGGAGAGCTCGTCGCTCTTACGGGCGAAAACGGGAGTGGGAAAAGCACGCTCATCAAACACATGAACGGGCTTCTACGCCCTACCTCGGGCACGGTGAGCGTACAAGGACGTCCCCTTCTTGAACGCACAGACGCAAACGAGGCACGCCTCATCGTGGGCGTCGTGTTCCAATATCCCGAAAAGCAGCTGTTTGCCTCAACCGTGTTCGAAGAGGTGAGCTTCGGTTTGAAATGTCGGGGGATCGCTCCCGATGAATACAGCGCGCGCGTGATGCATGCCCTTGAGAGCCTGAATCTCAATGCGGAGGAGCTCGTTTCGCGCAATCCCTTCACCCTCTCGGGTGGGCAAATGCGAAAGGTGGCAATAGCGGATGTCCTTGTCACGGAGCCCGACATCCTTGTGCTCGATGAGCCTTGCGTAAGCCTTGATCTTCCCGCGCGCTTAGAACTGCTCTCTTTGATCCGCCGCATCAATGATACGGGCGTGACGGTAATCATCGTCACCCATGAACGAGAAGATATCGAATTGCTCGGCTGCCGAGAGATACGCCTTTGCGCGGGGCACGTGGTCGGTCTTTAAGCAAACGAGTAGATGTCCCGCGTTGCCTGCTTAAAATGATCGTAAACGTCGCGCGCGATCTGCTCGTCTTCCACGAGCTCGAAGCCGCTAGGATACCCATCCTCATCCTCTTCGACAACCTCCAACACCACAACCTCTCCCGATGAGAGGGCGGGGTTGTCATCGTCGACCTGGAAGAAAAACCCGTATTTCCTATCCGCATGCAGCAGGATCCCTAAAAACTCAAGCCACGTCTCATCCCCCGCCTCGTCGGTAAAGGCAAGGGTCATGCCCTCCTCAACGGGAGGGCAGAAATCAGGATTGCTTCCTTGTCGTACGGTATCCGCGCTCATTCGTCCGTCGATCCTTCCGCGTGGGTGCGCTATTTCGTATCCGACTTCTGGTTGCCCTGCTTCTTCGGCTTCGTCGGACGTTTGACGGTCTTCGGACCCGTGCGATGCTTACTCGCCTGTTGCCCGTAGTGGTTCTTTGTATGCTTGCGCGTCTGGGTCTTCGCCGCAGATGCAGTCGCTTCCTCGGTATTAACCTCCGCGCGCTCCGTGCGATCCGCGTCCTTCTTCATCTGGGACTTGAGCGCCTTCTCGGACGCTGCCGCAGCCTTCTTCTCCGCCTCAAGACGTGCAAGCGGCACCTGCTCGATACCGGTCGTATAAGCGGCATCGAATGAGAATCTGCCGATCTCGGTTCCATATTTCTTCTGCAGCTTCGCATAGCGCTTCTCGTGCGTCTTCCACATGCTGTAGAGCGGTACCGCAACAGCGATGGAGGAGTACGACCCGGCAACAAGACCGATGGTCATCGCGAAGGCGAAGTCTTTCAAGGTTTCGCCACCGAACAGAAGCATGGCAAGCACCGGCACGAGTGAGGTCAACGTCGTGTTGATCGTACGCAAAAAGACCTGATTGACCGAATGATTCGCCATCGTCATGAACGTGCAGCGGATGTTTTCGCCCTTCATGTTGTCGTTGATGCGATGGAACACGACCACCGTGTCATAGAGTGAATAGCCAAGAATGGTGAGCAATGCAGCAATGGTGTTGGGGTTGATCTCACGTCCCACGAGCGCGTAGATACCCATCACCAAGATCAAGTCGTGCAACAGCGCAACGACCGCCATGACACCCATCTTGTACTCGAACCGGATGGCAATATAGATGATGATCAAGACGATTGAAACTAAGAATGCGATGAGGGATGAGTTGATAATACTCTGCCCCCAGTCCGGACCGATGATATCCACACCGACGTCCTGCGTGGAGATGCCCAGTTCATTAGCAACAGCGTTAGCGATTGCGGTGGATTCCTCCGCACTCGCATTGGCAGTGCGGACCAAGAAGCCCTCAACGCCACCTGTATTGGTTGTCTGGATCGTAACATCGTTTTCGCCCTCATCGGCGAAGGCGGAGCGGATCTCATCGCTCGTGATTTCGCCAGTATTGGAATAGGTGATGGAGGTGCCGCCGATAAACTCGATGCCGAAATTGAATCCACGAACACCCATGATCACGAAGCACGCGACCATGCAAATCGCGGCGACGGTCAAGAAAATCTTACGAATACCCAAGAAGTTGATATCGTATTTGATGAAGCGCCCTTTGATCTTGCGCGCTGCATCGACAACAACCGACTTCCCTGCCGCGGCTCCATCGACGTCCTCGACGATCTTTTCGTTTTCCTGAGCGTCCATCTGCTCGCCCGTCTCAGCAAGCGCAACATCCACGCCCTCAGCGTTGGCGATCTCTTCATATCCGCGCGCTGCCTCTTGGCAATCGCGGATACCCCAGAAGCCGGGATGCTTCGCAATGGCGCGAGGAGCGAGCAGGCGGATGAGCGGAGCCTTGAAGACGAGCATCATCAAGATGTCGCAGAAGATACCGAGTGAAAGCGTAAGACCGAATCCTTTGACGCCGGCGCTTGCCAAGAAGAAGAGCGAAAGCGCCGAGACCAAGGTAACCAGGTCTGCGTCGATCGACGTGAGAATGGCGTGGCGCACACCGGTTTGGGAAGCCGCTTTGACGCTGCGACCCATGCGGATCTCTTCGCGGAACCGCTCCACCGTAAGAATGGAGGAGTCAGCTGCCATGCCGATGGTAAGTACGATACCGGCGATGCCCGCAAGGGACAGACTGAAAAGCCCAAACGCTGAAAGCGCCGCCAAGATACCCAGATAGATGCACGCGAACACGAGCATGGCGCTTGCGGTGATGATGCCAAGACCCTTATAGAAGAACAAGAGGTAGATCATCACGAGTGCAAGACCGATGAGCACGACCACGAGACCCGAGGCAAGAGCATCTTGACCGAGCGTCGGTCCGACCACCTGGCTTTGCGAGAACTCGAAGTTAACGGGCAGCGAACCCGACTCCAGAACGGTCTGGAATGCCTTCGCCTCTTCGAGACTGTAGTTGCCCGTGATAGCAACCTTGCCATCTGAAATGATCGACTGAACCGCGGGTGCGCTTTCCACCTTGTTGTCAAGCAGGATGACGATCTGCCCGCGCATCGCAACGAGATCGCGGGTGGCCTGTGCAAACGCCTCGGTTGCTGCACCATCAAGTTCGAGATTTACCGCATAATAGGTGCTCGTCTGGCTGGCGCGGTCAACAGTGATCCGCTTGATATTGTCGCCGGTGAATAGGGGCGTGTAGCTGTTGGCAGGAACCTCAAGCTCCGTCTCCTCTTCTGCTGGGAAGGAATAACCGAAATCGTCCTTAATAGTTGCGAAGGTACCGTAATTGCCTCCCTCGATCTGCTCTACAACCTCCTGATCGGTGATGGAATCAAGGCGCGTGAAAACGAGCTGACCGGTGGAGCCGATGGTACGAAGCGCCTCTTCGGAATCCTCAAGTCCAGGAATCTGCACGAGGATCTGATCATTCCCCTGGATCTGCACCGTGGCTTCAGATGCACCGAGCGCATTGACGCGGTTTTCGATGATCGTTCGACTCGTTTCCATATCATCGTTGGTCACCGCATGACCGTCATCGCTCTTCGCCGTGAGAACCACCGAAAGGCCGCCGCGGATATCGAGACCCTGATTGATCTTCTCTTGGGGAGGAACGAACAGGGCGATGGATCCGAGAATCAAAATGGTGGACAGGATAAGCAGCCAAACGTTGCGACGGTTCTTGTTCTTTGGTGCCTTCTTTTTCGCACGCTGAAGCGCCATAGGGGGTAATCTCCTTTTAAATATGCTTGTACTCAATGCAATCTGCACGAATAACGGTCAGATTGCATACCGAACTATATTAAATCTTTTTGGTCAGCGCGTTGAATATCCGATGAAATTTTGCACAAATAATCAACTGATTGAGAGGGATGAATCAGTAATCCGCAGCCGCCGGCGATGCCATCCATGCGCTCATGAACTCATCGTAGCGCCCCTCCATGATGGCAAGACGCGCCTTGCGCGTGAGTTCGAGCAGGAAATACAGGTTATGGATGGAGAGCAGTATCCCCCCGAGCATCTCGGATTGCTTGATGAGATGGCGAAGGTACGCGCGGGTGTAGTGGGCGCAAACCGGGCAATCACATGCGTGGTCGAGCGGGGTGAAATCGCGCGTGTATTGGGCATTGCGCATATTCATGCGCCCCGTGCTCGAAAACGCCGTTCCCATGCGGGCCGTACGAGTGGGCAGGACGCAGTCGAACATGTCGACACCCTCGCCAATCGCGCGTACGAGCGTGGTGGGATTGCCGACACCCATGAGATAGCGCGGGCGGTCGAAGGGCAGCGCGCGAGCAACATCCCCGAGCGTCTCGAACATGACCTCATGCGATTCGCCGACAGAATAACCGCCGATACCGAAGCCGCCGAACCGCCGTCCCCCGTGCGCAAGCGAATCCTCTTCGATCTGCATGAGGCTCGCGATCGACTCCAAACGCAGATCGAGATGCATGCCGCCCTGCACAATGCCGAAGAGCGTCTGGTCGGTTTTCGTGTGCGCCGCAAGGCAGCGCCGCGCCCAATCGCTCGAGTAGCGCACCGCTTGCGCCACGAACTCCTTGTCCGCCGGATAGGGAGGGCATTGGTCGAGCTGCATGGCAATGTCCGCGCCGATGAGCTCCTGAATGCGCATGTTCTCCTCCGGCGTCCAGAACACTTTCGCGCCGTCATAAATGCTTTGAAACTGCACACCCTCATCTGAAAGCTTCACCGTGTCCGCGAGGCTGAATACCTGAAATCCGCCTGAATCGGTAAGGATGGGACCGGGATAATCCATGAACCGGTGGATGCCGCCCGCTTCCGCCACTATCTCAGCGCCGGGACGCTGGGAGAGATGATACGTGTTCGCAAGGATGACTTGCGCCCCTACGCGCTCAAGGTCGGAGGGTTGGATGCCCTTCACACTGGCCGACGTGCCCACAGGCATAAAGAGCGGTGTGGTGAACGCACCGTGCGCTGTTTGATACGTGAGCGCGCGGGCATTGCCACTGACCGCATCGATGGTCACGTCGAAAAGATGCTGCTCTAGATTGTCCATGCGCCCGTGCTCCCGCTCCCTGCCAGTTCCGCTCACGTCTCGGTCGTGCGCTTACTCGTTGATCTTCAAACGCGAGTATACGTGCTCATCGCCCTCGCTCGGCAGCGTGCTCACCACCGCTTTCGCCTTGCGTGCCGCCTCTTCGATGTCTGCACGCGAAACGAGATTGTCCGCAAGAACACGTTCAATCTCATCCGGCGCGACAAGCCCCGTCTGGATATCCGTGAGGGGGTTCTCGCACACAGGCAGTTCACGCGCCCATTGTTCGAAGTCGTCCATGCTGCCATGCTTGAGCGTAGCAAGGTCCCGCTCGATGGGGTTCAGCAGCCAGTCGGTCACAAGGTAGCCGTCCGCCCCGAGCTTCATGAAGTCCATATCTTCCATGGTATTGTTGCCGACCATGAGCACCTCTGAGCCCTGCGCACCCATCGCAGCAAGATTCTCCGCGAAGTATTTCGGCTTCGGCTTCACCGACGTGGAGTTCTCATACGTAGTGATCCGCGCGAAGGCATCGGCGCGCACGCCTGCCCACGCAAGTCTATGAAGCACCGCCTGCTTCGGAAACATTGGCATCGTTGTCAAGAGCAGCGGATAGCCTTTATCCGCAAGCACCTCGATAGCACGGCTGCACGCGGGGTTTCCCTGAAATCCGTCGCCGATATGGGCGAAATCATCACGATAGAACGCATCAGCGCAAGCGCGGATGGTGGCGCGCTCCTCGTCGCTTTCCGCCCCGTATGTGGAAAAGAAAGTATCCCAGAAAGCCTGCTCGTTCGACTCGTCGCCCGTATGCATCGCCATCGCCTTGACACCCTTGTTGAGCCCCTCCATGAAGCGCGCGCCATCAAGTCCTTCCCGGACCATGTATGCTCCGATGCGCTTGAAGTAGTTCGTCATGAACTCATCGATATCCATGGGAAGGAGCGTCCCGTCAAGATCGAAGCAGATCGCGCGATAGCTCCTCGGTGCGAGATCCATACGATAAGCCTTTCTTTCCTTGACGCCACGCCTGCGAATACTCAGGCTGGCTCCAGCGTTTTGAGGTGGTTCACCACCCGTATTACCGCGCGTCATGTGCGCGAAGTTAGATGGTAGTATAGCGTTCATGCAATCATTTCAGACAACTCAGCCAAAAATGCTCCTCCATGCCTGTTGCGGTCCCTGCTCGCTCGAGCCTCTGCGCCTGCTTAAGGAGGAAGGTATCACGCCGACCATCCATTACGCGAATGCCAATATCGCGCCTGCGCGTGAATACGAACACCGCCTGCAGACCATCAAGGATTGGGCGCATGCGGAAGGCATTGATCTGGTCGAAGGGGAATATGAGTCCGATGCGTGGCAGGAAAGCGTCGGGGTGATAGGAGAAGCGCTCCCCGGCTCGAAGCTCCATGAAGAGCGCTGCCGTGCCTGTTATCGATTTCGTTTTCAGGAAAGCGCCCGTTACGCTGCCGAACATGGTTACGACCTTTTGGGCACCACCCTTTCGGTGAGCCCCTATCAATATACTGACCTCATCGAAGAAGAGCTTGAGCGAGCGTGCGAAGCGTACGGCATCACGCCGCATTTCGTCGACTATTCGCCCTTCTATGCGAACGCTACCAAACGCTCGCGCGACTTGGGCATGTACCGCCAAAACTACTGCGGCTGCGCATTCTCGAAAGCTGAGGCGGAAGAGGAGCGCGCCGAGCGGTTGCGTGAGCGGCTTGCGCTCAAAGAAGAGCGGGCACGCGTGCGAGAAGCTGAGGAAGCGCAAGCACGCAAACGCCACGAAGAACGTGCACGCTACGATGCCAAGCGCGCAAAGCAGCGCGCCATCCTCAAAGCACTGCGCGACGAAAAGCGCGCAGCCCCCTTAAACGATTCGACCGATACGGGCGCTCGGGGTGCGAACGAATAAACATCACCAAAGCGCGAACTGAGAAACGACGACCATCAAGGACCTACCTATGAAAACAGCTGATTTCGATTATGAATTGCCTCCAGAACTCATCGCGCAAAGTCCGCATATTCCACGTGATGAATGCCGCATGCTCGTCCTTGATCGGAATACGGGTGCGTGCGAGGATCGCATCTTCAAAGAGATCGTCGACTATCTGAGACCCATCGATCTGCTCGTCGCCAACGAAACGCGCGTCATGCCCGCGCGGCTGCTCGGCAAGAAGCGCGGCACCGGCGGGGAGGCAGAGATCTTCTTGCTGCGTGAATGCATGAGCCGCACGCCCCGAACAGCAACGAGCGCTCTTTGGGAAGTGCTCGTGCGACCGGGCAAGCGTTTGAAGCCGGGCGCGAACGCGATCGTTGATATCACTGATGCGAACGGGCGGGTCTGCCTCTCGGCTGAGATTATCGATTGGGCAGAAGGGGGACAGCGGGGCGAGCGCATTGCACGCCTCTCAACCGAGCTTGACTCCCTCGACGAGGCGCTACATGCGGTGGGGAAAACGCCGCTGCCACCCTATATCCATGATTACACCGGCGATGATGAGCTCTATCAAACGGTTTATGCGAAACGGGAATCCTCGGCTGCTGCTCCCACTGCGGGCCTGCACTTCACCCCTGCTCTGATCGAGCAGTGCAAGGCGAAGGGCGTGGGCTGGGCAACCGTGGAGCTCGAGGTGGGACTCGATACCTTCCGCATCGTTGAAGAAGAGAATGCGGAGGATCACCACATGCACACGGAGCGCTACACCGTTCCCGAACAAACGGTGCGCGCGATCAAGGCGTGCAAAGAGCGCGGCGGCAGGGTCATTGCCGTCGGAACGACGAGTGTGCGGTCGCTTGAGAGCGCCTGGAATCCCGAGACGCAGAGTCTTGAGGCGAAGGAGCGGGCAAGCACTTCGTTGTTTTTGCTCCCCGGCAGTACTTTCAAGGTGGTGGATGCGATGATCACGAATTTCCATGTGCCTAAGTCAACCTTGATGATGCTCGTCTCCGCGTTCGCTGGAACTGACCACATCCGCGCCGCTTACGCGCATGCCATCGACAAGCGCTACCGCATGCTCTCGTTCGGCGATGCAATGTTCATTGCCTAGGGTTGCGGAAGGCGAACGCGGGAGCTGGTCATGTAGCAACACGATAGGTGCAAAGGATGCGTTATACGCAAAGCGCCTACAACTTTACGCGGATGAGCGTGGACGAAACGCTCCTAGAGTGCGCCGCTGATATTGACAGGAATCCACGCACCCTCAATCTGCTTCAGGGTGATCGTCACGATTTCAGGCGTGATGAACACCTCCCCATCAGGTGCGGTATATACGCGATCGAGCGTTATGAAGATCATGCCGCGATCCCCCAAAACCAAGCTGAAATCGCGCTTGATATTCGCAGCGACACAGGACGATCCGTCCCCGCTCCCTTCTACGGGTGCGAAGTATCCAAGCACCCCATCCGCCGCAAACGCGCTGCGCTCATCAAGGGCAACATCCTCGTAAATCTCTGCAGGTGCCACGCCTGACGCTGCCTCTTCGATGCTTTTCATCACGGCATCCGTCTGCCCGCTCATCCAAAACAGACCGCCGACAATGATGACCACGCATACAGCGATGCCGACAAGCAGTTTCTGCCCAAGCGAAAAGCGCCTCGTCGGTTTTTCTTCACCGCGGGAACGCGCATGGCGCGGCGTGGGCTTTCGCTTCGCGGATGCACGCGCCTCAGTTGGGGACTTTTTGCGGGCGATTGTTTCAGGGGACTCTTCGCTCGGTTCCTCGGATAGCTCGGTGCGCTCCTCGGACGCATCGATTTCGTCTTCGTCGAACTCCTCTTCAGTTGCGGGCTCCTCCCGAGCGACGTCTGCGGTGTCTGCGTCCTCCCCCTCGAAGAGGGACTCCTCCGACTCCTCATCTTCAGTTGAGGGCTCATCCTCGGAAATGTCTATGCTCTCCTCAGCAGTTGCGAGCTCCTCCTCTTCAGGGTCAGCGCTCTCCTCAGAGGAATCTGCGACCGCCTCAGAGGCATCCACAACCGCTTCTTCTATCGCGGCGTCGGTGTCAAGCTGGTCGCCCATCATGCCTGCAACCTTTTCGCCTTCGGGCTCCGCGAACACATCCTTGTCTCTGTTCTGCATATCGACCATGAGCTAGATCACCCACCCGTGGACGATCGTGCGTACCGACGCCTCACCTGGATTGTCAACGTCGTCCTCATTTTCAGCAGGCACGGACGGCTCCTCTGCAGGCGTTTCTGTTGGTGTTGGTGGCGTGGGTTCCACTGAGGTGTCCTTCAAGCGCACAAGGTAGGCACCTTGTACATCCTCCGCACGGATCATGGCAGCCAGCACCGACGCTTGGAACTGCGACGTGGAATTCGCCGTATAAAACAGCCCGCTCTCACTTACCCCGCTGATCATCGCAGCGTGGAAAACGATGCCATCAGCACCGTGAAAGAAGATGAGATCGCCCTCTTGGATACCGAGGCGCGTGGCATATGCGGCAAGCGATCCGAGTGGAATATCGATCATGCCGTCGGGTACGGAAAACGAAGTGAAGTGCGTATCGATGACCTCGCCGTTGATGAAACCATTTGCGGGGTTGCTGAAATAGAGGTACTGATCGTTCGCAAGCCGCCAGGTCTCGGTGATGTTCCATTGACCATCGACTGACCACGCATGCCAACCTCCGCTCTCAGGGATGCCTCCGGCAAGCAGGGACTGCGAAACGAAGTTCGCACAATTCTGCCCATAGTTCGGAAATCCCGCTTCACGCCCCTGCCCGAGCTTTCCTGCCACAAAATCCGCGGTCGGCTGTTTGCCCATATACGCACTCGTGTGCTCGCGCGCATACGCAAGTGCTGCCGTCCGGTCATAGGAAAAGTCTTCGGGATATGAGGTTTCTTCGGTGGGGGCTTCGCGCCCGGCAGAAGGTCCATACGTCTGGTCAAGCTGCACAAAAACGAGTGCGCACACAATCAGCATGAGCGCGCAAACGCCCGCGATGCCGACACCAAGACGGACATACGTGCGCCGTCGTCCTTGATGCGTTTGTTTCGCGACCTTCGCCATCCCACCTCCCTTATGGATAAAAAAATGACCCCACGGATGCAGGGTCATTCGGTGTCAGTGTTTAAAGTACGTTTCTAAAGCTTGCACACATTGCTGGCTTGAAGCTTCCCATTCTGACCGGTCGTAATCTCGAATGAAACAGGAGCACCTTCATCGAGCGTCTTGAACCCATCCATCTGGATCTCTGAGAAGTGGACGAACAGATCTTCGCCATCCTCCTGAGAGATAAAGCCGTAGCCCTTTTCCGGGTTAAACCATTTTACAGTGCCTTCGACCATGCTACTTCCTCTTTTTCTTTTCTCTCCCACATCCATGGGAGTAAAACCTATGCAAGTCGAATGATTCTTCTTGCATGTTCCCAGTTAGAGAACATCACAAACTATACGCTAATTTGTGAGAGTTTCAATTGGAATTTCAAGAACCACAGAGGTTTTGAAAAAGACGTTGCCAATCCGTTAACTTAGCTCGAAATCATCTCCACAGCCGACCCCGTTTTCGGCTTCCTGCTGGAGAAATTCCTGCATCGCTTCCGTGGCATGAGCCGGGTCGTCTGCGCTCGCATCGGCAATAAGCACCTCATCGATATCGTGGTCGTATGCCCGCGCGATCGCTGCGGCTTGCGCGCGTCTGAGATCAGCACATTGCCCATCCCCCGCCTCGGCGTAATAGGCAGCTGCCAGCGCAAGTGAGCGCGCGATATATTCGCTTACCTTCGGATCGGTGCTCGATACGTGCATGATTGTTGCGATCGAATCGGGCGAGAGGGAAAGGAAGGTCGCTGCATCGATATCGACCGCTTCCCCGATAGCCATGTCCAAAAGCTCAGCCGCTTTGCTCGGATCTGAGAGATCCTGCTCGCGCTCAATCGCGCGAATGATGGAGAGCGCGAATTCGCTCAGCATTCTGACGAGATAATCCCTATGAAGCATCGCATACTCCTTGTTCGCACCCGATCATGTCCTGATCCATGCGGTGCCGTTCCTACCCTTCGCGCCCATCAAGATATGCCTTCGCCTCGAGCGCAAGGGCGTAGGCGTCGTTTTTCGAGATGCCATACGTGTGCGCAATCTCCTGAGCAACCGAGCGCGCGCTCTTCCCCTCCGCCCCAAGCGTGCGTGCATGCGCTTTGGCCGAGTGCAACGACGCCTCAGCGCGCACTGCTTGCTCATGCTCATTTGGACCATCGATCACCAACACGATCTCGCCCTTGATGGTGCCTGCGCGTTCACGCTCGGCAAAAAGCTCAGCAATCTCCCCACTCTGTCCGCTGACAATCTCCTCGTGGAGCTTCGTCAGCTCGCGACAGACACTGACGCTGCGGTAGGGAAACACCTGCGCGATGGTGTTGAGCGCACCTGCCACCCGCCGTGGACTCTCGTAGAAGATGAGCGCGGCGCGAAGGTCTCCCAGTTCTTTGAGAAGCGTTTTTTGTTCTTCGAGCTTACGTGGGAAAAAGCCTCCGAAAAAGTACGTCTCGCTCAAGGGAGCACTTGCAACGAACGCCGTCGTGCATGCACTCGCACCGGGCAACACCTCGACCGGCGCGGCTGCCTCCCGACACGCGCGCACGAGCCGAAGACCCGGATCGGAGATGCCGGGCATGCCCGCATCGCTGCAATACGCGATCCGTTCGCCCCCTTTGACGCGCTGGACTACCTCTTGGGCAAGCGCAGCCATGCGATGCTCATCCAGACGGAAAAGCGGCTTCGAGATACCAAGGGCAGACAAGAGTTTGCCCGTCACCCGGGTGTCTTCCGCATAGACCGCATCGCAGTCGTTGAGCACACGCTCGGCGCGCACGGTAATGTCCCCGAGGTTTCCCAAGGGGGTTGGTACGATCGAA
Organism: uncultured Eggerthellaceae bacterium; assembly: GCA_964518575.1. Taxonomy (GTDB): domain Bacteria; phylum Actinomycetota; class Coriobacteriia; order Coriobacteriales; family Eggerthellaceae; genus MGBC163016. The sequence continues at coordinate 26,660 of CAZFGW010000019.1, forward strand.
AGCATTCCTTGCTGCTGCATAAGCTCTGCCCTACTGCACGGGCGTACTGCCAGCAGATACGCCCGAGCGACCCTTGAGGCGTGCACCTGCTACCGCGCTCATGCGAACAAGCACGTTTCCGCGTGCGCTAGAGTGTGTCGGTAACGATCTCAACATAGCCGACTTCCTCCTGCTTGGGCAGCGTTTTCGACTCCTTCAGAAAGTCGAAACGCACCTCTTTCATCTGCGAGCGCTCCTCGGCGAGATTCGCTTTCGCCACCGCGATCATAAGCTTGATGCGGTTGAGCTGGTTGACCTCAGAAGCACCGGGGTCGTAATCGACGGCAACGATGTTGCTTTGCGGGTAGCGGCGCCGAAGCTCCTTGATGACCGACTTGCCCACCACGTGGTTCGGCAGGCAAGCGAAAGGCTGCGTGCATACGATATTGGGACAGCCGCTCCGGATGAGCTCGACCATTTCGGCCGTAAGCAGCCATCCTTCACCCATCGAATTGCACAGCGACAATATCTCGCTCGCGTATTTGGCAAGCTCGTAGATATCCGCGGGCGGCTCGAACCGCACTGAGCGCCGCAGAGCATCGTTCACCGGCTTGCGGAACTCCTTGATCACTTTAAGACCGATGCGGCTTCCGAGTGCGCTTTTCGCCGACTTGCCGATCTGCCGCTGGAAGATGCCGCCGGCAATACCGAAGAGGAAGAACTCGATGAGTCCCGGTACGACCACTTCGCACCCCTCCGCCTCGATCTGCTCGACGATCTGATTGTTCGCCGTAGGATGGAATTTCACGAGGATCTCACCGACAACACCGACCTTCGGCTTCGTGCCTTCGCCAGTAAGGGGCAAGGTGTCGAAGTCCTCGACGATCTGGTTCACCGTCCGCTTGAACTGACCCGAACTCACGCCGTCCTCGAGTTGCGCCTTGCAAATAGCCATCCAGTTATCGAATAGGCGCTTCGCGCTGCCGGGCTCCACCTCGTAGGGGCGCGTGCGATAGAGTCACATCATCAAAAGATCGCCGTATTGCAGCGCATAAATCGCCTGATAGAGCATCGCGGGCGTGATCTTGAACCCGGGGTTTTCCTCGCCGAGATCCTTGAACGATAGCGCGATCACCGGGATATGCCCGAGCCCCACGCTCTTGAGCGCTTTGCGGATGAGCGAGATGTAGTTCGTCGCACGGCAACCACCGCCGGTCTGTGTGATGAGCACCGCAAGCTTGTCCGTGTCGTATTTGCCGCTCATGACCGCTTCCATGATCTGCCCGGTCACAAGGATCGAGGGATAGCAGATGTCGTTGTTCACATACTTGAGCCCGGCATCCACCGCACCGTGGTCGACGCTCGGAAGCAACTCGACGTTGTAGCCGTTGCGCTTGAAAATGGGCACGAGCAGCTCGAAGTGGAATGGTGCCATCTGCGGAGCCAGAATGGTGTACCCCTCCTCTTTCATTTCCTTGGTGAACTGCGGACGCGCGAATTGTGTGGACGAGCCTTCCCGCTGCTCGACCTTCTCGCTCGCAAGCGCGATATCCGCTTTCTGGTCGAACGAGTCAGGCACGAGTGCATCGATGTCCGCGTCCTTGATGCAGGAAACGGGACAGGGCGCTTTTGATGCCGCCTCATCGGAGAGCTGCTCATATTCCCGATCGGATTGGTCCTTGAGGGCTGCGAGCAAACTGCGCACGCGTATGCGCGCCGCGCCTAGGTTCGACACCTCGTCGATCTTGAGAACGGTGTAGATCTTCCCCGCCGCCTCGAGCACCTCTTGTACCTGGTCGGTGGTGAGAGCATCAAGTCCGCATCCGAATGAGTTCAACTGGATGAGGTCGAGATCGCGGCGCTTCGTTGCCACCTTGGCAGCCGCATAGAGTCGCGTGTGGTACATCCACTGGTCAACGACCCTGATCGGGCGCTCGAGCTGACCCAAGTGCGCGATCGAGTCCTCCGTGAGCACAGCGAGCCCGAAGCTTGTCAGAAGCTCAGGAATCGCATGGTTGATCTCGGGATCCTGATGGTAGGGACGTCCCGCAAGCACGATGCCATGGCAGTTATGCTCCTCCATCCACGCGAGCGTCTCCACGCCTTTGCGCCGGATGTCACGCTTGAAAGCCTCATCCTCTTCCCATGCGGCATCGACCGCGTCATCGATCTGCTTCTGGGTGATGGGGTGCTCATGCGCACCGACCTCGTCACGGAAGGTGCCAGTCAACTCCGAGTACAGCCTCCGCTTCAGCTTCTCCTTATTGTCGTAGGGAAGCCACGGGCTCACGAATGCCACGGGCGAATCCTGTAACTCGTCGATATTCAGACGCAACGCCTCCGGATAGCTGGCGACGATGGGGCAGTTGAAGTGGTTGCCCGCCGTTGCGTCCTCCTGACGCTCCCACTTGCTGCAAGGCATCCAGATGAAGTCGACGGTGTCGTCGCCCTCTTTCGCGAGCAGATTCATGATGTGCCCGTGGGAGAGCTTCGCCGGATAGCACACCGACTCCGACGGCATGGACTCGATGCCCGCCTCGTACGTTGCTTTAGTGGATGGGTCAGAGAGCACGACACGATAGCCCAACTTTGTAAAGAACGTGAACCAGAACGGGTAGTTCTCATACATATTGAGCGCCCGCGGAATACCCACGGTGCCGCACGCGTCTTCTTTGGGAATGGGTTCGTAGGTGTCGAAGAGGCGGTGTGACTTCCACGCAAAGAGGTTCGGAACGTCGGATTTCGTACCCACGCCCAAGCTCTCGCCCTTTTCGCACCGGTTCCCCGTGATGAAGCGGCGATGCTTGCCGGTTGTGGCATCTAAGCCGAAATCGTTCACGGTGAGCAAGCAGCTGTTCGAGCACCCTTTGCAATGCACGGTGCGATGCGTCGGCGCAAGTGAGCGAATCTCCTCGAGCGAAAGAATGGTGCTCAGCGGAACCTTCGGACCCACATCCTCGGAAAGCGGTTCGTCTTTAAGACGGCGCTCGGTTTCCCAGAAACGGTCACGTGCGAGCAGGGCTGCGCCATACGCACCCATATTACCCGCGATGTCGGGACGCACCGCATTCACTTCCGAGAGCTGCTCGAAGGCACGCAGTACTGCATCATTCAAGAATGTACCGCCCTGCACGATGACCTTGGTGCCCACATCGTGCGGGTCACGGATCTTGATAACTTTGAAAAGCGCATTCTTGATGACCGATATCGCAAGACCCGATGCGATGTCGCCCACCGTAGCTCCCTCTTTCTGCGCCTGCTTGACGCGGCTGTTCATGAATACCGTACAGCGGCTGCCCAGATCAACAGGGCTCTTCGCAGCATTCGCCGTCTTCGCGAAATCAGCGACTTCGAGATTCAAACCCGAGGCGAAACTCTCGATGAAGCTGCCACATCCGGACGAACACGCTTCGTTGAGCATAATGTGGTCGATCACGCCGTCTTTGACGCGCAAGCATTTCATGTCCTGACCGCCGATGTCCAAAATGAACTCAACGCCCGGAAGCATCTCCTGCGCACCACGGAGGTGGGCAACGGTCTCGATCTCACCGCTGTCAACCTTGAGCGCTTCGAGGAGCAATCCTTCGCCATATCCGGTGACGGTGCTGTGACCGATCTCTACCAGGCGCTTCCCTATCTGCGGGTCGGTCGGCAAACTGGCATACAAGTCGCTGAGTGCGCTTTTCGCACACCCCAAAACGTCACCCTTGTTCGACGCGTACATCGACCAGAGCAGCTCTCCGTCACGTCCGACGAGCGCTGCCTTGAAGGTGGTGGAGCCGGCATCGATGCCGAGAAACGCCTCGCCGCGATACGATGCCAAATCCCCGCGCCGGACCTTTTCCTGATCGTGGCGCTCTTTGAATTCCTGATAGTCCTCATCGCTTGCAAAGAGCGGCGCTAAACGCACGACCTCGCTTCCTTGGATATCGCCAAGTCCCTCAAGGCGCTTGAGCACATCGCGAAGGGTTTCCACGCGCGCACCTGCCTCCGCACCCGCGATCGCACACCCGCTCGCAACGAACAGGTGGGCATTCTCGGGGACGATGATGGCGGGCTCATCGAGCTCAAGCGTCTCATAGAAACGCTGCCGAAGCTCGGGAAGATACTGCAAAGGACCGCCCAGAAACGCGACGTTGCCACGGATCGGGCGCCCGCATGCGAGTCCCGAGATCGTCTGCGTGACCACCGACTGGAAAATTGAGGCGGCGATATCTTCCTTCTTCGCACCTTCGTTCAAAAGCGGCTGCACATCGGTTTTCGCAAACACGCCACAGCGGCTCGCAATCGGATAGATGGTCGTATGATCCTTCGCAAGCTCGTTCAAGCCCGCGGCATCCGTGTTCAGAAGCGACGCCATCTGGTCGATGAAAGCGCCGGTGCCGCCAGCGCACGTACCGTTCATGCGCTGCTCGATGCCGTTGTCGAAGTAGATGATCTTCGCATCTTCACCACCGAGCTCAATGGCGACGTCGGTTGCGGGAATGAATGTTTCGACAGCGGTCTTGCTCGCAATGACCTCCTGGATGAACTTGATGTCGAGCCATTGAGAGAGCAGAAGACCACCCGAACCGGTGATAGCAATGGTCATCCGGTCGTCGGGATACTGCGCCGCCGCCTGCTTCAAAACATCGATGATCGTTGCGCGCACATCAGCGTGATGGCGCTGATAGATCGACCACACGACCTCATCAGCATCATTGAGCACGGCGAGTTTGACCGTGGTCGAGCCAACGTCGATGCCGATCTTGTATTCATAGGGCTCCGCCTGCGTACCCGCATCCGCTGCCGCATGCACGGCGGCATCCTGAACGCGCTCGATCCGCATCGCGCTCGGTTCGACCTCAGCATCATCGAGATTGAAATACTGTTTCTGCTTGAGCTTGCTCATCGCATTTCCTTTCACGTTCAAAGCGTGATCGACTCACCTGGTTTGATGAAGAGCAGCCGCATAGCAATGCGCGCCATCTCCTCAGAACTTTCCTTCATGCCGGTTTGCAGCCATCGGTGTATCACGCCGAGATAGGCTGCAGAGTAGAACGAGACATAGTAATCAACGAATGCGGAAGGGCGTTCGCGATACCGCGCATGGAGCAGATTCAAAATGAACTCCGAGAAGATCCCATCGCGAAGCTGCTGGTCGAAACGCGCATCGCCACCCGGACCGAGCATGGCGATCAGAAGATCGCTCTCGTCCCGCAAATAATCGAACAAACTCACGAGCACGGGCAGCGGCTTTTTCGCCACCTTGAGCTTCGCGAGATCGAGAAGCGTCATGGTTTGCATCTGCGCGCGGAACAGATCGAGCCCCTCGAGAAATTCGCGCTGCAGCGAAACGAGCAGATCGTCCTTGTCTTTGAAGTGGTTGTAGAACGTGCCCCGATTGAGATCGGCCCGCTCACACAGATCGTTCACGGTAAACCCGTCGAGCCCCTGCTCACGGGTAAGCTCGATCAAAGCCGCACGCAAAGCGTGCTTCGAGCGCGTGATGCGCCGATCAAGTTGTTCGCATTCGCCTGTTGCTGTTGCCATCGAACCCTTTTCAACACTGCGTTTATAATTCAACACTTTGTTCAATAGTGCATTGTAGCGGGCAAAATCGTGGTTGTAAAGAGCCCTTTTCCAAACTTGATGCCATAAACCTTGCCGCACGCTCCGAAACCCCGTACCCCTCCCCTTCGCCATACAAAAAAACACCCGCCTCCAAAAAGAGGCGGGTGCTGCAAACGCGTGAGAAGACTATCAAATCTCTCGGTTTTCAAGCGAGAACCACAGTATCTATTCCTTGCGGATCGTCTCTACTTCGACGTCGGTCTCGCCGTCGTTGCGTGCGACATACACGAACCCGATTTCGCCCTGAACAGGAATCTCGTTATAGGCGACCATCTCAGCGATCTCGGCTGCCGTAGCGCTCTTCGGCTCTGTCTCGAGCAGATAAGCGGTATCAGCACGGCGCTCCATAGCCTCGCGGTAATCCTTGGTGCCCACGAAAACCTCTTGCGTGTACGGATTGACCTTGAGCTTGCGCGAACGGTAGATGATGTAGGCAAGCGCTGCGATATTGGCAAAAAGTGCTATGAGCGACACGACGGTGTTCACGGCAGGATTGTTCACCGATTGCACGGCGAAGATCGAATCGTTCGCGAACATCGGGATCATCTGACAGAACATGCACCAGATCGAAAGGGTGAAGGCGCGGTTCTGGATCCACCCACCCTTGTTCCAGATGAGACCGGCGATGGTCGGCGCCAACAGAAGCGCGATGCCGCAGTACCACGAATGAGTGGGAAGGCAGTTATAGGTGTAGCAGAAGTTCCAGAGGTCATAGGCGATGATGAAGACCCAGGTCATGTCCGGCCAGAGCATATCTTGGCGCTTCTTTGAGATGTAGATTCCAAACCATCCCGTCATGCAGGCGATGTTCAAGAGACCGGCAACGCCGTTGAAGACGTTGTGCCATCCACCATTGAGGACGACGCCTTCGGTGGACACCCAGCTTGTTCCCCATGCCCGAAATGCGCTCTCGAAGTCGGAGACAACCGCGATCAGGATATTGATTGCCACGATCACGAAGGGGAACGCCTTGAACCAGTGCGAACGCCCGATCTTGCCCCAGCTGTATTTCAGCATCATGAAACCGATGCATCCTGCGGTGGCGGCATAGACCTTCGCATAATGGAACCAGCTGTTCATATCCGTATGCGTCGGGTTGGTAAGCGCCCACTCAGCGCCAGCGGCGGCTCCGATCTCAACCGCCAAACAGTACACGGTCATGAATCCGCAGACGCCAAAGAACATAAAGCAGCCTCCGAATTTGGTGCGCCGCGCAAACTCATTCAGCAAGATCAACGCAACTAGCACCATGATCAGACCGAACCACTGATACAGCGCGTTGGGTCCATAGACGTCGAATAACATCCTCTTCCTCCTATCCTTGTGCCCTATCCATATGGAGCGTTTGCGCGATCACGTCAGCGATGACGGCGTCATCGGCGTCGGGATACTTGCGCAAATACCCGATCACACCCACGATGAGAACGTAGAACGTCTCATAGAGGTGCTCGATCCGTATCTCGTGCAAGGCGGCGTAGTCCGCAACGGTGGTTTCGATGATGTAGGTTGCCGTATGGTGGGCGACCCGAGTGACGAACTCGAGATAGAGTGCCGCGTTCTCGCGCGAAGCGAGCGCAATATGGAATGAATCGTTCTCGAACAGCCCCACCCGGAGCACCTTGACGATAGAAGCGAGCGCATGATCGATGTCGCCTTCGCGCCGCTGCTCATTCCAATAGGTGAGCGCCTCGATGTAATCATCAATGTAGTCGTCGAGAACAGCCATCGTGACCGCATCTTTGTTGGGAAAGTAGTGATAGAAAAGCGTCCGCGTGATACCGACGCGCTTGGTGATGTCCTGAACGGAGGTTTCGGAAAGTCCCTTCTGCTCATAGAGCTCACGGGCTGCTGCAACGATCTCCAAGCGACGCAGCTCCGCTTGACTCAAGCGTTCTGTTCCGCAGTCGGTATGGGTTCGTTGCGTCATGGTGATCCCCTCTCACGATGATGAGCATGAGGGTATCGCCCCGCTTGTCAGACCGTCAATGAACAGAATTGACAATCCGTCAATCTCAAGCGAATTGTTACTTTTTCGATCAACAAAAGAAACATTTCCCCGTGTTTCTGCAGCGCGAAAGGCATTCGCCATTTTTGAACATGCTCGCGAGAAAATGCTTGACTATGACGTTACGTCGTAGTTTTAAATGCCTCTCAGATGAACGAATATGAAGGAACGCTTATATGAAACACAAACTAACGGACACACCCCGTAAAACCCATGCGGTCACGCCGCGTTATCTCGTATCGTGCGCGCTCTCCCTTTTGGGCAACTCGGTCGCTGGAGTCATCCTGCCCCTCGTACTGCTCGCCACCACCGGCGATGCCCTTGCCGCGGGAACGCTTGCACTCATCTGCGCACTTCCCCAAATGCTGATCGGACTTGCCGGCGGCGTACTCATAGACCGGTTCAACCGGCGCAGCATCTCAGTCATCTCCGACATCATGTCTGCCATGAGTGTCGCGCTTCTGCCCGTCGTCGATATGATCTGGAGTCTTAGCTTCGGATGGTTCATCGCACTCGGTCTGCTCGGTGCGATCGGAGATATCCCGGGCATGACAGCGCGTGATGCACTTTTGCCCGCCGTATGCGAATACGACAAGCGAAACTTGCAGAAGTTCATGGGGCTCACTCAATCCCTCGATTCACTCGTTGTAATCGTAGGACCTGCGCTTGCAGCATCTCTCTTAACGTTCACCCCCGGCGTCAATGCGCTCTGGTTCACCTCCGCTATGTCATTCGGCGCCGCACTCGTCACGTTGACACTGCCGCGCCGATTGCTGTGTTCGCAAGCTCAGTCGTGGTCGAGCTGTTTGGAGAGCAGCATACATCGCTTTGCCTCGGTGTGTGCTGGATCATCATCACGCTGATCTCGTTAGTGTCCCCGAGCATGAAGTCCCTTGAGGATGCCCCGGTCGATGCCGATGCGGGCACAGCGCGAAAGGCGGAGTAAGCGCAGAGGCTTGCGCGACGAGGAGCGCACAAGCCCAAACACGCAAACGCATACGTGCGCGGGGATGATGGCGAAAGCAGCGATCGCACGCTGAACGCTCGGGGCGCTCGGGCAGAGCGTGCGTCTATGCAGGCATATCGCGCACAAGCGCAACGATGTTTTCGATGTGATCGGTATGGGGGAACATATCGACAGGCTGTACCTGTTCGACCGAAAATCCCGCATTGCAAAGAAAAGCAACGTCGCGCGCCTGCGTTTTCGGGTTGCAGGAAATATACACAATGCGCGCGGGCGCAAGCTCGACGACCGACCGCAGGAAGTCCTCACTCGCACCACTGCGGGGCGGATCCATCAAAACGACGATCTCCTGAGCGCCATCAAGCGTTGCGGCAGCATGCTCTCCCCGCATGAATGCGGCAGCATCACCACAGATAAACACTGCAGTATCGATGCCGTTGTGCACCGCATTCTGCCGCGCATCGGAGATTGCCTGCTTCACGCAGTCCACGCCGACAACCCGCTTCGCACCCGCCTTCGCCGCGAACAATCCAAGCGTCCCCGTTCCACAATATGCATCGATGACAACCTGCTCGCCCGTGAGCTTCGCCAATGCCATCGCTTCGGTATAGAGCACCTCGGTTTGCTGGGAATTCACTTGATAAAACGACCCCGCCGAGATGCGGAAGGTAAGCTCACCGAGTTTATCCAAAATGAAACCGGGACCGTAGAGCGTCCTGAATTCTTCGCCCAAGATCACATTCGTTTTCCGAAGATTGATGCTCTGCACGACGGTCGTGATTGCCGGAACGCGCTTGACGAGCTCCCTGCAGAAGGATCGCGACGAAGGAAACTCCTTGCTGTTGGTCACGAGCGTAACCAACACTTCCCCGCTCGTGTGCCCGACCCGGATGACCGCGTGGCGCAAAAACCCCTTGCCCGTATCTTCGTCGTAGGCTGCGATATCCCATTTGCGCATGAGCTGGGTGAGCGCACGCACGATCGAACTTGCAACCTCGTTCTCAAGTGGACACGATGCGCTCGGTATGATCGTGTGCGTTCCTTTCGCATACATCCCCGTTATGACGGCGGGCGCAGCCCCACGAGTGCGCGTGCGATCCTTGCTCATTCTCTGACGTCCACCGCGCCCCTTGTGTCCGCCGCGCCCACGATCCCCGTCCTGCCCCTCCGATAATGCCGATGCATGACGGCGCTTATCGGGAGCGAACGGCGCAATGATCTTGTCCCGGTAGGCAAAGGGGTGCTCCATGCCCTTAATGGGACGCACGCGCTCGGGCTCAACCATGCCCGCAAAGAACTCCTCGATCACGTCTTGCTTGCCCGCGAGCTGCTCCTCATAAGGGACGTCGAGCGCATCGCACGCACCGCACCGACCGAACACCGGGCAGATCGGTGTCTCTGCAAAGCGGTTCTCAGCAGCGTGCGTCAAATGAGCTCCTCATCATCGTTTTGGTAAAAAGATTGATCCCATGGAAATATTCGGGTATACCTTGCCACATCCCCGGCTTGCAATGCAAATAAAAACAAGATGGCTATAATGACCATCTTGATATCGAAAGCCCATCTACCTGCGAAAAGAGTTTGTATGACCACGGATATGTCACGGCATTTCACCTGGGGAGCGCTCCTTAAGTTCACAGCGCCCTCTATTGCCATGATGATCTTCACCTCTATCTACGGCATCGTGGATGGCCTGTTCGTCTCGAACTTCGCGGGCAAAACCGCGTTCGCGGCTGTGAATTTCGCCATGCCCATCATCATGATCCTCTCGCCGGTGGGATACATGATCGGCACCGGCGGAAGTGCACTTGTTGCGAAAACGCGCGGCGAAGGTGACGAAGTGCGAGCAAACCGCTATTTCTCGCTCTTGATCTACGCCGCCCTCATCATGGGCGTAGTGCTCGCGGTTGCGGGCATCATCTGGATCGAACCGCTGTGCGCGCTCATGGGCGCCGAGGGTCAGATGCTCGAGGACGCAGGGCTCTACGGACGCCTCGTGCTCATGAGTCTTCCCTTCTACGTCCTCCAGTTCGCGTTCCAAAGTTTCTTTGTGACGGCAGGAAAGCCTCAGCTTGGCTTCTACGTCATTCTCATCGCAGGGCTCACCAACATCGTTTTGGACGCGCTGTTCGTCGGTGCGCTCAACTTGGGCATCATGGGTGCGGCGTGGGCGACGAACATCTGCGAAGTGCTCGGCGGCGGTCTGCCGCTCATCTATTTCATCCGGAAGAACAACTCGTATCTCAAGCTCGGAAAGACGACGCTCGACTGGCGTGCACTGGGCAAAGCATGTTTGAACGGCTCGTCGGAGATGGTCACCACGATTGCGATGTCGCTCGTGAGCGTTTTGTACAACCTCCAGCTCATGAGCTATATCGGCGAGGACGGCGTTGCCGCCTATGGCGTCATCCAGTACGTGATCCTCATTTTTGCGGGCGTGTTCTTAGGATACTCGATGGGCTCTTCCCCACTCATGAGCTTCCAATATGGCGCGCAGAACATCCGCGAGATGAAAAATCTCCTCAAGAAAAGCCTCATCTTCGTAGCTGTGGGCGGTGTGGTCATGTTGGGACTTGCTGAAATCCTCGCCCGACCGCTCGCAATGATCTTCGTCGGCTACGACGAGGGGCTGTGCGTGCTCACGGAAGGCGCCTTCCGCATCTACTCCATCTCGTTCATCTTCATGGGGTTCTCAATCTACGGCTCGGCATTCTTCACCTCGCTGAACAACGGTATCGTCTCCTCGACCATCGCACTTTTGCGCGCGCTCGTATTCGAAGCGGGCGCCGTCATCCTGATTCCGCTGTTGCTCGGCATCGACGGCATCTGGCTTTCCATCATCGTCGCCGAAATCGCGTCGGTGATCGTGACCGCTGCCTTTATGCTGTCATTGGGCAAGCGCTACGGATACCTCTCGCCGAGAGCGGACACGGACACAACCGAGCGCTGAGAGGGAAAGACAAGGAATAGTACGGATGACATTGCAACAGCTGAGATACCTTATCGCAATCTCCTCGAGCGGATCGATCTCGTCTGCCGCCCATAACCTCTACGTTTCGCAATCAAGCCTCTCCGTTGCCATGAAGGATCTTGAGAACGAGTGCGGCATCACCATCTTCGAGCGCTCGAACCGCGGCATTTCGCTCACGCGCGAAGGAATCGAGCTGTTGGGCTATGCCCGCCAGATCGTCGAGCAAGCCGACCTCATGGAAGAGCGCTATGCCAAAGGCGCGAAAACGTCATCGCGCAAGTTGGCAATCTCGTCCCAGCATTACGCCTTCCCCGTGGAAGCGTTTTTGGAGTTCGTCAAAGAATATGAGGGCGAAGGCTACACGCTTTCCCTGCGAGAAACGCGCACGTCGGAAGTGATCGCTGATGTGAGCGAATTCAGAAGCGACGTGGGTATTTTGTACACCTCGACCTTCAACGAGCGGGTTTTGCACCACGCCTTCGAAGACGCGAACCTCGTGTTCACAGAGCTCTTCACGGCGAAACCGCATATCTTCGTAGGCACGCATCATCCTTTGGCTGATCGCAGCGAACTGCGCATCGAGGAGCTTGCGGAGTATCCGCGCTACACCTTCGAGCAGGGCAATAACAATTCGTTTTTCTATTTCGAAGAGCCCTTCGCCGAGATGCCGCATGACAAATGCATCCATATCAGTGATCGTGGAACGTTGTCGAACCTGCTGTCCCATCACAACGGGTTCACGGTCTCCACGGGCGTGCTCTCGAGCGAGATGCATTCGGGTATCGTCGCCATCCCCCTCATCACCGACGAGGTCATGAGCGTGGGTTACATCATCCATAAGGAACGCCAGCTTTCAGCACTCGCACAAAGTTATATCGATACGCTCGGTGTTTTCATCGAGAATTACAAGCAGACCACGCAGGACTGAGAGCGTATCTGGTTCACAGACGTGGCTCCACATGCCACAAGCCCAGCCTCTTCAATTGAACGGTTCTGGTTGGAACGTTTTATTAAATAGGGAAATGGATCAGGTGGATGTAGACAATATGCCCATCGAGATGTCAGTCAGGAAGCCTCCGAAGTCAGATT
>CAZFGW010000020.1:0-32820 GCA_964518575.1 uncultured Eggerthellaceae bacterium
GTTCATCGACAACATCTTCCGTTTCACCCAGGCTGGATCCGAGGTGTCCGCATTGCTTGGTCGTATGCCTTCCGCTGTAGGCTATCAGCCCACCCTCGCAACCGAGATGGGTGACTTGCAAGAGCGCATTTGCTCGACGACCACCGGTTCGATCACATCGGTACAGGCTGTCTATGTTCCCGCTGACGACTTGACCGACCCCGCTCCTGCGACCACCTTCTCGCACCTCGATGCGAAGACGGTTCTGTCCCGTTCGATCGCTGAGCTTGGCATCTATCCCGCTGTTGACCCGCTTGACTCCACGAGCCGTGCGCTCGATCCCGAGATCGTTGGTCAGGAGCACTACGATGTCGCCGTGGGCGTTCAGCAGATTCTGCAGGAATACAAAGACCTTCAGGACATCATCGCCATTCTCGGTATGGACGAGCTTTCCGAGGATCAGAAGATCACGGTTAACCGTGCCCGTAAGATCCAGAAGTTCTTGGGTCAGCCGTTCCATGTAGCTGAGGTCTTCACCGGCATGCCGGGTGTGTACGTGCCCATCGAGGACACGGTCCGTTCCTTCAAAGAGATTCTCGACGGCAAATGCGACCATATTCCGGAGCAGTGCTTCGTGAACAAGGGCGCAATCGAGGACGTTTATGCCGCCTATGAGAAGATGCAAGGGGAAGAGCAGTAATGGCTGAGCTGCACTGCACTGTTGCTATTCCGACCCGCGAGCTGTTCTCGGGTGAGATAGCGTATGCGAGCGTTCCGAGCGTTGACGGATACTACGGTGTCCTGCCCGGTCACGAGATGATGGTGGCAACGAACCGCAGCGGCGGCGTGCTCACCATCAACCTTGATGAGGCGGGCAACGATCAGCGGGAGTTTCTGCTGTATGAGGGCGCGTCGCAGGTCATGAACGATACGCTGACGGTCATCGGTCGCTTCGGTGTCGAAGTGGATAAGATCGATACCGATGAGATCAAGAAAAAGGCGGATGCTCTGCGCGAGGAGCTCTCGAAGATCGAGGACGCCGAGGAAGCGCAGAAGAAGGTCAGCTATCGGACCAACAAGAAGCTCTTGGAATGGTACGAGTTGCAGATACGCTACAAAGAAGGTAAGAGCGAATAGTTTCCTTACCTGAACCGAGCCTGTTTTAAGGGGTTCTTCCTCACGGGGAGAACCCCTTTTACATGGGTGAGAATCGTACGATTTTTTTCTTGTTCGCGAGAGTCCTTCTGAGTCTTTCAGAGATCTTCTCTAAATCTCACAAATATCCATGAAAACCTATCGCGATAGCTGATATCATGACAGGGTCAAGCGCATTCGCACACACTTATATACACAACATTGCGCATACGGTAACGAGCAAGGATACAATATATGGCATTTGTTCATCTGCATAACCATACCGAGTATTCCCTTCTGGACGGCATCACTCACATCAAGGATATGGTGCGTCGAGCAGCGGATCTGGGCATGCCCGCGGTGGCAGTCACCGACCACGGCGTCATGCATGGCATGATCGAGCTTCGGGATGCTTGCATTGACGTGGAGAAGGAAACGGGTATCGCCGTCAAGCCGATTTACGGCTGCGAGGTCTACTTCACCACGGACGAGGAACTGCGTACCGATCGCCGTCCGAAGACGTTCCATCTGCTCTTGCTCGCGAAGACTACCGAGGGATATCACAACCTCTTGAAATTGGTCTCGGAATCGAATGTCGATAACAAGTATTACCACCCGCGCACTACTCTTTCGCAGCTGAAGAAATACGGGCATGGCATCATCGGTGCCTCCGCGTGCATCGCGGGTATCATCCCTCGCTTGATCGACCAGGGAAGCTACGAGGATGCGCTCGAGTGGGCGCGCACCTTCGCCAGCTGCTTCGATGAAGGTGATTTCTATATCGAGCTGCAGGATCAGGGCATCAAAACGAATAACGGGCTCACGCAAAAGGAGCTCAACATCAAGCTCACCGAACTTGCGAATGAGGCGGGGCTCAAGACCATCGCCACGAACGACTTTCATTACCTGCTCCGCGAGGACGCACGGGCGCAGGATATCCTTTTGTGCATCGGCTCCAAGCAGAATGTCAACGACCAGAACAGGAAGCTCAAGTTTGAGAACGACCAGTTCTATATGAAGACGGAAGAGGAGATGCGCGCAGCCCTCGTGGATTTCCCCGAGGCTTGCGACAACACCGTCGAGCTCGCCGCGAAGTGCAACGTCGAGATCGAGAGCGAAACCATCCTCCCCCGGTTCCCGCTTCCCGAGGGGGAGACGGAGGAATCGTGGTTCCGCAAGCGTGTCCAGGAGGGGCTCGAGAAACGCTACGGCTCACCCGTGCCCGCCGATGTTCAAGAGCGTGCAGACTATGAGATGAGTGTCATCATCCAGCAGGGATTCCCGGCGTACTTTTTGATCGTGCAGGAATACATCGAGTGGGCGCGCTCCCAGGGCATCGGTGTCGGACCGGGACGTGGATCTGCTGCAGGAGCTATCGTTGCCTATGCGATGGGCATCACCGACCTTGAGCCGATCTCGAACGGGCTCCTGTTCGAGAGGTTCTTGAATCCCGAGCGCGTTGAGATGCCTGATATCGACGTTGACTTCGATGATGAGCGTCGCGGTGAGGTCATCCAGCACATCAAAGATTTCTATGGCGAAGACCATGTCGCCGGTGTCATCACCTTCGGCAAGCTTCAAGCGCGCAATGCCGTGCGCGACGCCGCCCGTGTTCTCGGGTACCCCTATGCCACGGGCGACCGCATCGCCAAGATGATTCCGGATGATCTCGGTATCTCCATCGATGAGGCCATCGCGAAGAATCCGGAGATGAAAGCGGCGTATGAGGGCGAAGAGGAGGTGCGCGTCGTCGTCGATGCCGCGCGCTCGATCGAGGGACATGTGCGAGGCGAGGGCGTCCATGCATGTGCGACCATCATCTGTCGCGATCCGATGAGCGACCATGTGCCGCTCAAACGCGACACCAAAGATGGCGGTATCATCACCCAGTTCGACGGTCACTACACCCCTGAGCTCGGGCTTCTCAAGATGGACTTCTTGGGACTGCGTACCTTGGGCGTGCTTTCACGCGCGTGTCGCAACATCGAAGTGCGCACCGGCGTCAAGATCGTTCCCGAAGAGATCCCGACCAACGATGAGAAGGCGTTCGCGCTCATGCGCTCCGGCAACATGGATGGTCTTTTCCAGGTCGAGGGCAGCTTGTATGTTTCACTGTTCAAGCGCTTGCCACCGACGCGGTTTTCCGATGTCGTCGTTTCGATCGCACTCAACCGACCCGGTCCGCTCGAGTCGGGCATGGTCGATGACTATGTCGAGGTCGCCAGCGGCAGGAAACCGGCGCACTACTACGATGACCGGCTGCGTCCGATCCTCGAGGAAACGTATGGAACGATGGTCTACCAAGAGCAGATCATGCAGATCTCCATGGCCATGAGCGGTTTCTCGGCAGGTAAAGCGGACAAGTTGCGTAAAGCTATGGGCAAGAAAAAGCTCGACGTCATGAAGGAGCTGCAGGAGGACTGGAATACGGGAGCGGTCGAGAATGGCTTCTCGCTTCAGGTTGCGAAACAGATCTGGGATGACGCGGAGAGCTTCGCGAAGTACGCGTTCAACAAATCCCACTCCGCAGCATATGCCATTTTGGTCATGCGCACGGCGTATTTGAAGGCGTACTATCCGAACGATTACATGGCAGCGGTTCTGTCATCCTACATGGGCAAGACAGATCGTCTTATTCGCTATATCGCCAGCTGCAAGCGCAGCGGTATTGAAGTTCTGCCTCCTGATGTGAACTCGTCGAACGCCGAGTTCACCCCCGTGGAGAATGGAATCCGCTTTGGACTTGTCGGTGTGCGCGGGGTTGGACGCAATGTGGCCGACGTGATCATCGAGGAGCGTGAGCGCGGTGGGAAGTTCTCTTCGCTCCACGACTTTGTCAATCGCGTCGATTGCCATACGGTGAACCGCAAGGCACTCGAGGCGCTCATCAAGGGCGGTGCGTTCGATTCCACCGGGTACACGCGGCGCCAGCTGATGTATTTCCTGAATGAGACGCGCATGCTCGATGATGCGACGAAGCATCATCGCGATGCGAGCAGCGGGCAGGTGTCCATGTTCGACATGTTCGCCGACGTCGAAGACTCGGGATTCCAGCTGGATATTCCCGAAGCCGACGGTGTTGAATGGTCGAAGCGTCAGCTTTTGCGCTATGAGAAGGACATCATGGGCATCTACGTTTCCGACCATCCGCTTTCGCCCTACGACGGCATGATCTCGAAGCTCACGAAATACAAGCTTGGAGATCTTGCCGAGCGCGAAAAGGGGTTGAAGTCAGCTACCTTTGTCGGGCTCGTGTCCGGAGTTGAGACCAAACCGACCAAACGCGGCTCGATGATGGCAACGTTCCAGCTGGAAGACACCACGGGCATGGTCGAGTGCATCACGTTCAAGTACGATGATTTCGCCTCGGCGCTCGTTGAGGACGCCATCGTGCAGGTGCGCGGCAAATTCGAGATCACCGACCGGGGAAATCAGGTCGTTGTTTACGAACTGGAAAGTCTTGAGCTCGATGAAGAAGACGAAGAGCGTCCTCCCGGGCATCTCGAGATCATCCTGAAGTCATCGGAGTTCACGCAAACGCATTCGCTCAAACTCAACAGCATCTTGAAGTCGTTCCCCGGACGGGATGGCGTGGTGCTCATGATCAAGCAATCCGATGGGCGCAAACTGCGCGCTGAGTTGCCGCTGACCGTTGACTCTCGTTCGCCTTATCTCCGTGATGAGATCACGGAGTTGTTCGGACGCGCGGTGTAGGAAGGGATGGAATCCGTAGCGCAACAGGAGAGTGGCGCCTTATGTGAGCATCCGCTTGCTGAGCCACGTACGCTTTCGCTCACCGTTGCGTATAACGGGGCTCCCTTTTCGGGATTCGCCCGCCAGCCGGGACAGCTGACCGTTCAAGGCAGTTTGGAAGAAGCGCTTTCGGTGCTGTTCGGGCGAGCGATAACGACTACGTGCGCGGGGCGTACGGATGCCGGTGTCCATGCGCGTGCGCAGGTTGTAAGCTTTGATGTGGATGCGTGCGAACTTGTCGGGCGCAGTCCGGATCGCATGCGACGCTCTTTGAATGCGCTTACCCATGAGGGTATCTCTGTGCGCTCAGTCGAGGAGCGCCCCGCGGGATTTTCCGCCCGTTTCGACGCCCTTACGCGCGAGTACCGCTATTTCATCTACCCGTATCCCTATGCCCCTTTGTTCATGGAGGGCTTCTCGTGGCAGCTTCCACACGATTTCGATCTTGAGGCGATGCGGCGCGCTGCGCACTTTTTGGAAGGCGAGCACGATTTCAAGAGCTTTTGCTTGAGTGCATCGGCAGAGGGGAGGCGGACGCAGCGCTTTGTGGAGAAGATCACGATCGAGCGGGCGCGGGTGCTTGAGGAGGAGCTTATCTGCATCACCGTCGTTGGTAACGCGTTTCTCCACTCGATGGTTCGGGCGATCGTCGGAACGCTCGTTGCGGTGGGGAGGGGTCTGCGTGATCCGCAGTGGGTGCACGAGGTTCTTGCTGCGAAGGATCGTGCGGCGGCAGGGGAGAATGCACCTGCATGCGGACTTGTTCTTTGGGACGTTCGCTATCCCTCCGCTTAAGACAGGTGAGCGGCGCGGCATCTTCGTGCGGCGTGCTAGAATTGAGCACGCTTTGATAATACCGAGGTTGATCCCGGTTTGTCCTGCCTGAGAGGTGCGGGATATCTATCTAAGGAGAACATCGATGGCGAAAGAAACATATTCGGTCACCACCCCGATCTACTATGTCAACGCTGCCCCTCATCTGGGCACGGCATACACGACGATCGCTGCTGATACGGTCACGCGGTACCAGCGCATGAACGGCAAAGAGGTGTCTTTCGTCACGGGCATGGATGAGCATGGGCAAAAGGTTGCTGACACGGCGCTGGAGCACGGGATGGATCCGCAGTCGTGGTGCGACTCCATGGAGCCTGCGTTTCGCGATGCGTGGGAAATGCTCAACATCCAATACACGGATTTCGTCCGCACGACCGAGCCGCGGCATGCGAAGAGCGTACAGAACTTCTGGCAGAAACTCTACGACAACGGCTACCTCTACAAGGGCGCTTATGAGGGATGGTACTGCGTGCACGAGGAAACGTACTACGCGGAATCGGACCTCGAGAAGGACGAGGAGGGCACCTACGTCTGCCCCGATTGCAAGCGCCCCGTTCAACTCATGGCGTCGGGGGAGGAGAATTGGTTCTTCCGCCTTTCCGACTTTCAGCAGCCGCTCCTTGATTTCTACGAGAGTCATCCCGATTTCATTCGCCCGGAAAGCCGCAAGAATGAGATCGTTTCCTTTGTGAGCAGGGGTCTCAAAGACCTCTCTATCAGCCGCTCCACGTTCGACTGGGGCGTGCCGCTGCCCTTCGATGAAGGTCATGTCGCCTATGTGTGGGCTGACGCGCTCATCGCTTACTTGACAGGCATCGGGTATTGCTCGCCCGAGCGCGCGCAGGAGTTCGCCGATCATTGGCCGATGCAATATCACTTTGTGGGCAAGGACATCATCCGCTTCCACTGCGTGATCTGGCCGGCAATGCTCATGGCGGCGGGTATGCCCATCACGCATACGGTGTTCGGGCACGGATTCCTCCTGACCAAGGGCGAGAAGATGTCGAAGTCGAAGGGCAATGCACTCAAGCCCGCTGACCTGGTTGCGGTCTTCGGGGTGGATGCCTATCGGTACTACTTCATGAGCGACGTGCAATTCGGGCATGATGGTTCCATTTCGATCGAGCGCATGGTGCAGGTGTACAACAATGAGCTCGCGAACACGTGGGGCAATCTTGTCAGCCGCGTGATGAATATGACAAACAAGTACTTCGACGGCGTCGTTCCCGAGCCCGGCTCTGATGCGTATGCGAATCCGCTGAAGCCGATTGCCGAAAAGCTTTATGAAATCTATGACCAAGCTATGGAGCAGGTCGACTTCACAGCGGCTGCTGCCAGTGCGATGGAGCTTGCGGCTGAGGCGAACAAGTATATCGAGCAGACGGAACCGTTCAAACTCGCGAAAGACCCCGAGCGCGCAGAGGAGCTCGCGGCGGTCATGTACAACCTGCTGGAGGCTATTCGCATCATTGCGCTGTATATGATGCCCTTTGCTCCTTCGACCTCTGAAGAAGTCCTGCGGAGGTTGGGGTTTTCCGATGCGTCCGATGTCGTTGATATCAAGGCGGAGACCACATGGGGGCTGTTGCCAGCGGGGAACACGATCGAGGTGGGAGACCCGCTCTTTCCGCGCCTTGATGTCGACAATCTTCCCGCATTTGAATAAATGAGTGAGCACACCCCGGACATTTCCGCAGACGGGCTGTTCCGTAAGTTCAAGAAGAACGGCACCTACATCGTTGTAGACGCGCCTGCTTTCGCAGCCCCGCTTGCTGACTCGCATGCGCATTTGCAGATGTTGCCTGATCCGGGATATGCTCTTGCGAATGCCCAGCTCCACGGCATCTCATTTGTCGAAACCATCGTCGATCCCGTTGAGGACGGTTTCACCACGTTTGCGGAGCTCGCAAGCTGGCTTGCCTCGGCGCGCATGCAGCTTGAAGCGCTTGCACACGCAGCACCGAGGGAGGAAGTGGTCGCAGGGGAGGCGCCCACAGGGGCAATAGCATCCACGGGTGCGGCGGCGTCCACGTTCGCAGTGACCGCCGACGAACTTACCGTGCGCATTGCTGTCGGGGTTCATCCGCACAATGCCGCGAGCTATGACCAGACAATCGAGGATGCGCTTATCGAGCACCTCCACGATGCGCGGGTGAGTGCGCTTGGCGAAATCGGGCTCGACTACCACTATGATCTATCTCCCCGGAGCGTTCAGCAAGAGGTCTTTGCGCGCCAGGTTCGCTTAGCTGAGCAAGCCGGACTTCCCGTCATCCTTCATGTGCGGGAAGCCTATGAGGATGCTTACGAGATCTTAAGCGACGTGGGTTTTCCGCATGCAGGCGTGTTGCTCCATTGCTATACGGCGGACGCGGCGGAGATCAAGCGCTGGATTGCGCAGGGATGCTCGATCGCGTTTGGTGGAGCGATTACCTTCGCCCGCTCTGATGATATTCGCGCCGCTCTTTTGGAAGTGCCGCCCGAGCAGCTCTTGATCGAAACGGATGCACCGTACATGACGCCGGTGCCGCTGCGCGGTCAACGCTGTGAAAGCGCACATGTGGTCTTCACGGCGAAGCGGCTCCTTGAAGAGCGCCAGCCTGAAGACGAGCCCCGGTTGCTTAAGCGGATTTATGAGAATACCGTGGCACTGCTCGATCGCGCACCGACGGCATGGCAAGAAGGAGAGGTCTTACATGCATAGAAGTATCATCGTTGGTTCTCCCCGCGAGACGGGGCGCTCGGCGCATCTCGCCGAGCAGATCTTTGACGCATGTATTGAGGATTGTCCGCAGGACGGCGTTTCGATGATATCGGTTGCAAGCGTAGATATCGCCCCTTGCATCGGTTGTGATTTATGCAAGCAAGCTCTTTCACCAGGGGATGCGCGCTATGTTGAGCCGAGCGCTGATGACGATCCGCTCTCACCTTCTGAGATAGCGCGCGCCAGCAACGCACATGAGCACCGCTGTTTCATGACCGATGGCATGGATGAAGTACGTACGCATCTCGATGCTGCCGATGAGCTCATCATCGTTTCGCCCATCTATTTCTCGGGCGCGCCGGCGCAGCTCAAGGCACTGCTTGACCGTCTGCAACCCTACTATTGGTCCGATCTGTGGAAGCGTACAAAAAAGCGTCGTGATCTTGTTCTCCACGTGGTCGGTGAGGGAGATGACCCCAACGGGTTCGAGCCGCTCGTCGGCGTGGTGCGCTCGGCATGTGCGGTTGCAGGTTTCTGTCTGCGAGCGGTCTATGACTGGATCGGATGCATTGATCGCGATGGCAAGATCATCTCTGAGGCGAAGGAATATGAGCTTGACCACTAAGTTCTCAGACTTCGCTACACCGCGTGCAACGAAAGAGGTACTTGAACAGTTCGGCATCGACCTCAAACATGCGCTCGGGCAGAACTTCCTCGTGAACGATGCGGTGATCGGCAAGATTCTCGAGCTCGCTTCGGTTGAGCCCGGTGAGCGCATCCTTGAAGTCGGCCCGGGAATCGGTACGTTGACCAGTGCGCTTCTGAAGCGGGGCGCTCAGGTAGTTGCCATTGAGAAGGACGCCGCGCTTCCCGACGTGCTCGCGGAAACGCTTGAGCCTTACGCCTCGTCGTTCACGCTCTTGTCCATGGACGCGCTCGATCTCGGCGCCGATGATGTTCCCGCGCCCTTTCCGCAGAAGATGGTGGCGAACTTGCCTTACGCAGTCGCTGCGACCATCATCCTTGATTACTTCGAGCGATTTTCTTCCTTGCGCCTTGCAACGGTGATGGTGCAAAAGGAAGTCGCGGATCGCATTGCTGCAGTCCTCGGCACAAAAAACTACGGGGCATACACGGTGAAACTCTCCTTGTATGCGCGCCCGACGGGGTCTTTCCCGGTGAGCCGCAACGATTTCATGCCGCCGCCCCATGTTGACAGCACGGTTATCCGCCTCGATCGTTCGGGTGGCATCGCAGCACAGGTTGATGATGTGGTCATCAAAGCTGCTGCCCTCATGGCTGATGCCGCTTTCGCCTCAAGGCGCAAGACGATCGCGAATTCTTGTAAAACGTTTTTTGCGAGCAGGGGAGAAGAGGGAGCACGTATCATCGGTGAGCTTTCTGCTCTGTTCGAAGAGGTCGGTGTGGATCCACGCATTCGCGGCGAGGTGTTGCCACCTGAGCAATACCTTGAGATGGGACGTGTTCTCGCACGACTCTTTTGAGCATGTGGAGCCCGCGCGCATGTTTGCGATGGCGTATTACTTTTATGAGTTAATGCTCGATCGAAGGGGCGTGCTAGATTCCTGCTTCCGGAGGAGCAAGCGGCTCGAAGGTACATGTTCCGATATCGGATGCCGCTTTGAGTCCATAGGCGCCCGTTGCCGAACAAACTGCACGCTGGATGGCGCACTCCATTGCCGCTGTTGCCATAATAGCGACGACGTCGGTTGCGCACGGGTGCTTTCCCGATGCCATGACGAAGATGGTGTCGCCATCATTGAGCGTATGAACCGGTTTGATGCGACGGGCATAGGCGTCCTGGGTGATCTGCGCCACCTTCGTTGCCTCAGCTTTGGTGAGCTTTGCATTCGTGAGGACAGCGCCTAAGGTCGTGTTGGTGACAACGCCGGTGTCACCGCCGATCTCTGATGCACTTGCTGCCGCCTCTTGGGCGATTGATGCTGCAACAAGAGGATCGATGATCTGTCCGGTTTGTTCCAGATGGCCCGCAAGCCACCTTCCCCCTTCGCCCACGATATTGCCGGCAGCATTCACCGCTGCATTCGCGATGACGACGATCTTCCCGAGTCGCAAACCACAGAAGCCGAAACCCGACTTCATCGCGTGTGTTGGCAGCCCCATTTTCCCGACCGTTGCTCCCGTGCCAGCGCCAATATTGCCGCATTCAGGGTCTTTCCCACAATTGTCGAGCGCACGAGTGGTTGCGAGCGCTCCCATGGCGATATCCGGGTGGGTGTTTTGTCCCACAAGAAGATCGAACAAGCTTGCCCCGCATACGATCGGAACGCAGGCGGGACCGACGTGAAAACCGATGTCACGGGATGCGAGTACCTCCATCGTGCCGCAGGCAGCTTCCAGCCCAAACGCCGAGCCGCCACTCAGCACCACGCTGTGAATCTTCTGGATCATGTTCTCGGGTTTCAAGAGATCGGTTTCACGTGTTGCTGGTCCTCCACCGCGCACATCGACCGCACCGGTGGCACCTTCCGGGGCGACGAACACGGTGCAGCCCGTAGCGTTTTCGATATCGGTTGCATGCCCGACGCCGAATTCGGGAAGATCGGCATAGCTTGCGGGGAGAAACATAGCGTGTCCTTTCGTGAACCTACTGATTTTAGGATGATATACTAAGTAATACCGTTTACCCCTCTAAAACTACCGTTAACCGTGCGAGTGATAGTATAGCTGACGCAAAAAAATTGGACATCGACAACACAAAGGACAAGGACATCTATGGATTTAGCAAAGCAGGCGAAGATAGTCGATTCGATCCACGACACCCTTGATGATTTCGTAGGGCAGCGCATCAAGGTCAGGGCGAACATGGGACGTTCCAAGATCGTTGAGAGCGAAGGCATTCTCACGCAGGTTCATCCGCGGCTGTTCATCATGGAAGTTGAGCGCAAGCGCGGACGTACGGCACGCCAGTCATACCAGTATGCTGATGTGCTTACGGGCATGGTTGAGTTGTCTCAGAATGGCGAGCCGATCTTTGGCGAATTCATCGATGATACGCCGGTTGAGCCATCGCTTGAGAATGTCATGCTGTTCCATGATGAGGAGCGCATTCTTTCCTAGGTATCCGCATTGACAGAAGACATCCTATCGGTACAATAAGATTTCGTGCGTTTTTGCACCATTGGGGATGTAGCTCAGCTGGGAGAGCGCCACGTTCGCAACGTGGAAGTCGTGGGTTCAAGTCCCATCATCTCCACCAAATTCTCAAATGACCGTCGATTTTCGACGGTCATTTTTTTATCTCCGACCCATCAGTTCTACGGTCGATGCTGCTCTGGTTGTGTTGTGATCCCGATTACTGTTTCTGGCTGGAATGTTTTATTGAATGAAAAAGTGGCTTAGGTGGACGTAGGAGCGAGATGAATCTCGCTCCTACGTCCACCTAAGATCATACGATGCGATTTATAAAGGGGATTCGTTTGAGGATCCAGGTCAGCACAAACGAAACAACGATGGCAGCTAGCGCCATACTCGAAACACCGACAAAAGGATCGATAGCAACGGCGCTCATGCCGAACATGAAAAACGTCTTCAATACGATGATGTGGACAACATAGACTCCAAGCGTGCAAGAAGAGCATTGATAGAGGAGAGAAAGCGTTTCCTCGCTAAAGTCATGTTTACTGAACAACTGACGGAAAAGAATGAACAGCGCCGCAGCAGCAGGAATAAAGAAGCAGGAACGCGATATGAATACCGGATCGACGCTGCCTCCTTCGTTCGACACCACCGACGTTGACACGCATGCGGCAATGAGTCCGACGATGCCAAGCAGATATATCAAGATACGCGACCATCGCGGCAGGTCATGTGATGCCAAGTAATATCCGAGCACGAAGCAGAAAGAATAGCCAAGGGGCATTTGGATAAGCAGCATCTGGTAGAGGTCTTCAACGACGGAGAGCGCATCCCAGAGAAAGCACAGGGGAAGAACGATATTCACAACAAGCCCGAGCACCACGAAGGTTGTAAGCGCTGTTTCATTTGCTGTAACTGCGCGCAGGATAGGCACGAGGATGTAAAGTCCGATCAACATGAAGAGAAACCACAGGTGCTGCGGACCGAACAACGATTCTTTGAGAAATGATGCCAGGGCGTCAGGGGTGAAAGATTCGGGTCGGTGATAGAGCAATGCATAGATGAAACCCCACACCACGATGAGCACAACGATGTGAAGGATATTTTTACACCAGATTTTGCGAAGCGGTTGCGGGCGGTCGGGATCGAGGAAAAGCGCCCCGCTGATCATGACGAAGAGAGGAACACCCCAGCGCGTGATGCAGTCATAGACATTGACCACATTCCAATCAGAACCATCCACGGGAAGTTCATACCAGTATGAGCCCGCAACGTGGAGCAGAACGATCGCGCAAATCGCAATGATGCGGAGCGCATCAAGGTAGTGTATGCGATGTTGTTGTGGCGATATGGTCGTATTCCCCTCTTCGTGAAACGGTACGAAAACCAATGAGGCATATCATAATGATACGTCCGAACGGATGTGATGCAAAACAGGGGCGGTTGTTCTCATCTGAATCATGGTTCGTGTCCGATGTGTCTATGCCTAGATCGCATGCGCATTTGAGCCATTACCAATCACCGTGTCGCAATAAAAAAGCCCCTGCACGCTGCCGGGTGGGCAGGCACAGGGGCGATAACGTGGGCGCGCTCAACGAATGCGTGCGGCACGTTTACGAGAGGTGGCTTACGGGATTGAAGGTATTCCAGAACGACCAAACGATCGGCTCGGAGTCGAGCGCCTTCAAGGTCTCGGGTTTCAGCATCTTCTTCGGGATGGCAACCTCGTAAACGAAGTTATCGAACCATTTGTCGGTCGCGACGAAGTAGCCGTTGTTGCCCGTCTTCAGACCGTGATTCTCAACGCCCCAAGAATTCTCGATCTTCCACTTATCTGGCTTGCCGTCCTTGATATCCACACCAGCGATGGTCATAGCGTGGGTAGGCAGGCTCTCGTGCATCGCGAAGCGCTGAGCCTTGTCCATGTCGAACTTCACGTCAAACATCGCTTGTAGATCATAGAGATCTTCAGACATAACGCCCGCCATACGGTCGCACCACTGCAGCACGTCGCTGCCGAACCATACCGGGTCTCCCGCCTTCAGAGACTCGATGACGTAGCCCTTCAGTTCATCCATCGGGACATTGACGTAGAGGTTGCGGCGCTCGGGGATTTGGTCGGAGTCCTGGATGGCATATACGTGACCATAGGGGTTCTCTTCGCCTGGAACGTTGATAACGCCGACGTAGTCATCAAGATCGATCTTCACGTATTTCTTCGCGAACTCAAGCGGCGTGATATCGCGATCTTCATGATACTTGCCCTTGTTATCGGTATAGGTGAAGTCGAACTTCTCAGGCGGTTCGCCGAAGCACACGCAGAGGATACGATAGACATCGTTCAGCATTTCGAGCTGGGTTGCCGTGGTGTCCTTCTTTTCGTTCGCCATCTGACGCAGTTTGATAGCGTCCTGGCGCAGCAGGTGTGAGAGCACCGTGTTCAGCTCAGCGGTGTCGTTGGTGCAGTGGGTTTCCGCCATGCCTTGATGCGGCATCACGCCATATTTCTTCACGAGTGCAGCGATCATATCCCAGTCGCCGCCGTCAGCCATCGGTGTGCTGATGAGCCAGTCGACCTCACGATCATCAAGCGGCTTGTCAGCGGTCGCGACGATGTGCTCCATGAACCATGCTGCGCGCTCCAGTTTGTTGTAGAACGCCAGATGCGCTTGTGACAGCTCAAATGTGCCCTTCGGTAAGTCGAGATCCTTCTCGATATGGAAGCGCAGTACGTTCAAGCAGGCGAACATCCAGCAACGTCCTGACATCTTCTGATTCGCCACCGCCTGATCATCGACATCGATGGTGAAGGCGAAATTGGGAGGAGACATGCGCTTGATCACGTCGCCGTCCTCCGCTGACGCAAGTATGCCGTTTTTCGTGACACTGCGCTCGGCAACGTGCTGGCAACTCCTCTTTTTATAATCCTCAGACATCTTCGCGATCTGCTCTTTTGTTAACTTCATTACCATCAACTCCTGTCTTGTAATCCTTGTTTCAAATCGCTCGTAGAACCAAATCCGGTAAAACTGTCGAACTATCGAAAGATCAATCGATCAAACGACCGTAGTGCCGCTGCATCGGGAGCGCCGCCTAGTCAAAGCACGTCCAAGGCTGGGTCGGGCGTGATTGCAGGTATCCGTCCATCCATCTCCAGAGGGGATGCTGCTCGAAGAAATCATTCACATCGAACTCGACACCGTCAGCGCGCCCGTAGCGACCCCACATCTTCATGTGTTTCACATCATCAGGACCTGCGGCTTTCGCATCGCATGAGCCAGCGGGGTAGAAGGGGATGTTCCAGACTGCGTCCGGATCGTCGGCGTAGTACTGCGGATCAACGTCGTAGTGAGCGCAGATGCAGCGGCTCGACGGATTGTTGTAGCCCGTGTAGACATCGTAGGTATCGGCGAGCATTTTCTTGACAACGTCGAGGTCGATCTTGCCGTAGTACTGGTCGATGAGTTCCATCCAACGCTGGCGACGCGCGCCCGTTTGCTGACGCGGATCGTTGAATCCGTTGTCCTTGCATTCCAAGTTGCGGATACGGGGATCGAACACTGCATTGCAGCCGAAGTACGCTCCGTCTTTGGTGCGCTCAAGGCTCGTATATTCCAGACCCTGCTCAAACCGGGCGATCTCGCCGGTGTTGTGGTCGGCGATGAGCCATGCGTTTGCATATCCGCCGTTGTTGCCCTTGTTGAGGCGCTTTACGAATTCGTCGATACTGTTCGAAAACTGAACGGCATCGCGGATACGCACCCATTCGGGCATGCCTGTTTCGTCGTAGCGGTCAAATCCCGCGAGCGTGGTCTCGGTGATGTTGAGTCCCGCCGAGGTCACGTAGAAGTCCGTCATGGATGAAAGCATGCACGGCGCGGATGCCTGCATGATGAAGCTGTAGCCCTCTTCGGGTTCCACGTGCTTGCAGATGTTGAAGTACTGTCCGCTCCAGAACTCGTCAAAGCTTTCATGACCGAGGTAGGGCTTGCCATCGACGGTTGCGGAACCGGTTGCGGCGATAGCGGAGCAATGTTCTTTGCGGTGGGTCTTCATCTGCGGACGCTCCATGAGCTTCGGAGCATTCTTGGGCCACCAGTATCCCGTGATCTCCATCCAATCGTTCCATGCGATCAGATCCTCAAGGGTGGCGTCCACTCCCGCTGCGGTCAAGCCGTCAGCCATGCCCTGCAGTTCTTGGGCATAGCGCTCGGGGATCATGGATCCATGCAGTTTGATTGCCTGCTCAGCAAACCAGCTGTACTCCTTGCCGAAGGATTGGAGGGTCATATAGGTGTATACGCGCAGGGCATCGCGGTATTCGTCGGCGAGGAGATAACCCTCCTGGAAGCCGCAATCATAGGGTGTGCCATGCACTTTGATATGCTGCCAGCCGTTGATCTTCTGGCACTGCGCCTGATCGACGATCTCCTGCTGTTGTTTCGTAAGCATGTTCATGCTCCTTTCTTGATCACTTCACGCAATGACAGAAACGGTTCTATGCTTCATGGCGAAGGTCGTAGAATTCTTTGAGGTCCTTCGCCATTGCCTTTAAGGTGGGCAGATCCTCATATGCCATATGTCCGTTCTCATGGACTTTGTAGGTGATGCGCTCCTTCAGATAATCGGGAAGGAACATCTTCGAGACGGCGTGGCGTACATTCCAATACGGCGTTGCTGCGTCGTGGATACCGCCGAAGAAGAGCACGCGGCACTTCGGGTTGCGCCTGAGCGCTGTTGCCATGTCGTAGGCGGTGTTGGGGCATACGGGGCTTCCCATAGTGCCGGGGGCTTGATGCGTCCAGTTCCATCCCTCGTTGACCTTGAAGGACAAAAGGATGTTGATCGGTGAGCCCTTGAATCCTGTTTCCTGAACGAGCTTCATCCATGCTGACTGGTCAGGCGTCATAATGGCGTCACCCGAAGGATCTTCGCCCGCGAAGAACTCGTTGTCACCTTGGACATCCATGTAGGCGCCTTCAGTGAAACGCGTGTCGTAGCGACCGATGAACAGTCCCTCGTCGGCAAGGAGCAACTTACGGAAGGTATCCAGCTCGATGCGGAGATGCTTTTTCTGGATGAGGTCGGCATCAAGTCCAATGAGCGTTGACATCTCTTTGGCGATAGCGGCTTCCTCTTTGGGGTCGATTTCGTCACTTTTGATAAGTGCGGCGCCGTATTTCTCGTCGACGAATTTCCAGGCTTTGTCGAACCATGCGAACTGGTCTTTGCCTTTGCCTGCCTTTCCGAAGTAATTTGCCGTTGCCGCATAGACGGGCAGCATGCCCATGTAGTAGAGATCGTTGCCGGGCAGGGTGGGTGCATAGTCAAGAATGGTCGACTGCTCGATGACGCCCGTAACTCCGATGCCACGCTCGCCCAGCACACGCATGAGCACGGAGTTGCGCATCGTGCCGTAAGATTCGCCATAGAGATACAGCGGTGTGTTCCAGCGTTCGTGTGTGGTCAGCCACTGTGCGATGCCCCTCATGAATGCATCGGCATCACCGTCAACGCCCCAGACCTTCTTGGCGTCGAAGTCCTTCGCGATACGCGAGTAGCCAGTTCCCATCGCGTCGAGGTATACCAGATCGGTCTCGGGGAGCAGCGAATAGGGATTGTCAACGGGTGCGGTGGGGCAGGGGAGCTGCTCCTGCGAGCTGATGGGCACGTGGCGCGGTCCCAAGCCTCCGATGTTGACCATGGCAGACGAGCCGCCCGGACCACCGTTCCAGCAGAAGGTGACGGGGCGATCGGTTTTGTCCTGCGCGTCACTTATATAGGAAAGCGCGAACATGTGCCCGATGAGTGTTCCGTCGTCCTCGTGGAGGGGGAGGAGCTCCGCCGTAGCGGTGTACTTGATCGTTTGCTTGCCCTGTTTCCAGGTGTATTGCTTGCTCGCCGGCTCGGGGATAGGCGACTCAGGAGTAGCACCCTTCGGCTGATCGAGCGTGAGGGTCAATGTTTGCGGTGTGTCTTTCATGTTCGTCTCTTCCTTACGTGGTGGACAGTTGTTTTTCAAAACGTTCTTTTGTATCTGGACCTCTTGCGAGGATGGTGCGTGCGTGCGAAAGTTCTTTTATGTGGTGCTATCCCAAATTGATCTGCCGTTTCATTACCTTGGTGAGCACGAAGTAATAGATGACGCCGATCACGATGAAGGCGGCACCCACGCCGAGTGCGATATCACCAACGGAGAGCATGATGGCGAAGCACACGAGTGCGCCCAGGGCGGGGAAGATCAAATGCATGAACACTGCCTTCGCACCGGTGCGTTCTTTCAATTGGAACCAGCAGAATGCGATGACCGACAGGTTCAAAAGAGTGTAGGTGGAAAGTGCTCCGAAGTTCGAGATTTTCACGACGGTGTTCATGTCGATACCGCTGAAGTGGAAGATCAAGGTGAGTACGACGGAGAGGCAGATGATGAAGATCACGGCGTTGAGCGGTGAGTTCGTGCGCTTGTCCATCTTCGCCATAAACTTCGGCAAGCACCCGCCGTTTGCCATTGTGAACATGACAAACGCGATGGAGTTCTGTTGCGCGATAGCGGTGAACACGCCTTGTGCCAGCGCGACGCCGACCGCGCAGACGATCATCAGCCACGGACCGGCAGCTAGTTGCGCGACCGCATAGAACGCATTGTTGGTGTTATGGGCGAATGCGGCGCCAGACGGATCGATACACGTTGCGATGAAGCACTGCAGGACGTAGAGGACGCACAGCAGGATGGCCATGATCATCATGGCGCGGGACGGTCCGTGTTTTGGATCTTTCGCTTCCTGTGTGAGCGTTGCGATGGCGCCGAAACCGACGTAAGACATCACGGCCAGTGAGACCGCCGACATCGTGCCGCCAAGCTTGAACTTCGCGGGATCGAATACGTTGGTTAAGGAGAAGTTCGCCTGGTCGGGATGCTCGATGATGAACATGACGCCGAAGACGACAAACAACGCCAAAATGACGAGCTGTGCAACGAGCGCGATCTTATTCACCACCATCGCTGTTTTCATGCCGATTAGGGACACGATGGCAACGATGATGAGGAATCCGAAACAAAGCCCGAGGATCGGTACGTCAGGCAACATGCTGTGGATAGCAATCGCAGCGATGAGGTAAACCATCGCGGGGCTCACGAGATATTGCAAGAGCATGAGCCAGCCGGCGATGAAGCCTGGCAGTTTTCCGAATACGTGGCTCACATAGGTGAAGATGGATCCCGATGAGGGGAAGTGCTGGATCATGATCCCGAATGAGAACACGGAGAACAGCACGGCTACAAACCCGATCAGGAATGCAAGGGTGGGCATGCCGCCCGAATCGGCGAAGACGCCGCCGTAGACAGCCATGGGCGAGATGGGAACCATGGTGATGAGTCCCCAGACCACCATGTCTTTCACGCTTAGTGTTGCCTTGAAGGCGTCGTCGCTTTTCTGCTTGGTGGCGACCGTCGGTTTAGTTACGGTAAGACCATTGTTTTCTGGCATGGAGGTGCGCACCGTGGTGGCGTCCATGTCTTTATGAGATGTATTAGTAGCATTCATGTCAAATACCTTTCACAACGCGGTGGGTCGCATCCTATCGGCACGATCCACCGTCGGGGTTACTTAGTCTTGGTGTCATCGGCAGCCGATGCCGGAGGCGTGTCGGTTTTCTCTGCGGGGGCTGGTTCGCCCTTATCAGCGATGCCTTTCGCCTGGGTAGCAGCAGCGGTCGCCTCCTTGACCTTGCGCTCGGCGTCGAGCAATTCGCTATCCGCCTCGACCTGCGCTTCGTACGCTTCGGCTTCCATGGCGTAGCGCTTGACCTCTTGCTTCGCTTGCGCCTCTTTTGCGAGCGCTTCATGCTCGGCCTTGGTGGCAGCCGCAGCGTCAGCGACAACATCGGTGGGGATCTTCACCGCCTCGACCTCTTGGGGTGTTGCCGGAGGAACGTGGGGATTGATCTGCACCTCAACTTTCGCCTCGGCATTGCGCTTGGCTTCCGGATCTTTGAGTCCAGCGCTTGCGGCAGTTCCGATTCCAGCCTTCTTGGAAATGATGGCGGGCTGACTCATGGGGATAGCGATGGCGGTATTGGCAACGCCATTCGTTTTGACCGGATGGTTCATAGCTGCAGGGTCATCGCCCGCTTCGATAGAGGGAGAGGTGGGAGTGTGACCGCCATGACCGAGGTATTCTTTAGGAAGAACGATCTGCTCATTGGGGTCCCAGAGCTTCTTGATGGGCATACCCATGGGATTCTGACCCTCGCTCATCATTTCAGACGGGACATTCGAGAGAACCTTCTGCGGCTTCTTCA
Source organism: uncultured Eggerthellaceae bacterium (assembly GCA_964518575.1). Taxonomy (GTDB): domain Bacteria; phylum Actinomycetota; class Coriobacteriia; order Coriobacteriales; family Eggerthellaceae; genus MGBC163016. The sequence continues at coordinate 19,823 of CAZFGW010000020.1, forward strand.
AACCCTCGAGCTGCCAAGTGAAAGGCGCAAACACGTTTTTCTCATCAACCCAGTTGTGGCGCTTGGATGCCTGGTAAACAGCGAAGCAGACGCCGAAGGTCACGGCGATGATAGCAAGGATCACAACAACATAGGTAACGGGGCTGCCGACTTCTTCTGCTACCTGGGCAGGCGGAATGATGGCGAGTACGATGCCGAAAATACATGCGAGCAAACCGACGCCCGCAACGATCCATGCACCGACGGTACCGCCGGGAACCTTAAATAGACGCGGACGGTTGGGTTGGTCGTGACGTAATTTGAGGAAGGATACGAACATGAGGACGTAGTACATCATGTAGAGGATCGTGATTGCCTGCGTGATCAGGATGACGAATCCTTCGATGTTCGGAATCAGGAAGCACAGGAATGCGACGATGGTCATGAATCCCATCTGCATATACATGAGGCGGCTTGGCATACCATGCTTGTTCGTGTTCTGCATGAACTTAGGCAGGAAGCCAGAACGACCTGCCTGACCGAGCATGAAGGATGGACCTGCCATGTTGGTCACGAGCGATGCCATAGAGGCACCCAAGCCGACCCATACGAACGCAACGTAGATCCACGGGCAATTGAAGCAGGCACCCAAAATCTTATAGGTTTGGAACAGTCCATAAACGAGGTTCATGTCCTGCTTCGGTGTCACAATGGCGATACAGACAGTACCCGCGATAAAGATGATCAGCGTCAAGATCATGGCAATGAAAATCGAAAGCGGGAATTCCTTCTGCGGTTTCTTCAGCTGCTTGATGTGCGCTGCGTTCATGTCGATGCCAGCGAAGCTGAAGAACACGCCTGCTGCAAGTGCCATTGTGGTGAGATTGAACCCATCAGCGAAGGGATTGAAAGCTTCGGGAGTAGGGGTGACGTTGGAAACGTTGCCTTGGGCAAGCCAGACGACCGTCATGATAACGATGAATGCCAGCGGAATGAACGTACCGATGATGACACCGTACTTGGTCAGACCCGCGAACGCTTTCACGCCTTTCGTGGATATCCATGTGAGCCCCCAGTAATATGCCAACCAGCCAAGGATGATAAAGAGCTGGTTTTGGGGATGGTTCATAAAGTTGACCGCCCAGTCCCAATCGGGGGTGTAAAAACCGATGGTGGCTGATGCGGAGGCAACGCCTGAACCGAAATTGATCGAGGTTTGGAACCACAGAATGAGCAAGCACGTGAATGCAAGTCCTGGTCCCAATGCTTCTCCTACCCACCGGAAAATGCCGCCGCGCTGACCCCATCCTGAGGCGAGCTCTGCAGCAACCAGACCGGTTGGCAGGAAGAACACCAAAGCGCCGATAATGAAGAGCGTGACTGAGGACAAACCGTAGTAAGCCTGTTGGACATCATTGGCAACGCTGCCGATGATGGTCACGTTCATCATGACCAGTGCCATCAAGGTGATGTAATTACCTGAATTCTTAGCAGGCGCAGTTGTCTTTGCTGACGCCGCTTTGTCTTTGGAAGTCATGGTCACCCCTCGCTTTCCGTTGTGTCATCGCGCGGTGAAGGATGAGTGAAGCTTCATTCTTTTCATTCGCCCAATGGCAGCTTCGTTGTGTGGCAATAGTCATTGCTCCTGCAAATAAAGTATTCCTTCGGCGGTGTGCTCCGGGGCGGGCGCGGGGAGTGTTAATCGTGTGTTGCGCGATGGTTTTCGTTGTGAAAAAAATGTACGATTCCGTTGTTTTCGCGTAATAAACGAGCAGGTCAACGGGATATTTTCGCGCTTGACCAAAAGGGTGTTTCGCAACGGTTGCATGTCTGTTCGGTGACGTCTTGCGCTTAGGTGTAAAGCGGAAAAGGAGCGGGGTGTATACCGAAAAAGACTATGCATGCGCGGAGGTCTTTTTGAGACTCGTTCCGCCTGATTGTAAGGAGACATCATGTCCTGCACGACGCTTTTAGTGGGATGCGCGGCTACCAATGACGGATCGACCATCATCGCGCGCAATGAAGATTGCGGTGACGGGTCGTTCAACGCCAAAACAATGGTTGCGGTTGAACCATCTGATCAACCGCGGACCTATACCGGTGTTACCAGCCATCTGACCATTGAGCTTCCCGATGATCCGCTGCGGTATGTGTGCGTTCCCAACGCCGATCAAAGTGATGGTGTTTGGGGAGAAGCGGGTGTCAATGCCGCCAATGTCACGATGACTGCCACGGAGACTATTTCGTCGAACGCACGCGTACTGGGCGCTGACCCGCTCGTTACCTATAAGCCTGCCGTTGGTACGGTGGGTGCGGATGGCTATGAGCCCGAACAGCCAGGCGGTATTGGCGAAGAGGATCTTGTCACCATTATCCTTCCGTATATTAAAAGCGCACGTGAGGGCGTCATCCGTATGGGCGAGCTTCTCGAAACCTATGGCACGTATGAGATGAATGGCGTCGCGTTCGGCGACGCGTATGAGATTTGGTACATCGAGACCATCGGCGGTCATCATTGGATTGCCCGGCGTGTTCCCGACGATGCTTATGTTGCCCAGCCGAACCGTCAGGGAATCGACATGTTTGATCTTGCTGATGCACTCGGGGATCAGAAAGAATATATGTGCAGTGCTGATCTTGCTGAGTGGATGGCGGCGAACCACCTCGATATGACGCTTGGCGCCGAGGATGACCTTGCACCAAAGGGAGAGAAGATCAGCGGCGTTCATGCCATCTTCAATGCCCGCGATGCCTTCAGCAGCGAAACATGGCTGGATATGGTCTACAACTGCCCGCGTAAATGGTATCTCTGCTCGCGCCTCAACCCCACCTCTGACCAATTCAATGGAGCGGCGCCGCGCTACAACGTGCATAGCATGGACATTCCCTGGGCGATCGTCCCAGAGAAGAAGATCTCGGTCATGGATGTCAAAAACCTGCTCTCTACTACCTATGATGGTACGGAATATGATTGCTATGGCGCGCTCGGCACACCCGAGACCCGTCATTACTTCCGTGATATCGGTATCAACCGTACCTGCGAGTGCTCGGTGTTGCAGGTACGCCCGTCAGTTCCCAAGCCTGTGCAGGCGGTGCAGTGGGTTGCATTCGGATCGGGTCCGTTCAATACTGCGATCGCGCTGTATGCGAACGTGAAGAGCATTCCTTCCTATTTAAAAACTCCGAAGCGCATCACCACAGATAGTTTCTATTGGACTGACCGTTTGGTCGCTGCTCTTGCCGATCCCGAGTTCTTCGACAATTTCGAAGCCATCGAGTCGTACCAGCAGCAAACGATGGCGGCGGGGTATGCGTCACTGCGTGAAACCGATGCTCATGTGACATCGCTGATCGACGCGGGTACGTGCAAGGCGGATGATATGGACGAGCCTGCTATCCAGGATGCGCTCGCTAAAGCCAATGAGAATCTTTGCACACTTGTGAAAGAAGCGAACGATGAGCTGCTTTCAAGCGTGCTGTTCGAGCGCAGCCTCAAGATGAAAAACGCATTCGGTGCATCGGATCACTGATTGCGACGCTTGTATATTGCGGCGTGACTCAAGCCAAGGGGCGCTTCTGGGGATGACTTCTCGTCCACAGAAAAGAAACCATATCGTGACAATTTGTTAGAGCGACGGTATCGGATACTCAGTGCCACTATTCTTTTCTACTGCTTTGATTACCGTAAAGATCATATATTGATGCGTCAATTGACGTAAAAGGAAATCGCGCGTGGGAGTGGAATCGTGGCTGCACTGGTTATGTCTGTGCTCTCGCAAAAACGGACCTTTGAGGGAAAACAGACAAGGAGTTTGTGGGATCATGCAGGATCTGTGCCATATACACGCTGAGAGAGGTTCATTCGTTGCACGGGCGTGTGTAATCATATGCGGGATAGCAATGGCGCTGACTCTTGGCATGTTCGTTCAGCCAGCATTCGCCGACGAGGCGGACGCCTCAGATAATAAAAACGCTTCGGAAGTTTCAGAGGGCACAACGGATACCACCGATTCCCAAGAGCGCTCTTCCGCCCCCTCAGATGAAAATACGCAAAGCGAGCATCCCGTGGTTGCTATTCCTTCCAATGAAACGCCCCTTGCTGCTCCGCTCGGTGCGCAGACTGAATATGTTTCTTCGCTTGCGAGCGGAGATGTGAAAACGATGACGCCGATCGTGTCAGATGCATCGCTTGGTCAGCTCTATAGTGGACTTGAGATCACCACGAGCGACATTTCTGAAATCTCTACAACGCCCATCCCTTGGGCTCCCTTCATCTTCTCCGTGCTTTCTTTAGTGCTTCTTGCCGGCGGGGTCAGCGTTATCATTTATAGTCTGTCTCAACCAATTGAGACAGATTGATCGCAAGACGCCCGCACGCATGCGTTCGTCTTGTTCATGAGATCGAACGATTAGGGTCATATGAAAGAGAAGATCAAGGGATATCTTGTTCAACCGGTGAATATGACGCCGACGGATTGGCTCGTCGATGTTGTCATCGCAGCAGGTGCTTTCGGATTCGGACTCTTGCAACTGACGCTTTCCGTGAACCTGTTCCTTCCCGATGATTTCACCCGGAGGCTTTTCGGGATCCGCGCGGTGACGCCGAGCGCATACGCGATCATCTTCACGCTCATCACCTGCGTTCCGCTCATATTCCGGCGTCGTTTTCCGTGGATCGTTTTTCTTTTGAGTACCACGCTTTGGGTGGTTTTCGAAAACCTCCTCGACATCACCTCGCTTTCCATGATGGGACCGCTCGTCGCACTTTTTACGCTTGCGTATGAACGCGGGCGGGGAGAGGCGATTGCTGCCGGGACACTGCTGCTCATCGCGACGATCATCTGGCCGCTCATGTTGCCTACCTCAACGCTCACGAATCTTCTCCTTCTCCAGAACGCGTCGATTACCATTGCTGTTGCCCTTGCTGGATATGCACTCAATGCTCGTCAGCGTTTTCTGGAGCAGGCTCAGGCTCGGGCGCAAGAGGCGCTCAAGTTGAGTGAAAGCGAAAAGAACCGTGCGCTTGAAGCTGAGCGAACGCGCGAGAGCGAAGCGGCTCGCCGGGTGGAAGAGGAGCGCGTACGGATTGCGCGCGAGCTGCATGACATCACAGCCCATTCGCTCTCAGCTGTGAACATACAAGCCTCGGTTGCCGAGAGGCTCATCGATCAAGATCCCCGCGCTGCCAAAGAGGCGATGGACAACGTCCGTCAAGTTACGCATGATGCGCTCGATGAGATCCGTGCGATGGTTGGAGTCTTGCGAACGACAAATGCTGAGGAGCAGGTATCCCCCGCCGATGAGGATCGGCGCGAACCCACCAAGGGCACCGACGCGCTTGCGGAACTGCGCACGTATCTCGAGGCGAATGGCATTACTTGCATGATCGATGATGCGTCCTATCAAAAAGAGCGCGTTCCTGCCTATATCGATATCGCCCTGTTCGGCATTGCGCGCGAAGCGACGACCAATATCCTGCGCCATGCACACGCGACGAAAGCGTCAATCACGCTTTCGTCCACTGACGATTGCGTGCGGCTGCACATCGAGGATAACGGTCAAGGAATTGAGGATGCGATCGATATGACTTGCGGACACGGGCTTGAAGGCATGCGTGAGCGCGTGAGTGTCCTGGACGGCAGTTTCTCGGCTGGCAACAGAAGCGAAGGCGGATTCCAGATCGATGCGTGCATCCCTCTTGGTGCGGTAAGCGAAGGGAGGCGTTCATGAGCGCGAAATCATCGCTGCAATCCAATACTCGCCCGATCAGGGTGCTCGTGGTGGATGATCAGGAACTCGTGCGCAGTGGGTATAAAGCCATCCTTGCAACGTTTCCCGGCATTGATGTGGTCGGTGTGGCGAAGGATGGGAACGAGGCGGTCGAAGAAGCGCTGCGCCTTCGCCCCGATGTAGTCCTCATGGATGTGCGTATGCCCGTGCTCGATGGTATTGAGGCAACTCGTGCCATCACCAACAATCCGCTTCTTGCGCATACACACGTGCTCGTGCTCACAACCTTCGATGTCGATGAATATGTCTATGATGCGCTTGCTGCGGGCGCGAGTGGGTTTCTGCTCAAGGATGCCGACCCCGACGATATCGCTTCTGCCATTCGCGTCATTGCACGGGGTGACGCGCTCATACAACCATCGGTGATGCGGCGTCTGGTCGCACAATTCGCTTTGAACAGACCGCTTACGAACGCGGAGGCGGACGAACGCGCCGAGGCATATGCCGAGCGTGCGAGCACGCTTACCGAGCGTGAGCGCGAAATCCTCCTTTTGGTCGCTCGGGGCAAAAGCAATGACGAGATCGCGCAGGAACTCTTCATTGCTCCTGCAACCGTGAAGACACATATCGCCCGTATTATGGCGAAGCTTTCCGTTCATGAACGGGCGCAACTCGTCGTGTTCGCCTATGAAAGCGGCATGGTCAAGGCACGGTCATAAGCGTGGAGAATCAGCTCTTTGCCCCTTTTGTGTGATCTTAGTCACATAAGCTCAACAAATTTGTTCAAGGGTATTGCAATGTGGAATCGACGTGTTTAATATATCGCATGAGCAATTTAGCACTCGAAGCCTTTGAGTGCTAACTTTCTCTTAGAGGGATCTCCTAGAGAGGTTAGCGAAGGCTTAAACGAGTCACCGGATGCGATAACGCTTTAATGTGACGAAAGGAAGGCAGCGTTATGAATTTGAAGCCACTGGGCGACCGCGTGATCATCAAGCAGGACGAAGCAGAAGAGAGGACCGCTTCCGGGCTTTTCCTCGCTGGCGACAGCAAAGAGAAACCGACCACGGGTACGGTCATAGCAGTCGGAGAGGGCAAGCTCGACAAAAACGGCAACCGTCTCCCGATGCCTGTTGTTGTGGGTGACCGCGTTGTATACAGCAAGTACGGCGGAAACGAAGTTCTCTGTGACGACGAGCCTGTGCTCATCGTGCGCGCAGACGACATTTACGCAGTGATCGATTAGTCGCATACCAATCAGGAAGGAATCACTTATATCATGGCAAAGCAAATCACATTTGACCAGGATGCCCGCAGCAAGCTTGCTGATGGCGTGAAGAAACTCTCCGATGCTGTCAAGGTTACCTTGGGACCCAAGGGTCGCTATGTTGCCCTTGAGAAATCCTACGGTGCTCCTACCATTACCAATGACGGCGTCACCGTTGCGAAAGAGGTTGAGCTCGAGGACCCGATCGAGAACATGGGCGCTCAGCTCGTGCGCGAAGTCGCTGTGAAGACCAACGACGTCGCAGGTGACGGCACCACCACCGCAACACTTCTTGCTGATGTCATCGTTCAGGACGGTCTCAAGAACGTGACCGCCGGTTCGGACGCTCTCGCAATTCGCCGCGGCATCGAGACCGCAACCGAGACCGTTGTCGAAGCCATCAAGAAGGCATCCGAGACGGTTTCAACCAAGGAGCAGATCGCGAATGTCGGTACCATCTCCGCAGGGGATGCGGTCATCGGTGAGAAGATCGCTGAGGCTATGTCAGCGGTTGGCAAAGACGGCGCAATCTCGGTCGAGGAGAGCCAGACGTTCGGTCTTGAAATGGACATCGTTGAGGGCATGCAGTATGACCGCGGCTACATCTCTCCGTATATGGCAACGGACATGGAGAAGATGGAAGCGGTTCTCAAAGACCCGTTCATCATGATCACCGATCAGAAGGTTTCCAATGTTCAGGACTTCATTCCGCTTCTGGAAGAGGTTATGCGTTCCGGTCGTCCGCTGTTCCTCGTTGCTGAGGATGTTGAGGGTGAAGCGCTCGCAACGCTGCTTCTGAACAAGCTCCGCGGTACGCTGAATGTTGTCGCTATCAAGGCACCCGGCTTCGGTGATCGCCGCAAGCGCATCCTTGAGGACATCGCAGCGGTTACCGGTGCACAGGTCATCGACAAGGACTTCGGCATGACGCTTGCCGATGCGACGATCGACATGATGGGTACTGCGAAAACCGTCAAGGTGACGAAGGATAACTCGCTCATCGTTGATGGCGCGGGCGACAAGAAGGATATCAACGGACGTATCGCTCAGATCAAGTCAGAGCTCGAGCGCACCGATTCCGATTTCGATCGCGAGAAGCTGCAGGAACGCCTGTCCAAGCTGTCCGGCGGCGTTGCGGTTCTCAAGGTCGGCGCGGCAACCGAGTCCGAGCTCAAAGAGAAGAAGTCTCGCATTGAGGATGCGCTGCAGGCAACACGCGCTGCTGTCGAAGAGGGTATTGTTGCTGGCGGCGGCGTCGCTCTCGTGAATGCCATCCCGTCTCTTGACGGCATCAAGGCTGACGCCGATGAGCAGGTGGGTGTCAACATCATCCGTCGTGCGCTCGAAGCGCCGCTGCGCGCTATCGCCGAGAACGCCGGCTATGAGGGAAGCGTTGAGGTTTCCGAGGTCAAGAAGGCGAAAGCAGGCACGGGTCGCAACTACAAGACGGGCGAATGGGGCGACATGATCAAGATGGGTGTGAACGACCCGGTCAAGGTCACTAGGACCGCTCTTCAGTCCGCTGCATCGGTTGCCAGCTTGATCCTCATCACCGAGGCAACCATCAATGAGATCCCCTCAGAAGGTCCCGATCTCTCCGCGCTCGCAGGCGCTATGGGTGGCGGCGGCGGAATGTACTAAACGCCCTTTGAACAACACCTTTCATCGCTGGGGGAACCAGCGGAAAAGATGCCATGTGACAACCCCCGATCGTTGGTCGGGGGTTGCTCTTATGTGGGGCATCGTTTGCGGATGAGCATACCTTGAATAACAGTTGCGCATCCGAAAACCCAATCTGAAATCAGGGCGGGGAATAGGTACACTACAATGATCGTATGGAAGACGTCGCGCATATAGCAGAGCATGTACTGGAGCATTCGCTCGCTGATACGCTCTATCTCATCCCGTTTTTGTTCGCCACCTATCTTTTGATGGAGTGGCTCGAGCATCGGACGGGCAAACGTACCCAAGACGCCATCCGCAAAGCCGGGTTTGCCGGACCCCTCATCGGCGCTCTTCTCGGCGTCGTTCCCCAATGCGGCTTTTCTGCGATGTCCGCAACGCTCTACGCAGGGCGCGTGATCACGCTGGGGACGCTCTTTGCCGTATTCCTTTCAACCTCCGATGAGATGCTCCCCATCTTCATTGCTGAACAGGTTCCGCTCTCTACCATCCTGTCCATCATGGGCACGAAGGTGGTCATCGGCATCATCGTGGGATTCGCCATTGACGCGGTCATCCGCGTTGCGCGCCGCGGGAACGAAACGCTACGCATCCATGAACTCTGCGAGCGCGATCGGTGTGGGTGTGTCGAGGATTGCAAGACGTGTGAGGAAAACCCCGAGCTTGTCTATGAGCATCATGATGATTGTAGCGACACCTGTGATCACACGCACCATCTACACGATCATGCACACGATCACGAGCACGGGTGGAAGGGCGTCGTGAAGAGCGCGCTCAAGCACACCGTGCAGGTCATGGTATTCATCTTCATCATCACCATCATCTTGAACACAATTTTGGAAACGGGCGGTGAGGAAACGCTTTCTGCGTTCGTTGAAGCAAACGCGGGACTTTCGGTATTCGCCTCGGCGCTCATCGGGCTTATTCCGAACTGCGCTGCAAGTATCGTGATCGCTGATCTGTACATCGAAGGTGTCCTCGGTGCGGGTGCGATGCTTTCAGGACTTTTGGTTTCTGCGGGGATCGGATTGCTCGTGTTGTTCAGGACCAACCGTGACTGGCGTCAGAATATAATGATCACCATTGGATTGTATGCCGTCGGCGTGATCTGCGGTCTTGTCGTCAACGCCCTCGGTATTGTATTTATGTAAAACGCTTCGGCGGGAACATAGTTGAGAAAGGAAGTCCATCATGGCGAAGCTTGATGCGGGACTTACGCGTGAAGAGGCTTTTGAACTTCTGAAAGCGCATAACAAGGATCAGTTCCATATCGAACATGGCGAAACGGTCGAGAATACAATGCGTTATTTCGCCGAGGAGTACGATCCGGAGAATATCGAGTTTTGGGGAATCGTCGGATTGCTTCATGATCTTGATTGGGAAGAGCATGATGACGAGCCGGAAAAGCATACGCTCTATGCGGCTCCGCTCATTGAAGAGGCGGGTGGTACGCCCGAACTCATCCGTGCAATCCAAAGCCACACGTCCGATTTCAACCCTGAACTACCGAAGCCCGAACTTCAGATGGAGAAGATCTTATTCGCCACAGAGGAACTGACGGGCTTGATCGGTGCGGCTATTGTCATGCGTCCTTCGAAGAGCGTTATGGATTTCGAGGTCAAGTCGCTGAAGAAGAAATTCAAGGACAAGCGCTTTGCCGCAGGCGTTGATCGCGATGTCATCCGTTCGGGTGCTGCGATGCTTGGCTGGGAGCTCGATGAGTTGTTCGCCCGGACGATCGAGGCAATGCGGAGTTTCGCGCCTGATAAAGATACGTTCGTAGCGACGGAGGAGTAAGAGCCAGGCATCCTTTCGCGGGATTTTGTCGCTGTGCTTTCCTAAGGTGTGGTCTTCTTCGCCTTACTGACGATAAGGAAGAGGAAGAATGCGACGATGCCGAGCAATGCCATGGTCACATACATCGCCCGATATCCGATGAGCGGCACGATGATTCCCAAAATGAGCGGACCGATACCCACGCCCGCATCTACCAATATATAGTAGGTCGCATTCGCGAGACTAATGCGCTCATCGGGCGTGATCTTCACGGCGAAGGAAAGACCGCACGACTGGATCGTGCCGACGCCGTAGCCGAGCACGAGCGCTGAGCCAAGGAGCAGCCAGTCGTTGGTCGAGCAAGCAATCATGACCATGCCGATCACAACGGCGAAAAAGGCAGGGATCGTCACGGGACGTGCTCCGCGTCGATCGAATGCGCGCCCCGTGAATGGACGGGTGACGAAGATGCTCAGCGCATAGACAACGAAGAAGACCGAAGCTGCCCGCGAAAGCCCAATTTCGACGGAGTAAGGGGTAAGGAACGTGAGGATGCTCGAGTAGCCGAAAAAGACAATGCCGGAAACGAGCGAGATGGGGATTACGGACAGTTCGACATAGCGGGAGATCCATGCAGCAAATCCGTTCGGTTTTGCCTTGCGGTCCTCAAGGCGTGCTGTAAACTCAGCATCGCGGGCTGCCTTTTCTTCACGCTTCTGTTCCACGGGCGCATCCGAGAGATCACCTGCGATCTCATCTTCGGCAGCGATGATATCCGCAGTTGCGCTTTTCTTTGTCCGCTTGTGCTGTTCGCGCGTGCTCATGGCAATGATGGTGGGCACCGCAAGGGCAAGGATGACGCCGGCTATGATGAAGAGCGTCTCGTAACTCACATTGCGCGAGACGAATACGCCGATGAACGGACCGATCGCTGAGCCGAGGGTGACCGAAAGCATGTAATAGCCGATGCCCTCGCCTTTGCGCGATGCCGGAACGATGCTTGTCACTACGGTAGCGATCGTTGTGGAGCATACGCCATAGCAAAAGCCGTGGAGGAAGCGCACGAGGATGAGTACCGGCAAGTGAATGGGAAGCAGGTAGGTTGCCGTTAAAGCAAGCTCAAGCACGACAGAAATAATCAGAAGTATTTTGCGTCCGAACCGATCCATCAACGGCGCGCTTAAAAGGCGTGAGATCAGCGTTCCAATGATGAAGACGCTCGCACAAAAAGCTGCCGCCGATGCGGGCGCGTGGTAAATGTCCATGGCATAGGCGGTCATGACCACCATGAGCATGAAGTAGTTCGCCGCAATGATGAAGTTGACGACCGTTCCGAGGACAAAATCCTTCGTCCAGAGGGGTGTTTTCTCGCTCTTTTTCACGCTTCCTTGCGGATGGTCAGCCGTGCGTGTGCAAGATAAGGTCAAGATCACACGCCTTCTTTGGCGATAAGCACGGTGATCGGGGAATTCTTCGTGACGGCATAGCTGACTGAACCCAGGTATCCCTTCACGCCGCCTTTGCCGCGGCTGCCCATGATGATCAGGTCACACTGCTCGTCTTTGGCGCATTCGACGATAAGATCCGCCGGTGAGGTGCCTTTCAAGATTTTCACTTCGACATCATTGGGTATGGTGTCTGCAATCTCGTTCAGTTCTGACTTGATGTCTTCGATCTCATCCATGACAACGGTATCAATGCCCGATGCTGCAGCTCCTGAGGTGAATATCCTCATGACATGGACGAGAAGGATGAAAAGACCGGGATCGCAGGTGGCAAGTTCCCGTGCGATGTGGAGCGCTTTTTCCGAAGGGGCTGAACCGTCGTAGGCAACCAGGATCTTCTTCGAGCTCATAGGACAGCCTTTCTCATGGATTATCCGATACCTCACAGCGTTCATTATATGACCAGTTCGCGCATTGTTTCTTCACAGTTAGTCAGCAAATTCGAGATCGTGGTCGGTATGAGAGCACAATAAGGGCAGCGCCTTTGCAGGCGCAATTTTCTATCAGGAGCACAGTTTTGAGAAGAGGTTGCTATGAAACCGATACCGACGATCGATGAGAAAGCTTTGAAGGCTTCTGAGAAGGCACATCACGATGTACTCGCGAACGACGAGCCGCTGGTGCTTGAATCTTCAGATAGTGATCCGGAGTTTCCTGCCTTGGAAGAGTTCGAGGTCGATGCTGATGGTCCGAAGGGCTCGACCGCACGTCATCCCGGGCTTCTTTGGATCGTGATCGCCATCGTGCTCGTTGTTTTGCTCTGTGTTGTATTCGCCCTGGTTGGTGATTGGCGATAGCCCCGTAAGTGCACATGTCCGCTGATAGTTTTTCATTGACCGGGATGCGGGACACGTTTACAATACCATCTTGCGTATCGCACGAGCATGGGCCGTTAGCTCAGTTGGTAGAGCAGGGGACTTTTAATCCCAAGGTCGCGGGTTCGATTCCCTCACGGCCCACCATTCGATGCGAACGTTCACGCTGCCGGATGTCCGGCGATCAAGCTGGGGTATCGTCCAACGGCAGGACTCTGGTTTTTGGTGCCAGCTATCTAGGTT
>CAZFGW010000021.1:0-21309 GCA_964518575.1 uncultured Eggerthellaceae bacterium
CCTGGAACTTGTCAGCCAGCCAATCGATGATGCGCTGATCCCAGTCATCACCACCGAGGTGGTTATCGCCTGCGGTGGATGCTACCTCGAAGACGCCGTCGCCCAACTCGAGCACGGATACGTCGAAGGTGCCGCCGCCCAGGTCGAAGACGAGGATCTTCTCGTCATGGTCAGCCTTGTCAAGACCATATGCAAGCGCTGCTGCCGTCGGCTCGTTGATGATGCGCTCAACATTGAGACCGGCGATCTTGCCCGCATCCTTCGTTGCCTGACGCTGTGCGTCATTGAAGTAAGCAGGAACGGTGATGACTGCCTGGGTGATGGTCTCGCCCGTTTGCTTCTCTGCGTCAGCCTTCAGCTTCTGCAAAACCATTGCCGAGATCTCCTCAGGAGTGTATGACTTGCCATCAATGTCGATGACCGCACGTCCGTCCTTGCCCTTTTGTACCTTATAAGAAACGGTTTTCTGCTCTTCCGGCGTCTCGTCGTATGAACGACCGATGAAACGCTTGACGGAAGAAACGGTGTTCTCAGGATTGGTGACTGCCTGATTCTTCGCTGCCTTGCCAACAACGCGCTCGCCGTCTTTACGGAAGCCCTCGACTGATGGCGTGGTGCGATCACCTTCTGCGTTGACGAGAATCTCAGGCTCAGAGCCTTCCATGACTGCCATTGCGGAGTTCGTGGTACCTAAGTCGATTCCTAAAATCTTACCCATTTCGTTTGTCCTCACTTTCGATGCCATGTGTAAAGCTATTTGTTTGTTCTGACACTATAAAATCTAAGTGCATACTTGTCAAGTTTTTTCAGTGAATAAAACGAGATGAATATGCACGAATCAAACAGTAATAACGTTTTGCCTGTATAGACGGCACATTTTGAGGTTGTTGAAATGTCAGAACGCAATTGTTGACAAGGCGAAAAGCGGGAATAAGACCCGTTTCTTCATGATTTCTGCACAAATGTTCGTATTGTGCAGGCGAATGGGAGCAAACTTAATTATGGAAATCGATCAGGTGGACGCGAGCGCTAGATGAATCTCGCCCCTACATCTATACCCAACCATTATTCGCGCTTTAATCAACTCTGGTTATGAATGGATCAGCCCCTACATCTATGCCCAACGGCTGTTGTGAATTGATTCGCTGCTGATTATGCATGGATCACGTCGCAAATTTCGCCTATGAACATCCAATGCGGCTGCCATTCGCCATCCACGGGCGGATAAACGCGGGGATTCGCCTCGTAACATTCGCGAACATCTTGCGACATTCCTTCTTTTGACAGTTGCCCTTGATATATCTTGCGACAAAGAAATGTGGTCGTTGCTTCTGCATACGTCACAGATGCTCCTATCGCTTTCGGCGTGAGACCAATCGCTTGCGCTTTGTTAACATCACGACCGGAATGCGATCCCATATAACCGAGCGCTTTCTTATATGAATCTGGGAAGAAGCTCACGGTGAAATAATCATTCTCCATGACAAGCTCGGTCGTAAACCGTGTCGGATACAAGTAGATCGTAATGGTCGACCCGTCTCTTTTCGGATTCGCCCAAATAGTGCCCATACTGCCCCAGCCGATTGTGCATGAGTTAAATTTCTCAAAATTGCCCGCCGTCACCAATGCCCACTGATTCTCGAAGATATCGAACACCTTGCATGCATACCCTGATAGGTTGTTCATGGATGGATCCTCCTTAACGGACATCTCGTCATCTGGCATCGCCCGTGCCCCGGGAAGCCTGAGCTGACGATTTTGATCGCAACAAATTCTTCGAGTGTTATTATGCTGCACTTTGCAAGAGAGAGTACGAATGCCCCGCACTTTGCCGACATTGGTTTTCTTTGAACGCAAGCCAGAGTTCTGTTGCCGGAGATTAGGGGCTATGATAGGATGATTCTTGCCGTTTTTCGGCAATGAAATATGTCGGGTTGTGGCTCAGTTTGGTAGAGCGCTGCGTTCGGGACGCAGAGGTCGCAGGTTCAATCAAAAATCCTCTTTCAAAAGACAACAACGTGTGAATAGCACAAATATGTATGTCTACCTGCAATAACTACCTACTGAACACACCTTTCTGAATAATCGCATTTCCTCGTGACCACCTTGTGACCACCCAGGTGACCACCTTGTGACCACCTGAATCGGATTGTACCTTATGCGGACAAAGACGCATTCATTGGGTTTTCCACAGTTGGTATCGCTAGGACGAAACCAGCCCTAGCAAAGGTGTTGCCACGTCGATAGCAACGCTTCGCTACGGCGATACCTATGCTTTCGCCGTAGCGATACCAACGCCCTTTGTTGCTGTCGCCCTGTCGGAGCCGTTTGAAAAGAAAAAACACTTAAACCTGAAAAAGAAAAAACGACCAGAGAGCAATTTCCGGCTGTTGCGGGAGCGCGCCTTCAAAAACGTGGTTTCAGGCTATTCCAAACGCATATGCGATTCTCCGCAATGCGTTTTCGCATTCCCAAAGAAGTCTGGCATCGCAGGAAGAACCTGCATAGCATGGCGAGCCAGACGATAGGAGGAGTCATGGGAAGTGCTGAGAACCTGATAAACACGAGCGAGAGCAGAACCATCACGGCCAAAGAGGCGGCAGTGATGCTCGGGGTGTCCCAATCCACGATTTATCGGATGTTCAATTCCGGAGAACTCGTCTCATTCAAGGTGAGGAACGCAAGGCGCACCTCCACGGCAGCATGCGAGGAATACATTCGCAGGCAACAGGCGCGTGAGGCGACGCTATGCCGAATCCGCAGGGGCTAGAGCGACGAAGCAAGGATGGCATCAGATACCAGAGCGGGCGCTTCGCTACGGTACCGGCAAGCCTCATCGAATTCCTCGTTCGCGTGAGGGTCGGCAGGAACGAAATGGCAGTCATCATGTCCCTTTGCCGCTATGTCAAGCCAGATGGGACCTTCGGCAGGATATCTAGAGAGAAAATGTCTTACGAGACGGCGATGACGCCCGCCCAAGTGTCGCGCGGCATGGCTGAGCTCAAGGAGAAACTCGTCATCGAGCCCGTGCCGCGGATGTCGCTCGATGGCAGGTGGCGACCCGATAGGTCGAACTTCGGGCACGTCGCCACCTACCGCTTCACCAAGGAGGCATGGAGCTACATCACAAACGACATCCTGTAGCGTTTAGAGTTTGGATTTGCACAGCATGATGGAAAAGCGACAATACGAGGCGATGCCGATCCTACCCTTGAAGGGATCGAGGATGCAATCAGATGGTTAACTGGAGTGTCAACACTTCTTTGGACATTTTCTAGATGCACAAACCAGCCTCTCTGAACTCCATTGGCGACATGTACCCGAGCGTAGAATGAAGGCGTATCTTGTTGTACCAATGAACATAGTCGTTAAGCTTCACTTGGAGATCGTGAAGGCTCGCGAATGCCTCTTGGTAGACAAACTCCTCTTTGAGCGTCTTGTTGACCGACTCGTCCACCACGTTATCGTAAGGACAGCCCTTCTTAGACAGCGACCGCCTTATCGAGAACACCTCCAACAGCTCGTCGATCTCGGCATTGTCGAACTCCGATCCCCTATCGGTATGGAAGACATCAATGTCGGAAATTGGAAAGTCAAGCGTTGCAAAGGACGATTTGACCAGGCGCGCATCCTTCCGCTCTCCTGCGGCATGCCCCACAATCTCCCGGTTGTAAAGGTCCACGAGCAGGCAGATGTAGTTCCACCCATTGCCCACCCTCACGTACGTCAAATCCGAGCAGATGTGTGTATGGGGTCTGTATCCAGAGAATACCTGCGAGATGATGTTCGGCATGTCCGACTGGTTTGCCTTGGCCCTTGCCTTGGGTGCCTTCTTGTTCTTGCGAATGCAGCAGAGACCGTTCGCCTTGAGGGCGTTGCCGATGCGGCGCCTGGATGCCGTCTTGCCCCGCCTCTCGAGCACGGCCTTTATCCTTCGCGTGCCGTATCTCCCGCGATTCTCCTTGAATATGGATACCACTTCCTCCTCGATCGGGTCTTTCTCCTTCGGCCTGTCCCCGTGGCTTACCATGTAGTAGTAGGTCGCACGTGCTACGCCCAGGATCTCGCATTGCGCTGATATAGGATAAAGGTGGGCGTTCTTCTTTATCACTTCTACTTTTGTGCGAATATCAGCGCAGCCTGTTTTAAAACATCGACCTCCATGCGAAGCCGCTTGTTCTCCTTCTCAAGGTCGAGCAGCCTCTGCTCCTCGGGCGTGCGGTTGTCCTTTGCGCGGGTGGAGCCGCTCTCCTCTATGCGCTTTACCCATCTGCAAACGGTCGAATGCCCTAGGTCGTATTCCGCCTCGATGTCCCTGAGCGACTTTCCCGCATGGTAGAGGTCGACGATTTGACGTTTGAACTCTTCTGTGAAGTGCCTGGGGTGCTTGGGGTCTCTCATGTATCATCTCCTTGGGTAAAATCTCTCATTATTGTGTCTAAGTTAGTATAACCACTCCAATGATGGGCTTCCTATCGTGAGCACGATGGAGTTCGTGCCCGAGACCTCTGACGGCACGATCGACATCGAGGTCGAGGTCGACACGCGCGAGTTCGCAGGACGTGACATCGTGTTCTTCGAGAAGCTCTCCGATGCGGAAGAGAACATCATCGCAACACATGAGGACATCGATGACGAGGGGCAAACGGTGAGCTTCCCCGAACCCGTTACCGAACCTGAAAACCCAGGGAAAGGCTACCCGAAGACTGGGGCGTTCGCTGAGGTCGATCCCATCACGGCAAGTATCGCGGTGATCCTGCTCTGCGGCATAACCGGTGCGACCTATGCCTTTGTCCGCCGTTCTCGCAAGCAGACCGACGCCATAACTGAGATGGAAGAGGAAGTATTGGCTGGAGCCAACGAGGATTAAACCGACGTTTCGTGCAAGTGACAGAAGCCTTAGCTAAGAGCTAAGAGTGGCAGGGTGGGGTGCTCGCGTGGCGCCCCACCCTTTTTCGATATAAGGAGCAGAAGATGAGAAGAATCAAAAGGCGGCGAAAGTCATGAGCGTGATCGTCATCGCCATACTTACGGCGCTCGCTCTCACCATCCTCTGCGCGTCAGAGGAGGAGCGCATCGAGATTGCAGAGATGGTCGATAACCTGAGCGATCAAGAAGATCCGGTAAGGCAGATCGACTGGGACAACCTTCCTGCAGAGATCGTCGCCTGGGTCGAGGTTCTTGGCACGAACATCGACGAGCCCATTGTCCAGGCCACACCCGATGCCCCGAACGCATATCTCTACAGGGACGTGTTCGGGCAGGGTGCATATGGTACGCCCTACATAGATTGCGAGTGCTCGATTGATTCTCGCTTCGTCATGGTCTACGGCCACCACATGTCCGATGGGGCGGCATTCGCTGATTTCGCAAGTTTTAGCAATCATGAATACGCCGCTCAACATCTGGCAATCTACGTGTATACACGAGATGGTGAACGGCATGAACACGAAGCCAAAGCAGTCGATATCATCAATGCAGACATTGAATCTGTCAGAACGGGCTTCGAAAGCGATGCGGATCGCGTTGCATACCTGAAGGAAGCTATCGAAGGAAGCGACATGGTTATTGAAGAGGCCATTCTCGGAAGTGAGCGCGTATGGGGCTTCACAACATGCAGCTACCAGAGGCTGAATTCGAGAGTCACCGTATATGCGGCAGAGTCCGCATGCTACGAGAATGGGGATAGCTCCAGACATCCTAGTGTCGATGAACAGCCGTTTTCCTGACAAACTTGACATATGTCGGAAATATTTCTTGACCATATAGAGGTGGCTGCTATAGTAATTACTGACATATGTCAGTTAAGGAGAGATATGGTCGGTCGAAAAAGTATGACCAGGGCTGTCGGAATCGTGCCCGAGTACGTGGGATTCGAGCCGGACGGGATACCGACTGGCGATACGGTCGAGCTGGCTTACGACGAGCTTGAAACGATCCGCCTGCTGGATCTGGAAAAGCTGAGCCAGGCCGAGACGGCTGTACGCATGGGCGTCGCGCGCACCACTGTGACAAGCATTTACGAGCGAGCGCGGGCGAAGGTGGCTGATAGCCTGGTCAACGGAAAAAAGCTTTTGGTTGTGGGGGGCAATGTGGCTTTCCCCCCACACGACGAAAGCGAGTTCGCCCACGAAAGCAAACCCAAGCAAAAGGAGAGCATCATGAGGGTAGCGGTAACTTACGACGATGGATCGGTGTTTCAGCATTTCGGGAAGACCGAGCGCTTCAAGCTCTACGACATAGACGAGGGTAAGGTCGCAACTTCCCAAGTCATCGATACGCAGGGTACAGGACACGGAGCGTTGGCTGGATTCCTCAAGGGCAACGGCGTCGACGTCCTCTTATGCGGAGGCATCGGGGGAGGCGCTCAAAGGGCTCTGGCAGAGCAGGGCATCGAGCTTTACGGAGGTCTGTCCGGGTCGGCCGATCAGCTGGTAGCGGAGCTGATCGAGGGCACGTTGCAGAAGAGCGACATTGCTTCCTGCGATCATCGCGGGCACAACGAGGGAGCATGCAACCACGGGCATCACAGAGGCGATGCAGGATGCGAGCGGCACCATCATGGGCGAAATGAGGGGCACCATAGCGGGAAAGGTCACAGCTGTTGCTAGAGACGCTCGGCTGCCAAGCGACCCAGAGATGCCTGCAGAGAACAAGTCGTCCCTGCGGGCATCTCCTCCTTTCGAGGGAATCGACTGAATAGGTTCTTGAGTGAGCTCGCATCGCTCGTTGGATACCGACTAGGCATCCGAATTCCACTATCTACGTTTTGTTTACCAAAATATTTTACAAATAGCGAGAAACCCCCGGTAGAGAGCTTCATCGAAGGTATTTGTTTCCTAGAAATCGAACCCCCTTGCTTCCTATACTTTTATCCATGGGACTCTAAAGGTTTTGAGAGCAAGGAGGAGAGATGTCCGACTCGAAGAGTTCGCGCATGCAGCTCACGCGCCGCAGCTTTGTCAAAGCGGCAGGTGCAGCCGGCGTTGTCGGGCTTGCCGGAACGGCCGGCATGTTCGATTGCAACGAATGGCTCGCACCGGCCCATGCCGATACCGGCGAGCATATCGCACGCACCTATCACCAAAGCCATTGCGGCGGCATGTGCTCGCTGGCGTGCACCGTACGCGACGGTCGCATGGTGAAGGTGCAGCCAAACGGAGTGGGAAACCCCGATTTCCAGACGGTATGCCTGAAGGGCATATCGGAGGTTGCCCACATCTATGGGAAAGGCCGTGTGCAGACGCCGCTCAAGCGCGTGGGCGAGCGCGGATCGGGGCAGTTCGAGCCCATCACCTGGGATGAGGCGCTTGACGAGGTAGCCGACCTCATTAAGTCGACGCAGGCCGCATATGGCAAGGACTCCATTCTTGTGCTTGCTACCGCCGAGGCCGATTTCGGTTTCCTTGCACCTATGCTCGGTGCGCAGACTGGTGGATTCGATGGCATCGATGTGGGCATAGGCAACGGGTTGGATCCCGCGATGGGCTTCGGGAGCGGCTACGCCATGTGTGCACCGGAAGCTCGCGACTGGCAGCGCTCGAAGCTCGTTCTCACGGTGGGATCGAACTACTGCGAGTCCAGCCTGCCAAACGTGTTCACTTTCTTCGATGCCAAGGATGCGGGCGCGCACATGGTGACGGTGGATCCCCACTACTCCACGACCGCATCGAAGTCCGATGAGTGGATTCCCATCGAACCTGGCACCGACGCCGCGCTCTTCCTGGGAATGACCTCGTATATCCTTGACAAGGGGCTGATTGACGAGGACTTCATAAAGCAGCACACGAGCCTTCCTTTCTTGGTGGATGCCGAGACGGGCATGCTCATTCGCGAGCACGCAACGAATCCCGATGCAGAGGAACCCGAGACCGGCGAGCAGAACCCCTGGTTTGTCATAGATGCGGCAACGGGTACTGCGGCTCCGTATAATCAGTGCGCGAGTCCCGCGCTCTCCGGTACGGTGGATGCGATGGGTCGCCGCGCTGCTACGGCATGGGATCTTCTGCTCGAAACCCAGAAACCATACACTCTTGACTGGGCAGCAGAGATCACCGGCATTCCAGCCGACCGCATAGCAGATCTGGCCGCCGAGTACGCCGAAGGGCCCTCGTCTCTGGCCTTGGGTTGGGGCGGAAACGACAAGATGACCAATGCTGACATTGCCGGTCATGCCGCTGCCATCCTTGCCGCCGTCACAGGCAACGTCGGTAAGCCCGGAGCCGGCATCGGCGTCTATGTCGGTCAGTCCTACAACAGCTACGCTCCCGAACTGGGGGCTTGGCCGATGCCCGAAGAGTGGGTTACGGCCGATTCCCCGGTGAGCACGTACGACATGCCCACCAAGCAGAACAACTGCCATGGCGCCATCTTCTGTGGCGACATCGTCGCCCAGCATCTGGCGAATATGGGCGAGACGTGCGAGTGGGTGGATACGCTCGATTTCATCGTCACGTGCGACCCTTACTTCACCGAAGGCGCGAAATGGTCCGACTACATCCTGCCGTGCACCTCGCGCTTCGAATACGACGAGCCTTTCGGCAACGTTAAGACCGGATACAGCCAGATAGTCATCCAAGAGAAGGTCATCGATCCGCTCTTCGAGGCGAAGACCGACCTCTGGATCCAGCGACAGCTGGCAGAACGGCTCGGGCTCTCTCATGGACTGCCGGCTTCAGCCGAGGAGCGTTGCAACGCCATACTGTCAACGTCAGAGGAGCCATGGGTATCGAAGCTGACGGTCGAGGAGATCTCCGACAACGGCGCAGTGTGGCCCGTGCCTGACCGTGAGGCGATCCGCGAGGTGGTGCCGGACCAGGAGTTCCCCACGCCATCAGGTCGCATGGAGATTTACTACGACAACATGGTTCCCTTCGAGCAGGAACTGCCCCAGTGGGAGCCTTGCATCGAGATTGCAGACGAGCAGCTGCGCGCAACCTATCCTCTGCAGCTGACCAACACCCGCACGCGCTTCCGCATCCACAACCAGTTCTACGATTCCGATTGGCTGCAGCTTATGTACCAACCTCTGGTCATGCTCAACCCCGATGACATGGAGAGCCGCGGGCTTGCGGATGGCGACACGGTTCGTATCTTCAACGACCGCGGAAGTTTCGAGGTGCATGCGGCTGGTAACAGCGCCATACGCCCAGGATCGGTTCGGATCTACGAGGCCGCGACCGCTGACTACACGGTCGAGGGGAATCTGCAGAATGTTACCAACAATACGATGATCGAGCGCGGCTACGACCTCATGTGCGGTCCGGTGATCCCGTTCTCCGACACGCTCGTGCAGATCGAGAAGGCGTAAGGAGGAAGCCATGACCCGATTGGCGATAGCAATCAACCTGGATCGCTGCGTGGGCTGCCATACCTGCGCGCTGTCGTGCAAGATGCAGAACAATATTCCTGACGGCATGCTCTGGAACCGCGTCCTCACGGAGAACTGCGATGTCATGGACGGCGCTGAGGGCACCTATCCGAATGTGACCCGCACGTACCTTCCCGTGGCGTGCCAGCACTGCCAGAACGCCGCTTGCCAGCGCGTCTGCCCTACAGGGGCAACGTATCGAGACGAGAAGGGACGCGTGGAGATCGACTACGACAAGTGCATCGGATGTCGCATGTGCATGGCTGCCTGCCCCTACAACGCGCGCAATTTCAACTGGAATGAGCCCACGCGCGTGACGGGCGCCAACTATGGCGATGCCGAAGTTCCCGTACGACCCCGCGGCGTCGCGGAGAAATGCACGTTGTGCAAGGAACGCACCGATCGCGGCGAGGAGCCCATGTGCGTTGTGTGCTGCCCTGCGCATGCGCGCATCTATGGCGACCTGGATGACCCGAACAGCGAGATCTCGAAGATCATCCTGGAACGCAACGCCTACGTCCTCCTGGAGGATCAGGGCACCCGTCCGTCCGTCCACTACTTCGATTAGGAGGTGCCTCCATGGAATTGATCAAACGATACAAAGTGGCCGCAATCGTTCTGGCGCTGCTGGTCGTGGTCGGCCTTGGCTGCTATGTATTCCAATTGGCCAACGGTCTGGGCGTCACCGGCATGAACAACGGAACGTCGTGGGGCCTCTACATCACCAACTTCATGTTCTTCGTGGGGCTTTCCGCAGGCGGTCTGATCGTCGCCTCGTCGGCATCGGTCTTCCACATCACCAGGTTCAAGGCCGTGGCGCTGCCGGCCATTATCCTGTCGACCGTCTGCATCTGCGCAGCCGGAATGTTCGTGCTCATCGACCTGGGCGGCATACAGCGCGTATGGCGCATACTCACCGGGCCCAATCCGACGTCTCCCCTGGTCTGGGATATCTGCGTCATCACCTGCTACCTTGTCATCAACATCCTGTACCTTGTGTTCATGACGCGCGGCAACCAGCACGCGGTGTCGATTGTCTCGCGATTTGCGCTTCCCTGCGCCATCCTTGTCCATTCCGTCACGGCATGGATCTTCGGTCTTGAGGCGGCGAAGGAGGGGTGGTACACGGCCATCCTCGCGCCCATCTTCGTGGCGAGCGCCATGGACTCGGGTCTTGCGTTGCTTCTCATCGTGCTGAGTGCGTTGAAGAAGGCGCGTATCTATGACACGCCGCAAGATCTCATGACGTCGCTCGCGGGGCTTCTGTGCACCTGCGTGGCGGTGGACGCGTTCTTTATCTTCTGCGAGCTGCTCACAACCATGTATCCCGGTGCCGAGGGGGCGACGGTCATCCTGACCGAGCTCACGATGGGGGCAACAGCGCCGTTCTTCTGGTTCGAGATCATCTGCGGGCTCGTCATCCCGTTCTGCATCCTGGTGTTCTCGAAGAACCGTGAGCGCACGCCTGTCGTAAACGTTGCCTGCGTGCTTATCGTGCTCGGCGTGTTCTGCAAGCGCATCTGGCTTCTGTTCACGTCCTTCATCACCCCGAACGTCATGGGTGCCCCGGGCATCATCTCCGGGTCGAGCACCGCCGCACACGCTTCGGGTACCGCATCGTTCGCCGTCCTGAGCTCGTATGCGCCCACGCCAATCGAGATTCTCGTCATGATCGGAGTCTGGGCGCTGGTGGTATTGGGCTTCCTCTTCCTCACGAGTCTCCTCGTCGTCCAGCGCGGCAAGAAAGAGCAAGGCTCTGGAAGCCAAGACGGAGATGCGAGGGGCATCCCCGCAGAAGTGTAAGGCGGCCTTAGTTCCTTCTCAGCGGTTGTCCGCCCAAACGACGGATAACCGCTGAGAGGACGCCATCCTCTAGCATTTCCCTCACCACGGAAAGGAGGCTTCAAGTGAAGCTCTTGCCAAACGAGCTCGTCCAGCTCTCACATATGCTCGCCTTCGTGGGAAACTCGTTTCTCAAACCCATGAGCCAGACGGCGAGAAACGGCCTCGATGAGGCGTTCTGGGATTCGCTTCCAAGCCTTGGAAGCGACGGAGTGGCTTCGGCGCTAGACGTTCTTGCCACATGGGCTTCGGGGATTGATGCCGAACGGTCCGACGAGGCTGTGCAGGGGCTCTCGGTGGAATATGCTCGGCTCTTCATAGGGCCGCCCGAGCCCCTGGTTGCCCCCTGGGAGACGTTCTATGCGGAAAATGGCACGGAAACGGGTTTCGGGGAGGCCGCTTTCGCCATGAGGAGGCGCCTGCGCAGCCTGGGACTAGCTGTCTCAAATGAGAACAATCAGTACGATGACCACGTCGGAATAGAGCTGCTCTACGTGAGCGAATGCCTACGACGTGCCGCGCAGGGTGACGAAGAGGCGCTTGAAGAGGCCTCAGCCTTCTCGTGCGATGTCGCCTCGCCCTGGGTGCTCTCATTCAGCAAGAAGCTCGATGAAGCCCGTGCCACGTACTATGCCATGCTCGCAAGGCTTGCGTGCGCTCTGCTCGATACGGTCTCGGCATGTCGACGTTCCAGAACGCGCACGGCCATTGCTGCCGTATAATGTTAGACGAACTATATTTCTGCAAACCCTTTGATGTAACCTGAACATTTGATCCCTCATCCAGCGAGAAAGGCGGCCTTACCTGGACGCATCTCAGGCCCATATCGTCACACTGTGGTGTGCGATCCTCTCCAAGGCCGATCGCAGCTTTGCCATCGTGCTGCCTCGCGATGTGTCCATTCAGCATTTCCGCATCATCTCCAGCCTCATGCAGCCTTCCTCTCATCGGATGGACTGCAACCAACTCGCACATGCGCTGACCATGCGCCCGTCCGACGTGGAGGATTGTCTGATGTCGCTTGCTGATCTCGGGCTCGTGGAACAGCGCGCTTGCGCCGCGGGGGAGAAAGCGGCTGGGGTCAGTTGGCATCTAACCCCATCGGGCGCGGAGCGCTCGCGACAGCTTGGGCGCGATATGGAGGTTTTTCGAGATAGCTGCCTGGCGCTTCTCGATGATGAGGACAAGGCGCTTCTTTCTCGTCTTTTAGAAAACATGCAGAGCGTTCCTGGTTCGTTCCGTATCTTGTCTTCATACCCCACCCATTGCGACCCGCTTGCCCCGGTGCGAAGCACATCCGTGATCGCAACGCTGCTCCAGGCCATCTTGGCAACGCTTAAGAACTCGTGCAAGCTCTCGCTGACCGACTACCGTTTCCTCCTTGAGCTCTACCCGAAGAAGCGATCCGGAAGAAAGGTCCTGCGAGCCCGCGACATGGTCGCGTTCCTGCGCACGGGAAGGGCGTATGTCACCACTACTTCGATGCGCTTGGAAGAGCAGGGCCTCATCGAGCGCATCCCGGATGAACGCGACGCGCGTGGCATCCTGTTCACGTTGGCGCCTGCGGGTTTTCACATCGTGCAGAGCGCGGGCGATGACATCTTCGCCGTCTTGGTCTCGATGTTCGGCGATGCGATAGAAGGGCAAAGGACAGCCCCCATGCTCAAACGCCTACTCCAGGGCGAAGACGAAGCGCTCGTCGCGCTAAGAGGAAGGTGACGGCATGGAGGGAGAGCGCGAGATTTGGCAGACATGCGCTGTGAATTGCGGCTCGCACTGCGCGCTGCGTTTTCATGAATCTGACGGAAAGCTCGCCTTCGTGGAGACCGACAACCTTCCCGAGACGGACGGGTCAATCCAGATGAGAGCCTGCCTGAAGGGCCGCGCCATGCGCTATTGGCTTTCGTCCCCGGATCGCCTGGATCGCCCCCTGCGGCGTACCGGACCACGTGGCTTGGGGCAATTCGAGGCTATCTCATGGGACGAAGCGCTCGATACCGTGGCTGAGAGAATCCGCGCAACGATAGATACATGGGGAAACGAGTCGGTTCTCCTTCCCTACGCAACCGGGATACGCTCGGGGTCCGGTTCCCCTTTCGAGCGCCTCATGAACTGCCTCGGAGGACATCTCGGAATCCATGGCGACTATAGCTGCATGCAGCTGCAGACAGGACATGCGGCTATGTTTGGAGACGATGGCTACTATACGGGATCGCCCTTGAGCGAGGTCGCCAACGCCAGTCTCGTCGTAGTCTTCGGCGGAAACCCCTCCTGTACGCGCATGGGAGGAGCCTCAGGCGCGCATCGCTTCCAAGCCGCCCGCGAACAGGCCGCCGAAGAGGGTCGCACGCTGAAGGTGGTCTCTGTGAATCCGTGCCATACCGACATTGTCTCTTGCGCAAACGACGAGTGGATTCCCGTGCGTCCAGGCACCGATGCCGCCTTGGTGGCAGGAATGATGCATGTCCTTATCACGGAGAGGCTTATCGATGAGGACATGGTGCACCGCTACTGCGTCGGCTACGACGCCGAGACGCTTCCGTCTGGTGCGCCGGCCAATGGAAGCTATAAGGACTACGTGCTCGGGAACGGCCCCGACGCGACAGTGAAGACGCCCAGATGGGCGGCATCCATCACCGGTTGCCCCTCAAACCGCATCATCGATCTCGCCCGAGAGATCGCTTTCTCCGATCGCGTGTTCGTTACCCAAGGCTGGGGACCCCAGCGTACAGAATACGGGGAGCAATCTGCGCGGGCAATCTGCCTTCTTGCCGTCTTGACGGGGAATTTCGGGCTTTCCGGTACCAATAGCGGCACGCGTGAGAGGCTCTACGCTCCATTGGTGCCAGAAAGTCCCGTCGGGGACAATGCGGTCAAGGCATCCATCCCGGCATTCGCCTGGTCGCAGGCAGTCTCTCGATACGATTCGATGACGGCATGCGATGACGGCGTGCGGGGAGTCGACCGGCTGCAGGCGCCCGTGAAACTTATCATCAACCATGCCGGCAACGCGCTCACCAACCAGCATGCGGACATCAACAAGACCCACGACATCCTTGCCGACGAGGAGCTGTGCGAGTTCATCGTGGCGATCGACGTCATGACCACCGATTCGGTGCGCTACGCGGACATAGTGCTTCCGGACATCGCGCAAGCCGAGCAGGCATCTCTCGCATCATCGGGCAACTCCGACGGCTCCCGCGCGTTGATCCGAGGCGAGGCGCTCGGGCTGCTAGCAGGCGAGCGCCGAAGCGCCTGGGACATCGCACGCACGCTCGCCGCAAGGCTCGGCGTGGAGGATGCCTTCTGTTCCCAGGGATCGACATTGGAAGAAATCGACAGCTGGAGGTTTGAACAGGGTATCCTCGCTGATGAGAACATGGGAAGCTCAATGACCCCAGACGCTGGCTTCGTAAGAAGCTCCCCGCCGGTGCTGCCTGTAGCCCTCGCTGCGTTCCGTGAAGACCCGCTCGCGAATCCCTTGCCGACACCTTCGGGAAGGATAGAGGTCTACTCGTCGGAAGCTGCCGAACTCGCTGAAACGAGCAAGCGCAACGACATCTTTGCAATCCCCCTTTACGTTCCAGCTCGGGAAGGGTTCGAAGCGAGTCGCGAAGGTCGCTATCCTTTTCAGTTCATAAGCTATCATGGCGGGCAAAGCGCTCATTCCAGCTTTTCGAACATTCCCGAGATCGATGCCATCTCACCGCGAAGGCTTCTGGTGAACCCCATCGATGCCCAAGAACTTGGCATAGTATCGGAAGAACTGGTAGCCGTTTACAACGATCGAGGGACGATTATCTGCCGTGCGCGGATCACTCCTCGCATAATGCCGAGCGTGACAGCGCTACCCCAGGGGGCCTGGCATAATGCCGACATGGCAGGAGACCGAATCGACTGGGGAGGATGTGCAAACACGCTCACTTCCGATGCGCCAACCGCCTGGGCAAAGGGTAACCCCCATAACTCGTGCCTCGTTGCACTGCGCCATCTGAGCAGCTCGGAGCGAGAGGAGGCGATGCGCCGTGGCCTCTGAGAACCGTTACGGTCGACAGTTCGGTTTCTCCTTCGACCAGAGCCGCTGCACGGGCTGCAAGACCTGCGAGATGGCCTGCAAGGACTACCACGACCTTGGTAACGGCGTTGCTTTCCGCACCATATGTGAGTTTGCGGGCGGGTCTTGGAGCCAAGACGGCGAAGGGGCATGGGAGCAGAATGTGTTCGCTTTCTACGTATCGATGTCTTGCAACCACTGCTCGAATCCTGTATGCCTGAGAATATGCACGTGTGGGGCCGTTAGCAAGGACGAGCTCGGATTCGTCACGATCGATCCATGTACTTGCGATGGATGCCAAATGTGCATGATCGCCTGCCCGTACCATGCGCCTCGCTTCGACGAACGAAGCGGGCGCGTCTCAAAATGTGACGGATGCCACGACCGCGTGCGGAGCGGGTTGGGGCCGATCTGTGTCGAGGCATGCCCGCAGCGCGCGCTCGACTTCGGGATCTATGACGACCTCTCGGAAAGACCGCTTGTGGTCGAACGCGTGGCATCCATGCCTGACCCGCGCATCACGCAGCCGAACTACTCCATCAAACCGTGCGATGCCGCCGAGCGCAAATCCGTCGGCAACGACATGGTCGTGAATCCATTGGAGGCATAGCATTTGGTGCCAACCGAGACATCGGTTGGCACCTCTCTCCCTTCTTTCTCTTCACCGCCGAGGCGCAAGTTGCGCCTCGGCGCTTCTATCCTCAGGTCAAGTATGAAAATATGGGATTTTGGCGAACTGTGATAAACGCCCGATACATCGTGGGCAGCCGTACGTCTTCTCGTTAGCCTTCGGCATTCAAGGTGACCTCGTCGAGGCGCGAAAGCCGTAAAGACAGATCGCCAAGCCCCTCATCGCGCAGCATGCTCTGCAGCTTCTCCGGAGATGGTTCGACGCCCGTCCCTGCAATCCCCAGATCAATCCTCGCGTCGTCGACCTTTATCGACGCTATCCGGTAGCTGCTACCCTCCAGCCATTCCGTAGCGACGTCTCGAACCGTTGCCTTGTCTGCGTTGCGCTGCACTGCATCGAAGCTGGTGATGGCTAGGGGCGCGCTTATCAGGGCGATGCCAACCAGAACCGACGCGAGCCACACGGCGCGTCGCCCCTTCATCTCGTCGTTGTGGCGGCCCGCTTGCTTTCGTCCCACGCCGACAACCAGGAAGAAGAGGAAGCCGGACATCTGTATCGCGAAATAGTTTGCCAGAAAGAGAACCATCGCGCCGGCTGCCGAAGCCGTATCTCCCCCGTAAAGAGCGCATCCGACGACGCAGAGTGGTGGCACGATGGCTGCGGCGATCGCGACGCCGGGAAGCGCATCGGGGATGTCATCTCGCAAGACGGCGATCGAGGCCATCAGCCCTGATGCCAAAGCGATTATCAGGTCGGCGAGACGCGGCGATACCCGCGCAAGGATCTCGGTGTTTGTCCCTGTGTCTATATCGACGGGGATTATGGCGGCGACTGCGATGGCGGCAACGATGCATGCCGCAGCTCCCGCAACGGTGATCAGGAACGTTCGCAGCGCCGCGCGCACGTCCCCTAGCGCCACCGCAAGGGTGGTTCCGAGCATCGGCGACATGAGCGGGGCGATGAGCATGGCCCCTATCACCACCGCAGGCGAGCTTACCGCTATGCCTCCTGTGGCTATGATCGCAGACAGCGCGAGCCTCCACCAGAAGGAGGAGTAGGCGCGTTTTGGGTCGCTCATGTTTACTAGGGTTGATTCGCGGGCGCCATCGAGACCCTTCTCGGATATCGGGGCGCCAAGGAAGATGCGGGCAGCATGGTTCATGGGGAAACGGGTCCTTTCCGTGCGGTCGCTAGTGCGAAATGCTCTGATGGCTCCATTCAGGTCGTATTATGTATTTTCGCAGGTTGAGGCTTGCCTTCGTTTTTACATTCCTGCTTGAGTCGGTTTTGTGACGAATGCGGCTTGTTGTCGCTCGTGCATTCGTGCCTTGTTGCGTCCTCTCGTCACCAGATCGATGGAAACAACCTGTACCTTACCTTCTTCATGTAGTCCGAGTATCCGGGGAGCTCGGCCTTGAGCACTTCTTCCTCGTTTCGTATTCGCTTTGCGAGGATGAGGGGATAGGTTAGGAACAAAACAAATGAGACCGGAGATCCTAGAACCAACGGAATGGCCAGGAACAGGATGATCGTCACGCTGTACATGGGATGGCGTACGATACCGTAGAGGCCGGAATCGATAACGTGCTGGTCTTCTTGCACCTCCACCGTTCTCGATAGGTACGTATTCTCTCGCAGCACTTCCGCGTACAAGGCATAGGCAAGCAGGAGAATGATGGCTGCTGCGATCGACGCCCACGAGGGCAGCGCAAGCCACCCAAAGCAAAAGCCCAACCCCGCTATGACGAATCCGGCGATGAACATAAGACCGCTAAGCGCCACGACTCTCTTCTGGTCCGCTTGCTCCTCTTTCACGCTAAGACGGCTTTGCAGCAAAGCTGGATTCTTTGACATCATGACGATTCCCGCCACGAACATAGGAATGAACAAAACGCCCATGAGAAGCCATGCATTCCAGTAGTCGAAGGTGCCGGCAGGCAAGAATAGCAATATGCCGACAACAAACACGCCAAGGATGAATTTTGCGAGCGCCTGGCAGAGGAGTTTCAGAGACATTATTTCAAGCCTTCCTTTGCATTGTTGCCTGACGTAGGAATCAATTATCAATCATTTGCTTGATTATCGTAACTAGACCGATCCAAGGCTTTTCCCAGTGTCCTCCTATAACCTTGGTCTCCCAATAGCCCTCTTCGAGATGGCTCACCGTGTTGTAGCTGGTGATTATCTGACGGATTTCGCTATGATGCCCTGATCCTTCACCGGCTTTCATGTGCTCTTTCGCATGGGCGGAGGGGGATGCAAATTACATGTACTACAGCCTTCTCATTCCAAAATGATGAAACAAGGGCTTTGGAAGCGAGTTTGAAACGCACGAAGCATCTTCTACCGAAGTCCGAAGGAATACGGCGCCTAGAAGAGGAAGATCTAGGCTCTGCGTAAAACCCGATGCCCGGCAGTCTAGAAGAACTCGTTGGGCTTGTTCGGGTCGGCTCCTTCGCGCTGGAGCATGGCCGCGCATCTCTCCGCAAGCCCTTCGGGCAGCTGGCGGGCGCTCTCGGGACACGTCTCTATGCAGCGAAGGCACGATGCGCAGACCTCCCGGTCAAGCGTGTTAGGCGCGTCGAGGGGGATGGCTCCCACCGGGCACTTGTCTGCGCATGTCCCGCACATCGTGCACCCGTCGGTCGTGACGGGATAGACGTGCGGGTTGAGGTCCACCTCGTAGTGCTTGAAATCATAAGGAGGCCACTTGCCAGCGAAACGTCGCGGTTGCGCATGTACTGGCCGTCAACCCAGCACGACCCTATGTGTCCCTGCACGATCCACTCGTCGGCGTGCTCCTCCATGGCGAAGCCCATGTTCGACCGGATGTGCGGGTCGGCCATCCAGCAGTCCATGTAGTTCACGCCGGCCGACCGCAGCGTCTCGGCGATCTCGCGGGTCTCTTCGGGCGTGCCCTTCATCCATTCCGGACCGAACTGGAGTGTCAACACTTCTTTGGACATTTTCTAGATGCACAAAGAAGTGTTGACACTCCATCGGCGATATGCCAGCCTTCGATGACGTAGATGCCGTTGTCGCCGGGATCCATCTGCCGATCGGTGGTGTATGCGCCGACGCCCAGGGACGTGGAGCCTCCGAAGAAGTTGCCCATCACCTGGCAGATGCGGGCGAAGCCGTACTCGTCTGCGCTCGGCGGCCTGTAGCCCTGCAGCTCGCAGTACTTGAGCAGGGGCTCGATGGTGTCGCGCCCGCCGTTCCAGTGTAGGTAGACGCCGACTTTGCGCTCCTTGGTCGTTATGACAGCTCGATTTCCCATGGTTGCGACCTCCTTGTCTTTGGCTAGGCCCCATGCCTTCGCCTTCTGGGCGGAGAGCTGACGAGGTTCATTGAGGAGCGCAAGGGAGAAATGCGAAACCCAGAAGGGCTTGAGTTTTCAGGGCGGTGCTGTCGATTCGCCGCGCCATGAAAAGTTTTCGCGACCCTTGCGCGCGAGATGGTCCTCGGCAAGTCTTGCCGCTTGAAGGGAAGGCGGCCTGCCATGAGAGGTCGCAGGAAAATCAAGCGTGTGATGCATTAATGGCGAGACGCTGATGGAATCTAATGAGCATTGGAGAGGATTGATAGAGGAGAGACCGCATTGAGCCACAGGCTCATCGAAATGCGTTGCGGTGAGCAATCGACAACATGGTAAGGGTTAGCTTGCACGGAGCGCAGGTTCAGCTCGATTCGATAGAGGAGGCGTAATACACGATGCGCTCATACCGAAATTATGGAGTTCGTCTTTGCTGGGACAAATTGTCTCAGCGGGTGTGGGGTTCTCGATGCAACTGGGTTATAAAGACGGAGATAGCCTTCTGACCTTTTGGGTTTTCTTTGAACACATGCCCGAGTTCTATTGTCCGCAACTCAAAGGCTATGATAGGATACTTTTTGCCGTTTTTTTCGGCATCTGACGCGAGTCGGGTTGTGGCTCAGCTTGGTAGAGCGCTGCGTTCGGGACGCAGAGGTCGCAGGTTCAAATCCTGTCAACCCGACCATTTTCTTCCTCTCCTAATCACAGAATATCGCTTCTGAACTGGTGAAACTTTGGGCTTAGGTCTCAAAAAGTGTGTCCGAAGCTATTATTCATGCGACCTTAGAACCAGCCCGTTTCTCTCGATCCACTCATGTGGAGTTCGCTCCATTCTGGAGCAGCCGACCCGAACTCGTCGGGCGCTCCATCATCTCTGCATGTCGGCTTGGAGGTCAAAGCGAACAATCCTTCGACCTCTTCATCGCTCTTCATCGACCTAAGCATCTCAGCTTCGCTCACTTTGAACTCCGAATGCAGGCAGCACCACCAGAATGCCGCCTTGGCGCGACGTAGCGTCGTGAGCCCTCGATGGTTCTGGAGCATGAGTCTGATCTGTGAGTTGACCCCTCCCTCGATGGCGTTGTTGGTGGAATCCCACCTGCCCCCGCGCTCCTCGATCATCTCGATGAAGGTGAACATCGTGCCGTCTTTGATGACCGCATTCAAGGAGCGACGCGCGCTTCTCAGCCGCTCGTGGGCATACTGCCTGCGCCCATCCTTCAAGGTGAATTCTCGCAAGAAATGCTCCCACTTCGAGCACCACCCTGCATAGTCCGCCATCCACTTCGCAGCAGCGTCCGCATCCTTCACCCGCGGCAGCCTCTTCGCAAGACCCAGCAGTTCGCGACCGCAATCGAGCTTGGGGTTCATGGTCGTTTTCTTCACTACCTGTCGCTTTACGTGCACGAGGCATCGCTGGACGCGCGTATCAGGCCAGATGGCACGTACCGCCTTCTTGAACCCCGTTCCGCCATCTGTGACGACCATCAAAGGAGGGGCGACCTTGAGCATGAGGGCAGCCCAGGAAGCAGAGCATTCACTCGTCGCCAGATGCCATGCAACGACATGTTCTTTGGTGCACGCGATCAGCACGACGAGCCTCCTTGTGATATAGATGCCGTCGACGAACAGCACATCGAAGACCTCTCCTGTCGGTAAAGGAAGTGGCCACATCTTCCAGAACCTCTCTGATCTGCGTTCGAAGGTTGCCTTAGAGCAAGACTGCTCTTGAAGCGTCGATTTGCCCATAAGCCACTTCAAGAACGCCTTGAGCTGCTTGGCAGCATTGTCGATCCTGTGCGTCATGCTTGCTCCGCATTTCTTGCACCTCCATCTCTGAGCGCCCGATGATGTACTCCCATTCCTCTTCATCGTGGCGCCACAGGCGGTGCATGTCGGGTTATCCAAGGTCGTCTCCTGTCCATCGACAACTTTTTCTTTGAAAAAGCTATCCTGAACAGGCGTGTCAAGGGAAAACCGGACACACATTTTGAGACTCCGAAAAGTTGGAGCGAATCAACTTATTGGCATGGTATTTCTATCCTGAACTGGGAACTGTTGACCAATTCGGACACACTTTTTGAGAATTAACCCCA
>CAZFGW010000022.1:0-16664 GCA_964518575.1 uncultured Eggerthellaceae bacterium
TTCGGAGGCTTCCTGACTGACATCTCGATGGGCATATTGTCTACATCTATACCCAATCACAAACCCTATTGCGGTTTGCCCGATTAAGAAAGAGGACCCCTACGTCTATCCCCAAACGTTATTCCCGCTGGATCATTGTCGGTTACGGACGGGACAACCCATCGACAGGCAAAACGGCTCCCGATACATAACTCGACATGTCGGACGCCAGGTACAAACACGCATTCGCGATATCCTCCGGCTGACCGATACGTCCAAGCGGGATGGACTCGATCAAAGGCTTGATCATGTTGTCGGGCAATGCCGCGACCATGTCGGTCATCGTGACGCCCGGCGCAACAGCATTCACGCGGATCTTGTACGGAGCAAGTTCGCGCGCAAGCGAGAGCGTAAGCCCGTTGATGGCGAACTTCGACGTTGGATAAGCGGATCCGGATGGCTGCCCGTATTTGCCGACCATGGAACTGGTGTTAATGATGGCGCCACCTTCGCCCTGATCAATCATAATGCGCACGGCAGCCTGACTGCACACAAACGGCGCGATCACATTGATGTCGATGACGGACTCGAACTCATCAACAGTGTAATCGGTCAGCTTCGTACGCGAGCTGACTCCGGCGTTGTTGCAGAGCACATCAAGTCTGCCGAACTTGTCAACAACCTTGCCGAATGCCTCAGCAACCGAATCGGCGTCGGTCAGGTTAGGACAAATACCCATGACGCTGTCGGTATATCCCGCCTCGACCAGCTTCGCAAGCGCCTTATCAACGGTCTCTTGGCGCGATCCACAGAGCGCCACCTTCGCACCATTCTTCAGGAATTCCTCAACTATCGTGAAGCCGATACCGCGCGTACCACCGGTAACGATTGCAACTTTTCCATCGACAATACCCATGGGAATACCACCTTTCTCTTTGTTCTTAAAAACAACTGCATCTCAGCTGTCTGAAAGCATTGTACCGACGAATGGGCGAAGCAAACGCACGGCAACGGATTGTTTGCAATCGGGCACTTTCGTACGCACGCGCCATAACGTACGATCGCACTCCCGTCGCGCACACCTCCACGCGACTCAAGAGACGTACCCATCGAAGAACGAGTCCGCTGCACGATCTCACTCCGATCGCACCCCCCCCTCATCGCATGCGCCCGCACATCACGGCTGCCCTGTTAGAATGGGCATGCTGGGAGGAGACGATCATGAACACATCAGCAGATACCGCCGCGAACACGAAAACGAACCTGTCGTCCGACTATTTGGAAGGGGCGCATCCGGCGGTTCTTGCTGCGCTGGTCGAGACCAACTTCGAACAATCTCCCGGCTACGGCACCGATGCTCATAGCGAACGTGCCCGCGAACTCATCCGTAAAGCGTGCGATTGCCCCGATGCGCAGGTGTTCTTCCTCGTGGGCGGCACTCAGGCAAATGCCACGGTGATCGACATGCTGCTTGAACCCTACGAGGGCGTGATCGCTCCGCAAACGGGACACATCGCCACCCATGAAGCAGGGGCGATCGAAGGGGGCGGACACAAGATCTTCACGGTTGAGGCTTCAGAGGGCAAGATCGACGCAGCAACGATCGAGTGCTGCATCGCAGGCTGGGAGCAAGACGGCAATCGCGACCACATGGTCAAGCCAGCGCTTGTGTATCTTTCGCAACCAACCGAATACGGCACGCTGTATTCGTGCGCGGAGCTGGAAGCCATTGCAAACGTGTGCCATGCCCACGAAACCATGCTTTATGTCGACGGCGCCCGGCTCGCCTACGCGCTGGCATGCCCCGATAATGACGTGAGTCTCATCGACCTCGCGCGTCTGACCGACGCCTTCTATATTGGTGGCACGAAATGCGGAGCGCTCTTCGGCGAAGCGGTGGTGGTACCGAACCGCACCCTTCCCCACCTGACGGCGCAAATCAAGCAACACGGAGCACTCTTCGCGAAGGGACGCATCCTCGGCGTGCAGTTCGAAACACTGTTCGACGACACGGCGTGCAATCAGGTTCCCACCGCGCCCGTCACCTTCGCCACCTCCACGGACACCCCCGACAACGTGCTCTCCCCAAACATCCTCTACCACACGATCGGGCTTCCTGCCATCGAAGCCGCCGAGACACTGCGCGCAGGATTGCGAGCGCGCGGGTATGAACTGTTCGTGGACGCACCGACCAACCAAGTCTTTGTCGCCATCGACGACGCGGAGCTCGATCACCTAGCGCGCTTTGTCGAATACAGCTTTTGGGAGAAGCTCGCGGATGGGCGCACAGTGATTCGCCTAGCAACAAGCTGGGCAACAAAGATGGAAGAAATTGCGGTTGCGCTGGATTATTTTGACCAGAGCCCCACTAAAGGAGTATCCTGAAACCCACATTAAACCTCAATTTGCCTTTCCGCTGAAAAGACAAGTGAAAGGACCGACCATGATCGAACTGGATGATTCCTCTGTTGTCTACGCGTTTTCCCCGCATATGAAGCCGGTTCTTCAGGTGGCATCGGGCGATACCGTTCGTATCCGCACAAAGGATTGCTTCGGAAATCAGCTTGCCAGCCCTGAGGATGAACTTGACGAAATTGACTGGGACGCCATCAATCCCGCTACCGGTCCCATCTTTGTTGAGGGCGCCGTTGCGGGTGGCGCGCTCAAGGTTGACATCGACAAGATCGAATTCGACGACACGGCTATCTGCTGCACCGGCGAAGACGAGGGTGTGTATGGTGACCGCCTGCAAGGGTGGAGCACGCATTTCTGCAAGATCGATGGCGACCGGCTGATCTGGGATGACCGTTTGAGCCTTCCTCTGAATCCCATGATCGGTGTTATCGGTGTTGCTCCGGCTGAAGGATCCGTGAACTGCGGAACACCGGGCAGCCATGGAGGCAACATGGACAACACCGCTATCACTGAAGGCGCAACGCTCTATTTCCCCGTCTCGGTCGAGGGCGCACTGTTCGGGTGCGGAGACATGCACGCCGTCATGGGCGATGGCGAAGTCAGCGTGTCGGGCGCGGAAGCTCCTGGGTGGGCAACGGTCACGCTCACCGCGCTTCCGGATCTGTCGCTGACCGACCCCATCATCGAGAACGCCGAGAACTTCGGTATCATCTGCTCGGCGGGAAGCCTCGATGAAGCCGCCAACAAGGCAGTGCATCGCATGGTGGAGCTCATGGTCGAACGTGCCGACATCACGGAACCCGACGCGGTCATGCTGCTTTCGCTTGCAGCTGACGTGCAGGTCTGCCAGATGGTCGACCCGCAAAAGACCGTTCGGCTTATGATTCCGAAAACTGTGCTCGCATCCATCGGATTCAACTGGTAGCGAACACACCGGGCACAGTGAGTCCGCTATGCGCACCGGGCGCACTGCACACACCGGGCGCACCACGCGCATCGAACGCACCGAACCCATCGGGCACGAGCCTGAACACAAACGAGAACTGACTGCAACACGGGCGTGCCGCAAACGTTGGCGCCGAATGAAAAGGGGAAGAGTATGAGTCAGGACAAATTGATCGATCCAAAGCGTAATGAGGAGCAACTTGCTGCTCCGCCGCAAGACGGCATGAGCGAGGCATCCGAAGCTGCCCTCGAAGCCATGGGGTACAAGCAGGAGTTGAAGCGGGCACTGAGCGTGCCCGACATGCTGGTCTATGGCTTGATCTTCATGGTGCCCATCGCACCGTTCGGTATCTACGGCGGCGTGTTCACGGACTCGGGCGGAATGCCTTCCCTGGTCTACCTCGTCGGCATGATCGCCATGATTTTCACGGCGTTTTCCTACGCAACGCTGTCGCAGGCATTCCCGGTTTCCGGTTCGGTCTACGGCTACACGAGCCGCGGCATCAATAAACCCGTCGGCTTTCTGACCGGCTGGACGATGCTTCTGGACTATCTGCTCGTACCGACGCTGCTCTACGTGGTGGCAGCGCAGGCAATGAGCGGCATCGTACCCGAAATTCCCGCCTTGGCATGGGGCGTCATCTTCGTGGTCATCAACACCTTCGTGAACATCCGCGGCATCGAGCTTACCGTGCTCGTTAACCGCGTGGCGGTGGTGCTCGAAATCCTCTGCCTGGGCATCTTCGTGGTCATGGGCGCCATCTGGATTGCCACCGATCCGCTTTCGAACGGATTCACACTGCAGCCGTTCTACAACCCCGAGACCTTCAACATCGGACTGGTCATGAGTGCGGTTTCCCTCGGCGTACTCTCCTTCCTCGGCTTCGACGGCATCGCAACGCTTTCAGAAGAGGCGAAGGACGCGAAGAAGGGTCCCTCGAAGGCAATGGTCGGCTCGCTGCTCATCGTCGGCTTCCTGTTCATGCTGCAAACCTACATCGCTGGGTGCCTCTGCCCAGACGGATCCGTGTTCGCCGATGATCCCGACAACGCGTTCTATCTGGTAGCCGAGATTGCAGGCGGCAAGTTCCTCTACATCCTGTGCGCGCTGGCAACGGCTATCGCATGGGGCATCTTCAATTCGCTCGCCGCGCAAACGGCAATCTGCCGCATCCTCTTCGCCATGAGCCGCGACGGCAATCTGCCCAAGGCGTTGGCGAAGGTACATCCGACCTTCAAGACTCCCTACATTGCAGCACTGTTCGTCGGCGCTCTTTCGCTCGTGCTGGTCGTCGTGTTTGAGCAGCTCGGCATCGACGCCATCTCCCGTCTGGTGAACTTCGGCGCACTCACTTCGTTCTGTGTCCTGCACGTCACAGTGGTGTGGCACTTCTTCATCAAGGGGCACGACGGCAAAGTGTTCACGCATCTGATCCTGCCGCTCCTCGGCTTCATCATCGTGGGATACACGTGGATCAGCCTCGACATCGCTTCGAAGACGATGGGTATCATCTGGATCGTCGTAGGCATCGTGTACTACCTGATCATCAGCAAGGTCCTCAAGAAGAATGTCGACCTTGAAGTCTGATCCCCGGCTTGTGATTCGGACCGCCACACTGAACGATGGTGCGGCGGTCCTTTCTATATATCGCCCCTATGTTGAGAACACGGCGGTCACCTTCGAAGTGGTCGCCCCCACGGAGCAGGACATGTGCGCGCGGATCGCGAAGGTGCTCGAGCGCTATCCGTACTATGTTGCCGAATACGACGGGAACGTGGTGGGATACTGCTACGCGGGACCGTTCAAGATACGCGCTGCCTATGACTGGTCGGTAGAGGTCACCATCTATGTTGCTCCTTCGATGCGCGGGTACGGAATCGGACGCGCGCTGTACGAGCGCCTGGAGCACGCCCTTCGGCGCATGGGCATCGTGAATGCGTACGCCTGTGTTGCCGTTCCCGATGTTGAGGACGAGTACCTGACCTGCGCAAGCCAGCGTTTTCATACCGCTTTGGGCTATAGCGAAGTGGGCGTCTTCCGCGATTGCGGGAACAAGTTTGGCCGCTGGTACAGCATGGCGTGGTTTGCAAAAATGATCGGCGAGCGCGTGGAAAACCCCGCTCCCATTCGCCCCTTCCCTGAACTTGAACAGGGCGGGGACTCGCTCTAAGCGCCGTCCCCCTGACATATCCGAAAAATCACTTCGCCATGGCTATAATGGAAGGTGGTTCATCGCTTTGATGAACGCATTTTGCCCGTCATGAAGGGGTTGGGGGAAACATGAAATTGAAGAAACTGTTCGTTGCTTTGAGCATGGGCGCGCTGCTCGCATTTTCACTATGCGGAATCACCGCGTGCTCCGATAACAGCAAAGAGCTGATCACCGAGTCACTGACGGAAGAAATCGCGTCTCTGAAGAATCCCGACGAAGCGATGCTGTCGGAACTTTCATCAGGACTACCGACCAGCGTTTTCGCACAGCTGGGTCTCAACACGAACGACGTAATCAAGGCGCTCCTAGAGGGCTTCGATGGCACGGTTGACGACGTCAAGGTTGACGGGAAAACCGCTGAGGCAACGCTGACACTCAGCAGCAGGGACTTCTCGCAGCTTGAGTCCGCAATGGAGGATGTCACCACAGAGATGACCACGAATCCGGAGCAATTCGCGGGCATGAGCCGCAACGAGATAACTACGTGGGCAGGACAGCAGCTGATGGAGAAGATCAAGGGTCTCCCCATCGTGCAGCATGAGCCCACCACGATCGAGTATGTGCTGAATGGCAACACCTGGGAGCCGGCAGCTGGCGCAGAGGCAAAACTGACCTCCGCCATCTTCGGATAAGCCTGACATCATATCAGTGGGATGCGTACCCCGGTCACGTTCGTGATCGGGGTATTTTTGTGCGCTTAGGTTGTTTGTGCGCTCGACCAGTTCGCGGGTGTTTCACACGCCCATCGCCATGATTTCTCTGGCGTGATTGTTCGCCCGTCACCGCTGGCTGGTTAGCTCGAGTTCACTTTCGCGCGCCCTTCGCCAGCGCCTACTTCTCGTCGGGATGCTTGCGAACGAACGCGTTCACCAACTTCACGAATACGAACGAGAGGCAAAGCGCCACGACCACGCATCCAATCTCGATGGGTAGGGTATGCGCGAAGCCTACCGCGTATGCATGAGCCTTAGTGGCGCCAGCAGCAAGCTGTGCTTCCACATCGCCCGACATCATGCCGACGTAGAGCGCCGAAGAGATACAGCCCGCAATCTGAACCAGCGTCGAGTGGATGGATGAACCGTTCGACGAGAGCTCTTGGGGAAGCACTTCCAGATCAACGCTCTTCACCGGCGGATAGAACACGCCAATGCCGCCATACACGAGCGCCGTGCATACCGCAATCAGAATGACGCTCTCCATAGACAGCGTCAGCATCATCACGATGAAACCAAAAAGAACAATGGCGAATCCGATGGGGACCAGCGGCCACACGCCATGCTTGCCCAGTTCCTTCCCGCTGAAAAAGCACGTACCGGCATAACACAGGATGGGCACCGTCAGAATGCACCCAGCGATAAACGCGCTGTAGCCTGTGACCCCTTCCAAGTACAACGGAATGAGTAGGCTCAGGTAGATGCTTCCCATGTAGCCAAGCACGATCAGGATCTCGCCGATGGTGAAGGCGGGCGTTTTGAACGGGCGCATATCAAGCAGCGGATAGGTTATATGCGTTTGGCGCCAGACAAAGATTGCGATGATGATGACGCCTGCGCCCATGAGCCCCAGCATAGCAAGTCCATAGTGGCTGATCTCGTTCAAGCCGACCATGAACGCGCCCAGCCCGAGGAAGCTCAGCACAACGCTGATGCCATCGATGGGACGGTCTTGGCGCGGAATGATGTCGTGCACGACGAAGAAGCCTACAATCAAGAGCACAGCGGCGAGCACCGCGGGCAGCAGGAAAAGCGTGCGCAGTCCCATGTAGGTGATGAGAAGACCGGCGGCGGGTGGCGCGAATGCCAAACCGATGCCGATGACGCCGCTGTTTACAGAAAGCAGGATGCCCGCGC
This sequence comes from uncultured Eggerthellaceae bacterium, assembly GCA_964518575.1. GTDB lineage: Bacteria > Actinomycetota > Coriobacteriia > Coriobacteriales > Eggerthellaceae > MGBC163016. The sequence goes on from CAZFGW010000022.1 coordinate 7,403, forward strand.
GTCCTTTCGGAGACAGCACCAAGAGCGCCTCGTTCACCACGGGGAAGTAGAGCCCGGTCGTGAATGCCTGTACGATACGCGCGACGACCATAACGGGAAAACACCATGCGATCGCGCCGAGGATGGATCCCACAAGTCCCGTGATGAGACCGAAGATCATCACCTTGCGCAATCCGAAGCGTTTCATCACCGATGCCGCCGTGGTGATGACCGTGCCCGCCACAATGGAGAATACGATGATGACGAGGTTCGCTTCAGCAAGGCGAACATGGAATTCGGACGAAACCTGATCGAGCGCGATGTTCATGATGGATTGCATGAACGAAGCCAGAAGATTGCAGCCGAAAAGGAACGCGATCAGCTTCCATTCGGTCTTTTTCTTCGCAGGGGCAGAGGGTGTTCCCGCAGAAGATGCTCCTGGTGTATGTGTTCGCGAAGCTTCCATCTACTCGGTTGAAGTCCTTTGCAAGCGCGGTGCCGACACGTCTGCTCTCAACCATAGTCCACCGCGGTTCGCGTATGCGCCGTATCGCCATTCGATAACCGGGTCATCATCGCTTCGTTGCCCTGCGGACATGAAACACCATGGCGAACCATTCGTAAACGCTGACGATTCAAATACGTAAATAGCTGGGTACCGATGTAGGGGCGAGATTCATCTCGCCCGCTTGTGACAACCCGGAAAATGCTACGGCGAAGCAACCCCGCCCCAACCCGCGACGCCCCCTCGCTTTCGCCAAAAACCCTTCTTCTCCCATCGCATATATACTATGTACAGAAAAACACGGTCGCTGCGGGCGCTGCGCAAAACCGCCTCTGCGCAACCTCGCGACGCATCCGATAAAGGGGACAAAGGGCAACAACTGCATGGGAAAAACCGCCACAACCGATGAACGTTTTGAGATGAAAACTGGTCCCGAGGCAACCACAAACGCGAACGCCTCAGACGATACGCCCGACTCTTCCGCAGCGTCGAACGCCAAGAGACCAGGATGGGGCATCCCGTCCGACTATCCTGAACGCTGGAAACGCTGGACCAAACGATTCCGGGGACGCGGCTCGAAACGACGCGTGAAAGCACTGCGCATCGCGGACAAAATCATTGTCGCACTGTTCGCGGTGCTATACGTAATCATGGGCTTGGGCTGCATCGGAGCAACTCCGGGCGCTGTCATTGGCTACCTTGCCTCAACAGCCGCCTGCTTCGTGCTCGTAAGCCTCTTGCGCTGGTGGCGAAATGAACCGCGACCCTACGAGACCTTCGCCATAAAACCGCTCGTCCCGAAAGCGAGCCTGAAGTGCGGCAAATCGTTTCCGTCGCGCCATACGTTTTGCGCGTTTCTCATTGCCGTCATGTTCGCGATCATTTTCCACTCCCTTGCGGGGCTAATGCCCCTCGCATTGGCTGTCGCGCTGGCATACATCCGTGTTCTGGAAGGGGTGCATTACCCGCGCGACGTGGTCTCGGGCGCTCTCTTGGGCGTGCTCGCCGGTTTCGCCTGCACCGCCGCCATCATCGCGTGACAATGGGACCAGACCCCATTGTCGCGTTTGCGTAACCACGTATATCACAATAGGCATTCCGATTGGGCATAGATGTAGGAGCGAGATTCATCTCGCCCGCCTGTAACAATCAAGGTAATGAGAGGGACGGCGAAGGGGTTTTCGCAATGACGATCCCTTTGCCTTTGCGTATTTGAGCATTCTTTCCATCGATTAACTAAAGGGAATGCAAAAAGCAACAAATATCGAGCAAGCAGAATTTTCTCACTCATTCGTCTTATTCTTTATGCTGTGAGCGAAGATGCTCGATCATTTCCGCTCAGATTTGAATACGAACAGGTGATAGAGAGGATGTCTCATGGCTACCTCGGTACAACATGCCAATCACTCAATCGACCATGATGAGAAGAGACCGAAGAGTGGCGAAGACAAACCCAAGAAAGTCGATTGCGTAGCCATTGTCGGTCGAATCGCTGCTGTGCTCTCTGTGATAATGTACGTATCCTATGTGGCGCAGATTGCTAACAATCTAGCGGGTCATCCTGGCACCCCTTGGCAGCCGCTGGCAGCTTTCTTCAATTGCTCCTTTTGGACTGCTTATGGCTTCATGAAACCCAAAAAGGATATTCCGATAATCGTGGCAAACGTGCCGGGAATCGTCCTCGCCTTAATCACGGTTATCACCACGTTCATTCACTAATGACTCCTCGCCCAATCTGTTAGCAACAATGAAGACACTGCAGTTTGGCGCGCTCTGGCGAACCTTCCTAGATACTTGATCTTTATTAATAATGGCGAATGTGTCAGGTAGACGTAGGGGCTGAACCATACGTGACGATTGGTGCTTCGATGAGGCTCATGGTGGGTATAGCTGGTTGACAAAGTGTCAGGCTCAATGTCATCGATGCTATGATGATGTCTATCATAAGATGTCTGCTACGTGGGACAGAAAGGCGCTTATGCCCAGAAGATCGAGAATAGAAGAGCAAGGGACTTTCAACCACATCACGGCGCGAGGGTCGGGTCGCAGGCAGCTGTTCGAAGACGATGGGGACAAAAGACACTTCGCCGATCTGTTGAAGAAGATGTCTTTTGAAGAGAGCTGCAGTATTTTCGCATGGTGCCTGATGGACAACCATGTCCATATCCTTGTGCAGGGCGCACCAGGGGATCTCTCGAAGATGATGCAGCGACTCCTGGGCGCTTATGCGCATTGGTTCAACGGGCATCATGGACATATCGGTCATGTCTTCCAAGGTCGATACACATCGACTCCCATCAATGAGGATGATTATTTCCTAGCAGCTGTGAGGTATATCCACAACAACGCGCACGATATGGGCATCGAAGATATCGGGAATTATCCGTGGAGCAGCTACAAAGAGTGCATTTCTCAAGATGGCGAAGGTATCTGTCGGGCAAGCGACACGGTTGCGATGTTCGGCGGCCTGGATTCGTTTCGACGGTTTCATGCCTGCACCGACGAGGAAACGGGTTTTGTCTCGCTGTCGAGAAGAAGACTCTCGGATGCTGAGGGGGATGCAATCGCATCACGAATCTGCGGAGAACGCTATCGTGATACCCTTCCCACACTCGCTGTATCCGATAGGAACATTCTGCTTGCGCGGCTGCGTCTGGCAGGGCTCTCCGTCCGGCAGATTGAGAGGTTAACGGGCATAGGGAGAGGGATCGTCGCGAAAGCAAAGCTGTAGTATCAGACGCTTTATTGGTGACAATGAGCCTGACACTTTGTCACCCGTTAATACCTGACAGTGACAAAGTATCAGCTGCTGTCACAATCCGTTTGTATAATTAGATTCTGCTTTGTCGAAAGGAAACCATGACCTCATCCAAGGAATATCTCGAATATGTCCTCGATCAACTCTCGGATGCTGGCGAAGTGTCGTCTCGCGCAATGATGGGCGAGTACGTTGTCTACTACCGGGACAAGGTTATCGGTGGCATCTACGATGACCGTTTTCTCGTAAAGCCCACTGACGCAGCTAGAGCCATCTTGCCCGATGCTGAATACCAGCTCCCATACGAAGGTGCCAAGGAGATGCTGCTCGTCGATGCCATCGAGAATCGCTCTCTTATGGCTGAACTGCTAGAAGCCATGTATCCTGAACTTCCAGCCCCAAAGAAAAAGTCACGTTCCAAATAAAAGCACACGCGTTTCCGTTCCTCCATACCTGCTATTCCCACTTTTACAGCTATTACCACGGTTCCTGCTCATACGGCTACGATAAGCAGCTGCATGAGCAGGTTCGTGAGTCAGGGGGACGGGGATAATGTCATCTTCGCTCTAAATCATCCCCGTCTTACGTCGTCCTGCATGAGCCCGCGCTCTTGGGCGTAATCGAGGGCGCTCTTTCCGAAGGTGCGGGCAACGACGGAGAAGGCCGCATCGAACTCATCTACGCTCCTGGCATCTGCCAAGTGCTCGCAGATGAGACCGATCGTACCCGCCGCCATGAAATCGAGCACCGCTTCATCGGCCTCCCCCATTGCCCCGGCGTCAATGTCGAACTCAGAGAGCCACAGGTTCTTAAGTGCCCCCTCCAAATGTTGGCGAATGCGTGGATGCGCCCGGGCTATCTTGGCAACCAGCAGCATCCGCGCTCTCATCTGAGCGGGAATCGTCACCACGTCTCCCTCCATGAGCGCACGAGCGATATGGGGAACGGACTTCGGCGCCAGGTCGTCGAGCGCACTCTTTGCCGCGCCATCAATGGACGGAAAATGGTAATAGAACGTGTCACGGTTACAGCCCGCCGCCTTCGCCACGGCAGAGACGGTCACTTTCTTGCGATCATTCTTTGTCAGGAGCCCGAGGTAGGCCTCGATGATCCTGTCTCTGGCGGATGTGCGGGTTTCTCCCATGACGCCTTCCCCTTCCCGACACTTCCGGCGTTCTGTCGGAGCATCTTTTCATGCCTGCGGCTATGATACCCGACACCTGTCGGAATGAGGAAATGCCCATGCGCATACTCGTTGCACCCATGATGACCATGGCCGAAAGCGCTGGCCCTGTCAGCCGCGCTCGCACCCTCGTCATCGCCATGTTGGCAAGAGGGTGGGACGTCGCTCTCTGTGTACCGGAAGGAAGCCCGATGGATGCACCCGCCGGAGCACGCGCGATTCCCATTTGTGTCCCGACTCCCCTTGGATTGCCGCGCGTACTGGGAAAGCGGATGTTCCCGTTGGCGCAGAAGCTCGGGTTGAATCGGCACGTTTCCATAACGTGTTTCGATGACGTCCTGAGGATCACCGGCAACACGGATGAGCGCTATCTGGACGCAGCCGTGCGGCAGTTGCGCGAAATCATCCGCGAAGGCTGCTTCGATGCCGTCTACTCGGAGTTCAACATCGCCGCGATCATCGCTGCCAGAGCCGAAGGCATCCCCATCTTTGGGACAACGAGCTATCCTACGCAGCCATCCTACGCGAGCGACCCCGCCACAGCCACCGGTGTGAACCGCGTGCTGCGTGCTCTGTCGATGGAGCCGGTTCGCTCGCCCGAAGACATGCTCCTCATGCCGCAGGTGCGCTTCGTACCGTCGTGCCGCGCACTGGAGCCTTTCTCTAAAGATAGCCCCGTCGTGTTCACGGGGCCGTTCGCGGGCATGCCTCCCAACGTGCCCGAGGGCCGCCGAGACGCAGTTATCACCTACCTCGGTAATGGCACCCTCACGCCCCGCAAAGCATGCACGATCCTCGCGAAGGCGTTGCAGGACAGCTGCCTTCAGCTATACATCACCGGACTTCCCGAAGGTTTCATGAAAGGCACGCACACCGCCCCGCGCTTCGATTTCGCCAAGCTACTATCACGCGCTGCCGTCTTCGTGAATCACGGTGGCCAGAACTCGATGATAGATGGCATCGCTTATGAGATACCCCAGCTCATCTGCCCGGGAAAGGTATTCGAGCGGCGCTTCAATGCCGAGGCAGCCGTAGGAAACGGCCTAGGAGTTACGCTGGAACACGATCGCTTCGACGTTGCGGCTGTGCGCGAGGCCATTGGACAGCTAGTCGATGGCCGGGAGAAGTTCCAAGAAGCGGCTTCCATCCTGCGCGGCGAGCTTTCCGCCCTCGGCGGTGCGGAGAAAGCCGTGGACATCATAGAGTCAAAGGTGAGCGCATAAGGCGCGAGGCACAAGAATCGCCCGTTTGAGTCAGGAGAACCATCCCCTTTACTCTCTGATGGCAAAGTGTTGGTTGACAAAGTGTCAGGCTCAATGTCATCGATGCTATGATGATGTCTATCATAAGATGTCTGCTACGTGGGACAGAAAGGCGCTTATGCCCAGAAGATCGAGAATAGAAGAGCAAGGGACTTTCAACCACATCACGGCGCGAGGGTCGGGTCGCAGGCAGCTGTTCGAAGACGATGGGGACAAAAGACACTTCGCCGATCTGTTGAAGAAGATGTCTTTTGAAGAGAGCTGCAGTATTTTCGCATGGTGCCTGATGGACAACCATGTCCATATCCTTGTGCAGGGCGCACCAGGGGATCTCTCGAAGATGATGCAGCGACTCCTGGGCGCTTATGCGCATTGGTTCAACGGGCATCATGGACATATCGGTCATGTCTTCCAAGGTCGATACACATCGACTCCCATCAATGAGGATGATTATTTCCTAGCAGCTGTGAGGTATATCCACAACAACGCGCACGATATGGGCATCGAAGATATCGGGAATTATCCGTGGAGCAGCTACAAAGAGTGCATTTCTCAAGATGGCGAAGGTATCTGTCGGGCAAGCGACACGGTTGCGATGTTCGGCGGCCTGGATTCGTTTCGACGGTTTCATGCCTGCACCGACGAGGAAACGGGTTTTGTCTCGCTGTCGAGAAGAAGACTCTCGGATGCTGAGGGGGATGCAATCGCATCACGAATCTGCGGAGAACGCTATCGTGATACCCTTCCCACACTCGCTGTATCCGATAGGAACATTCTGCTTGCGCGGCTGCGTCTGGCAGGGCTCTCCGTCCGGCAGATTGAGAGGTTAACGGGCATAGGGAGAGGGATCGTCGCGAAAGCAAAGCTGTAGTATCAGACGCTTTATTGGTGACAATGAGCCTGACACTTTGTCACCCTTGACACTTTGTCACCCTCCAAGGTCCCGACCCCAAGGCGCTCGCATCAAGAACCGCCCGTTTGAGTCAGGAGAACCGTCTATACCCAATCGGAATGCCTCTTGTAATATGCACGATTATGCAAGCTATGTTGTCTGACGCCTTCTCGTCGGCTTAAAGTCATTTTTTCTTAGATTTGATTTTCTTTCTGAGATAGGTTGCTGTCATAAGAGGATGCCGAAAAGCCATACGCGGAGCAGCATAGCGCATAATGCGCTTTATCCGCTGCTGGTCCTCCCCTCGCTGACAGTGGGTAGAGCAATCTTCGCAATTGCTTTCATGTCCATACGGACAAGCATTCGCGCGCTTCAAGGTGTTTTCAATGACCCCGCGGCATTCAGGGCACATGATGTCGTTGCCACGGCTGGCATCGCTGTGGTTTCCGCGACAATAGATGCTTCCGATAGCCTCCATGGTGGCTCTGTCTTTGCTAGCTCGGTCCATATATACCCTATCTTATTCGCGCACGTTGCCCATTTTCCATTGCATATGATTCGGGACGCACCCATCGCGTCTACGACTCAATATGACCCACTATGCTAGCTTAATGCAGTCGCACATCTGCACGATCTATGTAAGCGGAACCATATCGAGACGCAACGTCTGTTCAACGACTTTCATCAGATCCTCGTCGCTTATGTCGGGTTTCACCTTCACAAGACCCACCAGTCCGAATATCGCCACGCAGAACATCTCGTGCACGAGCTCGATCTCAACCTGATGGTACGCAGCGTATTCGATCGCGATATGGTCATAGAGAAGATCAGCGGTCTCCTGAGTCGCTCGAACATCGAAGGCGTCACGCACACCCAACTCTTCGAGCACGCCAATCATGGGGCGCGGGTTGCCCTGAGCATCATAAAGGGCGTAACGAAAACTGTGAATACACTTCTTGAGCGAACCGCGCGTGTCGCCGAACGTACGCATCTCGTTCCACGCGATGACGCTTTCCACCAGGTCTTCGACATAATCATCAATGACTGCCTCGATCACGCCGTCTTTGTTCCCAAAGTGGTAGTAGACGAGCTCGCGGGTTACATTGGCCTCACGAGCGATAGCCGCGACGGTGGTCGCACGAACCCCGTCGCGTTCGAAGAGCCTACGTGCTGTCGTGGCGATAACGCCACGGGTTCCCGTGAGACGCCGTGTCTCTGCAAGGTCATGTCGATGTGTTCGTACATGGAAAGCCGCCTCGAGTGGCGTGCGCTGTCCGTAGTCGAGAATCGTCGCCATCGCCACCTCCTCATAAAACAAATGGCTTGGAATCGTCTTTCACAAACTATAGCTATTTGTTAAGTTTTATCAAATGCGCAGATGTTACACTGCACCTGATTTCCCACATTGGGCTGGAAAGACATCGAAGAAAGGGGCTCTCATGGGAATTCTCTATCAAGCGGCTGATCCCATCTACTGGGTTATCTGGCTCTTCGTCCTCTTCGCACTCATGGCATTCAACGAGCTGGGGCGCGTGAGGCTCTGGACTGGTCTGGCATTGTTTGCCATCGTGCCCATCGCACTGACCATCTTTGTCTGGCCCGAGACCGCCGCGCCCGGTAATGAATACGGCACGGGTACCTGGTTCAACTGGGTGAAGACATATTCTGCTTTGGCGGGGTGTCTTGGCTTCATCGCGCTGCGCTTTGTCAAATGGAACGGCAAAGACGGAACTGTTCACTATCTCTACGAGAAGAAATGGGCGCTGTGCTTCCCGCCGCTCATTCTTGCTATCAATATCGCCGAAGCGGTCATCCGCGACTTTCAGGTGTTTGGCTTTGGATTGTGGAACGGCGGCGTTGTCGAGAACCTGTGGACCATCTCAGGTCCTTGGAACATCATGAACGGCATCGCTGGCATCCTAAACATCGTCACCATCTGCGGTTGGTTCGGAATTTTCATCTCGAAGGATTCCTCCAAGGACATGATTTGGCCCGACATGATCTGGCACTGGATCATTGCCTACGATCTATGGAACTTCGCCTATACCTATAACTGCATCTCAGACCACTCGGCATATTGTGGTCTGGCACTGCTGCTTGCCTGCACCATCCCCACCTTCTTCATCAAGAGAGGCGCCTGGTTGCAACACCGGGCTCAGACGCTCGCGCTGTGGATCATGTTCGTCATGACGGTGCCGCAATTCGCCGATGTGTTGGCGCCCATTCCCACCACGCACAATCCGACGGCATTCTTCGTGGTGAGCCTTATTGCGTTGGCGGCGAATATCGCGGTGGCTGTCTACCAGCTCTACCGCATCCGCAGACTCAAGCTCAACCCGCTCAAGGACGAGGTCTACAAGGGCACCAAACCTTACGAGCGTGTGATTGAAGAGAACCGGTAACGAGCGACAACATGACAAAGGGTCATACAAGGGCACCAAACCTTACGACAACATGACAAAGGGTCAGGCTCATTGTCATGCTCACAGTAATGGCGAATGTGTCAGGTTGACGTTGTGGGCGCGATTTACTCGCGCCCACAAACGGTGCAGTATCGGGGTTGTTGCATCCGGGATCACTATTGCGAAAACCCCTTCGCCATCCCCATCATTACCATGATTGTCACAAGCGGGCGAGATGAATCTCGCCCCTCATATGCCCATCGAGATGTCAATTCATTGGT
>CAZFGW010000023.1:0-12842 GCA_964518575.1 uncultured Eggerthellaceae bacterium
GCGTAAGCGGCTTGACCTTGAGGCGAGCGAACCCTTTCACCCGCACCATAAAAAAATAAACCGCCTTTTGGGCGGTTATTTTTTTGTCGAAACGTGATGCGCCCTCGGTACAGCGGTGAACCGTTCATGATCGAATGATTTCATAATCGAGAATACGAATCTGGTGGATGTTGGGGCGAGATTCATCTCGCCCGCAAACGAATCATTGTTGGGGTTGTTGCATAGAGGGATCAACGTCGCCGAACCCATTCGCCATCCCCATAATCATCGGAGTCGTCACAAGCGGGCGAGATGAATCTCGCCCCAACGTCTATACCCAATCATTACCAAAATTGATTCATTCCCTATCACGCGTCGATGGGGGTCTTGTCGATATACTCGATCAACTCCTCGCGCGACGTGACGCCAAGCTTCCGATAGATATTCTTCGTATGCGTCCGCACCGTGCTCTCGGAAATAACGAGCGTCTTCGCCACAAACGCCACGCTGTGACCGCGCCCGATATACCCCAAAATCTCGCTCTCACGCGGCGACAACGCCCCGTTCTTCGCCACCGCCGAACATCGCATGGTAAATGACTCGGCACGATCCGCCGAGGAAGTATCCTCGCTCTCCTCTTTCCTCCACCCCGACAAAATGGACATCAAGATGAGGAACGCGAAATAGATGGTGCTGACCACGAGCAGGATAGGACCACCGTCCTCGTTCTGCATGACGGCGAACTCGCTGCCGCAATATACCGCGAATGCCGACACCGCTGCATACCCGCCGAGCGTCAACGCGAAAATCAGCGACGGCGGGAACTCGCGTGCGTGCGCCATACCGCAGATGCTCACGAGCGCAAGAATCGCCACGAGCGAGAAGAACACGTAGGACACCGACGCCGCCACCCAAAGCGGGGGCGTACTCGGCGGAAAACTGTTGAGCACAATGAGCACGAGGGCGAAGAGCGGCAGAAGAAGATTGAAATACAGCGACGTCAGCGGCCTGCCCGTTTTCGCGAAACACATGATCAAAACGATCAGGTTCGCAATGAATCCGCCCATGAACTCCACGTAAAAGAAATCGAAAATGACGAACTTGCGCACCCCGGTCAGGAAGGCAAATACCATAAGTCCGATCAACGGCGTTGCGATCACGGGTGCCATGCGCTTGAACACCGACCCGATACGAGGTGTCTCGCGCTCAGCCGCAGCGGAAACCTCGCCTGTATCGCTGGATGCACTTTCGCCACAAGAACGATCCATATCCGCATCCGCAATATCGGTATCGGCAGCATCCTTATCGGTTGCATGTTCAAGATGCGACAAGAAACACGAGCGGAACAGAGCCGATGACGGCAAAGAAGTCGAATATCAAAAGGCGCGCTTCAGCCGAGAGAAACTGCATCAGGAGTTGCACTCCCGAAGCGACCCCAATCGTGAGCGCGAGGAAGAACATCAACTGACGCATATCCAAATACGAGAACAAGTTCCCCCAGATGATGGACAGCCCGACCGTGCCTACCGCGAGAATGAGCGCCGAGACAATAATCAGGACATCGTCGAACGCATTGCTGAAAATCTGCAGCGAAAACACCAAGTACCCGACCACGTAGGCAACGATGCTCACAAAAAGCGAGATCCTCCCCATCATCCATTGATCGTGCCCGCGAGCGGACAGAACGGCGACAGCAATGCAAATCACAAGAATCGATACAAGAACGACCGGAACGAAGAGCTGCAACTGGGGATCGGTATCGAAACCGTCGTGGACTGCAAACATGTTCGGAGAATAGACCGGAAGCGTTGCGAAAAACGCCGTGAAGAGCACGAGCTCAAAGCTGAGTTTTCTCGATACCTTCACCCAAGCCCCTCCTTTGCTTTGATGACGGTCATTCAAGTATATCCAGCTACCCGCGTGGCACAAAGCGAAGAACAGTCCCCTGAGCGGGCAACTCTCGAAATACCCAATTTCCGCGATGCTGAAATGCCCTCAAAATCCCTTTTACCCCAGAAGCGCGATTTCGCGCGGGCGCATTTCGTCGCATGCTTGAAACCATGGAGCGCTCCGTCTGCAGACGGGGCGGAATGTTCGTAATGGGTTACGAGAGAGGACTGAGATGAAGGAAAACAAAGGGCTTTCAAGACGCGCCTTCTTAGGACTCGGCGCAACGGCTGCAGCAGTAGCTGCCGGAGCAGGTCTCGCAGGCTGCTCCCCGTCCAAAGCGAGCAGCACGTCGAAGGATGGGCAAGCAGCGAGCAGCAACGTCGTTCACGGCGTCACTGACACGAGCTGGATGACCCCACCCGAAGAGATCAAGAAGTTCGACAAAGAATATGACTGCGACGTTGTTGTTGCGGGTCTCGGCTTTGCAGGAACCGCTGCCTGCCGCGAGCTCGCAGAGCAGGGCAAGAAGGTCATCGCTGTCGAGAAGCAGCCGGAAGATTCATACGCTGCAACGGGCAATGAGTTCGCAGCGCTGAATGCTGCCATCCTGCAGCAGCGCGGTGTTCCGCACATCGATCCCGTTGAGTTTTACCAGAACTTCATGAAGATCACGGCGAATATGCCCAACCCCGAACTGGTCATGAAGTTCGCACAGAACTCAGAGGCAACCACGAACTGGTATCTGTCGCCACTTTCCGAATCCGATCTGTCCGTCATGACAACAGCGTTCTTCCCGCCGACGGCACATCAGATGAGCGAACTTTCCGGCATCAAATTCTGGGCGAGCGTTTGTAGCTTCTATAACCCGGAGTGCGGGCAAACCAAGATCCTCGGATTGAACCAGGACATCGCACGCCAGAAGGGCACCGAGTTTTTGTTCGGCACGAGCGCGGAATACGTCATCATGAATGACGGCAAGGTCGCCGGACTTGCTGCCAAGAACTCCGATGGCAACATCAAGATCAACTGCAAAGCCGTAGTCATCTCCTGTGGCGGCATGGGTGCCAATCCTGAAATGATGGCGTACTTCATGCCCGACATGCAGCAGACGCTCGTTGAGGGCGAAAAGCTCTCCTCGATGTCGGCAAATGACGGGCGCGCCGTGCAGATGGCATACTGGGCAGGCGCACATCTTGAGACCACCCCGATTCCGGGCATGAACATGAAGGGCCTTTCCGTGCCTGGCAAGATGAACTGCCTGCCCCAGGCAGTGTGGATCGATGAGCACGGCAAGCGCTTCTGCAACGAGTACTACCCGACCTCGGAGCAGCGCGGCTATCAGACTACGTTCATGAGCCGTAAGACGAAATACGCGATCGTTGACAACAACTTCACCGAGTATCGCCAGTACACGCTGCCCCAACATGCAGGATTCACGGCGAGCGAAGAGAACATCCAGGCACTGCGCGAGTCGCTTGATACGGCATACGCCAAGTTCAAGGGCACCTATGTCGAGCCGGAGAAGAAGGATGACGGTCCAATGGGTGGACCGATGACCCAGGCGGAATTCATTGCTGACGACACCCTTGAGGGTCTTGCTGGTCAGCTGGGTCTCGAAGGTGCCGACGCACAGGCATTTATCGAGCAGATCACGCGCTGGAACAGCTACTGCAGCGCCGGCGTTGACGAGGAATTCGGGCGTGCGCCTGAGGTTTTGTTCCCCGTGAACCAAGCCCCCTTCTATGCAGTGAAGTTCGACCCGGCTCTCGGCGAAACGATGGTCACCATGGGCGGCATCATCACCGACGGTGAGCAGAACGCACTCGACAAGAACTACGAGCCGATTCCCGGTCTGTACATGTCCGGCAATGACTGCGGACGCCGCTTCGGCACCGAGTACGTCACCCCGATTCCCGGTTGCTCCATCGCGTTCGCCATGGTTCTCGGTCGTGAATGCGGCAAGTCTGTCGCCAAGTTCTTGAGCTAGATCGACGCTGGAGAAACAGCGAGCACATAAGCAAGCAGTGAGGTATACATCATGATTGAGAACAAGAACGAGACGGTCGCGCAGGACGAGCATCCTGAAGACGCCAAGGACAACGCGATCAAGATGCCAGCTCCCAAGAAGAAGCGCAAATTGCAGCTGACCTTGGGCATCATCGTTGCCGTGATCGTCGTTGCGGGCGCAGGCTTTTGGGTATGGCATGAGCAGCCGAGTTTCTGCAATGCGATCTGCCACACACCCATGGATCCCTATCTGCCCACGTATGAGTCGCCGGTTGATGAAGAAGGGATCGACAAGTGGGGCAACAGTGTGTCCGACGCAAGCGCGATGATGGCTGCGATGCACCGCGATCAAAACAACGACACCTGCCTCAGCTGCCATGTTCCCACCCTTGGTGAGCAGATTAGCGAAGGGCTCAACTGGATCAGTGGCAATTATGAGGTGCTCGAAACGCAAACGGGCATGCTCGTGATTCCCGAGTGCACGCTTGAGGATCTCGTTGCGGCGCGGGGCATCGATCCCGACCAGTTCTGCCTGAACGAATCATGCCACAACATGACGCGCGACGACCTGAAGCAGGCGACCGCTGATTTCAAGCGCAATCCCCATCAGGGGCAGCATGGCGATGTTAGTTGTTCGGATTGTCACAAGGCGCACCGCGCATCGGTCAATGCATGCACGGAATGCCACAATGACGCAGACCTTCCCAAAGGATGGATCTCCTACAGTGAAAGCGAGAAGCTCGTCGATGAACTGAAATCGATGAACTGATCAGTTTTCCATCCCTCCCCTCCATCCCATTTTAAGACCCCGTTGCCGTATGGTGGCGGGGTCGCCCTTTTATAGCAATGGTGAACTATTCATTCAGGATTACAAATGATTCGCCATCCCCATAATCATCGGAGTCGTCACAAGCGGGCGAGATAAATCTCGCCCCAACGTCTATGCCCACAGGTCATTCTGGTTGGAACGTCGGTTATTACGAATGGTTAGCCCCAACGTCTATGCCCATTCATTACCAGATTTGATTCGTTCCCGATTACGAATGATTCGCCGGGAATACACCGCTACTCTTTGCGACGTTCGTGGGCACACACGATAAACTCCGCCTCGCGATGCAACTGCGCATGCTCGCGCTCCTCGCTCAACCGGGCGAGACGCGCCTGCCGCGCCAACCGTTCATCGGTGCGCCGCTTATCTTCCTCGATCCACGCCGTGCTCCCTAACGCACGCTCGCGCATGTCGGCTTCGAGCTGCTGGAATCCCGCACGTGTTTGCGCGGTCGCCATACGCGCCTGCTGGCTTGGCATACGCTGTGGCTGCTGCGCCGCACTCCCTTCAACACGTGCGGAACGCTGCCGCGGATAGGTCATCTGGCGCTGTCGTGGTGATCCCTCGATCGGACCTGTCGTTGCCGCCTTGGACACACCGCGCACGGGCGCGACATTCTGAACATTCTGCCCCATAACACGCGTCTTCGGCGCAGCCTGCTGCCCGGGTGCAACCGCACCCCCAACCGGCTGTACAGCTGCACGCTGCTCCTGCGCCTGCAAAACGCGAACATCTTGCTGCTGGATACGCTGCTGATCAGTGCGGATGGTATTCGCATTACCGTATTGCTGCGTGGCGCTCGGGGGTGTTGTCCCCTGCAGCCCCTGCACCTTCGAAAAATCAATGGAATCGGGATCATAATCGCTCTCAACGGCATTGGGCGCATACGCCTCGCGGGCGCGATCCTGCGCGCGCTTGTCAACGCCGAACGGAATGACTGGTTTGCCTTTATGCCCCTTTTTCGGTTTCGAGCGCTTATCTGCCTCAGCACTCGCCGCTGCTGCAGCTGCTGCCTGTTTCTTTGACGCGGTTGCAGGAATGACCTGCTGCGCTGCGGACGCTCCTGTGGGCTGCATGACGCCGAGGCGCCCTTGACCGCCTCCGACCTGTGGGCGAATTGCCGCACCCTTCGCGCTCGGAACGCTCCGCACATTCTGCGCACCTTTCGCGCCCTTGCCACCCTTGGCGCCTGTCACACCAGCCGCACCAGCCGCACCGGCCGCACCTTCCGCACGCTGTCCCGCAGCCGCGCCGCTCCCCAATTCCGGCATAGCGCCCTCGGGCGGCATCATGCTTGCTTGCGGAGGAACGCTCATACCCGGACCGCGCTGCATCATCACGCGCGTACGATCGAATTCCTGCATGAACTGAAGCTGCATCCGATTGATCTTGCTCGCAAGATACGCTACCCACACCACCACGATCACGATCGCCAAAGCAAGGAAGATAACACCGAGCGTCAATAATGTTGTAGGTGATGAGAGCATGCGCGATCGTGTCCCTTGCTCGTTTTTTCCGATACTCAGATGATATACGAACTCCGGGGCTTAGGCGGCATTGTTTATGCCAGCCGTAGCTAAAGGATTACAAGAGGTGGGTACGCATGCGCCCTAAAGCGAGCGGAACAGCGTGCGCACGTCATCGAGGACGTCGTTTTCCGCCACAACGATGACCTGGTCTCCTGGATAGAGCACCATGTCGTCGGCAGCAACCTCGGCATCGTCTTCATACGCAACGGCGACAATCAGCGATCCTTCCGGCATTTCGATCTCACCGATCGTGATGCCCTCGTCATCGGAGCGGTGCTTGAGATGCCCGACTGTGAATTCGGAAAGCGCAACATCGCCATGGTTCAGAGAGGACACAACCGACACCGAGCCCAGAAGAGCCTCCTCCTCGATCAAATTCGCAATGAGCGTCGTTGAGGAAACACATTCGATGCCGACCTCGCGGAAGATACGCAAGTTTTTGGGGTTGTTGACACGCGCGATAACACGCGGAACGCTGAAAACACGCTGGGCAATCTCGCATGCAACGAGGTTCGTGTCATCCTGTCCCGTGGCGCCTACGAACACATCCGCCTGCCTGATGCCAGCGTCCTCCTGGAAGCGGGAATCGCACCCATCACCGTTGATCACCAGATACGCGCCCTCCAGCACCACAGAAAGCTGGTCGGCGGTTTCGCTCTTCTCCTCGATAACAGCAACCTCATTGCCGCTTGAGAGCATCACCGTGGCAAGGTACGACCCGATCTTTCCGCCGCCTGCTATGACAATGTACATCTTCGCCGCCTACCTTTTGCCAAGCGCGATCAAAGCGCTATCCCTGGATGAATTGCGAGAACTGCTTGATGGAATCATGGCGAACGCACGCAAGAACCGTATCGCCCGCGTAGAGAATGGAATCCTTGGTAGGAATGGATGAGGAGGACCCGTCGGAGCGCTCGAACGCGATGATCCTGATGCTGTGACCGCTCTCAAGGTCAGACACCTTGATGCTCTTCGTGTTCTCCTGCCCTTGCAAGTTGAGAGAGAACTCGAGGATCTCGAAATCTCCGAAGGTGTCGATGTGAGACCCATGCCCCACCACGATCTTTGAGAACACGTCCTCCGCAACGAGCGAGGTTCCGCAGACGTAGTCGATACCCAGCTGCATGTAAGCGCGCTCGTGATCGGGGTTGTACAGACGCGCGACAACATGGGGGACGTCGAAAAGCCTGCTGGCTACCTCCGCGCACATGAGGTTCGCGTTGTCGTATTGGGTGACCGCAGCAAGAACGTCGCACGTTTCGACGCCGGCGCGGATGAGCACATCCTCGTCAAAACCGACGCCTTGGATGGTAGAGCCGTTGAAGTTGCGCCCCAGATTCGCGAACGCGTCGGGAGAACGGTCAATACAGCAGACATTATTGCCATTGTCTGAAAGCATATTGGCAAGCTGGGATCCAACCCGCCCGCATCCAACGACGATAACGTTGCTCACGTTGATCTTGCCTTAGATCTTCGCCATTTCGCTCATGGTTGCGCGATACCAATGGTCATAGTTCGGGGGGCAGTACTTCTTGGCGTTCGCGTAGGAGATGGTGTGCCCATAGATGGAGGACAGCCCCGCAACGTGTGCATAGATGGCGGTGTTCCAATCTCCCCAGCTGCCGCCTGTCCAGCCCCAAGCATTATGCGGAGCGAAGCAGTTCGCGCCCTTGGTGCTTTCGGTGTTGGAAATGGCGGGAGACCAGCGAGGATCAACGCCATGTTGCCAAGCGGCATCAGCGAAAGCGAAACCGTATCCAGCAAGCGGGGAACCAGCGAGGTAGGCATCGATGCGTGCCGTCCACTCAGCAATAAAGGCATCCTTGCCCACGCTGAAATCAACGGCGCCGATGTAGGAGGAAGCAGCACTTGAGGCACTTTGTGCTTCCTGAGCCTTACGGATGGCAGCAGCCTCAGCCTCTTTGGCAGCTTGCTCTGCGGCGATACGAGCCATTTCCTCTTCCTGCTGAACCTGCGCGATAGCACCGCTCAGGTCACGGGAGGCGGAAACCTCAAGGATGAATTCTTCCGAAGAGTTGTTCGTGCTGCTGATCGTAAGCGGAACGTTCGTGTTGGCGCCCATCGACAGATTAGCGGCATCTCCCGCGATGTTGCCCGCCGATGCGAAGCCGATGCCAAAGCAACCAGCGACCACGAGGATCATGCATGCAACCACGGATGTTTTGACCGCAACGCCTTTACGCATGTTTGCAGCGGGACGCTTCGCGTGACTTGCTCCCAGTACCTGGAAGTCACCAGCAGCATGCTTCGCTGAATGCGCTATATGCTTTCCTTTAACCAAACTCACACCCATCATCAACGCCTTTCTCCTGCTCTATCCTTGCAAGCAGGATACCGGGCATAGCCTCTTTCAATGTACTAAAGAGCGTACAGGTAAAGTTCTTCTTAAAAACATCCGACCGCTCCATTTAACTGCGGAAACGGACGCATCAAGAAAAACGTAACTAAACCGCTAAGGAGCGGCGACAGCTGGCTAGATTGAGAATGGTGGATTTGCTGCCGAAGTAGCTTGTATGTTCTTCAGGGTATTCATTTTACCCTAGTTTCTTGAGAAAAGCGAAAAAAGTCAGTCAGTGGCAAGCTGCTCCACACGGATCAGAGAAATCCGGGAACGACGCATTTTTTCAATGGTGAACGAGTAGTCTTCATAGATGAATTCATCCCCGGTCTCAGGGTAATTCTCCATCTTGTTCATGAGCCATCCGGCGATGGTTTCGTAGTCATCCGACATCTCCACCGGCCACTCGAGCTCCTGCGCATCCTCAACGGGGAAGCGCCCGTCAACGCGCCACACACCGGGGCTGCACAAGGTGATGAGATCCCCGTCGGTATCGGACTCATCGGCAATTTCTCCAACAATTTCCTCGACGATATCCTCGATGGTGATAACCCCTTCAGTTCCGCCGTACTCATCAACAACGATTGCCATCTGCTGATGCGCTGCCTGCATCTCACCCAGAAGCGGAATCACGTCTTTGGTTTCGGGAACGAACATGGGCTCGTACATGAACTTCGTGACAACGTCATCGATGGAGCCGTCCATCAACGGACCGATCAAGTCTTTGTAATGGACGATGCCGATGATGGTATCGATGCCGTCATGGCAAACGGGAAGGCGGGAATATCCCGTGCCACGCATGCGCTCGAGCGCGTTGCGTCCCGTTTCGTCATCTTCGACAAGCATCACATCAACACGGGGCGTGCAAATCTCATGGGCAGCCATGTTGCCCAAATCCAGAATGTCATGGATCATGCGCTTTTCGTCTTCGGCAATCTCCGCTGAATCATCGACGAATTCGCGAAGACCATCCTGAAGGTCAGCGTCCTTCTTACCCGTGAAGAAATCGAAGAAACTCGACTTGGTTTTCTCGCGACTGTCGTGACCTGATTCTGTATCCATATCTGCCGTATCTACTTCGTTTGACGCGCGAACTACTGCAGCGGCGGGAGATAAATCCAGAAGAAGTTCCCGAGCGGGCTATCGTTGAAGAAGATTGCCATAGACCGCGCGTTGTACACGCCGTATAGACCGCCGTACATGTAGGAGCCCAGCACGAGCATCACCACGCACATGACGATGGAGAAGATGAGACCGACCGTACCGAAGATGCGACCGGTATCAGCCGCGGTGCCGAAAATACCAGCGTCAATGAACGGCTTCGACTTCTTGCGCGCAAGGATGCCGAAGACGATGCCCAGCGGTGGGATCAGCGCGAAGATAATGGAAAGGAAACCGAACACGAGCGCGATGCTACCTTTGCCCTTAGGCGGAGCAACCGGCTTCGAGGAAGCCGCGGGCTCAGGCGCAGCTGCCGCGATGGCAGCGGGAATGGACGGCTCGGGAGCTTGGGATACCTGCGGGATCTGCTGCTCAAACGACGGGCTGGGTGCCTCATACGTAGGAGCTGCGGGCTGTGCAGGTTGCCCGAACGCAGAACCCATGCCGGACTGCATGTAGCCAGCTTGCGCACCCATCGCGGACGCACCTGGCATAGCAGCTTCATTCATGCCGCCGCCAATATCCTTGGGACCGAAAATGGACGTGGCGCGGATCTGCTGCTGGCGCGCCATGCGGTTCGGGTCCTCTTGAACAACGCCATAGGGTGTTTGCCCCATAGCGTTTTGGTAATACATATCAGGCTGCATTGATGCCTGCTGGGAGCCATACATCTGGGAAGCCATATCGGGATATTGCTGCATACCGGCTGCCTGGGCGTATGGATCTTGCTGATACATGCCATTTTGATACGCATTCTGCATTTGTTGTGCGTATTGAGCATATGCCGGATCTTGCGGTTGACCGTAAGCCATAGGATCCATTGGATCACCATAACCCATGGGCTGTGAGGGATTTCCAAAGTTCATGCTATCTGGCATTTCGTTTCCTGTTCTTTTCAGTAAATAAGCACAACCTTAAGCCCTACGGGTAAAAAGCTGTTTGGACGATATTGTACTAGACCTCGGCGATCATGACAAAATAAAAGGGGAGAAATGCGCGTAAAACACCAGTTCAATACGCGCATTTCACAAAACCGTCAAGCAGGCTTAACCCTCTTCGACAACCACGCGACCCCTAAATGTACGATAGATGATCACGTGATATACAAGCACTAGTGGAAGACCGATACACAGGATAATTGTCATGGTGAACAGCGAGAGTGTACTCGCACCCGCCGACATTAACGTGATCGGTGCGCCAATGCTGTCGGGAGACGCCATAACGAGCACCGGGAACATGCTGCTTGCAAGCAGGAAAACGATCCCGATGGCAGCACCCGATTGCAGAAGGAACGCCATGAGGTCGCTCTTCATGCTCTTCGCTCGTCCGAACACGAGCGACGCCACAATGCATACCACGAGCACGCCGGCGAAAATGTAGCGTGCAACGGCAAGCTCGGGCACCATCTCGGATGTTCCGTCCATAACCGCGAACAGGTAAACCGTGAGCACGATGAAGAGGAACAGCGAAAGAACCTGCATCGGCATGCGGAAGTTCGCCGCCTGCTTCTGCAGCGGAGAGTCGATGGGAGCCTTCAGAGCCAGCCAGCAGGCACCGGCGGCAACGCACATCACGAGGCTGAGCACACCGCAGAGCAGCGTGAACGGCGTAATCAGACCGAGCAGGGGAACGCCGCTGTAGTTTCCGAGCGCATCCATAGGAATGCCGGCGACGACATTGCCGATGGCAACGCCGAACAGCACTGCGGGCAGAAGCGAGCCCACGAAGAAGCAGATGTTCCACAGCGGACGCCAAGCGGAGTCTGCATGCCAGAATTCAAAGCACACCGCCCTCACGATGAGGGAGAACAGTACGAGCATGATGGCAAGATAGAAACCGGAGAACGTGGTGGCATACGCATCGGGGAACGCCGCGAAGAGCGCGCCGCCCGCCGTGAGCAGCCATACCTCGTTGCCGTCCCATACCGGACCGATTGCACGCCGCGCGATGATCTGGTTCTGGGTGTCCTTGCACAGGAATGGATAGAGGATTCCGACACCGAGGTCGAAGCCGTCCAGTACGAAATAACCCGCGATCAGAACAAAAATGAGGAAATACCAAAGGATCGCAAGACCGGTCATGGTCATCATCGTCCATCCCCTCCTTCCTGAGCTACCTCGAGTTCAACGACAACAGCATCATCGCCCTTCTGCTCGGCGAAGGTGATCGTAACGTCCTCTTCGCCCTCGGTGGGCTTGTCGTAGACCGGACCCTCCTTGATGAAGCGTCCGATGACGCGCACCCAACCGACGAAGAGCATGAGGTACACGAGCGCGAACAGCGCGAGTGTGATGATGAGCTCGAACGTTTGCACCGAGACGCTGATGCCTTCAGAGGTGGGCAGGAATACGCCTTCCGGCGAGCTGGTTGCCGGATAGACCACGTAGGGTTGACGCCCGACTTCCGCAGTCAGCCAGCCGCTCTGAATGGCGATGAAGGGGAAGATCGGCGAGATGATCAAAAGCCATTGCAGCCACTTCATATTCGTCACATTGTGCTTCGCGTTCTTGCGCATGCACACGAAGAGGATGATGAACAAAAGCGCCATGATGCCAAAGAGCGCAACCATCATATGGTAGGTCTGGAACACGAAGTTGACCGGCATCTCTTCAACATTGACGTCGGCGAATTGCGGCGATGCAGCAAGCTCGTTCAGTCCGGGGTAGACCGTATCCCACGTGCCCGTTGCCAGAAAGCTCGTGCCGCCGGGAATGGCAAGGCTGAGGGTTTCTTCCTCACCCTCATCAACGATGCCGAACAATGAGAGCTCCGGCACCTCCGTCTCATACATGCCCTCCATCATGGCAAGCTTCGTCGGCTGCTCTTCCCACACCTCAACAGCGCTCGCATGAGCGGTGCCAAGCAGTGCCACCACCGAGATGACACCGACGATGGCGCCGGTTTTGAGCATCTGACGAGCCGAGGAGGCATCGCGGTTCTTATGCATGTACCACGCGGCAACAGCCATGGTTATGAATGCGCCCATGACGAGCAAGCTCATGACCGTGTGTCCGTAGCGCACCAGGGTTGAAGGGTTGAACGCCGCGGCGAAGAAGTCGGTGATGACTGCTTCGGTCTGTCCCCCGGT
>CAZFGW010000024.1:0-12829 GCA_964518575.1 uncultured Eggerthellaceae bacterium
CAATGAATTGACATCTCGATGGGCATATGAGGGGCGAGATTCATCTCGCCCGCAAACGATGCGTTGTTGGGGTTGTTGCATTTGGGATCACCGTTGATGCATCGCATTCGCCCAATGATCCATTGTTGGGGTCGCTACATTTGAGGGCGCGAATAAATCGCGCCCCTACGTCCACCTGATCGATTTATCTGATTAAAAAACCAAACCATCCAGGAACGGACATACCCATTACCGTTCAACCAGAAAGATATTTGGGAATGACGGACGGCGCATGCGTTTCGCCATTAACGCCCCATTACTACAACAACATATTCTTAATGGCATTATTCAACGATGCGCTGTTCACAACGCCGACCTGCGACGCGACCACATACCCTTGCGCATCGATCAGAAACGTACGGGGAATGGACGTCAACCCGTAGGCAACATCGGCTTCCTTCAGGTTATCGAAATACACGGGAAACGTGTACTGATTCTTCTCGAGATACGCCGTCGCTTTGTCCTTCGTTTCGCCCAAAAATCCAGGGACATTCACCATCAGGAACGCGACGTCATCGCCATAGGTTTCGTACGCCGTTTGGAATCCGGGCATCTCGCTCTGACACGGACCGCAGGTACTCGCCCAGAAATTGAGCACGATCGGCTTTCCGCGGAAATCCGAAAGGGAAACCTGTTCGCCAGCGCTATCTGTGATCGTGATATTGGGTGCTTCCACAACGGTTGCTTCGGCATCCGAAGAGGCTTGTTGCGAGGAGCTTGCCGACGCACTTCCTTGCGCCGTTCCATTCGAGCTTGCCGCAGACGATGCTGCCGACGAGGCGCCTTTGATGCTGCCCGCGTCTTCAGGCGCGAGTGCGCTGTACGCGATCCCGGCACCAACGAGAATGACGACGAGCGCTATGACTCCGATCAGAAATCCCTTTTTAGATGAGGCGCCGCCTTCGCTTGCAAGCTTGCTTGTTTTCTTTGCGGCGGGCTTTCCCGAGGTGTTCTTACCCATGAGTATTCATTCCTTTTCGCACGTCAGCTGAGCAGGCTCAGCAGATTTCCCAGCAACCCCGTTGCCATCAGAACGCCGAGCGCCACGAGAAACCATCCGCAAATCTTGGTGATGAGGTCGTAGTGCTTCTTGATAGCGTTGAAGGTATGTTTCAGTTTGTCGATCAGCAGCGCGCTCAGCACGAAGGGGATGCCGAGCCCGATCGAATAGGTGAGCAGCATGAGCGTTCCGGTGAGAACGGAGCCTTGCTGCGAGGCGAGCATGAGTGCCGATCCGAGGAACGCGCCTACGCACGGTGTCCAGCCGATGGAGAAGACGATTCCGAAAAGCATTGCGGAGAAGAAACTCAGCCGCTCTTTCTCAAACGACGCCTTTGGACCTTTGAAGAGGTCGATCTTGATGATTCCCAGGAAGCTGAGTCCGAAGAAAACGACGATCAGTCCGCAAGCGACGTTGACCGCTGTTCGGTATTGCAGGAAGAACGATCCGACGGTGCCGGCGAGCGCGCCCATCGCCACGAAGATGATGGTGAAGCCCAGCACGAATCCGAGTGCGTTTTTCAGAACCGTTTTCTGATCTTGCGATTTTCCTGCCGCGAAATACGTGACGTAGATCGGGAGCATCGGCAGCAGGCAGGGAGATACAAAGGTGATGATGCCTTCGAGAAATGAGATCAAGTATTCCATGCCAGCATTGTAGAGCGCATGGTCGCGTCGTGGGTGTTCGCGCGTCCAATCATTGCTGATATGTTGATTAGTCCGTTGCAGGGTATGGAGGTTGGGGCGAACCGAGCGTAACCAATGATCATTCAATTATGAATGCGATTTGGGAATAGATGTTGGGACGAGATTTATCTCGTCCGCTGTTGCATTATTGGGGTTGTTGCGGTTTGGGGGTCATCGTTGATACACCGCGGTTACCCGATGATTCATTTTTGGGGTTGTTACGGTGGCGGGCGAGATGCCCGCCCCTACGTCCACCAGATTCTTTTCCATATTTAATAAAACCAATCCACCAGATATGGTCACCGGTGATACCATCAACATGATTCATTCTCATGATTGGTCAACGTGCTATCTGTTCGCTTCGAATTCTTTCCTATCCTGCGCTTTGAGCAACTCCTCGAGTTCCCGCTTGTTATGAACGCCGAGCTTTCGATAGATCGCATATTTGTGTGTCTTGACCGTATTGATGGATAGGGTAAGCCGGTTCGCGATATACACTGAATCCCTTCCATTCGCCAAATAGCGCAGAATATGCCCCTCTTGCGGGGTCAGCTTGTACTTCTTCGCGATGCTGAGCAATGACCGTTTGCGCTGATACGGAATCTCGTACTGGATGGATTGCAAAAAGGATTTGCAGGTCCGCCCATACTCGACGATGTCAAGCGCGTCGATCACCTCGATGAGGGCAAGTTCAAGGGTTGAGGTGTCCGTCTTTCCGAGCAGATAATCGGGGACTGCCTGATAGAAAACAGCTGCTGCTTCAAGTGCCTTCAGTTCGTCTTGCTTCATGATCTTCCCTCTGGTCATCATGTGGTGCCAAAATGGCTTGCGAACGAGTGCGATCCGTCTGCGATCGACCGGTAGCAAAGAGTCAACGAAATCATACTGCTTACTACGAAAAATGAGATGAGATGGCATTGAGAAAACCGCTGTATTTTACTTCGCATCTACTGCATTTTCGGATAATTTATGAACGCTTCAGTATGGTAAGAGCAGCACTTATACAGGGATTATAGAAAAACGGACTCTGATTTTCATCTCATCATCTATTCTCAAAATAGATAATCTTGCAGACTCGTTTGCTCCCAAAAAAAGAACTATTTTCTGATTGCGGATCATAAGACTCATTTCGTCTTTATTCGATCCAGCGAAGATCAGCAAAATTGTTTTGCTGATCAATTTTCGGAAAAGAAGGAGGAGGAATGGATTATCAGGAATTTCTCGACTCGATAGACCGTAAGGCCTATCACGAAGGCGAGTGGCGCTGGGAAGAAGACGGCGTTACCGTTACCCGTACCAATCACTGGTCACCTCCAGGATGCCACAATGGCTGCGGCGTTTTGCTGTCAGTGGACAAGGATGGCAAGCTTTGCCACATTGAGGGGGATCCGCTGGCACCGTTCAATGGCGGTAAGCTTTGCATGCGCTGCCTTGATATGGTCGAGGCGGTGAACCATCCCGATCGTCTGAAGTACCCGCTCAAGCGCGCTGGTGAGCGTGGCGAGAACAAGTGGGAGCGCATCAGCTGGGATGAGGCCTATGACATCATCGTCGAGAAGGTCAACTACATCAAAGAGAATTATGGGTCTCATACGATTCTTTTCGACCATGGTACCGGTCGTAACATCGGCTGGCAGCTGCCTTTGTTCGCGTCGACCGCGCTCGAGACGCCCAATGTGAGTAACTATGGATTTTCGGGCTTTGCATGCTACCTGCCCCGTATGATCGCTTCCTCTGCGAAGATGGGCGAGATGAACATCATTGACGTATCTGAGACCCACGAGCTCCGCTACGCCGACCCCACCTTCCGTCGTCCTGATGTCATCATGGTCTGGGGCAACGAGCCTTTGAAGTCCAATGCTGACGGATTCTTGGGTCACTGGATCGTCCAATGCATGCAGATGGGCTCGAAGATCATCTCCATCGATCCCCGTCTCACCTGGCTTGGTTCCCGGGCGGAAGTTTGGCTTCAGGTACGACCAGGAACGGATGGAGCGCTCGGCATCGGCATGCTCAACACCATCATCAACGAGGATCTCGTCGACCATGAGTTCATCGAGAAATGGTGCTATGGCTACGAGCAGCTCGTTGAGTCCGTACAAGGCAAAGACGCTGACTGGGCATCCGAGATCTGCGATGTTCCCGCCGAGGATATTCGCAAGGCAGCACGCATCTATGCTAATGCGGAGTCCGCTGCTATCCAGTGGGGTCTTGCATTCGAGCAGCAACTCTCTGCTCTCGGCGTTTCTGCTGCAGCCCTTGACCTTATGGGTGTCACGGGCAATATTGACAGACCTGGTGGCAATCTTTTGATGAAGTGTGCTTTCGATATTGAGAAGCGCTACGGCTTGGGCGACTTCAAGATCCCCCGTGAGAACTATGCTAACAAATTGACCACTTCGGCAGGCATTGAGGAATCGGACATCGTGGCATGTGCGTCTGCGGATTCATTCATTCATGCCTCTGAGGCTGCAGAACCGTTCAAAATCCAGATGCTCTGGATCGAGAGTGGCAATCCTATTGCATGTTCGAGCATGGATGCGCCGCGTGCGTATGAAGCCATGAACAAGATTCCGTTTATCGTTGTTGCCGATCCGTTCATGACACCAACGGCGGTCGCACATGCTGATATCGTGCTTCCCGTTGCCATGAGCTGCGAGCGTAACGCTGTGCGTACGTGGTGGACGCCTGCTCGCTCCATCTCGAAGTGCACAAGCTACTATGAGGCTAAATCTGACGAGAATATCGTTCTTGAGCTCGGTCGTCGCCTGAAGCCGGAGAATTGGCCTTGGAAGGACGACAAAGAGCTTTCCACCTGGTATCTCACCGATCAATATGCTGAGGGGGGCACGAGCTACGAGGGCGACTTCGAAGAGCTGCAAGCGCGTGGAGGATACAAATACGATCCGTGGAATTCGCAGTACTACAAGTACGAGAAGGGCATTGCCCGTCCTGACGGACAGCCCGGCTTCGATACGGCTACGGGGCGCTTCGAGTTCTGGTCTTGGGGCTATAACCACTGGGGCGTGGATCCGATGCCGTACCACATCGAGCCGAAGAACTCTCCCGTATCAAGCCCTGATATTTTTGAAGAGTATCCTCTTATCGCAACCTCTGGCGGACGTTCTTATGAGTTCTTCCACTCAGAGCATCGTCAGCTCGAGACCATGCGTGAGTTCCATCCCTATCCGCTGGTTACTATCAATCCTCAGACAGCTGCAGAGCATGGCATCGAGGATGGGGATTGGGTATGGATCGAGTCTCCGCACGGACGTTGCCGCCAAAAGGCATTCTTGTTCCCGGGCATTAAGCCAAATACCATTCACATGGAACATGCTTGGTGGTATCCGGAAGAGGAGGCCGCAGAGCCAAGCCTCTATGGCGTGTTTGATTCCAACATCAACAACATGACGAAGATCTTCGAGACTGGTCAAGGCGGCATCGGCTCGGATATCAAGAGCTTCCTCGCGAAAATCTACAAGTACGAACCCGGTGACGAGATGCCGGGTGTGCGTGTAACGAGGAATGGTGGATTCGGCGATTATATTCCTGGCGTTTGGGCTGGGGATCTAAGATCTGCCCAAGAACGCGAAGGGCAAGAATCCTTCATTCAGGATGAGGTTCGCCGCGCTGTTCAGCAGAAAGTCGAAGATGCAAACATGCAAGGGCGCGAAGCGTTGAAGAAAGCCATGGCAGATGGCGAAGCTGAGCTTGCGCAAAAGCCTGAATAGCAAGGAGGCGAATCATGACAAAGGGTATACTCACCAACTATGAGTACTGCACTGGCTGCCACAGCTGCGAGGTCGCATGCAAGAAGGAGCTGGACCTCGAGAAGGGACAGTTCGGCATCCAGGTAGCGGAAGTAGGACCTTTCCAGTACACCGAGCCATCACCTTTGGCTGGCACCTGGGAGTGGACATACATGCCAGTGATCACCAAGGCTTGTGATCTTTGCAAGGATCGTACGGATGTGGGCAAGATGCCGATGTGCGTACAGCATTGCCAAGCTTGGTGCATGTACTACGGAGAAGTCGAAGATCTCGTTAAGAAGATGGACGGCAAGACCCGTTGGTCGCTCATCACGGTAGAAGAGTAAACGTTTGGGTATCGATGCTGGGGCGAGATGAATCTCGCCCCTACGTCCACCTGAATCATTATTCCAACCAGAAACGGTCGGACGGTCACTCGGCGTCGCGATACCCGTTGGGGTTATTCGACTGCCACCGCCAACTGTCTTCGCACATGCGGTCGAGGTCATACTGCGCAACCCATCCCAACTCGTCGCGCGCTTTGTCGCAGGACGCATAACTCACGGCGATATCGCCTGCGCGTCGCGGCTTGATCACATAGGGCAACTCTTTGCCACAGGCGCGTTCGAACGCATGGATGACATCGAGCACGCTCGATCCCGTACCCGTACCCAGATTGAAAATGCCCACACCGCGCCGCGAGCCATCTTCGCATGCCTCGCCCTTGATCGAACCGATGCCGATGGGCTCTCCGGTACCAATCTTGCCGCCCATCCAATCGAGCGCCGCAACATGCCCGCGCGCAAGATCGACCACGTGGATGTAATCGCGCACGCCGGTGCCGTCGGGGGTGGGGTAATCGTTGCCGAACACGCCGACCTCGGGCAGCTTGCCCACCGCCACCTTCGCCACATACGGCACGAGATTGTTCGGAATCCCCGCGGGGTCTTCGCCGATCAGCCCACTTTCATGCGCGCCGATGGGATTGAAATACCGCAGCAGCACAACGTTCCACTCGTTGTCGCCCCGGTAGAGGTCGGTCAGAATCTGCTCGAGCATGCTCTTCGTCTGCCCGTACGGATTGGTCGCAGGACGCTTCTCGAAAAACTCCGTCATGGGAACCTCGTCGGATTCGCCATACACCGTCGCGCTCGACGAGAACACAATGTTCTTGACGCCATGTTCGCGCGCCACATCGGCAAGCACGAGCGTACCGGCAACATTGTTCCAGTAATACTCGAGCGGCTTTTCGACCGATTCGCCTACCGCTTTGAAGCCTGCGAAGTGGATGATCGCATCGATGTCGAAGGCGTCGAACACCTCTTCCAGCGCAGCGCGATCGAGGATGGACGCCTTGATGAACGAAAGGGCATCGGAGTCTTGCGGAAGATTGCAAATCTGGTGGATGCGATCGATGGACACGACGCTTGAATTGCTGAGGTCGTCAACCACTACCACCCGATACCCGCGTTCAAGCAGCTCGACGACGGTGTGGCTTCCGATGAAACCCGCGCCGCCCGTTACGAGAATCGTAGTCTGGTCAGGGGATTTCGCCATGCTCTTGTTCGCCATGATGCACCTTTCTTAAAATTAGTTGATAGCTATGTCGAACATACCTTGTACCCATATTATATGTATAGGAAAGGTGCGATATACTGAACCGATTGCAAACACAGCGCACGATGTTCATTCTGGTAACGAAGCGCAGCTGATTCTTGATTGCATCGATTGAAGGAGTCTTACATGCTTGATATAAAGTTCGTTCGCGAAAATCTTGAGGCTGTGAGCGAGGCTATGCGCAACCGCAATGCGGCTTTCGATGCGCAGGCGTTCGAGGATCTTGATGCGAAGCGCCGCGCGTCCATCACGCTGGAGGAATCGCTTCAGGCGGAGCGCAATACGCTCTCAAAGCAGATCGGGCAGCTGATGAAAGAGGGCAAGAAGGACGAGGCGGAAGCTGTCAAGGATCGCGTGCGCGCGGTGAACGAGGAACTCGACGCGGCGGCAGAAGCGCGCGAAGCGGCGGATACGGGACTGCGCGAGCTGTTGATGCACGTTCCGAACATGCCCGATGAGACAACGCCGATCGGCAAGGACGAAACGGAGAATCCCGAGGTCAGGCGCTGGGGCGAGCCCACTACGTTCGATTTCGATTACAAGCCGCATTGGGATCTTGGCGCAGACTTAGGCATCATCGATTCCGAGCGCGGCGTGAAGCTTGCGGAGAGCCGCTTCTATTGTCTCGGTGGTGCGGGTGCTCGTCTTGAGCGTGCGCTTATCAGTTTCATGCTGGATCAGCACACGAGCCGCGGTTACAAAGAGTGGTGGGTCCCTGCGCTGGCGAATGCCACGACGCTGACGGGCACCGCGCAACTTCCGAAGTTCGAAGAGGACCTGTACAAAACGACGGAGGGGTTGTATCTCATCCCCACAGCCGAGGTGCAGTTGACGAACCTGCACGCGCAGGAAATTCTGGATGTCGAGCAACTGCCGCTTCACTATTGCGCATTCACGCCATGCTTCCGCGAAGAGGCGGGAAGCGCGGGTCGCGACACGCGCGGCATCATCAGGGTGCACCAGTTCAGCAAAGTGGAAATGGTCAAGTACGCAACGCCCGAGCAGGCTTGGGACGAACTCGAGTCGATGGTTGCCGATGCGGAGAACATCTTGCAGAAGCTCAACCTTCCCTATCGCGTCATTTCGCTTTGCACCGGTGACATTGGATTCTCTTCCGCGAAGACGTACGACGTGGAAGTATGGATGCCCAGCTATGACGGCTACAAGGAGATCTCTAGCTGCTCGTGCTGTACCGACTTCCAGGCACGTCGCGCGAATATCCGCTACCGCGACCCCGAGCATTTCAAGGGCACGCGCCTCGTGTACACGCTGAATGGAAGCGGTCTCGCCGTCGGGCGCACGATGGCCGCCATCATCGAGAACTACCAGAACGCTGACGGTACGATCACGGTTCCCGAAGTGCTTGTTCCCTACATGGGTGGCATGACCACCATCAGCGCCGAAGAGGTATAAACGCGCAAATGCGAGCGGCTTTGGCTGCGGTGTTTGAGTAAGGTCGCGATCGGCGGTGGGCAAGAACAATCCAAGAGAACGCAAGGCTGCGGCTACCGGGTCGCACCCTGAGGTCGCACCTGCCGCGCCGGCGGCTGTGCCGGGTGCCGCGGACGGTGCGGCGGGTACGCCGGGGACGCCAACGGCGGCTGCTCCTACGAGCGGCGCCATCGGGACGGACGTTGCCACGCCAACAACGAGCGCGCCTGCGAATACGCCGGCAAGTACCCCCGTAACCGTGCCTGTCAATACGCCGGTAAGCACGAACGCCGACCTGCTCCCCGACGATCTCTTCGCCACCTCCCCTGCAAACCCAGACGATGCGGGTGCCGATGTTGGCAGCATTGCCGACGATACACTGGACAACTCCGAGAGCATCCTCGGCACGCTCCGTGAGCGGAAGCCATCCGACCGACAGCTCAAGCGACAGGCGAAGGCGCAGGAAGCAATGAAGCGGGCGAAGGGCGCGCGCATCGCGAAGAACATCGGACTCGGGTTCTTAGTGACGGTGCTCGTTGCTTTCGTGATCGCCCTTTGTTCCTTCTGCATCTTCCGCTGGCAAACCTTTAACGACGCCGCGGACATCCAGGGCATGTGGTACTACAAGAATTCGGAGACCTCGATCGAGTTCACGCCGGACAAGATTGTTCTCACGAGCGATGTTGCCTACACCTATGTACTCGATCCCGAGGCGAAAACCATCATGTACACCTTCGGCTATATGTCGGGTCAAGGGCGCTACCGGTTCTCGCTCGATCGGACGCAGCTGTCTATCAGCGATGGCTCGTTCGAGTTCTGGGGCACGTTCATCGACGACGCGATTTGGACGGTGCAGTCGCTGTTCTCCCAATGGTTCGGCACACAGACGCCCCCGCTCGGAAGCAATGCGGACTCGATTGTACTCGTGCGCGACAAGGCGGACCTCAGCAGCGCAACCGCAGGCGCTTTGACCGACGGCTCGGGAGACGCTGGCGCGCATGTCGGGACGGATGCAGCTTCATCAAGTTCCTCTTCGTCATCATCTTCGAGCGCATCGAATGGAGCGGATGCAGGGAGCACCTCAGGGGATAATCAAGGTGGCGGGGCGTCCTCGGACGATGCCAGCCAAGAGGCGGGAAATGCCGGTTCCCAAGGAGGATCATCGGGCAGCGGCAGCGATCTCAAGCTTCCCGTCAACGACCTTCCGCGCGAATAAGAAGGAGCTTATGTGCATCGCCTTTCTTCGGGCGAACCGCACATCGGCAGCTCGTTGAATCCTGTACAATAAAGAATCATTCTGTCCGATCGGAGTATGGAGGGAAAATGCCCAAGATAACCGCACATGATGTTCGCGTTCCTATGGATGTACCCGCAGCTGCCCGTGATATCTACGTTGATAATTACCTGAAGGCAACGCGCGGTACGGGTCGTTTGATGCTGTTCGCCTGCGACCAAAAAGTCGAGCATATGAACAAGGATTTTTATGGCGAAGGGATCGACGAATCCGACGCCAAGCCCGAGCATCTTTTTCAGATCGGCAAAGAGGGTGTTATCGGCATTCTTGCGGGACAGCGCGGTCTCATCGCTCAGTATGCAGCCGACTATCCCGACATCAATTACTTGGTCAAGATGAATTCCAAGACGAATCTTGTGGGCACGAAGCAGGAGGATCCCTATTCTCCGCAGCTGACCGATCTCGAAGCCGTGCTGCAGATGCGCGAAAACGGCGTCAATATCGTTGGTCTCGGTTACACCATTTATCTCGGTAGCGAATACGAGTCGACCATGATGGCAGAAGCGGGTCAGCTCATCGCGCAGGCTCACGAGAACGGTCTGTTGGTTGTGCTGTGGATCTATCCGCGCGGCAAAGCAGTGACCGCTGAGAAGGATCCCGACCTCATCGCGGGCGCAGCGGGCGTTGCGCTCTGCCTCGGTGCGGACTTTGTGAAGGTCAATCCGCCGAAGCCGGAAGATGGTCGTACGCCTGCAGAAGCGCTGCACGTTGCCAGCGATGCCGCAGGTCGCACGGGTCTTGTTTGCGCGGGCGGTTCGACCGTTGACGCCAAGACCTTCCTTACCCAGCTTTGGGATCAAATTCATGTTGGCGGTGCGTGCGGCAATGCAACCGGACGCAACATTCATCAGCGTTCGCTCGACGAGGCGACGCGCCTGACCAAGGCGATCAGCGCTATCACCCTTGCTGATTACAGCGTTGATGATGCTCTCGCCGTTTTCGAAGGTACGAAATCCTTCGGTTACTCTGATCTGTAGGAACCCATGCGTGAAGCGTCTGTCTTGCTCTGAGGGGACGAAGATGGACGCTCTTTCGCTCGTTTCCATTCGTATTGAACGCGGACGTGCCTGTTTGGTCGTCCGCGTTTGTTCTGATAAGCGCTTCACGGATCGCCTGATCGTCGAGCGCGCTCTTCGTGTCTATCCCGACCTTGCGCATCATGCCTGCGTGAACGCCAAGGGACCCACCTTCGCGTCCGACATTTTGGGGACCTCTCTGCCGCATTTGCTCGAGCATCTCATCATCGATATTCAGTTGGCGGACGAGCGCACCGCTCCCGATGCGCGTTTTGTAGGGAATACCACGTGGATTGATGAGGTGGGCGAAACGGCGCAGATCAACGTCACCTTCGCCGATGATTTGGTGGTGCTCCGTGCGATCGGTCAAGCGGTCACATTTGTGAACGAGTGTTGTGTGTAAGGGGTTTAGCGCTGACGCAGCGGCGTGCGGAATGAGCGATATGCCGCGGGAACCATACAGAGCGTTCCAAGAATGAGCGGTACGAGTTCAACGAGTGTGTTCGCGATATAGATTGACGGGAATGCGCCTGTCGAAAGCACCGGGATGGCGAAGAAGACCGCGTCGAAGCAGGCATGGGTTGCGATGGCGATGAGAAGGTTTCCGCCGCGCATGACCAGCCCCGCCATGATGATGCCGAAGGCAAGTGCCTGAAGGAATTTCACGAGGAGCGATGTCGTCATAAGGAGAACATCGGGGTTCCCGGGCATGCCAAAAGGGATTGCGTGCAAGAGGGCGAAGGCGCCTGCGGTGATGAGGACCACCGCGGTGGGCGAGCATGTTTTCAGGAGCGCGCGCAGAAGGATGCCACGGAAGATGATTTCCTCGACGAGTGCGGTCAGCACCGAAATGCCGAGGAGCGTGCCAATGCGGTGCGCTAGATGGTCGGATATTGTGGCGAAGGCGTCGGCGCCGTACGGTTCGGATGCGATTGTTGGTTCGAGTAGGTTGAAGGCAAGTTGTATGAATGCCGCAGCCATCGTGCAGATGATCGCGAGCGCAATGAAGTGGCGTTGTTCGCGGATTGTGCGCGTTGTTGATGAGGTTGCGTTCACGGTGCCTTTCCGATTGGTGCGTTATGGGTTTGATCGGGCACGGTTAATCGTAATGCATCCGTGCGCGATGGTTTAATTGCGATGATGATTGGGAATAGATGTTGGGGCGAGATTCATCTCGCCCGCAAACGTTGCATGATCGGGGTTGATGCACCCGAAATCACCATTGATGTAACGTGGTTGCCCAATGTTTCATGATCGGGGTCGTTACATGACGGGCGAGATAAATCTCGCCCCAACGTCCACCTGAATGATTATTCCGATTAAAAGGTTTTACCATCCTAAACCGTTCATACCCATTACCGTTCCACCAGCATCCCAGGTGGAGTATAGGGGGCTCGACGCGTCTTCGCCTCGCGAACCCGCATCCTCCTCGCATTCTTTGCAAGAATGCTTCGGACCACAACAACCCAAAGGGGTTGTTGTGCCCTCACGGGGTTCGAGCCCCCCTGCCTGAACGTAACAAAAAAACGGCAGGTATCATTTCCATACCTGCCGCATTATCGTTGGTGGAGTATAGGGGGCTCGACGCGTCTTCGCCTCGCGAACCCGCATCCTCCTCGCATTCTTTGCAAGAATGCTTCGGACCACAACAACCCAAAGGGGTTGTTGTGCCCTCACGGGGTTCGAGCCCTGAGAGATAAACAAAAACGGTCGCTGAACTGAGTCAACGACCGTAACAAACCTGGTGGAGTATAGGGGGCTCGAACCCCTGACCTACGGCTTGCAAAGCCGTCGCTCTCCCAGCTGAGCTAATACCCCGTATAAACCTGCCCGTTCGCGACGATGGGCAGAAACACTTTCCTCTATCCGTAAATAAACGCTCCACCGGCTAACTCGGCTCACGGTGGAGCGTTTATCGCTAAAATGGTGGGCCCGAATGGACTTGAACCAGCGACCTCACGCTTATCAGGCGTGCGCTCTAACCAACTGAGCTACGG
>CAZFGW010000025.1:0-3467 GCA_964518575.1 uncultured Eggerthellaceae bacterium
ACGACGACCATGATGTACATGTTCGAGGGGTGCGATTACCTCACCGGCAAGAAGTCCTATGGGGATGCGGGTGATGCGGGTGGAGACGATGACTTCGACCCGACGAAGCTGCCTGACTCAAGAGTGGACATCGGTCCTAAGATGACCAAGCTCATCAACGGATTTTTCTGGAACCGCCCAGGTGAGACGACGCCCACCTATACGCTTTCGGTGGACGTATGCGTCTGGGGAGGTCCGTTCTCATCAGCTGACCTCATGACCCGTCCCGGCTCTGAGAGTATGCTCGCAGGTACCGAGTGGGCATACACCCACATGATCCGCATCATGGATGACACCGCGTTCCTCTATGTGCAAGACGGTGTCTGGGCAGCGCGGCTTTACTACCCCAAGATCAACTCAGACATCCAATATGTCGATGAAGGCTACATCGCTGAGGGTGCGATCGGATACGACGGCACGCACATGGGACATACCTACAATGGATATTCGGTGCTCTGGGGTATCACCAAGCCCTCTGACCCTGATGATCCCACAACCGGAACACTCAAGATCTTCGCGGCGGATGCGGGATCGGGCCTCATGCGCGATATGGGGTCGCTCGAAGACACGTTCGCTCCGTGGTCGGCAGCGGCGGGAGATCTTTGGAAGACGTTTGACAAGGTGGTTGTGGAAAACACGATCGTGGCACACGGTTCCCTTGAGAACATGTTCTTCGGGTGCGCCAATGTGAACTCCTTCGATCTGAGGAATCTGATCATTTCAAGCTCGACGACATCGACCTACCAGATGTTCGCGGGATGCACGGCTCTCACTGATGTGGGAGTGGTCGCTGATGGTGTCACCGATGGGCGCGGTGTGATGTTCGCAGACGGAATTGTCGAGCCCTTCGAGGGTCAGGCGGCAGGCGCTGCCGTGCAGGGCTCAGCCCGCACCGATCTCAGGGGAGTGTCAGATGCGCGCTACATGTTCAAGGGTTGTACCGCTCTTGAGCGTGTCACGCTCTCCGACATGTCCGTGTCAGGCGTTGCAGCAGCCTCCTCCTCGTTCGCGAGCGGATTCGAAGGCGCGTTCGCACCAGGTGCCGAGCTCACTCTCACCGATTCGTTCACGGCATCAGGGGCGGACCTTAGCTCCCTCGTTGCCGGATGCGACAACCTCTCCACACTCACCATGACGAATGTCGCGACCGCCACGGCTGCCAACCTTTCCACCCTTGCGCAGCGGGCAACGGGGCTCACTGATGTGACGCTCACAAACGTCGGCTCCGGCGAGAATGCCAATTTCAACAGTGCGTTCGATGGAGCATCTGTTGCGGGTGACATCACCTACACGCTCACTCGCGTAGGAGTGGGCGGTGGCGCTGACATGTCACGCATGTTCTACCGCGCGTTCACCGGCGACATTTCTGATACGTCTTCCGTTACGTTCGTGGCGGCAGACGGCGCTCTTGGAGCAGCCACGTTCGCCCAGATGTTCGATGCGGGAGAGGGGAACCTCTCGCACATGCCGACGTTCGACCTTCGTGGTCTTCCCGGTATTGCCGTGCGCGAGGGCATGGCACCCTCGATGAGCTATATGTTCGCGCGCCAGGCCTCTCCCACGAAGATCGTGACGGCGGCATCTGACGCCGCCTCAGCCGAGGCGAACGCGATCACGCTTCCCTACGCATGGGATACGCGCGCCGTGACCGACATGTCATACATGTTCTACACGCTCGATGGCGTCGAGCACGTGACGCTGGATTCCATCTGCGCCAATACAAGCGGTACCGACATGGCGCACATGTTCGACTCGAGCACCAATATCAAGGACGTC
The DNA here is from genome assembly GCA_964518575.1 of uncultured Eggerthellaceae bacterium. GTDB lineage: Bacteria > Actinomycetota > Coriobacteriia > Coriobacteriales > Eggerthellaceae > MGBC163016. Next base: position 1,816 of record CAZFGW010000025.1, read on the forward strand.
GTGTTCTCGTCTAATGCCTACCCGACCGGGACCGCCAAGGGCATGGAGTACATGTTCGCGAACCTCTACAGTTTGACCAGTGCCGACTTGCGCGGCCTTGGGACCTCCGGTGTTGCGGGCGGTGTCACCGAAGCCGGTGCGGACACGACCGGTATGGAGCATATGTGGCAGGCAAGCGCCTTCGTGCGCCGTGCGAACTCCTCCTCGCAGCCCTATGGCACGATCACGATAGGGGAAGCCTGCACGAAGCTCGTGAACGGTTTCTTCTGGCAGAGGAGCTCCGCTGATGCGGAACCCGACTACATCTTGACCGCCAATATCGATGTGTACGGTGGACCTGTCGATACGTCCTCTCTCATGATCTGTCCTGACATGGAAGGCTCCGCTTATGCGAGCACGATCGACTTGCTCGACGACACGGCAATAGACAATCGCGGGGTCTGGGTCACGCGCGGATACATGACGCTTGCGATCAATGGTGTCGTGCCCGGATCGGAATACGGACGCGTCATCGCGGGAGGTCCCTTAGGCTACAAGGGACCCTATCTGCGTCCGGGTGAGACCACCTATACGAACGACAACGGTACTTCCGTTGCCTGGGCGCTCCGCGAGAAAGCGGGGACAACGACGCTTGTGATCTATGCGACCGATGGGTCGTTCGGTGAGATGAGGGAGTTCGGGTCCGACGAGAGCTCGTTCGCTCCCTGGATCGAAGGCGCGGGACCCTACGCGAGTGCGTTCACGCGTGCGGTCGTGCTCGCGGCGGGAGATGGAACGAGTGCCGTCCGTGCTCATGGTTCGCTTGAGAACATGTTCTTCGGCTGCAAAGCAGCAACCGTGATCGATCTTACGAAGCTTTCCATCACGAACTCGACGCCGTCGGTGTACCAGATGTTCGCAGGTGCGTCTGCGATCGAGCGCATCCGCATTGCAACGGAAGTCGCCGATGATACGCGCACGCTCTGGCTGCCCTCTGATATGGATACGTCAGGCGTGTTCACGGCATCGCGCATCTTCGCTGATATGGCAAGTCTTTCCGACGTGGAGCTTTCAGGGGCGGACCTCGCAGGGGATCTCACCCTCTTCGGTCGCGCGGATGTGAACGCGACCTACCTCTTCCAAAACTCGTTCACCGCACCCACAAGCGGTGGGGTTTCGACGCCCGCGACGGTGCGCATCGTGGACGCGTTCCCCGCACCGCAAACGAATCTCTCGCGTGCCTTCGATGGTGCGACGGGTCTTGAGACGGTGTCACTCACGCGCGTGGTCACCGGAGCGAGCGCGGACGCGACCTATCTCTTCGCGGGTAACGCACGGCTTCGCGATGTGACCTTGGATACGGTGGGCTCAGGAGCTGCAACGGACCTCACCGGCATCTTCTCCGGCATCTGCTCGCGTGACATGGCAGGGGCGGATGCGACGATCACGCTCACACGCGTCGGCGAAGGCGGGGGTGCGATCCTCGACCGTGCCTTCTATGGCGCGTTCGCGGACTCGACTCTGGGTGCAGACTCGCGCGTCACGATCACAAGATCAAGCGACGGACCGCGACCCTCTCTCGCATCTGCCGCAGAGATGTTCGCAGCAACGCCGGGTAATAAGACCTATCTTTCCCACATCGATCTTGTGGGACTTGGGAACGTCACCTGGTC
>CAZFGW010000025.1:3567-6644 GCA_964518575.1 uncultured Eggerthellaceae bacterium
ACCGATGTGGGCCTCACCCCTGCGAACCCCGACTCGCCCTTCATCGGAATCGCTACGGATATGAGAGCGATGTTCGCAGGGTGTGCACGTCTGTTCACCTGCGATCTTACCGGTGTGGGTACCGCTCGTATCCCGGGTGCGGGCACGGGTCTTGGCGACACGGGCATGCGCGGGATGTTCACGGGGTGTACGGTACTCACCGAAGTGCTCGCATCCGAGCGCAAGAGCGAGGACATCAAGAGCGCACCTGTCGTGCGTATCGGCACGTCCTTCACCCGCGTGCTTAATGGCTTTTTCTGGGATCGCGAGAACACGAACACGAACCCGACGTATGTCTTGTCATCTGTGGTGGATGTCTACGGCGGACCCACCGACGCTGCGAGCGCGACTGATGCGCTCATGCCCTGCCCGAACTTGCCGGGGTACACGTTCATGGGTTTCGTGAACCTGGTCGATGACAAGGCGCAGGATGCACGAGGGGTGTGGGTCGATCGCGGATACATGGGTCTTGCGATCGATGGCGATATGCCCTCCGATGAGGACCTCGGAACCATGCTCGCCGGTGGCAAGATCGGTCTTGTCGGCGAGTACAATGGAGTGGAGTACGACGGCACGAGCGTGTCGTGGATGATCCGCGAGAAAGAAGGCGTGCAAACCCTTCTCATCTACCCGACCGATGGCACCTATGGTGTCATGCGCCCGCTTGGCCACTCGGCTGCCACAACTGCTCCTTGGAACGGCATCTCCGCGCTTGGGATACGCGTGGACAAGGCTGTTGTGTCCGCCACGGTTGAGGCGGCAGGGTCGGTCGAGGACATGTTCTACCTCTGCGAGGATATGACATCAGCTGACCTTAGGGGCCTTTCCATCAAAGGAGCGCAATCGGTCGTGCCCTTAACGAGCACGTATGAGATGTTCCGTGGTTGCACGTCTATCACGTCCGTGGGCTACACGGAAGGACACGACGTGATCCTCTCCCCCTCGTGGGATTTCTCAACGCTCGTAAACGCCTCTTATATGTTCGCGGATATACCTAAGATGGAAAGCGTGAACATCTCCGGCATGGCGGGGGACACCCGAGCTGACTTCTCCTACATGTTCAAAGGCTCGTTCACTTCCCGCTCTGATCTTCTCAACAAGGCGACAACGCTCACCTTGACCGATGTGGCAACAGGGGCGGGTGCGAACCTCTCATATCTCGCCGAAGGTGCGATCTATCTCAAGTCCGCGAACCTCACCCGCGTGGCGACGGGACCGCGTGTGATCGATCACGGGGCAACGACGCGCGTGACGCCGACGACGCTTGAACACGCCTTCTCAGGAGCTCACATGCTCTCCCGTGTCCGCATGGATACGGTGGGCTCGGGCGAAGGCGCGTATCTCTCCTACATGTTCACCGGAGTGATCCCGGATAGGCAGGATTATTTCGAAGAGGACGCAAAGCTTGTTGTCGACTACGTGTTCGTAAACGTGGGCGCGGGAGGAGCCGCGCGGATGGACTCCATGTTCGCAGAAGCCTTCATGACAAGCCGCGAGGCGCCCAGAAGCTTGAACCCCGCGAGCAAGATCACGTTCACGCTCACCGACGAGGTGAGAGCAACTGCCAAGCCCGCAGCGACCATGCGCCAGATGTTCTCCACCAACGATGCCCGTCGTGCCTGCGCGATGCCCAAGATCGACATTTCTGGGCTTGTGGGCGTGAGGACGGATGCGGCGACGCAGGGTGAGACCGAGCCGGTGGTATCTGCCATGTTCTATGGCTGCACCGCGATCACGAGCGTTGGCTACTCACAAACATCGTCGGTCATCCTTCCGCGCGATTGGGATCTTTCACGCACGACGAGTGCCGCGATGATGTTCGCCGAGTGCCCCGCTCTTGAGACCGTTGAGATCGTGGATTTCATGGGGCGGGAAAGTGACGCGGCATACACGGGCATTTCCGTCGTGTCCATGTTCGAGGGTGACGCGAGCTTGAAGTCGGTCTCGCTCACCTACACCGATGAAGCACGTATCGGCTCGGCATACGACATGCGCTCCATGTTCAAGGGATGCGCGAGCCTGACGTCCCTTGATATGACGGGTGTCGGAACCTCGCTCGTGTTCGTGGACACCATCGATGGCAAACAGGTCATGACGGCAGAGCCTGACCGCTACGGAGTGTACCAAGGCGGTATGACGGGCATGTTCGAAGGTGCAAGCGCGCTTCTCGCCCGCTCAGCGAACGGGGAAGCGACCGCGCCAACTGAGGAGGAGATCGCAGCCGGTGCGACCGCGCCCGTCGTCACGATCGGACCCGCGTTCACACGCATTCTGAACGGCTTCTTCTGGCAGAGGGATATCGCGGATGAGGCGCCTGTATACCTTGCAGGGTTCGATCTCTATGTGTATGGCGGTCCGCTTGCATCTAGCGTGGTGCCGCCTTCGAAGACCTCGGTGAACCTCATGCCTTGTCCTCAGATCGGCGGATATGAGTACAACGGCGAGCGCGTGTATCTCGTTGACGACCTTGCACAAGAGCAAGAAGAGCTTTGGGCTGAGTCGCACTACAAGCCCAAAAACGGCGTTGTCACGCTCACGTTCAGCGCTGACTGGACGCACTTCTTCACGGAAGCCGGATACGTCGGCGATGCGGTGCCCGCTGAGGCAACACCTGCGGTACAGCGCAAAGCGTTCCGTGCAAGCGAGTACATCTTGAACAACCAAAACGTTCCCTTCTCCAAGGGCAACGGTGAGCCGCTCTCATCTGCCGGCGTTGTCGCACCGACGACCGCGGGCTACCGCGCAGAGACCGACGAGGCGGGCGCCGTCATCTGGTACTCAGACGAGGCATGCACGACGGTGTTCGATGGGTTCGGCAAAGACAACTACCTCGTGCCGGGATATCGCGAAGTGGACGCATCAACGCATGAGCTTGAGAGCATCGAGGGCATTGAAGGCGCAAGCGACGGTTGCCAGATCACGCTCTACTCCAAACCCGTCACGATCACCTACTCGGTGACGCTGGCGACAAAGGGTGCGGATGCGACGGTTTCCGCCGGCAAGTTCGCCTATGATGCGAACCCGGCGTTTTCAAGCGA
>CAZFGW010000025.1:6744-10306 GCA_964518575.1 uncultured Eggerthellaceae bacterium
TCCGCGACAATGTGTCGGTCTACAAGAAGACCAAGCCCGCGCGTGTGCTCGTGTTCTTCGATCCGGGTGTGGCATCGATGGAAGTGCGCAGCCAATCCTACACGTTCAAGGGTTGGGGACAAGACCCCATTCCGCTCAAGCTCGCGCACTACCAGGACTTCAGGGGCGGATACTCCTTCCTCGGCTGGGCGACTTCGCCTGGCTCGACAACGGTGGTCTATGAGGACGAGCACGCGTTCACAGGGCCCGAGGCTGAAGCGCTTTTCGAGGGCGGGAACTTAACGAGCGTTCGCCTCTATGCGGTCTGGGAGGCAGCGACCTACACGATCACGCTCCTCACCGGTGAAGGCGGATATGCCGAGACCCCGAGCGGGTGGACCAAAGTCAAGGATGGCGAGTTCACGCGCACATACACCACCGCCGACACCATCTCACCCGGCATCGCGGTGCCTGACCCGACGAGGCGAGGCTATGACTTCATGGGTTGGAAGGGCACGGATGCGAACACCGTGCAGACTGCCTACACGGTGCCGCAAGGGACCTGGGGAGATCTCATGCTCAGTGCCACCTGGGGCGTTATCGAGTACAAAATAGAATACGAATTCGCAGGAGGCGGCTGGGTGCCGGGCACGAAGGTGGAAGTGGGCTTCAATGCCGAGTCCGTTCCCATCACCATCCCGCAGCCGGTGCGCGCCGGATACAAGTTCCTGGGCTGGACCGGCGGATTTTTGGGCGATACCAAAGACCCCAATGTCACGATCCCCACAGGCACGATCGGCGACCAGACGTTCAAGGCGGTCTGGGAGATCGAATGGTACAACATCCACTACCTCATGCAAGGCGGTGACTGGCCGGTTGATGGCGAGCGCGGTAAAGACAAGTACAACTACGAGAACAAGGACTACTTGATCCCGCAGCCGGTACGCACGGGATATACCTTCCGCGGTTGGACGGGGGACAATGGCTCGACCCCGGATCCCAACGTCACCATCTATGCCCAGTCCACAGGGGACAAGACCTATACGGCGAACTGGAAAGAGGATGACTACAATCTTGTGTTCGATCTGGACGGAGGCGAGTGGCCACGCGATCCGCTCACGGGTGAACCTGCAGCGCCACAGCAGAAGTACACCTATGCCACCCCTGACATCACGATCGGCGAGCTTGCACCGCGTGCAGGATATACGTTCGGCGGCTGGGCGGGACCGGGGCTCTCGTCCACGAACCCCCCCAAATCCTTCACCATCCCGCAGCACTCAACCGGGGACCGCGCATACACCGCTATCTGGATCGCGGATAGGTTCAAGATCCGCTTCCAGACCGATGGCGGTACGGCAACGACCACCCTTCCCGAATACGACGTCACGGGAGACAAGTACCAGACCTACCGCTTGACGCTGCCGAGCGATGTGAAGAAGCATGGCTACCTCCTTGCTGGCTGGGGCGTTGAAGCGGGAGCGATGGATGCAGGCAAGACCTACTGGACCGTGGACGAGCGACCGGGTCTGCCGGCGCTGTTCGGGGCGGGAGCCAAAAACGACGCTGAGGGGTATCTCAACCTCGTTGCCCAGTGGGCGAGCGCCGAGCGTGCGATCAACTACCATGCGTTCGGTGGAGCGGTGGACGCGAGCGCTCCAGCGTTCTTCTATGCGGGAGAGGGCATTGACCTCACGGGTGTTGGTGCTACATGGTCCGACGGCGTGATCGCCTACACGTTCGCTGGTTGGTATGAGGATCCCGAGTACAAGGGAGAGGCGGTTGTATCCATCCCGACGGATCGCATGACGCCGATCGATCTTTATGCCAAGTGGACGGCGAAGGTGGTCTATCGGGACAACCTGCCTAGTGTGGACAAGGACCTCGTAAGTGGTATGCCCGCGGATGGCAAGGTCGTCACCTGGATGCCGACAGGCGCATACCTCGATGTGTTCGAGAACCCCTATGCGCTCGACTTCTCACACCTTGCGTGGAGTGTCGCAACCGAAGAGCCGACGACTCCGGGTATGTATGCATTCGATGCTTGGAATACGACCTCTTCCGGAAGTGGCAAGACGCTTGTCCCCGGAGCACGGGTGGAAGAGAACATTGCACCCAATGCAAGTGGAGAGATCGAGCTCTTCGCTACCTGGACACCGGGAACCTACGCGATCACGTTCGCGGCTGGCGAGTATGAAGGTAGGGACCTGTCAGATGTGGTCGAAGGACTGCCTGTCCGGATGGATAATCTCGCCTACGCGGGTGCCTGGGATGTGCCCTCCCAGATGCCGAGTGCACCTTGGGTCGTGGACGGAGAAGAAGATGAGCTTCTCTTCCTCGGCTGGGCGACTGAGTCAGGTGCAGAAGCTGCCACGTTCGCAACCGGAGCCCATATCACCGATGAAGCGGCGTGCAGGCTCGCACGGGAGGGAGATGCGTTCAACACAAGCGTCACCCTCTACGCGGTCTGGGCATATGCGGCATACGCGGCTCATCTCGATCCGCAAGGAGGGTCCCTCAAGAGTGGGCTTTCTGCTGATGCTGCCACGCTCACGCCGGCGGAGGGGTCGAGTGTGATCACCACACCTGACACCTCAAGCGTTCCTTTCGAGCGCGAAGGATATGTGCATATCGGTTGGACCCGTACGAAGAACGGTCCTGGGGAACTCATAGCACCGGGGACGAACATCGATCTTGCCTCTGATAAGAAGATCACGCTCTACTCGGTCTGGGAAGCAGTGACCTACCGGGTGGAGTTCATAGGCGCTGCACGTACTGCCTACGACAAAGATGGCAACATCATAGACATCACGCCCGATACGACGGAAGTCTATCGTCAGAATGACACGACCTATGATGCAACTGACGGCATCCCGATGCCGCGCCAAGATGGCACGCTCGTATCCCCCGGCATGACGCTTGAGGCCTGGGCGACCGATTTGAACGGTACGACGACGTATGCGGCAGGCACGAAGGTGATGATCGCTGACATCGTCTCTGCTATCGCGAAGGATACGGGAGTGATACCACCGTATACCGAGATCACGGAGGACAACAAGACGATCAGAGTCGTGAAGCTCTACGGCACGTGGTCGGCACGCTTGCAAGGAACGGTACCGTCTTCGCTCGTGTTCATGATCAATACCGGCAACGGTGAGATCGAGCCTGTCGAGGCATCCATGAAGTCGCAGACCGCGCGTCCGATCGAGGTCGCCAAGTTCTCCACGTCGATCAATGCTGACGCGCTCCGCCGTTTCTTCCCGGATGCACGCGACAACGAGCTTGCCCGTATTGCCCTTACCTTGACCGACATCCAGAGCGGTCAGAATGTGAAGGTGGCACTCGGGTCGAGCGAGGATGTGAACGCAGGGTTCAGGATCGGGGCAGCTCCTGGTGGTGGCGAGATCGCGCTTCCCATCCGCTACGAGATGACGCTTCCGCAGATACTCGCCGAGTCGAAGATCCTCGTACCTGAACAGACCGGTGTGGACCTCGCGACCCTCACCTACACCATCCGCGTCGCTAGGTGATGCACGCAAACAGGACAGGGCACTATGCCCTGTCCTGTTATTAATAGAGACAATCA
>CAZFGW010000026.1:0-9465 GCA_964518575.1 uncultured Eggerthellaceae bacterium
TTCGGAGGCTTCCTGACTGACATCTCGATGGGCATATTGTCTACATCTATACCCATCCAGTTCCAGATTTAATGCGTTGCTGGTTATGAATGGTTCAGCCCCTACATCTATACCCAGACGTTGTTCGTCTTGGAATATCATCGATTACGAAGAGCGAATGAATCGAAATGGCTAATATGGGGGCATGGATCTTTTCACGCTCATCATAATCTCTGTGATTGTCGGTATCGTGGTTGGCATGCTCTCGGGTCTTCTGGGCATCGGCGGCGGCACGATTCTGGTCACGGTCTTCAAATTGGCGTACGGGCTACCTGCGCTTGCCTCAACGGCGACGTCTATGTTCACGATCATCCCTACGTCGCTTTCGGGTGCGGCAACCCATATCAAAAACAAAACATGCATTCCTCGGTTTGGTATTGCGGCGGGTCTTGGCGGTGCGCTCACATCGCCTGTCGGCGTTTGGCTTGCAACACTTTCGCCTGAATGGCTTGTGATGGTCGCAGCGGCAATCATCATCGGCTATTCGGCGCTCACCATGATCGTGAAGGCGGTGCAACTATGGAAGAAACAATCACGGAAATCTGTGGGGCATGACGGAAATGTGAACGGCAATGCTTCACGTGAAACATCCGTTCAGGTTACTTCCTCCCCAGATCAACATGCGGGCGCGAAACCAGTCATGATATCGGCGGCTATCGGGCTTGTTGCGGGCGTGCTTTCTGGATACGTGGGATTGGGCGGCGGATTTTTGATGGTGCCCATGATGATGCAGCTGCTCCACCTTCCCATGCGGCAGATTTCTGGAACGTCGCTCATCGGTGTTCTTATCCTTGCCATTCCGGGAACGATCACGCAGGCGATGTTGGGAAACGTTGATTGGGCTGTTGGATTGAGCGTATCTTTGGGCGCAATTCCTGGGGCGTATTTTGGATCGAAATTGATGCCGAAGGTTCCAGAGATTGCCCTTCGGTTCGGGTTTGGAATATTCCTGTTCATCGCCGCATCGTTATTGGCGATCGAGCAAATCATGTAAGGACGCAACGGCAAAATACGTTTGGGATAGACGTATTACAGCTAACCGTGCGTAATCAATTACAAATCAAATACGGAAATGGATGGGTATAGATGTAGGGGCGAGATTCATCTCGCCCGCCAATGCAACAACGACGACTACTCGTCGAGGTCGAGGCGGATCTGACTGGTCATCCCCGGATCGATATTGCGGGACGGATCAACGGGATTCGCACTGACCGATACATCCTCGGCGGTCACATCCTGGTTCAACAACGCCGAACGCACCAACGCGGTCGTGAGCGTGGTATCGCTATCGAGACGATCCATGATCTGCGGCCATATCTGCTGGAACTCGAAATAGTTCGCACAATTATCCTGGGCATAGCGGGTTGCCTCACCCATAGCCTCTTTCGCAGCGCGTCGATACGCCTTCTTATCAGGACGCACGAGCGACCGCAGAATGGCGGTCATCGTGATGCGATTGCGCAGCCCCCGCTCCAAAAACGGACCCGGATAGGGCTCGAGCGATTGCGGCGTGATCTTCTGAAGGTCAATGAGAGAATAACTGTATTCCAACTTCGCATGCTCGTAGAGCCAGCGGAAGATATCCTGACGGAACCGACTTCCCTCATGTTTGGTCTTCGGGGGAAGATGACGCAACTGCCACTTGTTGTCGAACCAAATGTCAGACCCATACATGCGCAGGTCGAGCATGTAGTCAAGATCTTCGCCGCGCGGAATCCACGAATCGAATGCGAGCCTGCGGAACGCCTCTTTGTGTATCGCGAGGCATCCTCCGCACACATGATTGCTGCGCGAAAGACGCGGACCCTCCATCGCCGTGCGGATCCAATCGTTGAACGCGCTACCCTGTTGCCAGAACCGGTTGTACCAACGGTCTTCCCATTTGGAATAGTACGAACCCTGGTCGTTGATATAAAAGCCCGTCTTCGCAAGGATGGGAATACCGTTGCGGGTAAGCTTTCCGAGTCCATACATCGATTTCTTCATGAAATCAGGGTCTTCGATCACCTCGTCATCATCAAGATAAATGACCGCATCGAACCCCATCGCATTCGCCACGACAAGCCCCAGATTGCGCACAGCTCCGTAACCGCGCAGCCCGATCTGATGGTTCACGTTCTGAATGCCCAGCTGCTCCATCCGATCGCGGATAATCTCAAGCTCAAGCGCGCCGATGGTTATGACATTGAGCGAGGGATGCTGCGCAACAACAGCGCGAACCTTCTCCACGGCATCGAGTTCAATGGATCGGTCAGCCGCAACCAAGATGATGATAAGTCCAACGTCGTTGACCGATTCGAGCGAAGAAAGACAACGACCAAGCTCACCTTGGTCGTTGATATCTGTTGTATGGTCGTAATTGCTGACCACACCCTTGATCTCATTTCTACGCCGAACAGCAGAAATGAACGTAGGTATGATAACAGCCGGGTTCAAAGCTTCTTAGCTGTCGACGACGATGGTTACTTTAGCTGCCGCCTGTCCCACTTCCTCAAGAGTTTCCGGATTGTATGCCACGAAAGCTGCGGTTGCGGGATACGTGCCAGCGGCAAGATCCTGGGAAAGCGAAATGGTCTCGATGAAGCTGTCGGGCTTGATGCCGCCGGACTGATAAACAACTTCGCCATTGCTATCCAAGGTGATCGTAACGCGCATGACGTACTTGTTGTTGGGAACGTTCTCAATATAAGCAGTACCCGGGCTGGTTCCATTCTCAAACTGGATAACGCTTGCAATGGAGATATTGAGCATGCCCTCTTCTACGATGCGGTTAAGTTCCGCCTTGATCTCCTCGGTAGTCTTGTAAGGAGCCTGACCGCCTTGGGCCTGATCGTCGAAGAAGTCATCTCCGCCAGCGCCGAACCACCAAACGCCAACGCCGATAGCAACAACGAGCAACACGCAAAGGATAGCGATAAAAATGTTGCGCTTCGTGTGGTCTTTAGGTTGCTGAACAACGTATTGAACCGTTACTCCAGCAGGGTATTGTTGACCGTATGGATGATTTCCCGGACCCTGCATTCCTGAAGCGGGTTCGTATGCGTCATAGGGGTTATGAGCATGCGAACCAGTATTGTTGTTTTTCCTCATTGTCGCTTCCTCGGTTGTTCGCTATTTTTCCGACGTTACTAGTCTCATCATACCTAAGTACAATATATTAACCGTTTCCTGCCCATTTTTGCAATAATTCCTCAGAAGATGTCAACATGTAATACGCGAGTTGCCGGCGCTTTCCCCCCGTACAACCGCCTTGCAATTCCTTGTTTTTCATGGCGAAGGGAAGGGCGCGCTCGAAGTGTTGCGTCCGCGGCGAATAAGACTGCCTCAATATATGGTATAAGCCTGCTGGCAACGACGAGCATTTAGTGTATCGTATCTGCTATGAACAAAAAGACGCGCCCAACAACCTTGGAAGTCAAAACGCTCGACAGCAAGTACCGCTTGCGCCATATGTTGCCACGCATGCTTTCGCTGGAAATGTTGGCGGGACTCATTGCGCTCATTGCCATCATCGCCATGTTCATGACGCTGAACTCGGTCACCATCTCCATTCCCATCATCGTGATCTCGGGAATCGTTTTCACGCTGAGCGTGGCGATCATCATCAGGTTACTGCTTGACCCCGACTCTGTCCGGGCGCGTCAGACGGACTCCATGCTGCGTCTCTCAAGCGAGATGGTCGACCTGACAGCGAACGGTCTTGATGCGAAAGCTGCGCAGAGCATTTGCGAGCTGCTACTGCCGAGCACGGCCGCTATTGCCGTTGCCATCACTGACCGCGAGGCAATTCTCGGTTATGCGGGTTATTTGGCGTCGGAAAACCCGGAGGGCTCTGCCATCAAGACGCAGGCAACCCACGCGGCAATTGCTGACGGGGTGGCACGCTTCATCTATACCGCTGAAGAGATCGGCTTTCCCTACGTTGATTCCGAGATCAAAGCCGCCATCATCATCCCCATCAAGATCGGACACGAGATCAGGGGCACGCTCAAGTTCTACTATAAGAATGCGAAGAAGATCACGGAGACGCAGAAATCCATCGCGCAGGGCTTCGGCGTCCTCCTTTCCACCGAGGTGGCGGCATCAGAACTCGAAGGCCAGCGCAAACTCGCTACGTCCATGGAGCTTAAAATGCTCCAGAATCAGATCAACCCGCATTTCCTCTTCAACACGATCAACACGATTGCATCGCTCATCAGAACCGATGCCCCGAAAGCGCGGCTGCTGTTGCGCGACTTCGCCGTCTTCTATCGCTCGATGCTGGAGAACTCGCAAGACTTGATCCTTCTCTCACGTGAGCTCGAACAAACACAGCGCTACTTCTCGTTCGAGGTTGCCCGCTTCGGCGAAGACCGCCTTTCCATGAACGTTGCGCTGGGAAAGCACAAGGACAACATCGAAGCCATGCTCGTCCCCTCGTTCCTTTTGCAGCCGCTCGTTGAGAATGCGGTCAAGCACGCTATGCCCACCGAAGGAAAGCTGTCGATATCCATCACGGCTCTTGTAGAATCTGATGATGTGCTGGTGAACGTGATCGATGACGGCGTGGGCATGGATGCGCACACGCTGCAAAACATCATGCATCCCGATTCGCAAACCGGACTCGGCATTGCCGTCAAGAACGTCAACGATCGCCTACACGGATATTACGGTCCGCGCGGCGAGATGACCATCGTTTCCGAAAAAGGCAAGGGAACGCGGGTAACGCTGCGTTTCCCCGACGAAGCGCAGAAGTTCGACATCAAGGAGGAACTGGATGATTGATCGATACACCCGACCCGCAATGGGAAAAATCTGGAAGCTTCAGAACAAATTCGACATCTGGCGCGAGATCGAAGTGCTCGCCTGCGAAGCGCAAGCTGAGCTGGGTCAGTGCGGCATCACCCGCGAGGAAGCGCAGTGGATCCGCGACCATGCCGCCGCTGATGCCGAGCGCATTTCTGAAATCGAGAAGATCACCAACCACGATGTGATCGCTTTCACCACGAACATGGCGGAGAACATCGACGCCGACATACCCGAAGGCGAGGAAAAGCCGAGCCGCTGGGTTCATTACGGCATGACCTCTTCTGACCTAGGCGACACGGCACTCAGCTATCAGATCGTCCAGGCGCTTGACATCATCATCGCCGACACCAAAGAGCTTGGCGCCACGTGCCGCAAGCGTGCGCTTGAACTGCGCGACACGCTCTGCGTGGGACGCACACACGGTATCCATGCCGAGCCAATGACCTTCGGCATGAAGTTCGGCAGCTGGGCATGGGCGCTCCACCGGTGCCTCATTCGTCTTGAGCAAGCGCGCGAAGTTGCTGCCGTCGGCGCGATATCGGGCGCCGTTGGAACCTACTCAAGCATCGATCCCTTCGTCGAACAATACGTATGCGGAAAGCTGGGGCTCACCCCCGACCCGCTGTCCACGCAGGTACTCGCCCGTGATCGCCATGCTCAGGTGGCAGCGGCACTCGCCGTGACTGCCTCCACACTCGAGAGCATCGCCATGCAGGTGCGCCTCTTACAGCAATCCGACGTCATTGAGGCGGAGGAGCCATTCACGAAGGGACAGAAAGGCTCCTCAGCGATGCCGCACAAACGCAACCCGATCACCGCAGAGCGCATGTGCGGAATGGCGCGCATCGTGAAAGCGAACGCGCAGGTTGCTTTCGACGACGTTGCCCTGTGGTACGAGCGCGACATCTCCCACTCGAGCGCCGAGCGCGTTGCGCTGACGGACAGTTTCATTGCACTCGACTACATGTTCGGGAAGATGCAATGGATGCTCGAAGGGCTGCAGGTTTACCCCGCAAAGATGGAGCACAACCTGTGGCGCACACGCGGGCTCATCTTCTCCAGCAAGGTTCTTTTGGCGCTGGTTGATGCGGGGCTTACCCGCGAAGATGCTTATGTGGTCGTGCAGCGCAACGCCATGCAGGTGTGGGAGGACATCCAAAACGCTCTTGAGGGTCCAACGTTCAAGGAGCGCATCTTGGCTGATGCAGAGGTGCAGCGCCTCATGGACGAGGGCAGCCTTGACGCGGAGAAGATCGATGCCATCTTCGATCCGCGCGCATTCTTAACGCGTATCGACCCCATCTTCGACCGGCTCGAGGACATCTCCTTCAACTAGCCTGACCCGATCGGTTACACCGAAACCGGCAAGCGCGATCGCAACGGCGGCGGGAACAAGCGCGCCCGCTATATTCATGGGATCGAGCGCCGCTGTGGTGAGCATGCCCGGAATCACCAACGCACCGACGATGATGACAAGGGCGCTTACCACCGAACCGATCACGTCGAAGACGCGCGTGCCTTTCCGGCAGAACAGCGAGAAGAGGAACGCCGCGAGCACCCAGCTTACGGCAACACACCACGTCGTTGGGAGCGAAAGCGTTTCAACGAGCGTATTCGTTATCGAAGCGCCCGAGATGAGCGGATTGATGGCGACAATGAAGTTCGAGAACACATCCCAATTCATCAAGTTCGCCGACCCGAGCGAGGCGAAGGTGAGCGCACCCGCGACCGATGCTACCGCCGTGACGGCAGCTTCCTTGATATCCATGAGCGCGCCGGCAGCCACAGGCACGACCGCTCCCATGCCGACGGCGCCCAAAAGCGGCTCCATCAGGATAAGCGTGCATGCCGTGTCATCGCGCCGCCCAAACATCCACCACCAGGCGCCCAGCAACAAAAGCATGAGGATCGCCGTCAGCCACGCCTGATTGAAAATGAGCGTGATGCCGAATATGAGGAGAACGCTGGGGAGTCCGAAACGCGGCCAAAGTGCCGTGATCGCGACGAGCAGGACCAGGAGCGCCCAAGCAACAAGCGGTGCGGTTGAAAAGACGCCGAAGGTGGTGTCGGGATAGGCGCCGGCAGCGCCGCCTGAGAGATCGAGGCGGAAATTCATAAGGGCGATCGCGCAAATGAGCGCTGAGGAGAGCGCGGCGAATACGCGCATGATGATGCCCGAACCCGTTGAGCCGAGTCGGTCGATCAAGGGCGGAAGCTTTCCGAGCAGCTCATTGCCCTCTTCTGCATCTGCTTCGTCTTCCTCAGCGACCACGAGCGCGAGCTGCTTCTTGCCCTCTTTCACATTCCCAAGCATCGGCATGAGCTTTTTCGAGAAGGCGTTGACCGTCTTGTACCGATTGTCCAAGTCGGGATCGAGAGCAGAGAACATGACGTCGTCAATCTTTTCGTCCATGTCATCCCAGCACTTTGATGGCAATACGAGCTGCGCATTGATGATGGCTTTTTCCGCTTCCGGGAGCGTCCGGGCGCGGAAGGGGTTGGTGCCAGCAAGCATCTCGTAGGTCAAGCTAGCAAGCGCCCATTCATCCGTACGTACATCGAGCGCCTGCTGACGCATCTGCTCAAGCGGCATGTACCCGATCGTGCCGCCGCCCGTCGAGCCGTGTCCGCCTGCATCCATCAGCGTGGAAAGACCGAAGTCCATCACTTTCACGACGCCGTCGCGGTTGATGATCACGTTCTCGGGTTTGATGTCGAGGTGAAGGACGTTCGCCTTGTGAGCGACTTCGAGCGCATGCGCGACCGAGGAGAAAATGCTGGCGACCATGTCCAGCGTGATGTCGTTTTGCAGCTGCGAGAGC
This sequence comes from uncultured Eggerthellaceae bacterium, assembly GCA_964518575.1. Classification (GTDB taxonomy): domain Bacteria; phylum Actinomycetota; class Coriobacteriia; order Coriobacteriales; family Eggerthellaceae; genus MGBC163016. The sequence goes on from CAZFGW010000026.1 coordinate 7,650, forward strand.
AGCGCGGCGAGCGTTTTGCCCTCCACGTACTCCATGATGACATACGCCATGCCGCCCTCGACGACGCAGTCATAGACCGTGACAATGTTCGCGTCGTTCAAATGCGCTGCGGTGCGCGCCTCCTCGAGACCCGGAATGTTGTCGAGGTCATATTCGACCCGCTCAGGTGTCCGTGCGCGACTAGGCGCATATTCGACACCTGAACCTGAGACGAAATCACCTTCGCCATAGGAGCGATACCGATCGCGCTCAGCGAAGGTTGAACGGGGACGCTCTGCCCGAGGCGCGGGAGTGAAGTCAGTGCGCGCCCGATGTGATCGCCATGCGCGATGCTTGACCCGAGGCGTGCTTTCGTGCGGGCGCACACCAGAAGAAAACGCCATTGTACCGCCCTTTTTCTGAGGAGACAGAAAGCGCGGGATAGGCAGAACGGTCGACATCTGGGCATCCTCGTAATAGGACGGCTGACTGTTCTGCAAACGTTCCTGATCGCGAAATGATTTCTCGAATGCTGCGGAAACCTCAACAGCGTCATCATCGACTGCCGAAATCGTCGTCTCGCCTGCTCCGTCGATCTTGCCGGGAAGCATATGTGCGAGCTCGTAAATCTCCTCATCGCTTTGCTCGGCAGCGAATCGGGGCGGCGAAAACGTAGTCGTGTGCGCCGGTGCCCGCAATCCCTGATCGATCGGTTCACGCGCAGAGTGCTCATCGCGATCGCGCACGGAAGAGCGCTTCGCAGCAATCTCGTCACGCCGGTTCAAGAAGCCCGGTTCGCGCGGAAGCGAGGCGGGAATGAAAGCGCTGTCGGATGCATGGAAGACGTCTTTTCGCTGGCTGTAAACGCTGCGCGTTTGGAAGGTTTTCAACTTGCTTTTGGCAGGAGAGCCGATGGGGCGAACGCGCGACGCAGTGTCCACGGCATGGAAGGGAGCGTCATCAGCGTAGTTATTGTGTTGAACGCGCACGATGTCAGCCTGTGTGAGCTGAATGCATTTGATGGCAACATCACGTTTGAGGCGCGTGTCGAATGCATGCTGAACCGTGCCGTATCCGCCGGATCCAGCGCGTTCGATCACACGATATCTGTCGAGTATCATGTCTTGCTCGAACATGAAGCGTTGCCTTTCGTGGTGTGTTTGAAGTTCGTATTAAGGCTGATGTGCAAATGCTATCACAAACACGTGTTTGAGTGCGACCGGTCATTGCCCTGTTGCACGCCCGTTGCACCACGAGTGCATCAATGGAATGCGTGTTTGGGCATAAACGTATCCCAGCGAACCATCCGTGATCAATAATGATTCAATGGGGATATGGATTGGGTATAGATGTAGGGCCGAGATTTATCTCGGTCCTACATCCACCTGAACGATATTCATTATTAATGTAATTTATTCAACCAGATATCTTTTCGGAGTAAACATGGACGCGCAGGGCATCTACCTTCGCGAACTTGATTTTGCATCGTTGCTCCGCTATTATCGAATGCGCTCAATTCAACTGCGGGTGTGGCGGAATTGGCAGACGCGCATGGTTCAGGTCCATGTGAGCTCCGGCTCATGAAGGTTCAAGTCCTTTCACCCGCACCATAAAAAATAAACCGCCTTTCGGGCGGTTGTTTTTTTGTCGGGTGAAATCCTCGAAGCGAAGCGAGAGGTCTGCTGTAGAGCAGAAAGACTTGAACCGCGAGAAGGTTCACCGGCATGCGACCATGGGGGGGGGCGCATGCCAGACGCGAGGGTCAAGGTTTGCGAAGCAACCGCGTAAGCGGCTTGACCTTGAGGCGAGCGAACCCTTTCACCCGCACCATAAAAAA
>CAZFGW010000027.1:0-9419 GCA_964518575.1 uncultured Eggerthellaceae bacterium
CTTGCAAAGAGGCTGTGGCTTACAACGAGTATGTCGAGCATAAGCCGGGCGATCGCATCGAGACCACGGTCGGACGCATCATCTTCAACGATGTGCTGCCGCCGGATTTCCCGTTCCTCAACTACGAGATGAACAAGACCGAGATCAGCCGCTTGGTCGAACAGGTTTGCAACACCTATAGCCTGAGCGAGATACCGCCGATCCTCGATGGCTTGAAGGATGCCGGATTCCATTACGCAACTCGTGCGGGCGTTACCGTTTCGGTCTATGACGCAACCATACCTCCTCAGAAGAAGGAGATCTTGGAGGCAGCCGATGCGCGCGTTGCTGAGATCAATGAGAACTACGAACTCGGACTTACAAGCGATGAAGAGCGTCACCGCGATATCATCGAGGTTTGGAATCAGGCCAACGATGAGGTCGGCGATGCTATGGCCGAGAACTTCGACCGCTTCAATCCGATCTACATGATGGCGTTCTCCGGCGCCCGTGGTAACATCAAGCAGATCCGCCAGCTAGCCGGCATGCGTGGTCTTATGTCCGACCCGAAGGGCGAGATCATCGACCGTCCTATCAAGGCGAACTTCCGCGAAGGTCTGTCGGTGTTGGAGTACTTCATCTCAACGCACGGCGCGCGCAAGGGTCTTGCTGACACCGCGCTGCGTACGGCTGACTCGGGTTATCTGACCCGCCGTCTCGTCGACGTTGCTCAGGATGTCATCATCCGCGAGATCGACTGCGGTACGCACGAGGGCGTTCCCTACCCGCTGCTCAACAGCAAGGGTGAGGCTGACGAGAACCTGATCGGACGCTGCCTTTTGGAGAGCGTGCCGGATGCCAACGGCGAGATCATCATGGATGCGGGCGAATACATCAGCTCGCTCGATCAGATCGAGATGATGATCAAGGCGGGTGTTGAGGAAGTCATGATCCGCACGATCATGACCTGCCATGCAGAGCACGGCGTTTGCCAGAAGTGCTACGGTTGGGACCTTGCAACAGGTCGTCCGGTCAACATCGGCACGGCTGTCGGCATCATCGCTGCTCAGTCCATCGGTGAGCCCGGCACCCAGTTGACGATGAGAACGTTCCACACCGGCGGCGTTGCTGGCGAGGACATTACCCACGGTCTTCCCCGTGTTCAAGAGCTGTTCGAGGCGCGTAAGCCGAAAGGTCAGGCGGTGCTTGCCGAGATCTCCGGTACGCTTCAGATCAGCGGCGACAAGAATACGAAGAACCTCACCATCCATGACCAAGAGGGCAATATTCGCGAGTATGCGGTGTCCCCGCGCGTCACGATGATGCCGGGCGTGGTCGATGGCTGCCAGGTCCATGTGGGACAGCAGCTGACCAAGGGCTCAGTCAATCCGCACGATTTGTTGCGCTTGACCGATCCGAATACCACGCTGCGCTACATCGTGAGCCAGGTCCAGGGTGTTTACGTTTCTCAGGGCGTGGATATCAACGACAAGCACATCGAGGTCATCGCGCGTCAGATGCTGCGCAAGGTCGCGGTGCTCGACGCGGGCGATTCCGACCTTCTGCCGGGGCGTCAGGTCAACCGCTTCGAATTCGAGCGCGTTACCAACGAGCTTATCGCGGACGGCAAAGAGCCTCCGGTGGGACAGCCGTTGTTGCTCGGCATCACCAAGGCGTCGCTCGCAACCGACTCTTGGCTCTCGGCAGCATCGTTCCAGGAGACCACGAAGGTTCTCACCGATGCAGCTATCGAGGGCAAGACGGACAACCTCGCGGGCTTGAAGGAAAACGTCATTATCGGCAAGCCGATTCCTGCAGGAACCGGGCTCGACCGCTACCGCGATGTTCGCCTTACTTATAAAGGTGTGCCCATCGAGAAGACGTCAGGCGATGCACTGCCCGATTACGCACCCGATGCGCTGCGTGAGATCGAAGAGCTGCTTCCGCAGCCTGAGGAATGGTCGCTCGATGGAGACGGTTTCTTCAACGCCGGTTCGAGCTATGGCAGCTATTTGAGCGCGTTCTCGAAGTCCCGTGCGGGTCACAACCTCACAGACGAGCAGGCACGCCTCTACATCTTTGATGACCTCGGCGTTTCCCAGCGTTGGGCGAACAAGTTCTCCGAGGCAGGAATCGAAACGGTGTCCGACCTTCTCGGACATACCGAAGACGATCTCATGCGGATCGAGGGTATCGGCATCAAGGCGATGGAGGAGCTCAAGGCTGGTCTTGAGGAGCGCGACCTTCTGCATGTGATCGAAGACGATCTGACCGCTTCGAATGACGATATGTCCCAGTTGCTCGACATGGTCTTCTCGCCGGATGACACGATCCTCATCGGCGGGGACGAGCCGCCTACGTTCAATCTTGATGGCGAGGAAATGCTCGGCGAGACACTGCCGCCGCGTTCCTACCAGCGCAATCTTGAGGAACTCGACGCGCTTTTGGGCTCGGTCGCGAACCTCGGGTTCAACATTTCGGACGGTTCGGACGATCTGCTGGACAACACGGATGACGACTCCGAAGACGATGATGAGTAAAACGTTCATCCCTGACACTGACACGACGCCTCAATCTCAGATTGGGGCGTCTTTGGATGCGCTGGCGAAAACGATCGAGGACCGGCGCAACGCTGATGAGAGCAGCTACACCTACCGCTTGCTGCAAGGAAAGCTTGACGATTTGCTGAAGAAGATCGTTGAGGAATCGCTTGAGGTGAGTCTTGCCGCCAAGGAGACGCAGATGCTCGATGCATATGCTGCGGACGAGGCGTTGCCCGACGCATCGATCGACCACATGCGCTACGAAGCGGCTGACGTGGTCTATCACCTGCTCGTGCTGCTCGCTCGGTTCGACATTCCGATCGACGAATTCGCTGCCGAGCTGAACAATCGCATGACTGAGGGCGAGCGACCGGCAGGAGCGGTGCTTCTCAAGGAGGAATACGTCCGGCGCGGAAAGTAGCGCATGGATAGGGGCAACAGTGCTGCAGGGCGGCGTGAATCGCACGTGCGATACATGCCGGAAGGGTCTCAAGGACACAGCACATGATGGATGCGTTTGCCTAGGCGATGCATCCCGAAGTTATAGTGACAGATCAGGAGGAATTCATGGCACGACTTTTCGGAACCGATGGTGTTCGCGGTGTCGCGAATGTTGAGCTCACCAATGAGATCGCCTATCGTTTGGGACAAGCCGCTGTGGTGTTTCTAGGTAAGACGATCGTCGTGGGCAAGGATACGCGCCTGTCCGGCGATATGCTCGAAGCGGCAATGGTCGCCGGCATCGAGAGCGCGGGCGGTACCGCTCTGCTCGCAGGCGTCATCCCTACACCCGCTGTGGCACTTCTGGTCAGAAAGCTCTCGGCTGCGGGAGGCGCGGTCATCTCCGCGTCCCACAATCCTCCGGAATACAACGGCATCAAGCTCTTCGATGCGCAGGGATACAAGCTCCCCGATGCGGTCGAGGATACGATCGAGGCGTTCATTCGCTCCGGCGGTTTGGAAGCCGCTGCTGAGCGCGCGCAGGGCAACGACGCAGACAATGCGGAGGTCGCGGGCGATCAAGGGAAGATGCCGTCTGGACAGGATCTCGGTTTCACGGTCAATTTGAACGATGCGTTGGAGATCTATATTTCGCATGCGGTCACCTCGGTTCAGTCCCAGGGTATTTCCTTTGAGGGCATGAAGATCGCTCTTGACACGGGGCATGGCGCGTCATCGCTCACTTCTCCTGAGGCACTTACCCGTTTGGGCGCCGATGTCATCACCATCAACGATGACTACGACGGATTCGACATTAACGTCAACTGCGGTTCGACCCATCTTGAGCCCTTGCGTGAGCTCGTTGAGAAAACGCATGCCGATGTTGGTATCGCTCACGATGGCGATGCAGATCGCGTCATGATGCTGGCTCCTTCGGGCGCGGAGATCGACGGTGACGTTATCGAAGCGGTGTGCGCCATCGACATGAAGCGCCAGGGCAAGCTCACCAACAACACGGCGGTGACCACCGTCATGTGCAATCTCGGGTTCGTGCATGCCATGCGCGATGCGGGTATCACCGTTGTCCAGACCAAGGTGGGGGACCGCTACGTTCTCGAGGAGATGCGCGACAAGGATTATGCCATCGGAGGCGAGCAGTCCGGTCATATGATCCTGCTCGAGCACAACTCAACCGGCGACGGTTTGATGACCGCTGTCCAGTTCTTGGCTGCCGTGAAGCGCAGCGGCAAGAGCGTTGAGGAGGCGGCGAAAGTCGTCACGAAGTTCCCGCAGGAGCTCATCAACGTGAAGGTTGCTGACAAGGAAGCCGTCATGAGCGACGATACGGTCAAGGCTGCGGTCAAGGCAGCCGAGGAGGCGCTTGGCGAAGATGGGCGTGTTCTGCTCCGTCCGAGCGGCACCGAGCCGGTCATCCGCGTGATGGTCGAAGCGAAGGACGAGCACGCGGCAAAGCAGCATGCCGAAGCGATCGCGGAGGTCATCCGCTCATAAAGGCGCAGACACTCGCACGGTCGCGGTCGCTTTTCGCCCGCGCGTCCACTCACAAAAAAATCGCGAACAAGCCTTGTCGTTTATGCTATCATCCCTACAACACGAACCAAGGAAGGAAAATATGCACTCAGGAGCAGCACATATTTCAAATGAGACCGCTTCGGTCTTCGCTGCCCTTTGCGCATTGGTTCGTTCTTCTCGACGACGACTTTCTTAAGTCGTCTTTCTTTTTCAGGCATTTCTCTGCCTGACCTCACCATCGTCGTGTTGTAGGGGAATCCGTGTGGGCGCACGTGAACATTCCCGAGGAAGTATTCGATACCCCCGTCTGCAGCTCAGACAACTTGTCCGTGTACGTTTTTGTATAGCATTAAGGAGAACCGATCATGAAGGAAAAAGTCGTACTCGCCTATTCTGGAGGACTCGATACCAGTGTTTGCATCAAATGGTTAAGCGAGCAATACAATCTTGACGTCATCGCGGTCGTGGGTGATGTGGGACAAGATCACGAAGGGCTCGAAGCCATCAAGGCGAAGGCGCTTGCCACCGGCGCGATCGAGTGCTTGGTCGTGGATATGCGCGAAGCATTCGCCAATGAGTATTTGACGAGTGCCATGGCGGCGAATGCGATGTATGAGAACAAGTACCCGCTCGTAAGCGCGCTGTCCCGCCCGCTCATCGCCAAGCATCTCGTTGATGCCGCGCACTCGTTCGGCGCGCACTATATCGCACATGGGTGCACGGGCAAGGGCAACGACCAGGTCCGCTTCGAGTCATCTATCTCCATGCTTGATCCCTCTCTTGAGATCATTGCACCTGTGAGGGACTGGGATCTGGGTAGTCGCGACGAGGAGATGGCATGGGCGAAAGAGCATGGCATCAGCGTGCCCACCACCAAAGCTTCTCCGTATTCCATCGACGACAACCTGTGGGGACGTGCCATTGAGTGCGGCGTTTTGGAGGATCCGTGGGCTGAGCCGCCCGCTGACATCTACACGATGACGGTCGATCCCGCTCTCGCTCCCGATGAGCCCACCTACGTTGAGATTGCTTTCGAGCAGGGCATCCCCTGCGCAATCGACGGCAAGCCGATGAGCTTCCTCGACATCATCTATGCCATGAACGATATCGCAGGCAAGAACGGTTACGGGCGCATCGACATGATCGAGAACAGGCTCGTGGGCGTTAAAAGCCGCGAGTGCTATGAGACCCCCGGCGCGCTCGCGCTTATCACAGCGCACAAGGCGCTTGAGGATCTCTGCCTGGAGCGCAGCGTTCTTCACTACAAGCTCGGCATTGAGCAGGCGTGGGCGGAGCAGGTATACAACGGACTTTGGTTCTCGCCGCTCAAGGAAGCGCTCGATGCATTTTTGACCGATACGCAGCAGTGCGTGACCGGAAGCATCAAGCTCAAGTTCTACAAGGGCAGCTGCACGGTCGTGGGACGCAAGAGCGATTACTCCCTCTACGACTTCCAGCTGGCAACCTATGATGCCGACGACGAGTTTGATCACGAATCCGCCGCGGGCTTCATCCAGCTGCATTCGCTGACGTGCAAAGTATGGGCGAAGAATCGTCTCGAGATGGGCGCGAAAATGCATCAGTTCAAAGCGGTTGAGTCGACCGCCGATGAATTCACGGCAGAGAACTCGGCTGTGGTGAATGAGGCTGAAGCGGTCATGGCGAACGCGCTCGCGAAAAGCCTGTAGGAGCAGCGCATGGCATTGTGGTCCGGTCGGTTCGAAGAGAGCGCTGATAGTTTCACGCAGCGCTTCGGAGCCTCCCTTCCGATTGATAAACGGCTGTATGCGCAGGATATCGCCGGCTCGCGCGCTCATGCGGCGATGCTTGCCGAGCAAGGGATCATCACCAAAGAAGACCAGCAGGCGATCGACCGAGGGCTTGAGGAGATCCTCGCACAGATCGAGGCGGGCACGTTCCCGTTCGACATCAACAACGAGGACATCCATATGTCCGTCGAGAGCCAGCTCATCGCACGCATCGGGGATGCGGGAGCCCGTTTACACACGGGTCGTTCGCGCAACGATCAGGTCGCAACGGATACGCGGCTGTTCGCGAAGGAGTGCGCGCAAGGTTTGATGGCGGCGAATGTGGCGCTTCGCCAAACACTCGTCGATCAGGCTGAGGCGCACTTCGATGTCATCATGCCGGGCTATACCCATATGCAACATGCGCAGCCGGTGCTTTTCGCGCATCATATGCTGGCATACACGTGGATGTTCGCGCGGGACTTCACGCGCCTGGAGGCGGCATTCCACGCAGCTGACGCAAACCCGCTCGGTTCTGCGGCGCTTGCGGGAACGACCTATCCGCTTGACCGTCAGGCGACCACGCGCGCGCTCGGGTTCGACCATACTATCGCCAATTCGCTCGATGCGGTCAGCGATCGCGACTTCCTGCTCGATCTGATCTATGCTTGTAGCGTCTCGTGTATCCATCTGTCGCGGCTCTGCGAGGAGATTATTCTCTGGTCATCGCAGGAGTTCGGCTTCGTCACCCTTTCCGACGCGTATTCAACGGGTTCGTCCATCATGCCTCAGAAGAAGAATCCCGATTTCGCGGAACTCATTCGCGGTAAAACGGGTCGTGTGGTGGGGGACTTGATGGGGCTGCTCATGACGCTCAAGTCGCTTCCGCTTGCCTACAACAAGGATCTGCAGGAGGACAAGGAAGGCGCCATGGACGCCGCTGATACGCTGCTTGATTGCTACACGTGCGCTACCGGGATGATTGCCAGCATGAAGGTGAACCCTGAAGCGATGTTGAAGCAGGCGAAGCGCGGGTATACCTCTGCCACCGATCTTGCGGATTATCTGGCGAAGAAGGGACTTCCCTTCCGCAAGGCGCATGAGATCGTCGGGCAGCTGGTTCTTGCATGTGAAAAACACGGATGCGATTTGGATGACCTCAGCTTGGATGATTATCGGAGCGCTTGCGATCTGTTTGAAGATGACATCGTGCAGGAGATGGATCTGCGCCATATTGTTGATGCGCGCACCACCTATGGCGGCACGGCAACCGCTGCGGTAAAACAGCAGTTGGCTGAAGTGAAAGCTTGTCTTGACGACGCACAGAAGCGCTTGCGCTGAAACGCTTCAATTGAAACATATGACGACGTGCGGTGACTTAATGGTATCCTAGTCGCTTGAATTCGATTCGACCGAGCGTTTGACTTGGGAGATTCGACATACAGACTCGAAACGAAAAGGGATGAAGTCACCATGCTATCACCTGAAGAGCAGCTTCATATCATACAGTCCGGCGCCGCGCAGATCGTTCCCGAGGAAGCGTTGCTGAAAAAGCTCAGCCGCGGTGTTCCGCTCAATGTCAAGCTGGGAGTCGATCCCACGGCACCCGATATCCATCTCGGTCATGCGGTCCCGCTGCGGAAGCTGCGTCAGTTCCAGGATCTCGGACATGAGGTTACGCTCATCATCGGCGACGGCACCGCGCTCATCGGCGATCCTTCGGGGCGTAACTCAACGCGTCCGCAGCTCTCGCGCGAGCAGATTGCTGTGAATGCGCAGACCTACGTGGATCAGGCGTTCAAAGTGCTCGATCCTGCGAAGACCACACTGCGCTACAACTCCGAGTGGATTCTGGACCTTGATATGGAATCGCTTTTGAAGCTGATGTCGCTTTTCACGGTGGCGCGGTTGCTCGAGCGCGATGATTTCCACAACCGCTACACCACGGGGCAACCCATCAGCCTTCACGAGTTCCTCTATCCCGTTATGCAGGCGTATGACTCGGTTGTCATCAAAGCCGATGTCGAACTGGGTGGAACCGATCAGCTGTTCAACCTTCTCGCGGGGCGCGAGCTCATGGAGAAGATGGATCTGGAGCCGCAGGTGTGCCTCACGCTTCCGCTTCTGGAGGGCACCGACGGCGTACGCAAGATGTCGAAATCCTACGGGAACTATATCGGTCTGACCGATGCGCCTGAAGACATGTTCGGCAAGATCATGTCTATTCCCGACGAGATGATGGTCAAGTACTACCGGTTGGCGTCGAATATGCCGGTGGCCGAGATCGACGCGATCGAGCAGGGGCTTGCCGATGAGTCGTTGCATCCAAACAAGGTGAAGCGCGCGCTTGCGAAAAACATCGTTGAGTCGTATTACGATGCTGCAGCCGCATGCGCTGCCGAAGAACACTTCGATAAGGTGTTCAAGTCCCATGAGATCCCCGATGATATTCCTGTTTTCGAAGGCGCATTGCCGCTCAATGACGAGGGACAGGTCTATCTTGCGGCGCTCTTGCACGAGGCGGGACTTGCCGCGAGCGCGGGGGAGGCACGACGTCTGATCGACGGCGGCGGCGTCAAGATCAATAACGAGCCGGTTGCGGCGAAAGCCTACAACGTGGCGCCCGACGCTCTGCAGGGCGCGGTCATCAAGGTGGGCAAGCGCAAGTTCTTGCAGATGCCGTAATCGGGAACACGCGGAATAACGCTTGGGTTTGGGCGGCGACCCTCGGCGGCGCGCCCGCGTGCACGAATAACGTATCATGCTGGGAAAACGTTTGGGAATAGATGTTGGGGCGAGATTTATCTCGTCCGCCTTGCGACGACCCGGTCATGATGCTGCGAGGATTCCGGTACCCCCGGCGTCCACCTCTGGTTTGGTAAATCCCTCAACTACGGGAAATCAATCATGTTGATGTAGGGGCGAGATTCATCTCGTCCGCTTTGCCCAAACAACATTTCATTGCGGAATATTGTTTGGGCATAGATTCCTCGAATTCGCCCACCGTTTTCATCCCGCCGACCTGCTCATTTACGGGCGCTGCACCGATTCGCTAAACTTTCTCAAAAAAATTTGAAAATATTATTGACTCGACTGTCAATTCAGGATATAGTTTTCGTTCGCGTCGCAATCGCGACGTAATGCCGCCACGCGCGGTGCACCGCCGTCTCGAACG
>CAZFGW010000028.1:0-6614 GCA_964518575.1 uncultured Eggerthellaceae bacterium
CATGCGCTATGCGTTCCAGGACTGCGCGAAGCTCAGCACCCTCAACATGGCGGGTATCTCAACCTCTGGTATGGCGGGCAACGGCGATGCTGTTGGCTCAGAAGCCTCTCCTCAATACGGCATCTTCCAAAGCTCTCTCCTATCATCTTCGAATGGTGGACCTGCGTCCGCTGCTGCGACTATCACGATCGGTGCTGGCTGGACAAAGCTCACTAACGGCTTCTTCGCCAATAGAGCAACGGGCGGATCAGTGCCGACCTACGTCATGGCTTCAACGGTGAGTCTTTACGTTAACGGCGGTCCCGACTCTGCTGACAACCTCATGACAAGACCGAACTGGACCATCAGCGATCAGACTTACGTATACAACGGCAAGTTGTACTTGAATGACTCCGCTGCAACAAGTCGGCAAGAGACTGTTTGGATGAAGCGCAACTATGCAAGCAATCTTACGTACAACGAAGCAAGCGTTGAAAGCCAAATCGGAACCACGGGGCATTCATTTGGCTCGCATATCACGGGATGGGGATATGTAGGCAATAACGGTACAAATGGCATTGGCGGCAATAGCGTTGCATGGGTTATCCGGAAAAAAGCAGGTACCGATACGGATAGACCAAATGCCATTGATGAAGGAACGCTGTGTATCTTCCCGACAAAACTTTCAAGCAATTCATCTGCAACGGGAACCCTGCAGGATTTCAAGGGCTCGGTATTTGCGCCGTGGACGGGCAAAGGATACGCAGGTGGAGACGTTGATGGATATGGTGCGGCTTTCGCTAAAGCAAAGGTATATCCCGGTGTTATCGCTGGACAATCTATGGAAGCCATGTTCCGTGGCTGTGTAACCATGCGAGATTGCGATTTAACGAATCTCAGCTTAAGCTCGAGCACCAATACGATTAACAGCTTTATGCGCGGTTGCACCAGTCTTACTGGCGTCTACTCGAATCGGACAAAATCAACGGGTGACACCATTCACAACGGCATGAGCATCTCTTCTTCATTCACTCCAACATTCAACGGAACATTCAATGCTGAATTCGCATTCTACGGATGCACTGGAATTGATGAAGTAAAGCTGAGCAATTGCTTCAATACGAAATACTTCGATGCGCAATTCATGTTCCAGGCATGTAAGGGAATTCGGCGCATAGAGCTAAACAACATACTCAACGGAGACCGCATGAGAGCGGGCTATATGTTCGATGATGCATGCAGTGATTCCACAGTGAAAGGCAGTGCGGATAAATCAACCTACTTGTACATGAACAACGTCGGTAATGGAACATATGAGCTGTACAACTCGGGTGGCACACGTGTTCAATGGCCGGATATGAGGGGTTTTGCAAGAGGCAATAGCGGACTCAAGACGGCTGTATTGGGATATGACAGCCCAACGGGAACAACCACAAACGCCAACTATACCGTTGGTAGGCAGGCGGATATGAATCGTTTATTCCAGAACTGCTATGGACTCACAACGGTAAGAATGGGCAATGTTGGTACAGGCGCTTGGGCTGACTTGCAGTATATGTTCTATAACGCGGGTACTGATAACTCCTTCGTTCCAGCAAACACAACAGCTTCGATATTGCTCGACAATGTTGGAAGCGGCGGAGCATGGTTGGATTCATTCATGCGGGGTTGTCTGGGTGCAACCAATATTGTTGACGGTGAGCTGACTTGGAAGAATTCATATAATGCAAGTGCTCAAACGCAAACTGCCGGACACATCATGTACGGCATACGACGCATTAACCGCATGGACGTACGCGGCATGGCGAAGCTTGCGAACAGAGACAGAGACAAAACGATAATCTACGGCTCCGACGCCCCGACTTATGGAAGGCTTTGGAGTCTTTGGAGCCATAATGGCGGCTACAAGTATATCTATCAAGGGGACAAGCCCGTCAATTGGCAAAGTGACCCCTACCTCAGTCAATACTATGCGGAAGCATGCAACAACTATTATCTGAAATTGCCGGATACTCTCGATACGAAGGACTCGCTTTATTGCATGAATATGTTCGACGAAAACCCAGATCTTGTTGCGGTCGAACTGAAAAAGTGGGATGCAGAGGCAGCGGCATTTTACTCCATCGTTTCCAATTGCCCGAAACTGAAACACTTCTGGATGCATGCTGCCAATAACAACGAGATCAATGCAAGAAATTATCTTAACGATCTTTTTCCAAATTGTTATGCAGAAACGATTCGCATGAATGGAGGATTCACTATTCCGTCAGGTCAAGCAGACACTAGTTTCTATAACTGTCCAAACCTTAAACTGGTTGATCTCAGTGCATGGGATGTAAGTGCAATGAGCGTATCAAGTCAATTCGCAGCCCGTGGCGGAGGAATGAAATCGCTCTTTCGATACAGCGCCTTCGCTGCTGCAGGAACCGAAGGAAATATGGAGGCGAAGAATGCTGGTGAAATAATCCTCGGACCAACATTCACCAAGATTCTCAACGGGTTCTTCTCGTATCAAAGTACAGCATCTTCGGCTCCCGAATATGTGCTCGGCTCCAATGTGAAGGTCACAGTAAATGGCGGACCGCAAAGCGAGGGTAATCTTCTCAAGCGACTCGACGGCGTATTCAATGGCGTTCATTACCAATATGAGGGTCAAGAATATGTTTCCGGAAAAGTCGGCGGCATCCAACTTGGTACAGGAGCGAAAAGAAGCGTATGGACCAGCGCGGCGTGCGATTTTCTTGGAGGATCGGGCGAGCCTTCAAGCTCAAACTATACCTACAATATCGGAAGCCCCCAAACAGCGGTTGGCTGGAGAGTTTACAACGGGGAGCTCAGGATTCGTCCAAATGGTTCGAGCGGAACGCTCAGAAACTTCGATGGCGGCGACAATATGGCGCCTTGGTATGGGTTCAAATCCGTCACAAGCGTCTATATTGAGTCGGGCGTTATAGCAAACACAGCACTTGACCAAATGTTTGCAGGTCTTCCTAATTTACGAACAGCAGACATTTCAAACCTTAATATTGTCAACAACACAACATCTATGGGAGAGATGTTCAAGAGCAACCCATCCCTAACAGGAGCAGTTGCTAACGCAAATGCGACCATCACTTCTGGAACATGGGCGGTCAAACTTCCTTCAAATACAGCTTCAGCGAAAATGGGAAGCGCTCATAACATGTTCAATGGATGTGGCAGCATCACTGAAGTTGTGCTCAATAACTTTGGCACAGCAGCAAATGTGCGTTTGCATGATATGTTCTCTGGCTGCTCGGGTATTAAGTCGGTAACACTGAACAACGTGGGATCAGCCAATGGCGTCAGCATGGTGAGGATGTTTGAGAATTGTTCCAGCCTTACCTCTATTAACTTGTCCCAAAATGTCGGTTCTGGAACCTCTGCCGATGTGTCGTTCATGTTCCAGAATTGCTCTTCACTTACAACCGTTAATCTAAACAATCAATTCAATGGGCGAAGCATAGATGCTCGATGGATGTTCTACAACTGCTGGCGACTCAAATCAATCACTCTAACTGACTGTTTCAAAGGAGATTATGCCATCCTTTGGGATACGTTCGGCTCTACCATGAATAGCGGTGAAGCCGCAACGCTGACCATGGAGAATGTGGGAATCGGGGCATCGTCTCACATGAGATTCATGTTCCAAAATTGCACGTATCTTGATACGTTGAGCGCAACGAATGTAGGCACGGGAAACACGCCCTATATGTCAAATATGTTCTCGGATTGTGCGCGCCTCAGGAATGTGACTTTTGAAAATGTTGGTACGGGAACAAATGCAGAACTTTACGAAATGTTCCGTAACGTCGCTACAAATTCCAGTGGCACACATACCTATTCGTTCAACAACGTTGGTAATAATAAAGCGAACCTGCTCGGCTTCTTTACCCGCTCATTCACAAGCTCTTCAATAGCGGCTAATTCGAAACTAACTTGGAGGGCTACGGCAGGACGCGGAACCGCCGCTTCTATGGGAGCGATGTTCTCGTTTGGGCAATTTGCAGTTCCCAGCTACTCTTCTGGATCGTACTATTACGGCAATGCTTACGACTACACGGGAACGGTTTCTGGAACGGGATATGTTGGCAATCCGGGGGCTGGCCACATGTTCATGCCAACCATGGATTTGCGTGGCTTGCCCGACCTTGTTGATACCAATGGTCTAGAGCCCTCCATTTACCGAATGTTCGAAGACTGTGACAAGATCACCCTTGTCACTAACGGTATTGGATCAAGTGGAACAGTAAGCGCAGGCACGCTCGCTTTGCCCAATGACTGGAACATTACGGCTGCCCGAGGCGGGAAGAATCCTAATGGTGACACATTTGCCAATGCTCTTCTGCTATTCCGTAACTGTGACAGCTTGGCTTCAGTAACGCTAACGGACTTCAATACGATCGCGAACATGAATTGGCAAGATATGTTCAATGGATCCGTGAATCTGACCAATTTCTCCTATACATCCACAAAGACATCTGCGACAGGACCAATATTCCACCGTATGTTTATCGGATGTCCAAAACTTGCCAATGTTAGCTTTATTGGAACAACTCATATGGTTGCTCCTGTTTCGATGAATTTCATGTTCGATGGCTGCCGCGCTCTGAAGACGATTAACTTGAGCGGACTCGATATGGAGAAGCTCGTCGGAACCGATTCTGCGGGCACAGTGACAAACACGAATCCCGTTGCAAATGATGATGCAACGGAAAACGCAGGCATGATTCAGTTATTCGCTGGATGTGACACCCTTTATGCGATGCCCACCGCAGAATCCCCCGATACCGAGAGGGCGTCCATCACGGTTGGACCCAAATGCACCAAACTGCTCAATGGCTTTTTCTGGTACAAGGCTTCTTCTGCTATGTCGCCGAGCTATGTAATTCAAGCCGATGTTTATGTATATGGAGGACCCACTTCGCTATCAGGTCTTATGAAAAGACCTTCATTGACCGTAAATGATCACAACTATTCGTATACCGGTCTCATTCATTTGCGCAATGCAGAAGCCATTTCCAACCGCGATGTTTGGATCAAGAAAGATTATGTTGACTATGCAACAGGTCCGAATGATGAGCGCACCGATGACTCCCGATTTGGCAGTTTCGTAGCAGGCGGAAACATCGGTTATGTAGGATCGATTACGCGACCGTCAGATGTATCGGTTGACCCAGGCGTTACTCTTGAATCGAACAACACTGATGTCCGGTGGTCAATTCGCGATGACGTTGTTGCCGGAGTGAGCACTCTCGTCATTTACCCCTCAGATAATGAGTGGGGCATGATGCAGGACTTCAATACCGGAAATGGACAAGCTCCCTGGAGCCAGTACAACAAAAATGGATATCATGACAAATTCGATCAAGTTGTTTTCCTTGGAAGAATTCGAGCACATGGATCTGTTTCTGCTCTCTTTGATGGCTGCGTAAGGCTCAAAGCGCTCGATTTGAATCAATTGGAGATAACCTCCGCAACGCAGGACGCATCATATATGGTGCGGCAGTGCTCAAGCTTATCGCATGTAACAAATGTTACTAAGCCAGATTACGGCACTGCCGAAGGCATTAATTCATTTGCTGAATGGCTTGCTACGGATAGCGTTGCATTACCGTTCGAAGGTGCCTACCTGCCTGCAAGCTTGAACCCTGTGAATGCGTCGTTCATGTTCGGTGGATGCACGGGACTTGCAAGCGTGGAGCTCTCTGGATTTGCTACAGGTGCGAGCGCGGATCTTTCCAACATGTTCAACGGAGCACTGGCAACGGGTGCTACTCTCACGCTTGATCGGGTGGGCACGGGTGCGCGCGCCAACCTGACGAACTTCGCCTCTGCGACGAAGGTTGCCTCTTTGCACGCGACCGACGTGGCAACAGGTGCGAACGCCAATCTCACAAGCGCATTCGAGAGCTGCACGGCGCTTGTTGATGTGAATGCCACGCGTGTGGGTTCTGGCACGGGTGCGAACTTGTCTCGGATGTTCGCAGGTGCAGCACGCACGGGCGATGTCACCTACACGCTTGTTGACACAGGTTCGGGTGGAGCTACCTTGGCAAGCATGTTCGAGGGTGCGTTCACCGGAAGCCTAGGTGCGGGAAGTGCGCTTTCCCTGACCGCAACGGGAACGGTCGTGCCGGCTACTTCCCTCGAGAAGATGTTCTTCGCAGGAGCGGGTGCGGCATCGCACATACCCACACTTGATTTGCGCGGATTGCCGTCGCTTGCTGGATCGGCAGCGAACACGTCACTCGCGTATCTGTTCTGCGGACAGGCGGCAGTCACGAGCGTGTCTCAAGGTGATAGTGCTGTTGTGGGTGCACTCGTGCTACCGACAGGCTGGAACGTTGCTGCAGCAACGGATATGTCCTACGCGTTCGCTGATATGACCGCACTCACCACCTTCGCTATGGAAGATATCTGCACATCTCCCAGTGTGAAGATGTCCTACATGCTCGCGGGCAACCCGGCGCTCACGACCGTTGCGTTGACGGCGAGCGATGATGAGAAGATCGGCTCTGCGAACGATGTGACGTATCTGTTCGCAGGGGATTCGTCTTTGTACTACGTGAACATCCGCGGTCTTGGCACGGGGGCTGTCAAAGGCATGAACAACA
>CAZFGW010000029.1:0-1779 GCA_964518575.1 uncultured Eggerthellaceae bacterium
CGTTCGAGACGGCGGTGCACCGCGCGTGGCGGCATTACGTCGCGATTGCGACGCGGAACGATATAATAGCAGCGAAGCAACACCATTTCAACAGAATTTAAAACTTTTTTCAGATTTTTTTCTAGACGGAATTTCGAGCTGTTATCAGGGCAGAATATTCCCTGTTCAAAGCGCTTTATGCGAAAGGAATCGAAGGACAAAAAACAGTGGCAGGCAATCCACAAAGACCTATACCAGTTGCACTTTCCGACAACGCTCGCGCAAAGAGCACTACAGACTGCACTGCGCTTCTCGTTCCCGAGCCTGCATTGCGCGTTCTGCAGATTCTTGAACAAGAAGGTGAGCAAGCATGGCTCGTAGGCGGATTCGTCCGTGACAGCATCATGGGAACCGACCCGCAGGATGCCGATATTGCGACAAGCGCCCTTCCTGAACATGTCATGCATGCGTGCGAGGCACATGGGCTCAAGGTATACCCCACAGGGATCGCACACGGAACGATTACTGTTATAGATAGCGCATACCCCGCCTTCCCCATTGAAGTCACAACCTTTAGAAGTGACGGAGCATACTCTGACGCACGGCGTCCCGACTCAGTGGAGTTCGTCTCAAGCATTGATGAGGATTTGGCGCGGCGGGATTTCACGATGAATGCGATCGCCTATAACCCCTCTGTCGGCTTTCGCGATCCCTTCAACGGCATCGCTGCTATCGAAGGGCGCCTGATCGAATGCGTGGGCGATCCTTCCCTGCGGTTTTCCGAAGATGCCCTGCGGATTCTGCGCGGCTGTCGATTCGCCTCTCAGCTGGGTTTTGAGATTGACGAGGATTGCATGCGCGCGATGATGTCATGCAAACACCTCCTCTCCCGCATCTCCATCGAGCGCATCCACCACGAGCTCGACCTTTTCCTGCTGGGTTCACATGTCCATGATGCGCTTCTTGCGTGCGTTGATGTGCTTGGTTTCGTCGTGCCCGAGCTCGTCGCCATGAAGGGATGTGTACAGAAAACTCCTTACCATATATATGATGTTCTCGAACACACCGCCTATGTTGTCCAGAACACACCGCCATCGTCCCTTGTACGTTGGGCGGCGCTTTGTCACGATATGGGCAAGCCTGCGGCGGCATTCTTTGACGATGAAGGGGTCGAGCATTTCTACGGTCATGCACGTGTGAGTACCGTCATAGCGCGTGGATTGCTCAGACGCCTTAAGATGTCGGAAGCACGTATCGACGATATTCTCGTGCTCGTGCAAAAACACGACGCGCTCAAGATCGAGCCGACAACAAAGTCGATCAGACGGGCATTGATGAAACTTGGTGGGCGCGAGGATCTTTTCGAAGCTCTTCTCGATCTCAAACAGGCAGATGCCTCCGCCCAGTCCGATCGCGCGCTTCCGCGACTTGAGAAGATCAAGCATGCCCGCGCAACATATACTCAGGTGCTCGCTGACAAGATGGCGTTTCGGGTAAAGGATCTTGCCATTGATGGGCACGATCTGATTGAGATCGGATACAACGAAGGACCGGAGCTCGGAGAGACGCTTGCGCTTCTCCTTGAGGAAGTCGTCAACGAGACCTTGGCGAATGAGCGCGCAGAGCTGCTTGCGCGCGCAGGTGCGCTTCTGACGAAGCGCGATGGGGTGGGGTTGACGTCCGCCTGAGCTTTTCGTAATATATCAACTCGCGTTTGCAGGTATTTCAACGCATGACGAAGCGCATTGGGGTGTCGTCTAATGGCAGGACAGCGGTTTCTGGTGCCGTATGTGAGGGTTC